>JBEKXN010000008.1:0-117655 GCA_049511835.1 Verrucomicrobiota bacterium | reverse complement strand
AATCAAATCCACCGTCGGGTTGCACAGCATTTGTTGATGCGGAATGACGCCAAGCAGCTCCAACCCTTTGCGCTTGAGACCGCGGCCAACGAACCGGGCGATTTCGGGAATTTTTTCCTCGAGCACCTTGTTGATGATGACGCCGATGACTTCGACGCCTTCCTTTTCAAACAGCGCCTGGTTGAGGCAGACTTCATCAATCGGTTTGCCGATGCCGCCCTGGGTGACGATGATGACCTTGCACCCGAGCGTTTTCGCGACCTGGGCGTTGGACAAATCGAAAACCGAGCCGACGCCCGCGTGCCCGGAACCCTCGCACAGGACAAAATCCTTTTCCCACGCCACGCGGTCGAAGGCTTTCTGGATGCGTTGGACCAGCGCTTCGTTGTTCGCCGATTCGAGGTATTTGCGGGTAAAGGTTGGCTCGACGGCGATGGGGCTCATGTCCACCAGCGGGCAGTTCAGGCGATACACCGCGTCCATGAGCACGGTGTCCTCGTCAATTTTTTGCTCCTCGATTTCGACAAAGCGCTGGCCGACGGGCTTGATGTAGCCGATGCGCGGAAAATGTTCCTGCAACGCGGCAATCAGGCCAAGCGACGCGGTGGTCTTGCCTTCGTTCTGGCGCGTGGCGGCAATAAAAACCCGCGGCGTGGTGGTGTTCATTTACTCGCCGGGCAAATGTGCGTCAGCGCCCGGATAAAGTTTCTGATAATCAATCGCCTGCACCCCGATGATGGAGGCGACGCCGAGAATGTCATGCGCATTCGAACCGCGCGAAACGTCCGCGGCCGGCCGGTTCAAGCCCAATAAAATATGTCCGTAAGCATTCGCGTGCCCGACGAGCCGGACAAGCTTGCTGGCAATGTTGCCGGAATTGAGCTCGGGAAAAATCAGCACGTTCGCGCGCCCGGCCACCGGGCTGTCGTGCAATTTGCGTTCGGCGATTTCCGGCACGAGCGCGGCGTCCACCTGCAATTCGCCGTCGAAGTCGGCTTCCAAAAACAACTGTTCCGCCTTGCGTTTGGCCATCGCGGTGGCGGCCTGCACCTTGCCGACGGACGGATGCGACGCGCTGCCCTTGGTGGAAAACGACAGCAACGCCACGCGCGGCCGGATGCCGAGCAGGTGGCGCGCCAGCCGCGCGGTCGTCACCGCAATATCGGCGAGCTGATCCACGGTCGGATCCGGAACAACGCCGCAGTCGGCCATGAACAACACGCCTTCCTCCCCCATGCGCGTGTCTTCGACTTCCATGATCATGCAACTCGACACGGTGGCAATGTCCGGCGCGGCCTTGATGATTTGAAACAGCGGCCGCAACACGCTGCCGGTGAAGTGCGACGCGCCGGAAATCAGGCCGTCCGCCTGGTGCATCGCCACCATCATCGTGCCGAAATAATTCGGTTGCAGCATCGCCTCGCGCGCTTCCGCGGCGCGAATTCCCTTGTTGCGGCGAAGCAAAAGGAAACGCTTGGCGAAATTATCCAGATCTTCGCTTTCGGCGGGGTCAATGATGCGGATGCCCTCGAGGGAAGTGTTCAAGCCCTCGGCGATTTCCGTCACTCTGGCCGGATTGCCAAGCACGATGGGCGCGCCGAGCCGCAGCGCGTAAAACTGCCGGGCCGCCTGCAAGATGCGCGGCTCCGTGCCTTCGGGAAACACAACCCGCTTCGGATGCCGCTGCAATTTTTCGATGATGTTGCCAATGAAACGCATGGCGACAAAATAACCGGCCCCCGTGAAACTGCAAAATCAATTCGCCGTGGAAAATTTCCGCGCGAAGCGCGCGCGGGATGCAAAATAAGCGCAACATGACACTACCACCAACTCTCTCGCCCCGCCTGAGAGCGGAGAGGAGATTTGAATTTGAACATACCACCTCTCCCCGCCCCTCTCCCCCAACTTCGTTGGCGGAGAGGGAGAAAAATGGCGGTGGTGTCAAGTTGCGCCCTGCAAAATAAAAACCATTGGGAATGGTTTGATAAAACATCAATGCCGTAATACAATTTCGAACCGGATTCATTAAGAAAGGAAAATCAGGCCATGAAAAAAAATATTAAAGCCATAAAATCCGGGGCTGCTCCCATAGTGGGGAAGTATTTAAAACTCATCAAAACCGGGGAAATAGTCACCTGGAAAAGCTTTGACCCTAAAAAACACTTGTTTGAAGTTGAATTGCCGTCGGGGGATGTTTCCATCGTTCATTGGCGCGACGTTGAACGAATCAGTCCAAATGAGGAATCGGAATTTTTGCGCTCGCGGAAAAAAAACTCAAAGTAGGACATTACTCTACCTCAGCCGCATTGACTTGAGCGCGGTCAATCGTTAGTCTCTTTGATTGAATGCAGGAGACGATTGAGAAACTTTTGGTTTTACAGGACCGCGACCGCAAAATTAACCGCGTTCAACAGGAACTTGCTTACATCGGCCCGGAACGCGAAACCTTCCGCACCAAAGCCACGGCCACCCAGGCGCAACTCGAAACCGCCCGGACCCGCCTCAAACAAATCGAGTCCGACCGCAAACGGCTCGAGCTCGACGTCGAGACCAGGAAACAGCAAATCGAGAAATACGCCAACCAGCAGCTCCAGACGCGCAAGAACGAGGAGTATCGCGCGCTCACCCACGAAATCGAAACGTGCAAGGCCGACATCACGCAGATTGAGGACCAGGAAATCGTTTTGATGGAACAGGCCGAGTCGGTGCAAAAGGAGTCCAGCCGCCTGTCGCGCGAAGCCGACGAAATAAAAAAAACCGCCGAAGGCCAGATCGCGCAACTCGGCCAGCGCGAGGAAAATTTGAAGAAGGAGCTTGCCGAATTGCAGCAAGGCCGTGCGGAACTGGCGGCGGCGGTGGACAAAGCCGCCCTCGATCGCTACGAACGGCTGTTCAAGAGCAAGGGCGAAAACGTGGTCGTGGGCGTGCAACACGGCGTTTGCGGCGGTTGCCACATGAAATTGCCCGCGCAAATTCTCGTCCATTGCCAGGCGCATAAGGAACTCATCAGTTGTTCAAACTGCGGCCGGATTTTGTATTACACGCGCGACATGGCGCTGGCCGGCGCGGAGTGAGTCAGTGGCAAGTGACGGGGGACAAGTGGCGGGAAGTTTTCGCTTGTCCGCGCAGATTTCGTGCGTCCCGATTTGACTGTTGTAGCGTCGGCGCTGTGTGCTGATTTCGAACCATAAACTCGATGCTACAGCAAATTTGGGCACGACCCTGATTTCTTGTCACTTGTCACCCGTCACTTGTCACTTTATAGTGAATTGGTTTTGGAAGGGCGGAGAATCGCCTCCGGCGCGAGCCGGGGGAGGAAAGTCCGAACACCAAAGGGCGCGATGCCGCGTAACTCTGTAGCGGCGGTCCATGACCGTCGCAAAACAAAGATACACGCGGGCGGAAGGTTGAAAGACCTTTTGACGGACAGTGCCACAGAAAATTAAACCGCCGAAATTGTAGCGGCGCTCTGTGAGCGCCGGAAAAAGTGCGACGGTCACAGACCGCCGCTACAGTTGGCAAGGGTGAAAAGGTGCGGTAAGAGCGCACCGCGCGAAGCGCAAGCGACGCGGCACGGAAAACCCCATCGGGTGCAAGGCCAAATAGGGAATCCCGGAGCGGCCCGCTCCAGGTTTCGCGAAAGCGAAACGGATTCCGGGTATCGGCTGCACAGATAAATGATTCTCTCCCCCGGAGAAATTCGGGGCAGACAGAATTCGGCTTACAGCCCTTCCAAAACCATTTCAAATTCCCAAATCCGGAGGGGCGAGTTACACGAGTCCCACTTCAACCAACCTAAAGTTGTGGGCTCGTATAACTCGCCCCTCCGATCAATCCAAAATCATCGTGGTTTTCCCGCTGCGAACCGGCGGGGTCTTTTTGATCGCGGCGGGCGAACTCACTTTGCCCACCCGTTCCACCGCGCTGGGCGCGCCGGCGGGGTCTTTTTGATCGCGGCGGGCGAACTCAAATTCCCGGTGCGATCCACCGCGCTGACGGCCACCGTCTCCGGCCGGAAATTTTCAAACGTCCGCGTCGTTTGATTGGCCGGCAAAATTTCCGTCGCCCAAACCTCGTTGGTGCGATACTGCAAAATCCACAGCCACGCCGGTTGGCCGTTCGTTTCCCAACGCACACTCAAACTGGACCGGCTGTTTTCGGCAACGGCAAGTTTCGGTTTGTCCGGCGGCACGGAATCCAGCCACGGCGACGCCGGCACGAGCGCGGTTTGCGGGTAGGCAGTACGAACCACATTGGCCAGTGCCGGATTGTCCGTAAGACTCCGCAGGTGATAAAAAATTTCGCCGCGCGCGGCGGACTGGCTGCGCATGATCTGGATCTGCCGGGCAATTTCATCCGGTCCCCATTTTCCCCCGACATTGGAGGCTTCCAGCCCCGGCCAGAGATGCCGGCCCCTGGGATTCTGTTGCCCCCACCAGTTGAGCAATGCGGGAAAACTTTGCTCTTTGGGCTCAACCGGCCAGTACAGTTGCGGCGCAAAATAATCCAGCCAGCCGCTGGCCAGCCACAAGCGCGAGTCGGCATAAAGCCTCGCGTAGGCGTCCATGCCCCGGATTTGCGGCGGATTCATCGGCCGCCAGATGCCGAACGGGCTGATGCCAAACTTCACCCACGGTTTCAGCGCCTTGATGGATTGATAAACGCTCTGGATGAATTGATTGACGTTCGCGCGCCGCCACTCGTCACGGTTTAAAAAACCATTGGCCAAACCAAATTTCTGCCAGGTCGCACCGTCGGGAAATTCCAACTCCCGGCCCGCTGCGTCCTTTTCCGGGTAGGGATAAAAATAATCGTCGAACTGCACGCCATCCACGTCGTAGCGTTGCACCACGTCCATGACCACGCGCAAAACGTAGGCCCGCACGGACGGGTCACCGGGGTCGAGCCAGAATTGGGCGCCGTAGTGACGGACGAACTCAGGATGCGTTCGCGAAATGTGATTCAACGCCACGGGCGATTTGGTTTGCGGATGCAGTGCGCGGAACGGATTGAACCACGCGTGCAGTTCAAGTCCGCGTTGGTGCGCCTCCCCGATGGCAAAGGCCAGCGGGTCATAAAGCGGCTGCGGCGCCTGGCCCATCGTGCCGGTGAGATATTCCGACCACGGCTCGATGGCCGAGGCATACACCGCATCGCATGACGGGCGCACCTGGAAAATAACTGCGTTCAGCTTCAACTGCACCGCGCGGTCCAGCAACGCCATCAACTCGGCCTTTTGCTCCGCCACGCTGAGGCCGGGTTTGGACGGCCAGTCTTTGTTGGCCACAGTCACGAGCCACGCCCCGCGAAATTCGCGCGCCGGTGGCGGCGGCGTCACGGTAACCGGGCGATAAACCTCGCCTGCCGCGAAGAGCATCGCGGGCAATAACCCGATGAAAACGGCCAAAAATCGAATTCGCAACATAAGCGGTTGAGAAATAAGACGCTTTGGCGCGCCCGTTGGTAAAGGTTTTTTTGGACAAATCGTTTCTTAATACATTCTTAACGCCAACCGCCCCTCTCTTGATTAGCCGTTTCGCCGGCGTTGCGTCATGGTGCGGTCATGAACGAACACGATTTGATTCACCGGTCGGCCGGCTCCGGCTCCGCCACGATTCTTCCATCTCCTGGGAGCGCCGGCGTCCCGCCGGCCCACAGCACTGCGACAGACAATTCCATGCCGACGAGACGTCGGCGCTCCCAGGGTCTGCAATCCATACACAACCCATGATTGATTATATTTTCATCGCCGTCATCGCCCTCTTTTTTGTCGCGAGCGGACTTTACGCCCGCTGGTGCGAAAAACTGTAAGGAAATTTATGGAAAACCTTGTCGTCGGTCTGATTGCCCTCGCGTTGTTCGTGTATCTGTTCATCGCGATGGTTCGTCCCGAAAAATTTTAACCAACGCCCATGCAAACCTCCGGCTGGCTGCAACTCGCCCTCTACGTCGTCGCCCTCGCGGCGATTACGAAACCCATGGGCCTTTATCTCATGCAGGTGCTCGACGCCAATGGCCGCACCTGGTTCGACCCCGTGCTCCGTCCGCTGGAGCGGCTCACCTACCGCCTCATGGGCGTGCGCGCGGACCAGGAACAGGATTGGCGGCAATATACCTGGGCCATGCTGTTGTTCAGTCTCGTGAGCTGCCTTTTCACCTACGCCATCCTGCGCCTGCAAAACCATCTGCCGTTGAACCCGCAAGGCTTCGGCGCGCTCACCCCGCATCTCGCCTTCAACACCGCCGTCAGCTTCACCACCAACACCAACTGGCAGAGTTACACCGGCGAATCCACCATGTCGTACCTCTCGCAGATGGTCGCGCTGGTGATTCACAACTTCGGTTCGGCGGCCACCGGCATTGCGCTGGCTGCGGCACTGGTGCGCGGCATTGCGAGGCATTCCACAAAGCTGCTCGGCAACTTCTGGGTGGACCTCGTGCGCGTCACCTACTACCTGCTGCTGCCCATTTGCCTGGTGTTTGCCGTCTTCCTCGGGTCGCAGGGCATCATCCAGAATTTCAAGCCCTACACGAAGGCAAAGTTGCTCGAGCCGATGAAAATTTCAGTCGCCAGGGTGGACACGAAGGGAGCACCGGTCCTTGACAAGGATGGCAAGCAGGTCATGGAGGAACAAACCGTTACCGAGCAAACCATCGTTCAAGGACCGGTTGCTTCGCAGATCGCCATAAAAATGCTCGGCACCAACGGCGGCGGTTATGTGAACGCCAATGCCTCGCATCCATTCGAAAATCCCACGCCGCTCTCCAATTTCATTCAGATGCTTTCCATTTTCGCGATTGGCAGCGGCCTCACGTATTACCTTGGACGCATGACCAAAAACCAGGCGCACGGCTGGTCGGTCTGGGGCGCGATGATGACATTGTTTTTGGGTGGCGTCCTGCTGTGCTGGTGGTCGGAGGCGAAAGGCAATCCGATTCATCAACAACTCGGCATCGCCGCCGCGGACAGCAACATGGAAGGCAAGGAAGTCCGGTTCGGCATCTTCAACTCCGCCCTGTTCGCCACCATCACGACCGATGCGTCGTGCGGCGCGGTCAATTCCATGCACGATTCGTTCACGCCGCTCGGCGGGTTCGTGCCGTTGTTCAACATCCAGCTCGGCGAAATCATCATCGGCGGCGTGGGCGCCGGGCTTTACGGTATGCTCGTGTTCGTCGTGCTCGCCGTTTTCATCGCTGGCCTGATGGTCGGGCGCACCCCGGAATATCTCGGCAAAAAAATCCAGTCTTACGAGGTGAAGATGGCCATGCTGGCGCTGCTGATTCTCGCCATTGACATCCTCGGGTTTTCCGCATGGGCGGCGGTCAGCCAATGGGGATTGGCCGGGTTGAACAATCAAGGCCCGCACGGCCTGAGCGAAATTCTCTACGCCTACAGTTCCTGCACCGGCAACAACGGCAGCGCGTTCGCCGGCCTCAACGCCAACACGCCCTGGTACAACACCACACTCGGCATTGCGATGTTGATCGGCCGTTTCCTGATGATCGTGCCGATCATGGCCATGGCCGGGTCGCTCGCACAAAAGAAACTCATCCCGGCCAGCCCCGGCACCTTCCCCGTGTCCGGCGGCACGTTTGTCGTGCTGCTGCTCGGCACGGTATTGCTGGTCGGCGCGCTCAATTTCCTGCCTGTGTTGACCCTCGGCCCGGTGGTCGAACATTTCCTCATGCTCCAGGGCAAACTGTTTTAAAAGCTCATAAAAGATTGACCGTATGAATCATTATTCCGCCCTCACCCCGGCCCTCTCCCCCAGGAGAGGGAGAATCATTGGCCGTTTTTCGCCGAAATGGACATGCAGTATTATCGAACGTTCTCTGAAGAAAATGTCCACAGTGCGGCGATTGCAACAACAGCGTCCAAATTTCTCACGACGTGCCCTGCTCTCCCTCTCCCCGGGGGAGAGGGCCGGGGCGAGGGCGGGCGTATCCATCATCTGTTTTAATCCCGTGTCATCTGTCACTTGTCACTCACCCCACTCCCATGACTCATAAAGCTCCATCTCTTTTCGACTGGTCCATCGCCGGCCCGGCGATCGGCGACGCCTTTAAAAAGCTCGACCCGCGCCTGATGGTGAAGAACCCCGTCATGTTTGTGACGATGGTTGGCGCGGTGCTGACCACCGTCGGGATTTTTACCGCCCACACCGAACGCGGCTTCATCGCCCAGCTCGCCATCTGGCTCTGGTTCACCGTCCTCTTCGCCAACTTCGCCGAGGCCGTCGCTGAAGGCCGGGGCAAGGCGCAGGCCAAGGCGCTGCGCGGCACCCGCGTGAAAACCATCGCGCATCGCCTCGCCAAGAGCGGCCATGTCGAGGACGTCAACGCCAACGACCTCCGCAAGGGCGATGTCGTGATCGCGCGCGCCGGGGAAATCATTCCCGCCGACGGCGACGTCATTGAAGGCGCGGCCACCGTGGACGAATCGGCCATCACCGGCGAATCCGCCCCCGTCATCCGCGAAAGCGGCGGCGACCGCAGCGCCGTCACCGGCGGCACCCGCGTGCTCTCGGACGAAATCAAAATCCGCGTCTCCATCAATCCCGGCGAAGGTTTCCTCGACCGCATGATCTCGCTCGTCGAAGGCGCCAAACGCCAGAAGACGCCCAACGAAATTGCGCTCACCATCCTGCTTTCGGCGCTGACCCTCATTTTCCTGCTGGTCTGCGTGACGTTGAAACCGTTCGGCCTTTATTCCGCCACGGTGTTCTCCGTGCCGGTGCTGATTGCCCTGCTGGTGTGTTTGATTCCCACCACCATCGGCGGGTTGTTGAGCGCCATCGGCATCGCGGGCATGGATCGTTTGTTGCAACACAACGTCCTCGCCATGAGCGGTCGTGCGGTCGAAGCCTCCGGTGACGTGGACGTGTTGTTGCTCGACAAGACCGGCACCATCACGCTCGGCAACCGCCAGGCGACGGAGTTCCTTCCCGCGCCGCTCGTCACCATTGAACGTCTCGCCGACGCCGCGCAACTCGCGTCGCTCGCCGACGAAACGCCCGAGGGCCGCAGCATCGCCGTGCTGGCGAAGCAAAAGTTCAACCTGCGCGGACGCGACGTGGCCGAAACGCAGACCCGGTTCATTCCCTTCACCGCGCAGACACGCATGAGCGGCGTGGACTTCTTTGATAACTCACCTGTTGATTCACTCCCTCTCCCCGCCAAACGGGGAGAGGGCCGGGGCGAGGGGCAACCAATAAAAACAACCTCCTCGCCCCAACCTTCTCCTCCCTTGGGGGAGGCGAGGGAGAAGACATCAGACTCACGTGTCCTCATCCGCCGCATCCGCAAAGGCGCGGCGGAGGCCATGCGCGTTTTCGTGGACCACGAAGGCGGCCTGTTTCCCAGGACGGTGTCCGACACTGTGGACAACATTTCACGCTCGGGCGGCACGCCCCTCGTGGTCGCCGACGGCCGGGAAGTGCTCGGCGTGGTCCAGCTCAAGGACATCGTCAAAGGCGGCATCAAGGAACGGTTCGCCCAGCTCCGCAAGATGGGCATCCGCACCGTGATGATTACCGGCGACAACAAGCTCACCGCTGCCGCCATCGCCGCCGAGGCGGGCGTGGACGATTTTCTCGCCGAGGCCCGGCCCGAGGACAAACTCGCGCTCATCCGCCGGGAACAAGCTGGCGGGCGCATGGTGGCGATGATTGGCGACGGCACCAACGACGCCCCGGCATTGGCCCAGGCCGACGTGGGCGTAGCCATGAACACCGGCACCCAGGCCGCCAAGGAAGCCGGCAACATGGTGGACCTCGACTCGAACCCGACAAAACTCATCGAGATCATCGAAATCGGCAAGCAACTGCTCATCACGCGCGGTTCGCTCACCACCTTCAGCATCGCCAACGACGTGGCGAAATACTTTGCCATCGTCCCGGCCATGCTCATGGCGACGTTCCCCGCCATTGCGCCGCTCAACATCATGCATCTGCACAGTCCCACGAGCGCGATTCTCAGCGCCATCATTTTCAATGCGCTCATCATCGTCGCATTGATTCCTCTGGCGCTGCGCGGCGTGAAATTCAAACCCATCGGCGCGCTGGCCATTTTGCAACGCAACCTGCTCATCTACGGCCTGGGCGGCGTCATCATCCCGTTCGTCGGCATCAAAGCCATAGACTTCCTCATCACCGGCTTGCATTTGGTATGAGCTTAATCCGCGTAAATTCGTGTTAATTCGCGTAAAAAATGTTTATGAAAAATCTTTTCACTGAATTCCGCAGCGCCGTGATGGTCACGCTGGCTTTTGCCGCCGTCTGCTGCGGGCTGTATCCGCTGATTGTGTTCGGCGTCGCCCAGGTTTTCTTCCCCAACCAGGCCAACGGCAGCCTCATCGTGGACAGGGACGGCACGGTGCATGGCTCGAGACTGCTCGGCCAGCAATTCACCGCCGACAAGTATTTTCAATCGCGTCCCTCGGCGGCGGGCAACGGCTACGACGCCACCAGTTCCGGCGGCAGCAACCTCGGCCCGACCTCGACGAACCTCGTTGCCACCATCGCCCAGCGCATTTCCGATTATCGTGCGCAAAACGGCCTCGCGACCAACGCCCTCGTGCCTGCCGATGCCGCCACCGCGTCCGGCAGCGGTCTCGACCCGCACATCAGCCTGGCGAATGCGAAATTACAGGCGCCCCGCGTTGCCAAGGCCCGCAACCTCAGCGTGGAAAAAGTTCTGGCGCTGGTCCGCGCGAACACCGACCCCGCCAGCCTCGGCTTTCTCGGCGAGCCGGGTGTGAATGTTTTGGAACTAAACCTTGCGTTGGACAATTTGCCGGGGAAATAGACCGTGAATCTGCCAGACCCATTGCCGTCAGACCGGTCGGTGGACGTTCCTGCTGCCGACGCCCGCGTGGCGCGGGTGCTGGTGCCGGTTGATTTCTCGGTCTGCACGCTCGCAACGCTGCGTTATGCGAAGACGCTGGCGGAAAAATTCGGCGCGGTGGTTGATGTGCTGCATGTCATTCAACTCAGCCCGGGCCGGAAGGAGGCGGCCATACCGCGCCCGGATTTGATTCGCACGATCAGCGAAGGCGCCTGTCAGGAATTGAAAAAACTGGTCGGAATTCTGTGGGAGAGCGAAGCCAAGGCCGCAGTTTCAGCCCGGGTTCGGGAAGGCCGCGCTCACGAGGTGATTCTCTGCGAGGCCCGCTCCATCAACGCCTCGCTCATTATCATGGGAACTCGCAGCCGCAGCTGGCTGTCGGGGCTGCGACGACGCAACACCGTGAAGCAGGTCATTCAAAACTCACCTTGTCCGGTCATGGTGCTTCGATCTGGCATGACGGGTTCCGGGACGGATCGCAACTCTCGAAACAGGTCACTGGAACGTATTCGAGCATCCTCCATCCTCCATCCTCCCCCGTCCATCTTGGCCTTGGCGACGATGGATCAGCGCCAGCTCAGGGCGTAACTGGAAGCGCGGGCGGCCTCGTCAAGCTGTTGCAGATAGCCCTTCACCCGGTCCGCCGGAATGGAGTCGGCAAAGGTGCGGTATTCCGCTTCCAGGACCAGCTTGCGACCGGAGACGGTCACTTGACGTTGAAAGAAAAACGCGGGGTCGGAAATCGTTTTGTTCCGTTTGTCCGCCGGCCAGACTCCCGGCAAAGCCACCTCGGCGCGGAAAATCCGGTGTTCGGGAAATTCCAGGGCCAGCGGCATCGACCGGTCCTTGTCCCTTGGTTTTTGATACAGGAGGCTGGTGATCGTATGCGGGAAGAATTCACACCAGAACCGTTTGTCGTTGGCGGACCGCGTCCACATTTTTTCAACGGTGTAAAACTCGGTCATCTCGATCCGGTTTTGCTGTTCGTCATCGGCGAACTGAACAGGCTGCGCAATTTTGATCTGCGGATAGTAATGGGAATAAAAATCCTGGTAGCTCTTCTGGATTTTGTCCCGGCCGTTGGTGGCGAACTGTTCCCGCAGGGCGTCCGCGTCGCCACCGGTGGCCACGGTCACGACTTTTAGATCGGCGGGTTCATCCCGGCCGCGCAATTGAAAGTATTCACTCACGCTGGTCAGACTCTGGTCGGCACTGGTGTTGGTAATGACGGTCAGGCCGGTGGTTTTCGGGCTGATGATCAGGCCGCGCTCGTAATCAGGCAGGTAACGGACGGACAGCGGCCCGCGCTGGTAATTGATCGTCGGATCGAACCAGCGAAGCTGGCCGTCCAGGCGCACCGCCGCAATGACATGATCGAAAGCCAGCGGCGACGGCTGCCATTGATCGAGGGTGCGGCGTTCGGAGGTGTTGACCAGCACCGGCCAGGCTTCGATGCCCAACGCCCGCAGGGCGGTGACGAACAGAAACGACTTGTCTTTGCAGTCGCCGAATCGCCGGTTGCAAACCGTGGAGGGGTCCGAGGGTTTGTGGGATTTTTCGCCCATTTCAATTCCGAAATAACGCACTTCATCCTGGACAAAGCGCAGGACGGCCAGGACCCGTTCCTCCGGGTTGGCCATGCGCCGCCACGCATCGAGTCTTTGGGAAAACTCCGGCGACAAAACGGAACCGTTTGGGAAAAGCGTCAGCGCCCATTGGTTGACTTCGTCCCAGGTTTGGAAGTCGCTCAACTGCACCCACGGCCGGCATTCATACCAATCCGGCAGGGAATCTTCCAAAGACAGCCCCGGAACCCGGCTCGAATCCCAGCAGTATTCGGTGACTTCCTTGCCACGAATGATCACCGGTTGCGCGCTGGTTCCGTGATTTTTTACATAGAGCCGCTTTTTCGCCGGCCAGAGCAGCCGGGTTCGAAGGCGTCCAATCGGCTCTTCGGATTGAAGCTGAATGGAGCGCGCGAACCGGCCGCCAAAGACCGGGTTGTCCCCCTGGAAGGTAAAGGCGTAATCAATGACGTCGCCCACGCGGACATCCTCCAGCACCAGAATCGCGGAATACTGGCCATTGAGTTCATGCTGTTCCAGATCGCGCTCCTGCTGGATGATTTTGATCTTGTCCCGGTCGAGTTGGTTGAGAAAATTCGTGCCGCGCCAGATCCTCACCCAGTGCAGTTGCAGCGATTCATAGCTGGGGTCAAAATCAAGGGAGATTTGCGCGCCGTTCTGCATGCCGGCATAACTGCTGATTTGTTTTACCAGATGGCAGAAGGTCGCACTTTCGGGAACGTTGATTTCCGTTTCCAGCAACAGCCAGCGTTCGTTTTCACCGGCCGGCACCGGGGCATACTGCAACGCGCGGTCGAAGAAATTGGGTTTCACCCAGGCTCCGGCCGGGGCCACGGTGACTTTGGATTCGGAGACAGGAGCATCCGCCGCCAGGGCCGTGCAGGACAGAAAAAATCCCAGCCAAAACATCCACCGGCCGAAATAGACTGGGAATCGGTTCCACATGGTCCGTCCGGGGAGCATGACGAAAATAAAGCCGCTGACAACCCATTTTTCCGACCGGGCAATTAAAGATTTTCACCGTCGCCGAGGCCACCCAAGAATTTGCGTTAATCAGCGCAATCCATCCTTCGCTCAGAAGCTTCCAACTTCGTCCCGTGTTGCGGGACTTCCACCTTCGCCCCCTCCGTCGCAAAAGCTTTGGAAGGGAGGAAGGCTACGGTGGACAGGTCGATGGACGGGATGGTGGACAGGTCTGCGGATAAAACCGTTTGCGGAACGGCTTGTCCCTCCGAAATTCAGGCCCCCTGTCATTTGACAATGTTTGGTCTCGATTTTCTGCCGGCATTTCGCCCTGTGCCAGGCGCAATTCACCCCGCAAATCTGCCTTCTGTCCCTAATTCGTTTCATTCCGGCCGTTTGTGTTGGATAGTTTATACACCCGGGCAAATGCTTGGGCGGATGCCCGGGGGTGAAGTCCGTAAGTTAAACAAAAGAACATGAAAGAAACTGCAAACGTTGCGCTTGGATTTTCCGGCGAAATCGTCCAAGCACCCGGAATGGTGCGTCTCCGGCATCAGCGCGTCCAACCGGAAAAGGACAGGACAACCATGCGCATACTTATCCCACTGCTTTTGATCGCGCTCGTAACCGCGGTAGGGATAACCGCGTCATGGGGTCGTAGTAAACCCAATCAGGCCGTCGCTCTGCCGGCGGTTCATTCGATTCTTATGGGGAACGTGGCCGGACACGAAATCAATGCCGACATTGATGCTTCCGGCTTCATCGTTGATCGAAACAGTGAGCCGGGCGTTGAGTTTCTCGGACACAAGCTTGTAATTGAGAAAGAACGACTTTTGCTCGATGGGATGGAAAAAGCGAAGATTCCAGCTGAGGCCAAACTTAAGATTGTCGTCTCCGATACAAAACTCAGTGTGACGGCGGATGACAGAAAATCATTTCACACGACGATTAAGAGGTAAACATAATCCCAACGCCCCTGCCGGAGAAACCCCGGCGCCGCATCGGCTTCAATCAAGACCAGGAATAATTCATCGGTGAGGCGGTACCTTTTATCCGACCCCTTTGCCCCTTTGCGGCTGAAAACTGAACACTGAAAACTTGAAACTTCCCCAGCCCACCGCGTGGCGGCTCCGCCGCTTTACGCGGTTTTCTATTTGCCTAAAATCTGCCGAGGGCTACGATAATTGCCAATCCGCTTGGGCCGGGAATCGAACTGGGACCATCCGACAATATGAAGCCAAAGAAACCGATTGAAACCCTGATTTTGAACATTCGCAATCAGAAGGTGATTCTGGATGCCGACTTGGCGGAGCTTTATGGTGTGCCGACAAAAGTTTTCAACCAGGCTGTAAAGCGCAACTTTGACCGATTTCCCACGGACTTTACCTTTCAACTGACTGCGGCAGAAGTCGCCAACTTGAGGTCACAATTTGTGACCTCATGTGTGCAATCCATTGGCATTCAGAAAGATACTCCGAACTGGTCACAATTTGTGACCAGTTCCAAAGCACATCGGGGCGCTGCTTATCTCCATTTGACAAACGTATCTTTTTTGATACACTACTTTGCGGATGAAAGCTGAACGCCCGCTCAAAGTCGTCTTTTTCAAGACCGAGGCGGGCAATGAACCAGTGCGGGAATGGCTGAAAGGATTGTCGAAAGAGGACTGCAAGGTCATCGGCACGGACATTCTGACGGTGCAATACGCGTGGCCGGTAGGGAAGCCGTTGGTTGACAATTTGGGTGACGGCATTTGGGAGGTCCGTTCACGGTTGGATAACCGCATCGCGCGGACGCTGTTTACGATGGTGGATCAGGAAATTGTGCTGCTGCACGGCTTCATCAAGAAACAGCAAAAGACGCCGCCAGACGAACTGGAATTGGCAAAGAAACGCAAAAAACAATATTGGCAAAATCTATGAGCAAAAAAACACATCGCGGAAGCGACTTCCGGGATTTCCTGGATGAACAAGGCATCCGGGGCGAAGTCGAGGCCCGCGCGCTGAAGCAGGCGTTGAGCCTTCAATTGGACCGCCTGTTGAAAGAGAAGGAACTGACCAAGACGCAAATGGCGGCCCGGATGAAAACCAGCCGCGCGGCGGTGGACCGGTTGCTGGATGCTTCCAATGCCTCGGTCACACTGAACACCTTGGGCAAGGCGGCGCGCGCCCTGGGACGCAAGGTCAAGATTGTGTTGGAACCAGCATAAACGCATGCGTTCCCTGATCGCTTAATATCGTTTCGCCTTACCACTCGACGCATTTTGCTATCACCGCATATCTTTAACAGATCACGTTCATATGTGAAATTTTCTGTCATGAATTTCAACGTGTCGGCGGAACCCGTTTTGCGACCGAACGCATAGAGGTAATTGTAAGCTTTTAAGAACGCCTTTTCTCCCTTGTCGTTCTCAACGAAGTAGCAAGACGAAAAATATCCGCTAGAATCAGCCGCATCTTTGGGTTTGCGTTTGATCACATTCCACTGACCAACTCTTTTACCTTCTAATCTTGAAGCCAATGCTTTCCCATTCATAGGAATCATGCTTTAACATAATATCTTTGTTTTACAAGCCATTTACATCTAAATGCAATATCTGGGCGGGGTTCATCTTCAAGCCACCCGCTGAGTTGCGCCACGTGGCTGGCTCACGTAAAAGGCATTGCCCCACGCTACGGGCCAGCGGAAATGCCAAAAGATAAAAGCTAAACGCTAGAGTTTTTGTTTCAGCCGTTTAAACTCTGTGGTCTTCTCTAATTATTTTACGGAAACCGCCGGAGAGGCTCGGCTGCCAGTTCTTGGGTTTCTTGTGCTCTTTCAGGCGGTCTAACTGGCCGATGTCTTTCAGGCGTTTGTAAATCAATTGCCAGGCGCAGGGTCGGTCGGGACTGACTTCGCATCGGTCCTCTCGGGAACCGCTGCACGGGCCGTTCATCATTTTCTTCGCACACCGGGTGATGGGACAGATGCCACCGTAGAGATGCAGCACACATTCGCCGCAGGCGGCGCATTTTTCCGTCCAGACGCCCCGTTCTTCCAGGATGCCGATGAACGCGGTGTTCAGCCCGGCATAAACCGGTTTGTTGGCGAATCGCTCGGCGATGGCCTGCACACCGGCGCCGCAGCCGATGGACAGCACGCAGTCGTTTTGCTTGATGGCATCGGCGGCTTGTTCGAGGAAGACGTTGTCGCACTGGCGTTCGATGGTGAGTTCCTCGACTTCCAGGGGGCGGCCTTTCAATTTGGCCGCCATGCGCAGGGCGGAGGCGATGATGCCGACTTCGCGCTGGCCGCCGGCCAGACAGACGGTCACGCAGGTGCCGCAGCCGAGCAGGAGCACCTTCCGGTGTTTACCAACGATGTCCAGCAGTTCGGGTATGTTTTTTCTTTGTGCGACGATCATAAAATTGGGAGTTAGTAGTTGGCAGCTAGCAGTTAGTAGTTAGGACTTTAGGCTCCGGACTGTGGGCTGTGGACTTTGGACCTTGGACATTGGGCTTTGGACTTCAGCCTTCCTTATTGGGTTTGGTCCCAGTTTGCGTATTGTTTCCACCATGTCGGTGATGACGTCCGCCAATGGCCGCGCCATGGCGGCGGAAATGTTGACCATGCGGAGGCGTTCCTTTTCGATGCCGATTTCTTCCAGCAGGTCGCGGGTGTAATTGACCCGGCGTTTGGCGCAGAGATTGCCTTCCACGAAATGGCAGCCACCTTCCAGACAACCCGCCACGAGCACGCCGTCCGCGCCGTTCTCCAAGGCCTTCATGAAGTATTCGGTCTCCAGCCGGCCGGTGCAGGGGGTGCGGATGATGCGCACATTGGGCGGATACTGGATGCGCATGACCCCCGCCAGATCCGCCGACGAATAGGCGCAATAGTGGCAGCAAAAGGCCAGGATTTTGGGTTCAAAAGTTTGGGTGTTCATGCAATCGAATTTAACGCAGAGACGCAGAGACGCAGAGGCGTAATTGATTGGGGGAGCGCGGGCGTCCCGCTCGCAATTTGCGGCCTCCGGCCGCAAATTTCCCTCCACAACCCGAAAGAATTGTTAGAGCTGGTGCTCATCCGCAAAAACCAGTCGGCGAGACGCCAACTGGAGCGACCGGGACGGTCGCGCTCCCCAATTCCAAAATGTCTTTGAACGCTCATTTTCAATTCGGGGCCATTAACCGGATGCCCTGGCGGGGCTGACCGTTGCCGTTCTTGCCGTGGCTTACGTTGCTGACGTTTTCCAAATCTTCCCCGGCGAGCAACGCCTTGATCATCACCTCGAACTGGTCGGTCTCGAAATGATGCAACTGGATGGCGCGGGCCGGACATTCGGCGGCGCAAATGCCGCAGCCCATGCACTTGGCGGCTTCGATCTGGCCCTTGCCGTCCTTGTTGCAGTAAGGCGCGGAATACGGACAAACCGTGACGCAGGTCATGCAGGAGATGCACTTCTGCTGGTCCACGTACGAGACCTGGGCGCTGACATCGAGCTGCGTTTTGGACAGGACGGTGGCCGCCCGCGCGGCGGCGGCGCGCGCCTGCGAAATGTTTTCGTCAATGAACTTCGGCGAATGGGCCAGGCCGCAGAGGAAGATGCCTTCGGTGGTGAAATCCACGGGCCGCAGTTTCATGTGGGCTTCCACGTAGAATCCATCGGCGTTGAGCGGCACCTTGAGCATGTCCGAGACGCGCTTGTTGTTCTTCAAATCCACTTCCACTCCGGTGCTGAGCACGACGTTGTCGGCTTCGATCGCCAGCGTGTCGGGAAGGTCGGGACTTTTGAGCGTGACGACCAGGCCGTTATTGTCGGCCACCTGCGGCGGCGCTTCCGGCGAGTAGCGGATGAAGACCACCCCAGCCTCGCGCGCCTGCTGATAGTAAATTTCCCGGAAGCCGTAGGTCCGGACGTCGCGGTAAAGCACATAGACATTGGCGTCGGGGTCTAGTTTCTTGATGTCCAATGCGTTTTTGACGGCCATCGAGCAGCAGATGCGGCTGCAATACGGATGCTTTTCGTTGCGCGAGCCGACGCACTGGATCATGACGATGTTTTGTCCCTTCGCGGGCCAGGTCTTGTCGTGCAACCGTTGTTCCAGTTCGACCTGGGTCAGGACCCGGTCGGATTTGCCGTATAAAAAGTCGGTGGTCTTGGCCGCTTGCGCGCCGGTGGCCACGATGATGGCGCCGCCGGAAATTTCAAAGCTCGCGCCGCCCTTGGCGAGCGTCACGGCAAACTTGCCGATGTGACCCTTGATGCCGGTGATTTCGGCTTCCAGGTAGGACTTGATGCGCGGATGTTTCTGGACCTTGTCAATGAGGCCGCGGGTGAAGGCGGCGATGTCATCGTGCTCGAAGGTGCGATGAATATCGTGCAGGGTCCCGCCCAAACGGTCACTTTGTTCCACCAGATGGACGTTGAATCCCTGGTCGGCCAGCGCCAGGGCGGCGGTCATGCCGCTCAGTCCGCCGCCGATGACAATGCCGGTCTGGTCCACCGTGAGCGTTCCGCCTTCCAGCGGCGAAAGCGTGCGCGCGCGGGCGACGGACATTTTCACGAGTTCAACCGCCTTTTCGGTGGCGGATTGCGGCACGGCGGAATGCACCCAGGAACATTGGTCGCGGATGTTGGCCATTTCGAACAGATAGGGGTTCAGCCCGGCTTCGCGCAGGGTTTCGCGGAACAGCGGCTCGTGCGTGCGCGGCGTGCAGGAGGCGACGACGATGCGGTTGAGCCGGTGTTGATGGATCATGTCCTTGATGTTGGACAGGCTGGTGTCGGCGCAGGTGAACATGGTGTGGTTCGCCAGAACCACGTCCGGTTCGTGCTCGATGCGTTTGACCACCGCCTCCACGTCCACGACCGACGCGATATTCATGCCGCAGTGACAGACAAAGACGCCGAGCCGCGGGGCTTCATCAGCCACGTCATGCTCGGTGGGATAACTCTTTTTGGTGATGAGCGTGTTGCGCGCCGGCGCGAGCAGTTCCATGGCCATGGACGCCGCGGCGCTGGCTTGGGTGACGGTCTCGGGAATGTCCTTGGGTTCCTGCACCGCGCCGCCGACGAACACGCCGGGCCGCGAGGTGGACAGCGGCAGGAGCCGGTCGGTGTCGCAGAAGCCGAACTGGTTGAGCTTGATGTCCAGACGGGAGGCCAGGTCCGCGAGGCCGTTCGCCGGTTCCATGCCCACGGACAGGACGATGAGGTCGAAATCTTGTTGCTGCAGCCGGCTGTTCTCGTCAATGAACGAAACGCGCAGGTCCTTGCTGCCGGGCACTTGGACAATCCGGGACGGAATGCTCTTGAGGTAATGGATGTGTTTCTGCGCCCGGGCGCGCTCGTAATACTGGTCGAAATCCTTGCCGTGGGCGCGGATGTCCATGTAGAAAATCGTCGCGTCCAGGTCGTGGACGTGGTCGCCGGCGACGAGCGCCTGTTTCGTGGCCATCATGCAGCAGATGGAGGAACAATAATCGTTCCCGCACGACGCATCGCGCGAACCGACGCATTGAATCCAGCCGATGCGCTTCGCCTCGCGGCCGTCGGACAGGCGGATGACATGGCCTTCGAACGGGCCGGCGGCGGAAAGCATCCGTTCAAACTGGACGCTGGTGACGACGTTGTCATAGCGGCCATAACCGAATTCACCTTTGCGCCGGGCATCGAACTCCTTGAAACCCGGAGTCAGGATGACCGAGCCCACCTCGAGCTTGACCGTCTGCTCGCGCATGGCGTGGTCAATGGCGTGCTGCTTGCAGGTTTCGACGCACCGGTTGCATTCCGAGCACAGCGCGCAATTCAGGCAACGCGCGGCCTCCGCGAGGGCTTGCTCCTCGGTGAGTCCTTTTTCGACCTCGTCAAAATTGTTCAGGCGGCTGGCCGGGGCCAGTTCCGCGGCATGGGGCCGGGATTTTTTCTCCAGCTTGTCGAGCGTGGGCAGGAACGCCGGCGGAAGCGGGCGAAGCGAATCCTCGAACCGGCCGCCGAGCAGGTCCTTGCCTTTCAAATAACGTTCGATGGATTCGGCGACCCGTTTGCCGGCGGCGACGGCATCAATGACGGACGCGGGACCCGAGGCATTGTCGCCCCCGGCAAAAATGCTGAGCACGGAAGTCTGGCCGGTGACCTTGTCGGCCTTGAAACAGCCCCGTTCGTTTTGGATCTTGATGTGGCTGACCAGTTCCTCATCCACTGCCTGGCCGATGGCCACGATAATCTGGTCCGCTTCAATCGTCGTTAGATTGTTTTCGTCGAAGGTCGGGCTGAACCGTTTCTGGCTGTCAAAAACCCGGGTGCAACGTTTCAGCTCGATGCCGGTGACGGAGCCGTTGCCGAGGATGCGTTTGGGGCCCCAGCCGTTTCGGATTTTGATGTTTTCGGCGAGGGTCGCTTCGATTTCCTCCTTGTAAGCGGGCATCTCGTGCCGCTGTTCGAGACAAATCATCTCGACATTTTTTGCGCCCAGGCGCAGGGCGGTCCGGGCAACGTCCACCGCCACGTTGCCGCCGCCGATGACCAGCACCCGGTCTTTCACCGCGGGTTTATGGGCCGAGCCGGCGTCCCGGAGAAATTCAATGCCGTGCAACACGCCCTTGATGTTCTCGCCTTCCACGCGGAGTTTGCGGCTCTTCTGGGCGCCGGCGGAAATGAAGATCGCGGCATAAACCGACTGGAGCGTCTCGATGGTGACGTTCCGGCCAATGCGGCAGTTATAGAAGAACTTGACGCCCTTGCGGCGGATGATTTCGATTTCGTGGTCGAGCACCTTCTTGGGCAGGCGATATCCGGGAATGCCGTAGCGCAGCATGCCGCCCGCGGCGGCCATCGCTTCATAGACGGTGACGGCGAATCCGGCGTCGGCCAGGTCGTTGGCCGCGGTGAGTCCAGCCGGGCCGCCGCCGATGACGGCCACCTTTTTGGCGTCTGGCGCGGGAGTTTTTTCCTCCGGCAAGGTGAGTTTGCCCGCCGCCAGCAGTTCCATTTCCTTGTCCGAGGCGAACCGTTTCAGCAGGCGGATGGCGATGGGATCGTCGGCCTTGCCCCGCATGCATTCAGACTCGCAGGGATGGGTGCAGATGCGGCCGCAGATGGCCGACAGCGGATTCCGCTGGCGGACGAGTTCGACGGCCTTGAGATATTCCTTTTGCTTGATGAGCTGGACGTAACCCTGGACGTTCACCCGGGCCGGGCACGTCATTTTACAGGGTGAGTGGCCATTTTTGAGGATGCCGAAAATGTTCGGGGTGGCCTGGGCGTAAAGTTTGGCGATGCCTTTGCGGGTGCCGAGACAACGGTTGAACTCGTCCGGAATGTCCACGGGGCAGACCTGCGTGCATTCGCTGCAACCGGTGCATTTGTCCTCGATGACATAGCGCGGATGCCGCTTGACCGTGGCGGTGAAATGACCGGGTTCGCCTTCCAGACCGGTCACTTCCGAAAGGGTCATGATTTCGATGTTCAGGTTCCGCGCGCATTCGACGAGTTTGGGCGAGACGATGCAGGTGGCGCAGTCGCCGGTCGGAAATGTCTTGTCCAGATGCGCCATCATGCCGCCGATGGCGCCGTCGCGCTCGACGAGATAGACCTTGAAGCCGCTGTTGGCGAGGTCGAGCGAGGCCTGGACGCCGGCAATGCCGCCGCCTTGCACCAGCACCGCGCCAATTTTTTTGCCGTCGGATTTACTCATGATGGTTTGCTGCATATCATGACCTGTCTAAGTCGGAGCGAATTCAGTTGAAGAAGGGGAGCGCGACCGTCCCGGTCGCCGCAGTCGGTGTCCCGCCGACTGTTTACTGCACCGGCATGCCATACCAAAAGGTTCCGGTTGCAGGGTGCGAAATGTTTCCGGCCAGAGGCCGAAAACCGCGGGCGAGACGCCCGCGCTCCCCAACCCAAATGCGTCGTTAGAATTTTATGCGCGTTCATTTCACCTTCTCCAAAACATTCGTGGCCGGGACCATCAGTTTGTCGAACCCGAGATCACCGGGGCCGATGCCGAGGCAAAGGCCGAGGAGCTGGGTGATATAAACTATCGGGATTTGATAGTTCTTCCCGGTCTGCCGGTTGATGTCCTGCTGACGCAAATCGAGATTGACCTGGCACATGGGGCAGCTGACCGCGATGCAATCGGCGCCCACGCTGGCGGCCATGTCAATGATTGACCCCGTGAGTTCGACCACCACGTCTGTGCGCGACAGCGACAGGCCGCCGCCGCAACATTCGACCTTGGACGGCCATTCCAGGCTCGTGCCGCCCATTGCGGTGACCAGCCGGTCGAGCGACGTCGGATTTTCCGGGTCATCAAATTTTAAAATCTTGGGCGGACGGACCAGCAGACAGCCGTAGTAACAGGCCACCTTGAGTCCGTTCAGCGGACGTTTGACGGCCTTGGTGATGGCCGGCAGGCCGACATCTTCCAGGAGCACCTCGAGCAGGTGCCGGACTTTGACCGAGCCGTCGTAATCCCGGTCCAGCGCTTCGCGGACGCCCTGGCGGATTTCCGAATGAGCCGCGATTTCGTGGTTGGCCACTTTCATACGGTTGTAGCAGGCGGCGCAATTGACCATCATGTCCAGCTTCATGTCCTGGACCTTGGTGAGATTGGCGGCGGGCAGGGACACGGCCAGCAAGCGGTCGGTCTGGTGCCCGGCGGTGGCGCCGCAGCAGGTCCAGCCCTTGGGTTCGACCAGATCAATTCCCAGCGCCCTGGCAACGGCCAACGTGGACTGGTGCATGTCGCGGGCCGTGGATTCAGCCGAGCATCCGGGATAATAGGCGTATCTCATGCTTTGGCCCCTTTGTTTTGTTTGTAGGCCTTGAAAATGCGTTTCACGGTCTTCCGGTCGCCGCCCCGGGGCGGCAACAGCGCGATTTTCCCCTTCTTCAACATGGCCGGGAATTTTTCCGTGTCGTTCATCAATTTCCACGTGCCGAGTTTGTAGGCGGTGATCATGCCGATTTCGTAGGAGCGGCCGAAAGTTTCGACCGTTTTCAAAAAGGCGCGGTTGAACAGCGGCACATTGCCTTTCTGCTTCGAGGCCCCCCGGGCCAGGGCCAGCCGGCGCAACGCGTCGATGACCGCCGCCACATCAATGCCCATCGGGCAGCGGGCGGAACAGGTCTCACACGAGGCGCACATCCAGACGAGATCACTTTCCAGCAGTTCATTGCCCGCGCCCAGATGCAGTTGCCGCATGATTTCCGAAGGGCGGGACTTGGTGAGCTTGGCCACCGGACAACCGCTGGAGCATTTCTTGCATTGGAAGCAGACGCTGATGTCCACGCCGGAAATCTCTTCGACGGCTTTCCGCAGCGAACCGTTTTTCTTTTTCGATATGGTTATCACCGTGATTGCCTTTCGTGACGCCATCCGGTTCCGATGGAGTGTAAAAATTTCGCCGATCGCAGGAATTGTGGAGCGCCGATATTCTCGGACCAGTACTCGATATGATCTCCCTCTCCGCCAACGAAGTTGGGGGAGAGGGCCGGGGAGAGGTGGCACGTTTTAAAAAATCCCCTCTCCCTGACCCTCTCCCCGCGCTGCGCTGTGGGGCGAGGGGAATGCCCGCGCTGCGTTGCGATCTTGATGGTTGAATTTATTCGCATTTACGTTCTTTACTTCGCGGCCAGTTCGGCTTCGGCTTCAACCAGCTCTTCAGCCATGACATCGTCGGTGTCCTCGGCGGCGATGGCCTTGATGTTGCCGGGAATGACCTTGCGATAGACCTGGCACGGCTTGAACCGTTTGCCGTTCACGGTCAAAAGCTGTTCAACGGTGATGCCGAAAAGTTTCTGGTTTTCTTCAAGGTACGGCAGAATCAATTCCCAGTCGTCATCGGTCAGCTTGGCAAACTGACCACCGTTCAACTGCTCATTGACCATGGTCTTGCCGGGGTCGCGGACAAAAATCGCGCCGCCCGAGGCCAGCGAGAACAGGTTGCTGCCCGGATACGGCTCGGGCAGGGGAACCAGTTTTCCTTCATCGTCGAATTTGACCCCGTTCAAGATGACGAAACCGCCGCCGCGATTGGGGTCGCCGGCCATAAAGGACTCGGCCAGAAAGTCGAGGCAGGTGCCATTGATGACCACGCGGGGTTTGCCGACGGAATTGATGAGCGGCCGGCCGGCCGCGTTGCCGAGCACATAGACCGCGCCGCCTTTGGCGCCGTACATGAACGTCTGGCCGACGTCGCCATGGACGACCATTTTTCCCTCTTTGATGATCTGGCCCAACTGGTCCTGGGCGTTGCCATGCACCGTGATGGTCAGCCCGTCTATGCCGGAACCCAGATAATCGCCGCTGCTGCCGTAAACCTCGATGGTCACATCGGCGGTTTCCGGTCCGAGGCCGCAGCTGATATAACGCTGGCCGATGCAATTGAAGCTGATGAAATGCCGCCAGCCTTTCATGAAGGCGTCCACGAGCAGGGCGGCGTCGCAGTCGTTGCCTTCCGGCGGGAAGTGGGCGGCGTCAATGACCAGCGTGGTTTCGTTTTCCTGCGGCGGCCGCAGATCGCCGCGCGTCGCGAAATCAATGAGCCGGAACGCGCTCTTGCCGGCATCCTTTGAACCGATGTGGGGGAGGCTGCCGAGCAGCCGGCTCAACTCAGTGTGGATGACATGCAGAACGTGGCTGCGTTTCTTGGCGCCGGTCGAGTAGTGCCGGTCGTTGAGCAGCGCAAAGATCTCGATGGCGGTGGCGGTCTTGGCGGGATCTTTTGCCGCGTCGGCCATCTGCCGGCACGCGGCGCGGAATTCGTCGAATGTCCATTTCGGAAGCTGGCCGCGCATCCATTCAAAGGCCGTCATGCTGTTGCCGGCGGCCAGTTTCTCGTTGAGCGTGCTTTCCAGACTGTAGGAGCCGACGTGAGGAGGCTCTGATTTTCCTGGAGAAGCCTCGTTACCTCGGCTCCTACCGTCGGTTTGTATGGCTACATCCCTTGAAAAATCGCAGGACTCGGTTCCACCCGGCATGGGGACCGGTTTGCCGAATTTGTCCGTGCAGGAAATCCGGATTTTGCCGGCCGGATTTTTTTGGAGATTGAAAATGAACGCTCCGCCGTCGTTATGGCTGCCGCCGCGCGCGTTCCAGTAGCGGTCCGCCACGGGGCAGATGCGTTTGTCATCCTTCGAGAGACTCAACAGCGTGGCGTCGATGGCCTGTTTTTCCGAGGCAATCAGACCCACCTGGACTTCGCCGTCGCAGAAGGCGAACACCTGGGGCCGGAGCATCGCGGTGTCGGTGATGCCCATCAACTGGAATTGCTTCTGGCGGGCCAGGTTGCGGGCGATGATGAAAAACCACGGACCATCGGGCGAGCCGTGGATATGGGTGGCTTGAATGGCCCGGTAAATCTTTTGCTTCTCCGGGGCGAGCCGGTCGAAGTCCAGTTCCGTGGTGGGCGCGAGCGCCTCGATGATATGCTCCAGCGGATAATGATAGGTCCGGGTGAGCAGGTCGAACAACAGCGCGGACACTTCCGTGTCGGTGAGGAACTGCGGATAGATGTGGCGCTGTTTGAGATATTCGGTCACCGAATGGTAATTGGCGAAGTCGCCGTTGTGCACCAGCGCCATGTCAATGGCCGCAAACGGATGGGCGCCGCCGGGATGCCAGACGCGGCCCTTGGTGGGGAACCGTTGGTGCGCAATCCATTCGTGGGCGCACAGCTCCTCGATTTTGTAATACTTCACGATGGCTTCGGCATAACCGACCACCTTGAGGATCATGATGTCCCGGCCATGCGAGAGCACGAAGGCCCGCTTTTCGCCCAGTGACGCGTAATATTTTTGATTGAGATTGAAGCTGTTCTGGTTGACGAATTCGTCCTCCGCCTCGCTGCGGTCGAGTTGTTGCAGATGGTTTTTCGCAATGAACTTATCGAGCACCGGTGGCTTGACGCGGACAAAGTAACGGCAGACATCGGGCGGCAACACCTCCAGGCCCGGCACGGATTTCCAGTCAGCGACCTTGTCGAGTTGCGCGGAGGCGGCGATGTCGAAGAACGGCGTAATATATTGTTCCTCGATTTCCGGGCGCACCTTCGTGTCAATGAACGCCACGTGCAGCAGGTAATGGCTGTCGAGCACCTCCCGGCTGACACCGAGCTGTTCCGGGACGAGTCCCACCGCCGCGATGCCGCCGCCCTTGCCATTCCCGCGGTTGTGCATCTGGCATGATGGTTCGTAAATATGCCGGCCGGCGACCGGTTCGCTGCAGCAGAAGCCGACGACACCGCAGCCGCCCTCCTCCGCTTCCTTCCGGATGGCCGAAGAATAGTTGAGGCTTTCCGCCAGTCGTTTTCTGGAACCGGCCAGCCGTTTTATCAGTTCACTGTTCATTTTTTTGCCGGCACGTCGTTGGTGGGCGAATCTTGACACTGCCACCGGAGCGCCGGGCTCCGACCCGGCATCACCTGCGTACTCATGACCACAGAGCCTGCCGATTTGGAAATCGGCGTTCCCATTTGCACGGAGTTGTTTGGTGGCGGTGTCAAGATTTGCCCTCGTTGGTGTAATCCAAATGCATCAAAAGGTCGGTGCGTCCGCGCAATTCGGCGACGCTGCGGAGGCCCAGGCGCTGCAAAATTCCAACCAGCGTCTTGCGCCAGGCGCTGTAAAGGTTGACCAGCCGCTGGGTGCCCCAGTCCAAATCCATTTTCCCGCAAAGCTCGGGATCGGTGGTGGCGATGCCGCGCGGGCAACCCCGTCCGCTCGCGCAAAGGCTGCACCGCACACATCCCAGTGCGACCAGTTCCGCCGTGCCGACGACCACGCCGTCCGCGCCCAGGGCGATGGCCTTGGCGATGTCGTGGGCCGAGCGGATTCCGCCGCTGGCGATGAGCGTCACCTTGTCGCGGACGCCTTCATCCGTGAGAAAATTGTGCACCTTGCCGATGGCGTATTCGATGGGCATGGCGATGTTCTTCTTGGCGATGTCCGGCGCCGCGCCGGTCCCGCCGTAGCCGCCGTCAATGTGGACAATATGCGTGCCGGCGGAATAGCTGCCCACGGCAACCATGTCCACGTCCGTGGGGGTGGAAACCTTTGTTGAAATCAAGGCGCGCCGGTTCACATGCTTGACCCAGTCAATGTGCTTCATGTGATCTTCGATGGAATAGACGCTATGGAACGGGAACGGTGAAAACAGCGATATGCCGAGGACGGTCTCGCGCATTCTGGCCACGGCCGGGGTGTTTTTATCGCCGAGCAAATGGCCGCCCAGACCGGGCTTGGCGCCCTGGGCATACTTGAATTCCACGATCGGCACCCGCTGGATGGTTTCCTCGCGCACACCGAAAAGGCCCGTGGCAACCTGCGTAATCATATGGTCGTCATACGGCCGCATGCGTTCCATGTAACCGCCCTCGCCGGTGCAGGTGAACGTGTTCCACGCCACGGCCGCGCGGGCCTTTGACAATTGGGTCACGTTGCTGACCGACCCGAACGACATGCCACCGCCATACCAAGGAACATCAATTTTGACCTTGGGCCGGCCATCATCGCGCTTGTTCAGCGAGATGCTGGTGTCAATCTGGTCCGCGGCGATTTTTACCGGCGGTTGCTTGGGGAATTTGAACCGGAGCTTGTCGAAGCCGCCGCCGGAATCGCCGCACTCATAATTGTAATCGTATTCTTCAGAAGGCGCCTCGCCGGTCTCGGCCATTTTCCACGTCGCCAAAACCAAATCCGGCGACCAGCGAAAATCACCGAGCGCCCGGTACATGGGATTTTCTCGGATTTGGAGCGCCTGTTTGGGGCACTGGGCCACGCAATAATGCCCGTTTTTTGCGCAGGCCGGTCCGATGCACAGGTGATGGTTGGGCTCGCCGAAAAATTCAAAGCCGGGTTTCCGCACGTGGACGCCGTGGGTGCAGACCTCCACGCACTTGCCGCAGCGCTCGCAATCGAGGCTGCGATGGACGATGTATTTGGCGATCTCGTTGCGATAGCGGGACGGCGCGGGTTTGACGACCCGGTCCACTTTTTCCTGCGGCACACGCGTCTTCAGCGTATTTTCGGGTAAAACGTTCATATCGTTCGTAACGTTCATAACCCTGCCTTTCTGGCACCGAAAAGTTTGCCGAAGGTTTCCTCCTCGAGGTTCTCGAAGAACATGGCGCGGCCGACATCGCCGCGCAGGCGGCGGGCCTCGCGCATGCCCATGGCGCCCATCAGCTCGATCAACTGGTCGTGCCACGCGGCGATCAAATTGGTCATCCGGCCCACGGCGTATGGGGAGTCAATTTTCTCGAGCCGGGCCGGACAGGGCATGCCGGGCCGGCAACTGTCGCAGAGATGACATTCCAGCGCGACCAGCAGCGGCAGGTTGATGGTCACCAGGTCGGCGCCGCAGATGATGGCCTTGGCCATGTGTTCCGGCAGCGCGATGCCGCCGCCGGCCATGAGCGTGATTTCATCCCGAACGCCCTTCTCGATGAGCGTGGTGTGGATCTGCCGGATCATGTCCTTCACAAACCGCGGCTTTTGCGCCGTCAATTCGTTGCCGTTGGCGTCGGCCACGACGTGAATCACCTCGACCTCGCCTTGTCCGGCCAGTTCGATGGCGCGCCCGATGCCCGCCGTGCTCAGTTCCACGCGGATGGCGACGACGATTTGCGGATGGATCTTTTTGATTTCCTTGATGCGCTCCGCCACCGCCGGGCTGTCGGCAATTTCCACCAGCCGGGTCTTTTTCAGCATCGCGTCCGGCACGGGCGGACTGTCCGGGCCGAGGTAAAACGCAATGTTTTTCAGGTGGGCCTCGTCCGCCGGCCGGTAACGCGAATCCATGATGGCGATCAAGCCGGTGCCGGCGGCGGTCTGTTCGATCGCCGGGTCCAGCTTCGGCAAGGTGTGCGCCGGCGAACTCAGATCAATGATCAACGGCATCGGAAGCGAAGCCAGCGGCGGCAGATTAGCGAGCGATTGGGTCCCGTTCAGCGACAGATACGAAGGCTTCCGGCCGATATCAACCGACGTGCTGATGTATTCGCGTCCATGAATGCCGTCGCGGGTGGGCCGGACGATTTCCGACATGTCCGTCCACATGGAATCAAAACCCGGGCCGGAAAACGGCCCGCGATAGCCCGCGCCCGAAACCGGGATTTTTGCGGTCTCAGCCTGAAGCCAGGTCGTTTTGATGATGTCAGGTTTCCAGTATTTGTTCCCGAGTTTTTCGTAGGCGGGATTGATGGACAGGCACAGGATGTTCTTCGTGCAATTCTGCACGCAGGAAAAACACCCCATGCACTCGAAAAACAGCGCATCCACGTCGCTGAGATTGCGGATGTAATCCACCTCCTGTTTGTAGCGGTCATAGACGCAGGCTTTTTTGACGCAGTTATGACACCGGGCGCAGTCTTCGCGCCAATCCACCACGCCATGTTTGCCGATGCGCGGCCGCCGCGGCGGAACCGGCTGGGTTTTGATGTGATATTTTTCCGGCATGATTTCTCCCGGTAATTACAGTCCGGCGGCGGCCAGGATTTCCGGCACCAAGGCCTCCTTGCCGCCCGATAGAATATGGATGCCACGCAAACCCTCGAGCGCCTTGAGCTGCTTGATGGTTTCAGCGCAGATGGCGATTCCCTCCTTTTTCTGCGCAGCGGCATCACCCGCTTTTTTCAGCCGTTCAATGACCTCGTCCGGAATGCGAAATTCGGCGTAAGTGTCACGGAGCTTTTGGGCTTCCGCCGCGCTGGCCAAGGGAAAAACACCGGCCAAAATCGCCGTCTTTTTGGTGAGACCCTCCTTGCGGACAGCATCGAGCCATTGGCTGAAGGCCTCGAGGTCAAAGACTGCGTGGGTTTGAATAAATTTTGCGCCGGCTTCGATTTTTATACCAAGCCGGAACAGGTTGAGATCCAACGGTTTCAGGAACGGATTCGCCACCGCCCCGACCAGCATCGAAAATTGCCCGTCAAATTTTGTCCCGTCGGCCAGAACGCCGTTTTCGGACATCCGGGTGGCCAGATCGATAAATTGGGAGGAATCCACATCGAAAACGTTGGCGGATTCCGGACAGCCGATCAGCATCTGGTGATAGCCGGTCATGCAAAGCACATTCTTGATTCCCAGGCTGGCGGCGCCCAGCAAATCGGACTGGAGGGCGATGCGGTTCCGGTCGCGGGTGACCATTTGGAGGATCGGTTCGGCTCCCAGTTTTATGGCCGCCACCGCCGCGGCCACCGAGGAGATCGCCACGCCATGGGAGTTGTCAGGAAAGTTGATGGCCACCGGTTTGCCGTCGAGGAGTTTCAATGCCGCTTCGGTGGTGGCGCCGTTCGCGGTGGCGCCCGGCGCACACTCGGCGGTGACGATAAAATCTCCTGCGTCAATTTTTTTTGCGAGTTTGCTATCTGGTTTCATGCAACCGTGCTCTCCTGTTTATTGGCGGCGTCGCTGCGGGCGGGTGGTGGGGGCAGATTTCTCACCCGGTCAATGAACTGCCTGATTTCGCCGAGGACCTGGCCGACGTCCTGCTGTCCGCACTCAAATACGGCCATCCGGCCTGCGGGCAGTCCGATTTCCTCCAGCAAAGATTCAACGGCCTCGGCGCGCTTGTGCGCCCGCAGGTTGCCCTCGAAGTGGCGGCACTCGTTCCTGGGGCAGGTCACAATCGCCACACCGTCCGCGCCGGTTTCAAACGCCTTGATCAAATAGGGAACATCCACCTTGCCGGAGCAGGGCAGGCTGATGGTCTTGATGGTGTCACCCTCCGGACCATGGCCAAGGCCGGCGAACTGGCCGGCCGCCAGATGGTTGGAGCAATAAAAAACATACGTTTTCACAGCGGGATGAGTCATAAAACGTATTGGGCCATTTTGCTAAAAATCAACTCAGCAGGCCGGTTGATCACAACCGGCATAATCCGGCGAAATTTTAACCGAACCGGGTCGCAATGTCCATAACTTTTTTCGCAACTAGTAAATACACAGCATTTCATTTGCCAATACTGCGCCGGCGGGGCCGGGGAAGGTGGAAACCGGCGCAAAACCCTGTGGTCAGGGGAGCGGGGCAAGGCGGTCCGGACAAACCTTACGGCAAGTCGCCTGAAGGCGCATCCATATCGCAGGACAGGCGTCCCGCCTGTCTCTCAAATCCAACAACCTCTGTTTCAGGAAGAATGGTCGCTGCCATAAGCTGTCACTGATCGGTGAGTGGGATCCGTGAAGATGGAGACAGGCGGGACGCCTGTCCTACGCGTCTGGTACGGGTACAACACAGCCTTTTGCGCGATTCCGGCGGGAGTATGGAGTTGACGCCGCCGGGATTCCGCATACGGTGTTCGCCAGACAACGTTGACATTCGTTTGCTTCGACCATGCAGATTGACACGCTGAAGATATATTGCGACGTGGTGCGTCTCCGCAGCTTCTCCCGCGGTGCGGAGGCGAACAACGTGCTGCAAGCGGCCGCGAGCCTGACCGTTCAACGGCTGGAAAAGCATCTGGGAGTGACGCTGATTGACCGGTCCTGCCGGCCCTGGAAGCCGACGCGCGAGGGCCAGATTTTCTATGATGGTTGCCGGGAAGTGCTGGAACGTTACTACGGGCTGGAGGGCGAGGTGCGCGGCCGGCAAACCGCCGCCGACACGGAAGTGCGGGTGGCGGCCATTTACTCGGCCAACCTGCGCGACATGAGCCAGTGCGTGCGCCGGTTCAACGAGCTGCAGCCGCAAGCACGCGTGAAATTGGAATATCTCCATCCCAGCCGGGTTCGCGAGCGGGTCCTCAACGACGAGGTGGACCTGGGCATCCTTTCGTTCCCGCAGGAGCGACGGGACCTGACGGTCATCCCGTGGCGGAACGAGACGATGGTGCTGGCCTGCCATCCCCAGCACCGGCTGGCCCGAATGAAGACCGTCGCGGTGAAGCAACTGGCCGGCGAACCGTTTGTGGGGTTCGACCCGGACCTGGTGATCCGCAAGAAGATTGACGGCTTCCTGCGCAAACATGGGGTGGAAGTGAGGGTGGTGCTGACCTTCGACAACGTCGAGGCGGTCAAACGCGCCGTGGAGGTCGGTTCCGGCGTGGCGATTTTGCCGCGGCCAACGCTGGAGCACGAACTGCAGGCGGCCACGCTGGCAGCCGTGCCGTTGTCCCCCCCGAACTTTGTGCGACCGCTGGGGATTGTCTATCGCCACGGGCGCCGGCTTTCCGCCAACACCCGGGCGTTCATCGAACTGCTGCAAAACGGCAGCCACCCCGGCAAAGGAAGAGCGAAGCCGACTTGAACCCCGTTCCCACCGCACCCTGAAATTTGACCCGGGCCGATCCCGGGCCGACACCCAACCAGGACAGGTTTCGTTCAACCGCCCGTCCTTATGTGTTTTCGGTTATTTGTACATCTTATATTTCATGCTTTTTTATGCCTTCCAAACATGAACACTTTTAACCAATAAAGGGCCATTAATTAGCAATAACCGTTAAGCCTGTCCTTTGCATTATTATTAAACTCGAATGTGGACGATGTGCACTATTCGCCTTTGGTAATGGTGCCGGAAGTGCGGATCAGCGGCGGCCCTGGCTGGGCTGCCGCGGTGAACTTGAATGTAAAAATCTGAATGAGTTGAACCATAAGAAAGAGTGGTGGTTATGATTGAATGGAGAAAAAGCAATGACGCCCTGGGAACCAGCAACCGGGGAAATCCCTGTGAGTCGGGTCTGTGCACGTTGTGCGACTCGGCCTGCAAAGGCAAATGTGAAACGTGGATGTCCGCCCTGCGGGGGCGGGAAATGTTGTATCCGCGAAAATTCGGCTACATCACGTCCGGTTCCGGCAACGTGACTTCCGTGGGCGTGGGCTACCACGCCTTGCGCATCCATGGCTATGCCTATGGTTGGAACGGGAAGGACGGCAAAACCGATGCCGACCATTGCATTTTCCCGGAAGTGGACATCTCCACGCAGTTCGGACGGACCAACCCCGTCAAATGCCGCGTCCCGATGATGACCGGCGCGCTGGGCTCCACGTTCGTGGCGGCGCGTTACTGGGATTCCTTTGCCATCGGCGCCGCCCTCTGCGGATTCCCCATAGTCGTGGGCGAGAACGTCGTTGGCGTGGACCGCAAATCCGTTCTCAAAAAGGGGCGCATCGAGATTTCGCCGGAATTGGATCGTCGCATCAACATGTTCCTGCGCTACTTTGACGGCAAGGGCGTCATCATTGTGCAGATGAATGTCGAAGACACCCGCAACGGCGTCGCGGAATACCTGGCCGAAAAATATCCCAACGAGGTCATTCTCGAACTCAAGTGGGGCCAGGGGGCCAAGTGCATCGGCGGCGAAATCCAGGTGGATAATATCGAATACGCCCGGTTCCTCAAGGACCGCGGCTACATTGTGGATCCCGATCCGTACGATCCGATCGTGGAAGCGGCGTTCAAGAGCGGCGCACTTCGCGCGTTCGCCCGGCACAGCCGTCTGGGCGGCACGAACCTCTCGTCCGCCAAACAGGTGCAGGACGATTTCATGAAGGCCATCAAGTACCTGCGCAAGATCGGCCACAAGCGCATCACGCTCAAGACCGGTTCCTACGGCATGGAAGCACTGGCGCTGGCCATCCGTTGCGCCACCGACGCCAAGCTGGACCTGCTCACCATTGACGGTGCGGGTGGCGGCACCGGCATGAGCCCGTGGAACATGATGGAGCATTGGGGTGTGCCGTCCCTGCCGCTCCATGCGAAGGCTTACGAGTACACCAAGATGCTGGCCGACCGCGGCCTGGCCGTGCCGGACCTCGCGTTTGCGGGCGGTCTGGCGCGCGAAGACCACATGTTCAAAGCCCTCGCCTTGGGCGCGCCGTTTGTGAAGCTCGTCTGCATGGGCCGCGCTCCGATGATCCCGGCCTTTGTGGGCAGCAACATCGAAGGCGTGCTGCATCCGGATCGCCGCCAGGCGGTACACGGTCACTGGGATGAATTGCCGGCCACCGTCACCTGCTACGGCGACAAGCCCGAGCAGATCTTTGCCGCGTGGGAAGCGGTGTCCAAGAAGGTCGGCGCCGCCGAGATGAAGAAGATTCCGTTCGGCGCGGTGGCGATGTATGCCTATGCCGACAAAGTCGCCTGCGGTCTGCAGCAGTTCATGGCCGGTGCCCGCCGGGCCAAACTGTCCGAGATCTCTCGCGACGACCTCATGGCCGGCAATCGAGAGACCGCGGCGGAAACCGGCATTCCGTACCTGACCGATTCGGAAAACAAAAAGGCCATGGCCATTCTCAAGGCGTAAAACCAAGTCTGATCAAAATTCAGCCACACGGCGTCGCCGTGTGGCTTTTTAATTGGCGCGAGGATCAATTCTCAACCGTGAGCGGGGTTACGGCCTCCCGCGCAATGGCTCCCTGGACGGTGCCATTCCCGACATAGACATGCATCAGGCCAAGAATCTCGTAGGGTCCGTTCTCAATTTTTGTCGTGTCCCACGTCACCGGGAAGTTCCCCGACTCGTTGTCGGACTCTCCGATTTTAATCCACGTTTCGGCACCCTTCTTCCGGTAATACCAAGGGTTGGAAATTTTCAGCACTTTCCGCGGCAGCCCCAGTTCCGCCAGTTCCTTGCCCAGGAGCTCTTTGTCGAGAGTCTCCCGCAGGCTGATGGGGCCGGAATACTTCCGGCGCGTGCCCGTGGGCACAATGAAATGGGGGCCCCAGTTGTTTGATGTATTTTTCTGTGACATTATGGTTTGTCTCTTTTTCAGTCTCCGAATGGGCGCTGATCCGGGCCCGTTCGCTTTACAAATCAACCGTACGACGCCCCGGCGGGGAGGTCAATCCGGGAGTTCATTGGCCGCAAGAGAACGCAAAGAACACAAGGATTCAACCACGGGTGGGCACGAATGAAAACGGATTACCGCCTAAAAACAGTTTTGCAATTTCTTCGTTTACGCTGCACGTTGTTTGCATGACGCAACCGCTCGCGCTGGTTTTCTACGAAAAATTGCTGCCGGGCAGCCAGTTGGTGAACCGGCTGCAAGACCTGAATTATCGCGTGCAGGCCGTCAACGAGCTGCCGGCGCTCCTGCGCGGTGCGCAAAGTGAAGGCCCCATGCTGGTGGTGGTGGACCTGGAATCGAAGCGCGATGACGTTTGCCGCGCCATTGCCGCGTTGAAGGCGGACGCCGCCACGCAACATGTTCCCATCATTGCATTTGCCGGCGAACAGGCGACGGAATTGCAGGCCGCCGCGCAAAAAGCCGGCGCGACGCTGGTGGTCGGCGAGGCCGCCATTGCCAATTACCTGCCGCAACTTTTGAACCAGGCGTTGCAGGTGTAGGCACCCGGCGGATGATGTTGGTAACCTGTGCGCAACCTGTTTGTAACCAGCCTGAAACTAGCGCTTGACTTTGGCCCAACGGGTAATTAGGATGGCCTCCTAATTGAGGCATGAGCGTTTTTGAAAAGTAATTTTTGGCACGGCTGAATTTCGGTCGTGTCTTTTTTGCTTTGGGGCGGGCCTCGAAAAGTCAGGAGTTAATTATGGCCAGTGGCAAAGTCAAGTGGTTCGACAACAAAAAAGGGTTTGGCTTTATCGCCCAGGATTCCGGGCAGGACGTGTTCGTGCATCACACGTCCATCACGGGTGCGGGATTCAAAACCTTGAATGAAGGAGACGAAGTTTCCTTCGATGTTGTCCCCAGCGACAAAGGGCTCAAAGCCCAAAATGTCCAGCGCGTGACTCCGGCGTAACGCCGGGTTTCATCCGGGCAAATCCCGCGAAGCGGGAGATTTTCGTTCGCCAGCCATGAACGAAGGGGGTATTATTCCTTCATGGCTGGTTCCATCGCGACCACGGTCGAAAGCCTTTATATTCACGTTCCATTCTGCGCGCAGAAATGCGCGTACTGCGCCTTTTATTCCGAGCCGTCCAGCGGCGACCTCATCAACCGCTACGTCGCCGCGCTCCTCCGCGAGCTGGAACTGGTGGCGCACGATCTTCAGCCCCGCACGATTTTCTTTGGCGGCGGCACACCATCGCTGCTCAACTTGCGCCAGTGGGAACAAATTCTCCACGCCCTGGAGCGGTTGAATCTGCTGGGCGCGGAAGAATTCACGGTGGAATGCAATCCCGCCACCGTTTCACCCGACAAGGCAAAATTGCTTCGCGACTTCGGCGTGAACCGCATCTCCCTGGGCGTGCAGTCACTCGACGAACCATTGCTCGAACGGCTCGGCCGCATCCATACCCGCGAAATGGCCTTCAAGTCGTTCGACATCCTGCGCCGGGCCGGTTTTGACAATTTGAATCTCGACCTGATGTTCGCGATTCCCGGTCAGACCATGGAAATCTGGCGCGCGACCCTGTCCGAGGCACTGGCGCTCGGCAGCGAACATTTGTCCACCTACGAAGTCATTTACGAGGACGACACGCCGCTCTTTGCGCAACTGCAGGCCGGGGAATTTGACGTGGATGAAGACCTGGCCTGCGCGATGTATGAGGAACTCATCGAACAGGCAACGGCGGCGGGATTTCAACAATACGAGGTTGCCAATTTTGCGCGCGGAGCCGGAGCGCCGGCCTCCGGCACGGCACGATTTGCACGTTCCGGTCAAAGCCGGGCCGGAGGCCGGCGTTCCATTCCCGCCCTTGCCTGCAAACACAATGTGAATTACTGGCGCGGCGGTCCGTTTTACGGGTTGGGCCCCAGTGCGACGAGTTACGTGCGCGGCGTGCGGACGAAGAACTGGTCGAACACGCAACTTTACTGCGAGCAACTGGAAAAGGGGAAACGCGCCATTGAATCCCGCGAAGAATTGCCGCCGTTGAAACGCGCGGGCGAAACCGCCGCGTTCGGTTTGCGGATGAATGCAGGCTGGCCGTTTGCGGAATTCCGGCGCGCGACTGATTTCGATTTGCGCGACGGGTGGTCGGCGGAAATGAACCAATTGGTGGAACGCGGCTGGGCTTCATGCGACGCGCAACAATTTCGACTCACACCGCAGGGATTGCGTTTTGCCGATTCGGCGGCGGAACTTTTTTTGCGCTGAATCAATTCGCCGCTTCCGGCGCTTTTCTGTCAACGGCCCCGGCTCCCCCGCCCAACCGCCCAACCGCCAAAACCCCAGCCAGGATGGAAATGACACCACAAGTCACGTAAGGCAGCGATGCGACGTGCGTGTAAAGCGTCGCGGCGAAGAGCGGGCCGAGAATGCGCGCCAGACTGCCGGCGCTTTGCGCGACGCCGATGGTCGCGCCCTGTTCGTTCGGCGGCGCCAGGTTGGAAAGCAATCCGAACAGCGGCGGTCGCGTCAGGGCGGTACCCACTGCCAGCAGCGCCAGCGCCAGAAGCATTTTGATCCACGGCCAGTCGGTCGCGTGCAGAACGGCCAGCCACTTGAGCTGGCCGTCGCCTTTGATGAACGGCAGGAGAATCAGGCTGATGCCGGTCAGGAACAGGCTCAGGGAAATCAATTTCGGTTCGCCGAACATTTTGACCAGCCGGCCGATGGCCCCGCCCTGGATAAACACGCCGATGATTCCACAAAAAACAAACAGGGAAGTGACCGTGACTCCCGGTTTGGTTTCGTCCACAGTGAGGCCGAGATTGAAATTATCGTTAACCAACAATGCCAGGGTTGTTTCAAAGCAACTGAAGGCGAACGTGGCCAGAAAGAAAATCAGGATCAACAAGCCGATTTTCGGCTGAGACAGGGTGTGGCCCCACTGGGCAAAATGCGGTCGTCGGGTCGCCTGGCTGGATTCCGGCTTCAAGCTTTCGGCGAGGATGCAAAACGCCAGAATGAAATTGGCCGCGCACAGCGCCGCGGCAGTCCAACCCGGACCGGTGGCGCCGAAAAAATGCAAGGTAATCCCGCCGAGTGCCGGACCGATAACAAACCCCAATCCGAAGGCCACGCCGATGAGGGCCATCCGCTTCGACCGGTTTTCCGGCGGCGTGATGTCGGCGATGTAAGCCTGGGCGACGGTGATGTTGCCGCCACAAATACCGGCACAGACGCGGGAGATCAGCAACGCCCAAAGCGCGGCGGTGTGATTTTCAAAGCCCGAACCGATGGCAAACAGCAGGTACGACACAGCCGCGCTGGCGGTGCTGATGAGCAGAATCGGCCGACGACCGTGCCGGTCGGACAGCCGGCCCCAAACCGGGGAAAAGACAAATTGCATCGCGGAAAACGAGGCGAAGATGGCGCCGATGACGAAGCCGTTGGCGCCGTAATGCCGGCTGTAAATCGGCACCAGCGGCACGACGATGCCGAAACCGATGAGGTCAATGAAGACCGTCAGGAAAACGACGAGCAACGATGGTTTGCGGTTCATGTCTCCAATATGCGCCAAGTTTAGCGGTGGCCGATGGAATTGACAGAATTTTTCGGTCAGGCTGTTAGCGGGTCAAGGAAACCCATGAGCCGATGCAGGACGCGCGTTAGCCGATACAGTAGAGATGTAAATGGCCGGCGGGTCACCAGTAGATATGCGGATGAACGCAGATTTTTGACACGGATTTGGTCATTTTATGAAGAAAGGTTCGACAATAGCGATAGCGCCAAGAATGACAGCAATAACACCGAGAACGACGCTCCAAATTCCAAGCATTGTAGCAAGGCGAACCACCACTTGGGGATGATCTAAACAGGCATGAAGCCGTCCACAAACACGATTAGCGACTTCCACGTTGATTTCAACCTCGGTGCGTGTTTGCAAATTTCCCAACTTTTTCCTATACCACTCGCTAACAACTAATGCTGATTGCTGATCACTAATCGCAATGCGGCCTTCGCCGGGCCGGTTGTAGTCGTTTATGAAGTTTCCGTCTATTTTGAGAACTTCACAATAGACACTTTTATGCGTGCTGCCAGTTGAGAACTTGACAATACTTCGTTGGTCAAGCTTGTCGTGCCCGCCAAGCCAAACCCAACCTTGGTTCATGTCTTCGATTTTAGCAGCGTAGATTTTGAATTTCATAAATAAAAGCAGCAGCAGCGGCAGCAGGACTAACGCTTACGAGCCGGGCCACTAAAGTCAAGAACTGTTGGCGAATTGTTTAATCCGTTTCCGGCTTTCATGAAGGTGCGCTGAAGAATCGAATAAAGTTTTCAACGATACGAAACACCGTAATACCGCATCATTTGCACATCCACACCTGTCACATTCCGCCGATACCGAATGAGCGCCTCGCTTGCACAGAAATATTCGCCAATTTGCTCGATGGTCATCTGGCGACCGATAGCCCAAAGTAAGCCGCGTCTGGTGATCTGCAAACATGCACCGAGCCATTTGGCTTCTTCCTCATGGTTTTCATCATAGGAGCGAAAATTTAGTTCTCCTACCCGAACAATCTTTCCAGGTGGATGTTTGCATAGAACATGGGCAGCCTCGTGCATGAGATCACTTTCTTGACGCGTCGGCGCATGTTTCGGATTGTGGATAATGAAAGGCTGACCGCACGGATCGTAAATCGTAACAGCGGACCAACGACTTGCACTACCGTTCAGCATTTCGTCAATCACCTCGGGCTTTAATTCAGGGATGTCCGTAGGCCGGAGGAGCAAAACCTCCAAATGCTCGATGAGTTTCTTTGCAGAAAGTGGTGAATGTGCGGTAAGTCCGAGCTTGGCCCTGAGTTCACACGCAATTTTTTCTGCCTTAGTTTTGAAACCACGTTGCATGAATTCATTCGTTCATTTTTTTTAGTTTCCCCTCCTTCGCCGCCTTATACGCGACGCGAATCATTTCTGATAGCGCGTTAATCGTTTCTGAAGGCAGAACGCGATCCGCCCGGAGATGCGCTTCAATGACGTGCGGGGTATCGATTTTTTCCTTTTCCGAAGATGTTTCCGTCATGAATGCACGGGAATCTACCCCCAACCACCGACAAATGCGCATGAAGGTGGCCACATCTGGCACATTGCCTTGTTCGATTCGCGAGAGTGTAGAAGCACTCACGTCGCCAATTTCCATCGCTACTTCGCGCAGGCCTTTTGTGCCGCGCTTCGTGCGAAGGTGAGCCGCCAATTTTTTCAGGTTGATATGTGGTTGAGTGGGCATAGGCAATAACTGTTTCTTGAATGATACACTTTTTCACTTGCGCGACAAGTCTTTTGTGTTATTGGTAATGCAACGATGTTGCACTAACGCAACATCGAGCTGGTTCCCACGTTGGAACTGGTCGCTAAAACTCGAAATGAGAAAGACTATGAACGATAAAGTTATTCAAGAGGGCCGCGGAGAACCCGAGGCAGAACATGCGCAGAATTGCAGCCCCGCGCCAAAGTGGGCAGCGCTGGTTGATGATGAGCCGATTCCGATGCCGCGGCAACTGGTCAAGGTCGGCGTCATCAAGGCGCAAGCCGAGATTCCTCCCAATTTCGTGCTGGTCCGTGATTACGACTCGCCGGATGACACGGTATTAGCCGACGGAGAAACCGTTGACCTCGCAAAAGGAAACGTCTTCTATCGGTTGGCCGCCTGCGACGTAAAACCGCGTGGGCAATGCAGCGCGCCGCCGAAGCTGGCCCTAATCGTGGACGACCGGGCGGAGGTGACGATAAATCCGCATCAGACTGGAAAGTCCATCCGCGAGCTGTTTGGCTTTAAGGATGACGTGCTTCTGTTCCGGGATTTTGAGTCACCGCGTGACGAGTCAATCAGCCTTGAAGAAGCCGCGCCGTTTGACAAGGGGCCGGTGTTTTACACCCGCCGTCAGCACACTCAACTGGAAATCATCGTGAACAACAAACGCTTCACTGAGGCCGAGGGCGTAAAGCATCACATGACTGGGTTGCAAATCGCCGCGCTTGTCAGCGACAATCCGCGCAATACGGAAGTGTTCCGCCTGTTGAAGAAGGGCGAACCCGAACCCGTGCCCTTGGACAAGGAGATTTGCATCGAGAACTGCGACGAGTTCCGTGTGGTTCGAAACAACGTCGCCGGCGGCTTTGTCGAACCGACGCGCATTGAGCGCGAGTTGGAAAAACTCAAGCAGGGTGGTTGCCGGGTGGATTTCATCCAGCAACCGTTCCCGGCGGTGATTTACCGCGACGTGCCAACGCGTCCGGGTTACCGGCATCTTCAGATGACCGATGTGCTGGTCATTGTGCCGGGTGGTTATCCCGGCCAACCGCTTGACGGCGCTCATCTGCCGGAAGGTTCACCGCTGTTGGGTCGCGTCGCAGGTTCGCCACAAGGCCTCGTTGTGGCGGACGGGCGGCGCTGGCAACTCGTCAGTTATCACCCGCACAACGGCGGCGGTGCTTCACCTTGGAACAAGGATAAACACGGATTACCGGAGCTTCCACAATGCCGCATCAGAGATTTCAATTTGATTTGGGTATGCCTCTACTTGGCGTTGTCCCGGCAGATAAACCGCGAAAACTGGAGTGCTCCTGCAATTGGACAAAAGGCTGGGGAGATCAAGCTCGTCCGGAACGGAGCGTCACCAAACCGCCACATTGGCCGTAGTGCCAGCACTTTCGTAATGAATTTTTGTCAGCAACCTTGTGAATAAAAAAAAATTACTCGTCCTTTATTCACAAACGTCGATTTAAGCGGTGAAGAAGTCGTTTTTTTCTTTTACAGTTGAATGAGTAGCCTGATCTTCGAAACGTATGGAACCCAAATATTATGAATTTGACACCGGCAAAGGCGTGTTGAGCCTTTCCAAAAACAAAGAGTGTCCAGGCTTTTGGGATTTTTGTTTCAATGGGGTATTCATTCACTCCAATTATACAGACCCCGATCAAGCTGCTTACGATTTTGGTAGAGGAGATTTTGGGGCTGATTGGCTTAACACAAAGTTAAGCAAAATCTACGTGCCGTCGGATATCACCCAATGGCGAAGATCCAAACGAGCGTTATCAAAAGCCACCGCAAACCAAAACAATTAATGCATATGAGCAATTTAAATTCAGATAGAACCGCTTCGCCAGATTTGAAAAAGACTCGCCGTGTAAGGTCAGAAGCAACGGAAAAGTTGCATCTGGATCGATTGCCGCCCCATTCGATCGAAGCAGAACAAGGGGTTCTAGGTTGTGCGCTGCTTTCGCCTAATGAATGCATGGGAGAATGCATCGAGAAACTAAAGGATATTGGACCAGACGTTTTTTATGACCTGCGACATCAAACAATTTACGAGATGTTGGCCGCAATGTACGATCAGCGGCAAGGAATTGATGTAATCACTCTTCAGCAAAAGCTAAAAGATAAAGGTTTACTGGAACAAATCGGTGGGATTCTTTATTTGTCCCAACTCCAGGACGCAGTTCCGAGTGCAGCGAATCTTTCCTATTACCTAGACATCGTCCGCGAAAAATTTTTGTTGCGGAAAATGATTGCGGTTTGCACTGAGGCGACCAGTAAAGTCTATGAATTTGAAGGAGAGGTTGATGCACTACTTGACGAGGTTGAACGAGATGTTTTGCAAATTGCGGAATCGCGCGTGCGAGGCGGCGTGTTGCCCACGAAGGAGCTGGTGGGCAAGGCCATCGGGACGATTGAAAATTATTTCAGCCGCAAAGGCGTGTTGAACGGCCTGGCCACGGGCTTCACGGACCTGGACCGGATAACGGACGGTTTGCACGGGAGTGAAATGATCGTCATCGCCGCCCGTCCCAGCATGGGCAAAACCTCCATCGCCATGAACATCGCGGAGCACGTGGTGCTGGAGCAAAAGTTGCCGGTGGCCGTGTTCAGCCTGGAAATGAGCGCGGAGGCGCTGGTGTTGCGCATGATGTGTTCGCTCGCGCGGGTGAATCTGCGCAGCATCCGCGAAGGCTTCATGAGCGAGTCGGATTTTCCGAAGCTGACCAACGCGGCGGGCCGGCTGGCGGGCGCGCCGTTGTTCATTGATGATTCGGCGGCGCTTTCGATTTTGCAACTGCGCGCGCGGGCGCGGCGGCTGGCGCAGCAGCACGGCATCAAGCTTTTCGTGATTGACTACCTGCAATTGCTGCATTCTACTGCGCGCCGGGCACAGGAAAACCGGCAGCAGGAAATTTCGGACATTTCCAGCGGCATCAAGGCGCTGGCGAAGGAATTGAAGGTGCCGATGCTGGTGCTCAGCCAGTTGAACCGCGAATTGGAGCGGGACAAAAGCCGCAAGCCGCGGTTGTCTGATTTGCGTGAATCGGGCGCGATTGAACAGGACGCCGACGTGGTGGGTCTGCTGTACAAGCCGAACGCTGGTGAAGATGAAGATGGCGCCACAGTGGAAGAGCCGGATGGACTGCCGATTAATCTGTTGATTGCGAAGCAGCGCAACGGCCCCACAGGTGATGTAAACTTAACCTTTTTGAAACCGTACACTCGTTTTGAAAGCGCAGCCAAAGTCAGTGACGAAGACGTGCCGGTGGACCAATAGACGATGAAATTATTTTTCCGCCGATTCGGAATCTGGCTGTTGCTCGGCGGCGCGTCAGCCGTGTGGGCGCAGCCGACCGGCCCGAAAATTGACCGCGTGGACGTGAAGTATATCGGCCCGGCGTCGGTCAGCGAACAATTGGTCCGTTCCAACATCCGCCTCAAAGCCGGCGACATTTATCTTCCCCTGGCCACCGAGGACGACATCCACGCGCTCTATGCGACCGGGCAGTTTTACAACATCCGCGTCACGGCGGAACCGGCCGATGACGGCGGCGTGGTGCTCACCTACGTGGTGCAGCCGCGGCCGCGGCTGACGGACATCAAGATTCAGGGCAACAAAAAACTCAGTGATTCCAAAATCCGGAAGAAAATCACCGTGAAAACCGGCCAGCCTTTCGACGAGCAGAAAATGTTCAGCGACTGCCAGGAAATCCAGAAGCTTTACGAAAAATATGGCCGGGCCGGCACCCAGGTGAAATATGTTCCGAACATTGACGAGAATGCGGGACGCGGCACGGTCACCTTTGAAATCACCGAAGCGCAAAAGATCAAAATCGAGCAGGTTGATTTCATCGGCCCGGCGGCCTTCTCGCAAAAGGAACTGCGCAAACAGCTCAAGACCAAACGGCGCTGGATGTTTTCGTGGCTGACGGGCAGCGGCGTGTTCAAGGAGGATGATTTCGACGACGACCGCGACCAGCTCGCCGAATTTTACCACAGTCGGGGTTATCTTGATTTTGAAATCAAGGACGTGAAGCTCGATCACCCGGCGACAAACAAAATGGTGATTCGTTTTTACCTCAATGAAGGACGGCAATACAAGGTCGGCTCGGTCACCTTCACCGGCAACAAACTTTTCAATGCGGAGGAAATCCATCACGGCCTGCAATCCGTCCACAACTTCGAACATTCCAAGGACAAGCTCGGCCCGCACGGCCTGGCCATGGACGTCGGCGACATTTTCACGCCCGGCGGCCTGAACAAGGACACGCAGGCCATCGAGGATTTTTACGGCAGCAAGGGTTACATTGACGTGGGGCAGGGACCGGCGCTGCGCGCCGCGTACATTCCGAACGTGGAGACGGGCACGATGGATCTGGAGTTTCAAATCAAGGAAGGACAGAAATCCCGCGTCGAAAAAATTGACATCCGCGGCAACAACAAGACCAAGGACAAGGTCATCCGCCGCGAACTGGCCATTTCCCCGGGCGAAACCTTTGACATGGTGCGCGTCAAAATCAGCAAGCAGCGTCTCGAAGGCTTGCAGTATTTCGAAAAGGTGGACATGCGGCCGGAGACGACCGACCCGCCGATTGCCGGGCGCAAGGATTTGATCGTAAACGTGGAGGAACAGAACACCGGCAACTTCATGCTGGGCGCGGGTTTCAGTTCGGTGGACGCGCTGGTGGGTTACGCCGAGATAACGCAGGGCAATGCCGACCTGTTCCACCCGCCCACGTTCACCGGCGCCGGCCAGAAACTCCGGCTCTTCGTTCAACTCGGCACCAAGCGCCAGGACTACGAACTTTCGTTCGTCGAGCCGTGGTTTTTGAACCGCAAACTTTCGTTCGGGGTGGACCTTTACCGGCATCAATGGGACTTTGAGAGTCCGAATAACATTTATAATGAAGACCGGACCGGCGTGCGCCTGAGCCTGACCCGCGCGTTGTGGAGCGACTTTCTTATCGGCAGCGTCAGCTACACGCTCGAAGACGTGGGCATCAGCCTGAACGGCGGGTTTCATGGTGATGAAACGTATCCTCTTCCTTGGGGAAACTCGCGAAACGTGCCGAATGCCATTCTTGATCAAACCGGCGATCATTTGTATCAGCGCTTTGGCGTAACCCTTGCCTATGACACGCGCAACAGCACGCAATTGCCGAATCACGGCCAGCGGACGGAAATTGACCCGGAATTCAGCCTCGGCGACACCACGTATTACAAAGTGGAAGCCAAAACCGCCTGGTATTTTCCCGGCCTGTTCAAAGGCCATGTGATTGAGGCGGTCGGACGCGCCGGCATTGCGGACAGTTTGAGTTCCGGCGACGTGCCGTTTTATGACCGGTATTATCTTGGCGGCCTCTATTCGCTGCGCGGTTTCAGATACCGCAGCATCGGCCCGCGCGAACCGTTTGATCCCTACGCACCCAAAGTAGTGGAGGATCCGATTGGCGGCGACAGTTACTGGATGGGCTCGGTGGAATACAGCCTGCCCATTTTTGAAAAGGACAATGGTCCCGGCGTGCGCTTCGCCCTGTTCTACGACATCGGCGACGTTGGCGCGCAACCCTATTCGTTTTCAGGAAATTTTGATGACAACTGGGGCCTCGGCCTGCACATCAACATCCCCAAGCTCGGCCCGTTGCGGCTTGAATATGGCGTGCCCATTAATCACGATCAATACAACGGCAGGTCCGGCCGGTTCCAATTCGGTGTCGGCTGGCAGCGTCCTTTTTAAAATGATTCGTCTTGTAAAAATTATTCCATTGGCGGGGCTGGGCGGGCTTGCGCTTGGTCTGCTGACATTGCCGGCCCCGGCGGCGCAACCCGTTGCCGTGCCGGCCAATCTGCCGCTTTACTTTGAGGCCAGCCAGGGCCAGGCCAATGCGCCGGCGCAGTTCGTTGCTCGCGGCCATGATTACCAATTCCTGATTTCGCCGGCTGAAGCCCAAATCGTGCTTCGCAAGACCACCGCCGAATCCGCCGTCGTGCGGATGCAATTCGTCGGCGCCAATGCGCAGGCGCCAGTCAGGGGTGACGCCGAACTGCCCGGTAAAATCAATCATCTTACCGGCAACGACCCCGCGCAATGGCGTGTGGGCCTGGCCATGTTCGCCAAAGTCCGCGTCGGCGGGCTTTATCCCGGCGTCAACCTGGTTTACTACGGCAACCAGCAGCAACTCGAATATGATTTCGACATCGCGCCGGGCGCCAACCCACTGGCCATCGCCATGCATTTTGATGGCGTGGATAAAATTTCAATCAACCCCCAGGGCGAACTGATTTTGAGTCTGGCGGGTGGTGAAATTCGCCAGCCCAAGCCGGTGATTTACCAGGTGATCGGTGGCGCGCGGAAGGAAATTGAAGGTGGTTATCGGTTGGTGGACGCGCACACGGTGGCTTTTACCATCGGCCAGTATGACCACAGCCAGCCGCTGGTCATTGACCCGCTCCTGAGTTATTCGACTTATATCGGCGGCGATGCCGGTGACACGGCCTGGTCGGTAACTTTGGACATAAATGGTAATGTTTATATTGCCGGCCAGACATTTTCCAAACAGTTTGCCAATAATGTGCCTTTTACCACCAACGCATACCAGGCGAACTTCGCCGGGGGCAAATTGACCGGAGACGCCTTTGTTTTCAAGCTGGATGCTGCGTCCGGCTATCCGGCTTACATCACCTATCTCGGCGGCAGCGACGATGAAGTGGCCACCTGCCTGGCCGTGGACAATAATGGAAACGCTTTTGTCGCCGGATACACGGATTCAACAAATTTCCCCGTCAGCACTAATGCCATTCAGAAAAAAATCGGCGGAGCATTCCGCCCGAGTTATGGTTCTTACCCTGTTGACGCCTTCGTGACGGAATTGGGTTCCGCCGGAACAAATATCATCTATTCCACTTATTTCGGTGGCGCTGGCGTGGATAGCGCTTACGGCATTGCGGTGGATGCGGCGGACAATGCCTACATAACCGGTTTTACCAGCTCCACCAATTTTCCCGTCATGAATGCCATAGCCTATCGTTTGGCCGGAAGGACCAACACGGTTTTGGATCATCTGGCTTGCACCAATTCTTTTTACTTCAACGCCAACGCCTTCATCGCCATAATCGGTCCCGGCGGCACGAATCTGGTCTGTTCCTCCTACTTCGGCGGCACCAACTTTGACGAAGGCAAAGGCATCGCCGTGGACACCAATGGATTTGTCTATGTGACTGGTTTCACCGCTTCGACGAATTTCCCCACCACCAACGCGGTGTATCAACAGATGGTCTGGACGAACATCGAGGTAACCCCCTCGAGCACCAACTATGTATCCATCACCAATACCTGGAACGGTTCTTTGCTCAACGGTTCGATTACTAATACCTCCCCCTACGACGCCTTTGTCGCCAAATTCGCTTCCACTGGCACGAATCTGAATCTGATCTATTCCACCTTCCTCGGCGGCACGAATAACGACGTGGCCAATGGCATCGCCGTTGACAACAACGGCGCCGCCTACGTGACCGGCTGGACCATTTCGACGAATTTCCCGAACACCGTCACGAATATAGCCGCGCTCCACTCGTTCGTGGCCACCAACACCTCGTTCAGCGTCCTGGCCACGAATGTTTTTCTCACCAAAATCATCACCAACGGCACGCAGGCGGTTATTGCCTGGTCCACGATTTTCGGTGGTAACGGCGCGGACATCGGCTACGGCGTGGCGGTGGACCCGGCGGGTGAAGCATTTGTGACCGGCGCGGCTTCCTCGACCAATTTCCCGACCTTCAACGTCCCCACCTTGATGCGTTATACCAATTCCGGCAAGAGCGACGCGTTTGTCATTGCGTTCAATACCAACGCCACCGCCTTGCTGTATTCCACCTACCTCGGCGGCAAGGACAATGATTATGGCTATGGGATCGCGGTGTACACCAATGGCGATGCCTACGTCGTCGGCCAGACACTCTCCACGAACTTCCTGACACTCATTGCGGATTATCCCACCCTCAACGGCACGAACGACGCCTTCTTGACCAAAATCATGCTGTCGGTGACGGCGCCAACCAACGCAACGATACTGCCGACAAACCAAGCGGTGGCGGTGGGTTCGAACGCGACATTCAGCGTCAGCGTCGACACGAATGGGACGCCGCCTTTCTTTTATCAATGGCAGGACGGGACGAACCTGGTGAACGGGACAAACTTGGTGGACGCAATAAATATCAGCGGCGCAACCACCACCAGCCTGACCATCACCAACGCACAGATGACCAACAGCGGTTTCTACTACCAGGTCATCGTCACAAACTACGGAGGATCGGTGACCAGTATTATCGCCGGTTTGACGGTGACGAATGTACCGCCGGCGATCACCGTGCAGCCGACGAACCAGTTGGTGGGGGCGGGAACGGGTGCGATCCTAACTGTCACTGCGACGGGAACGGCCCCGTTGAGTTACCAGTGGCAGATACAAGATACCAACTCGGTGAGTGGCTGGACCAACTTGGTCAATGGCGGCCGCATCAGTGGCGCGACCACCAATGTGCTGACCATCAGCAACGTGCAAACGAACGACAACAACACAGGCTACTCGGTCATCGTCACCAATTATGGAGGCTCGGTGACCAGTGCTTTGGCCGTTCTGACGGTAACAGCGTTGCCCAAGATTACCTTGCAACCAACGAACGAATCGATGGCGGTGGGAGCGACGGCGGCCTTTACCGTCACCGCCATCGGGACGGTGCCGTTGCATTTTCAGTGGCAGATTGGAACGAACAACCCGGTGAACCTGGTGAATCGGGGCAACATCAATGGCACAACCGCCAACACGTTGACCATTACCAATGCGCAGACGACCAACAGCGGCGAATACACGGTCGTCGTCACCAACATTGCCGGAGTCGTGACCAGTTCCGTCGCGGTTTTGAACGTGACGAATATTCCGCCGACAATCACGCTACAACCGGCAAGCCAAACAAACGGGGTGGGAACGAAGGTGACCATGACTGTCACCGCAACCGGCACGTCGCCGTTGAGTTATCAGTGGATAATAGGTGGAACGACGAATCTGATGAGTGGAACAAACCTGGTAAATGGGGTAAAGGTAATCACCAGCGGCGCAACCAGCAATGTCCTGACCATCAGCAATGTGCAAACAAACAACGACGGCAACTACACGGTTGTCGTCACGGGCCCTGGCGGTTCGACAAACAGTTCTGTCGCCGTCCTGACGGTGTATTCGTCACCGGTGATCACAGTGCAACCAACCCCAACGAACCAGGCGATCGCGGTGGGCGCGACTGCGACCTATTCTGTCACCGCCATCGGAACGGTGCCTTTGAGTTACCAATGGCTGGTGAACGGAACGAGCCTGACAAACGGAGGCGGCATCAGTGGCGCGAAAACCAATGTGCTGACCATCACCACCACAAACACGCCCAACATCACCAACTCCTACTCGGTCATCGTCACAAACGTTGCCGGATCGGTGACCAGCTCCAACGTGCTCCTGACGGTGACGAATAAACTGCCGACGATCACGGTGCAGCCGACGAACCAGACGGTGGCGACGGCAACGACGGTAAACTTTGCGGTCACCGCGACCGGGACGTTGCCGTTAAGCTACCAGTGGCAGTTGAACGGGACGAATCTGGTCAACAGCGGCCACAGCGGCCAAATCAGTGGCGCCACCACCTGGGAGCTGACCATCAAGAATGCGCAGACGACCAACAGCGGCAACTACACGGTCGTCATCACGAACTTCGCCGGCTCGGTGACCAGTTCCGTTGCCACCCTGACCGTGGCCGCGTCGCCGCTCATCACCATGCAACCGACAAACCAGACTATTGTGGCCGGCTCGACGGCGACCTTTGCCGTCACCGTCATCGGGACGGTGCCGTTGCATTACCAGTGGCAGATGAACGGGACGAACCTGGTGAACGGCGGCGGCATCAGCAACGTGACCACCACGGTATTGACCATCGGCAACGCCCAGACGAACAACAGCGGCAGCTATTCGGTCATCGTCAGCAACAGTGTCGGCTCGGTGACCAGTTCCAATGCCGTCCTGACGATGGTATCGGCGCCGGTGATCGTAATGCAACCAACCCCAACCAACCAGGCCATCGCGGTGGGATCGGATGCGACCTTTACTGTAGCCGCAATCGGAATAGCGCCGTTGAGTTACCAGTGGCAGATGAACGGGACGAACCTGGTGGATGGGACGAACCTGGTAAATGGGGATATTACCAGCGGCTCAACCACCACCAACCTTACCATCAGCAATGCGCAGACAAACAACAGTGGCACCTATACGGTCGTCATCACGAACATCGCCGGTTCGGTGGCCAGTTCCAACGCGGTCCTGACGGTGGTGCGGTTAATGGTTGTCGCGTGGGGGAACAATGATCATGGCCAGACCAATGTGCCCGTAGATGCGACCAATGTGATGGCGATTGCCGGCGGCGGCTATCACAGTCTGGCGCTCCAGACCAACGGCACGGTGGTGGCTTGGGGGGCTAATGATTTTGGCGAGGCCAATGTGCCCGCAGATTTAACCAATGTGGTGGCCATTGCCGCAGGTTATGTGCATAGTCTGGCGCTCCAGGCCAATGGCACGGTGGTAGCTTGGGGAGCAGGTACCAACAATACCGGTTCGTTTCCTGCGTACGGACAGGCCATTGTACCCGCAGATTTGACCAATGTGGTGGCTATTGCCGCAGGTTTCTTCCACAATCTGGCGCTCCAAGCCAACGGCACGGTGGTTGCGTGGGGCGCAGGACAAACAAATAATCCGAGCGACGGGTATGACTACGGACAATCCATCGTACCCGTTGGATTGAGCAACGTGGTAGCGGTTGCTGGAAGTGGTTATGACAGTCTGGCGCTCCAAGTCAACGGTACGGTGGTGGTTTGGGGAGACAATACCTACGGCCAGACCAATATGCCCGCAGATTTGACCAATGTGGTGGCGATTGCTGGAGGTGGCTTTCACAGTCTGGCGCTACGGGCCAACGGCACAGTGGTGGTTTGGGGAGACAATACCTACGGCCAGACCGATATGCCCGCAGATTTGACCAATGTGGTGGCGATTGCTGGAGGTGGCTATCACAGTCTGGCGCTCCAGGCCAACGGCACAGTGGTGGCTTGGGAGGCCGATGACGACGGCCAGACCAATGTGCCCGCAGATTTGACCAATGTGGTGGCAGTCGCCGGAGGTTACCTCCATAGTATGGCACTTGAGAATGACGGTTCCCCGTTCATTGTCAGACAGCCGGCTAGCCAAACGGCTTCAACCAATATAACCGTTACCTTCACCGTGATCGCTCTGGGCGCGCCAGCGCTGAGTTATGAGTGGCAGAAAAACGGTTCCAATCTCATTGACGGCGGCAACGTGTCCGGTTCAACCAGTACCACCCTGACCCTGACCGATGTGCAGGATGCCGATGCGGCTGGCTACGCCGTCGTCATTACAAACGCCATCGGCAGCGTGACCAGTTCCAATGCGGTCCTCACGGTGACGAATATACCGCTGGGTTTCATACCGCCGAGTTTCGGGAACATCATTGCCGAAAGCGGCGTCAGCGGCAGTTTTATATTGAGTGGCACGGGCGGCTTGAGCAACGGCACCTATTACGTGCTGGCCTCGTCCAATCTTCTGGCGCCGCTGACCAACTGGACGTACATTGCGACCAATCAATTTGACAGCGAAGGCAATTTCATCTTCACCAACACCGCGCAAACCAACGCGCCGCAGGAATTTTATTTGCTGCAACTGCCGTGATGTCACCGGCGCAGGCTTTGGCCTGCCAGTTTTCAGTTGGCGTTGGCCGTGGAATTTGCTTTGATATTCCCATGAAATTATTACGCACAACAATTTTGACCATTTCGTTGCTGGCTTTCTTGAGCGTTCCCGCGCTGGCGCAAACCAAAATCGGCACCGTGGACTTGCGCAAACTGTTCGACGGCTATTGGAAAAAACAGCAGGCGCAAACCGTCCTCAGCGAGCGACAAGCGCAACTCGCCAAGGACGCCAAAAGCCTGAGTGACGACTTGAAGAAAGGCAGCGATGAATATCAAAAACTTCTGGAACAGGCAAACGACCAGGCCCTCTCCGCCGATCAACGCGACAAACATAAACAAGCCGCCGCTGACAAACTGAAACAGTTGCAGGATGCCAAAACCGCCATGGACCAGTTTGATCGTCAGGCGCAGATCACCTTGTCCGAGCAAAGCCAGCGGATGCGCGACAACATTCTCAGTGATATCAAAGCGGCCGTGACCGCCCAGGCCAAGGTCGCCGGCTACTCGCTGGTCATAGACGCCGCGGCGGAAACCGCCAATGCCACGACCGCGGTGATCTACAGCAACGGCGAAAACGATTTGACCGACGCCGTTCTTAAACGACTCAACGCCGGTGCGCCGATTAGCGCCACCCCCGCTGCGGGTGTGACCCCACCGTCGTCATTGTTGGGCACCAACCCGCCGGGGTTCAACTTGCACTGAGCCGCTGCGCCGGTTTCTCAAAAAGCAGCCGGTGTGATTCCTCCAAAATTCCGGGAATCCGGCTGGCAAAAGGACTGTTCCACAGCACGGCCTGCAGGTCCAGTTCGCGGATCTTGGCCGCGTTTTCGCCGGGAAACCAGTGCTCGGCCTGTCCGAGTAAGTTGTAACGCATCTTGCCCCAAGCCACGAGGTCGAGCGACTTCGCATAAGTCCACAGCCGCAGGATTTCCGACACATTGACCCGCCCCGGCACGTCCACATAATTCGGCAAACCCTCGAACCACCGCGCGCACCAATCCGCGCCCAGCACGCGTTCCATTTCCGCGCGCAACCGCTTTTCCACCGGCGCAATCGTCTCCGCAATCTTGTCGTAAAATTTCAGCGCGGCCACGTGCTCGTCAAAATCCCCGGGCTGGTTGGCGCCGCAGCTCAGCGTGTGGACTTCCTTGCGCCCGAGGCAATAAAGATCGTTGAACACCATCGGCGACAGCGGCGCGCAGAGTTCCACCATCTTGGGCGGCGGCTCGTAAAGTTTCCCGCCCTTGTCGTTCGGACTGATGATGAAGACGCCCAGGTCGAGCCGGTGCGCGGCTTCAATCGCGGCCCAATTCAGATCGTTCACGAAATACCAGTGGAGGTTCACGTAATCGAACGCGCCGCTGTTCACCGCGGCAAGAATGATGTCGGTCGTCGCGTGCGTGGAAAAACCGACGAACCGCGTGCGGCCCTCCTGTTGCAACCGGCGCGCGGCGGCGAGGCAGCCGTTTTTCTTCAGCGACCAGTCCAGAAGTTCGCGGTTGTTGATGCCGTGCAACGCCAGCAAATCCACGTGGTCGAGCTTCAGATATTTCATCGAAGTCTCGAACGTCTGGAGAAATTCCTCCGGCGTGGCCCGGGGTGTGACCTTGGTCTGGACGATGATTTTGTCGCGCGGCAGTTTGGGCAGCACGTTGCCCAGTTGCATCTCGGAAGTGCCGTAGCCGCGCGCGGTTTCGATGTGATTGATGCCGAGTTCAAGGGCGCAATGGATGCAGGCTTCGAGATTCTCCTGGTTTTTGCGCGGGATTTCCTTCGGGTCCACATCCTGCCACTTGAATTGATAACGCATCCCGCCGCAGGAAATCACCGGCATCATCAACTCTGTCCGGCCAAAACGACGATATTTCATTGGAGCGAAAATAAGTGACGCGCCCGCCAATGGCAAGCGGTCGGACGTCCGCGGCCAGGGCGAACCTTAATTTTTGAACGATGGCATGAAAACCTTTCATTAGCACCCGGCTTCAGCCGGGTGTGGACGATAGCCTGAACGCTAAACCCGTTTTAACGGGTTTTCTCGCCGCCGAAAAGCCGTTGAAACGGCTGAATTTCCCATTTTCCCATAGCCACCCGGCTGAAGCCGGGTGCTAATGAGAGACGCATAAAAATTGAGTTGTCCCCCTGCCAATAATTCCCAATTTCCACTTGCGTCAGGGTCGTTCGTTGCTAAAGTAGTTCTGCAATTTCATCCGCCGACAGCGGCGGTTTTTTCCGCCTTCGCGGCGCGGCAACTTGTCTCGTCAAAGTAAAACGCAGACGGAAGCGCCGCTCCGGCGCGACGACGGCCGTTTTAACCAGAAATACAAATACAATTAATTCGTGAAAATTTTCAGCGGCACAGCGAATGAACCTTTGGCCCGGGCCATTTGCAAATCCATCGGCAGCCAGCTCGGCAAATGCTCCGTCCAGCCGTTTCCCGACGGCGAGACGTTTGTGAAGATCGAGGAAAATGTGCGCGGCGAAGACGTGTTCATCGTCCAGCCGACGTCGCCGCCGACGAATCACAATCTGATGGAGCTGTTCATCATGATTGACGCCGTGCGGCGGGCGAGCGCGTCGCGCATCACGGCGGTGCTGCCGTTTTACGGTTATGCGCGCCAGGACCGCAAGGACCAGCCGCGCGTGCCCATCACGGCCAAGCTCGTGGCGAACCTGCTGGTGGCGGCCGGCGCGCATCGCATTCTCACGATGGATTTGCACGCGCAGCAGATTCAGGGGTTCTTCGACATTCCGGTGGATCATCTCTATGCCGCGCCGGTGATGTATGAGTACTTGAAGAAAAAAAACATGAAGGACCTGGTCGTCGTCAGTCCGGACGTGGGTGGGTTGAAAATGGCGCATGCGTATGCCCAAGTCCTTGAGGGCGGCCTGGCCATCGTGGCCAAACGGCGTAAAAATGCGACGGAAGTCGAATCCATGGCGGTCATCGGCGAAATCCGGGGCAAAAACATCTTGTTGGTGGATGATTTGACGGAAACGGCGGGGACCTTGACCCAGGCGGCGGCTTTGCTGAAAAGGAAGGGGGCCAAGAAGATTCTGGCCTGCGTGTCCCATGCCATCTTGAACAAGGTGGGGGTCGAAAGATTGCGAAAATCGGTGATTGACGAATTAATTACGACTGATACAGTCCAATGCCCGGCGATTGACGGCGTGAAGATTACCACGTTGTCAGTGGCCGGACTATTGGGCGAAGCCATCAAGCGAATTCACAATAATTCGTCGGTGAATTCGCTGTTTGAATTCAAAGGCGGGCGTACGAGTTGACGCGCCGCAGTAAAAGATGATTTAACGATGAAATCAGTGCCGTTGAAAGCGTATCCCCGGACGCAGTCGCGTCGGAATGGAGCCAGGAAGTTGCGCGCCGCCGGGCGCGTGCCCGCCGTCATTTATGGCCGGCAGGCCAAACCGCAAAACCTCGAAGTCAGCGCCAAGGAAATCGGCGACCTCATACACCATTCGGTTTCCGAAAATTTGCTGGTGGATTTGTCCGTCGAAAACGACGCCCGCGCCAGACGCCTTGCGCTGGTGCAGGAAATCCAGCACCACCCGCTGGAGGGCAACGTGATGCACGTGGATTTCCATGAAGTGACCGAAAACGAAAAGGTCACCGTTCTGGTGCCGTTGGAAACCGTCGGCGAAGCGATGGGCGTGAAAAACAGCGGCGGCGTGCTCGAGCACGTGGTCTTCAAATTAAGAGTGCGCGCCCTGCCCAGGGATTTGCCCGAGCAGATGGTTGTGGACGTGAGCCATCTCGAACTCGGCAAGTCCATCCACCTCGGCGAAATCAAGGCGCCCGCGGGGGTCGAGATCCTCGGCGACAAGAACATTGCTGTCATCTCCGTTGCCCTGCCGCGCACGGAAGAGGAAGAAGTGGCTGCGGTTGCGGAGGGCGAGGCGGTGGCCGCCGGCGACGTTGAAATGATCAAAGAGAAGAAAGAAGAAGGCGAAGAGGGTGCTGCGCCGGCCAAGGGCGAAAAAGGCGCCTTCAAGCCCGGCGAAAAAGGGGCTGTCAAGCCCGGCGAAAAGGCGCCGGCCAAGGGTGCCGCCGCGGTTCCGGAGAAGGGTGCCGCCAAGCCCGGCGAGAAAACGCCGGCGGAGAGAAAGAAATAATTTTGCCGGCGATCCGCGAGGGTCGCCGCGCCCGCGCCGCGCATGGAGAATTTGCATCTCATCGTGGGTTTGGGCAATCCCGGCGCGGAATACGCGCAGACGCGCCACAACGCCGGTTTTACGCTGGTCGAAAAACTGGCGGTGCGGTGGAACGCAGGCTGGACGAACAAACGGAAGTTCAATGCCCGGGTCGCGCGTGCCGAACGCAACGGCGTCCGCGTTTTGCTCTGCCAGGCGCAGACGTTCATGAATTTGAGCGGCGAAGCGGTTGGCGCCTTGAAGAATTTTTACCAGCTCCAACCACAGTCGGAGCTGTTGGTGGCGGTGGACGATGCGGATTTGCCGCTGGGCGAGATTCGCCTGCGGGCGGGTGGTGGCAGCGGCGGCCATCACGGACTTGAGTCCATCGAGCAGCATTTGGGCACGAATGATTTTGCGCGGTTGCGGCTCGGCATTGGCCGGGCGGACGGCGCGCGGGAAATCACGGATCATGTGCTCGGACGGTTTGATGCGGGCGAGGCCGCGTTGATGGAAAAAGTTTTGGGCCGTGCCGCCGACCAGGTGGAATGCTGGTTGGATGCCGGCATTGAAAAAGCAATGAACCAGTTTAACGGAAGTGTTGAAAAGTCAAATGAGTTAAATGGTTAAATGAGTGATTAGTCAAAACGAGTGACTCTAGCGCAAACCATTTAACCCATTTAACTGATTACTTATTTAACAAATAACAATGAAACGATACGAAGGTCTGTTCATCCTGAACCTGGCGGGCAGGGAAGAGGGCGTCAAAGACGCGCTCGACAAAATTTCCGCGGAAATCGAGTCGGCGGGCGGCAAGGTCGAAACCGTGCAAAAGATGGATAAAAAGAATTTTGCGCGGGTGGCGGATAAAAAGCACATCGCCGGCTTTTATGCGAATGTGATTTTCACCGGCCCGTCGGCCATCATCGCGCAATTGCGCACCAGGTTCGCGCTGAACGAGGAAGTGTTCCGCGTGCTGTTCACCCAATCTCCCGAACCGAAACCCGCCAAATAACGAAAGGTCCTGTCATGGCCAACTTCAACAAAGTCATCCTCGCCGGCAATTTGACCCGGGATCCGGAGTTGCGCTACACGCCCAAGGGCACGGCGGTCGCCCGCATCACCCTGGCCGTCAACCGCACCTGGAAAAGCGAGAGCGGCGAAAACAAGGAAGAAGTCAGTTTCGTGGACGTGGACGTTTGGGGACGCCAGGCGGAAGTCATTTCCCAATACATGAAAAAGGGCCGGCCACTGCTCGTCGAAGGCCGGCTCAAACAGGACACGTGGGAAGACAAAAACACGAAACAAAAACAGAGCAAATTGAAGGTTGTGCTCGAAAGCTTTTCGTTCATTGACTCGAATCGCGGCGACAGCGGCGGTGGCGGTCCTGCCGAAGCTCCGCGTTCGCGTCCGGCGGCAACTTCCCCGGCGCCCGCGCCCGAAGGCGGCGAAGCCGACGCTCCGCCGGAAGGAGACGACGTTCCCTTTTGATTTTTCCGGGCGAATTTTCCCGTCACTTGTCACCCGTCACATGCCACTTTTATGAAGACTGAAGTCATTCTCACGCACAACATCGTCGGCCTCGGCGCCGAATCCGACCAGGTGAAGGTCGCCGCCGGTTACGCGCGCAACTATCTGTTCCCGCAACGCCTGGCCATCCCCCTGACCATGGCCAACAAACGCCAGATCGAGTCCTTGCGCCAGCGCCGCGCCGAACGCGAAGCGCACGAGTTCAACACCATGACCGAACTCGCCAAGGGCGTCGCCAAGCTCATCTGCATCATCAAGGTCAAGGCGGGCGAGGACGGCAAAATGTTCGGCTCGGTGACCGCCGGCGTGGTTGCCGACGAATTGAAACATCAGTTTGACATCACACTCGACAAGCGGAAAATCCACCTCGAACACCCCATCCGCGCACTGGGCGACCACGAGGTCGAACTGCATCTGCACGCCGAAGTCAAAGGCATGCTCAAGGTCCGCGTCGAAAGCCTCACGCCGGTGATTGCGCCGGTGCCGGCTGAACCGAAAAAAGAAGAGGGCGGGGAACCCCGACGTGAAAAACGCAGTCACGGCCGGCGGGAGGCCGAAGGCGAAAAGGCCGAAAAACCCGAAGCTGCCGAAGCCAGACCCAAGGCCGAAAAGCACGGCGAGAAGCACGGTGAAAAACACGCCAAGGCCGAAAAATCTGAAGCTGTCGAAGCCAAACCCAAAGGCGAGAAGCATATAAAGGCTGAAAAAGCTGAAAAAGCTGAAAAGACGCCCAAGGCACCGAAGGCCGAAAAGAAGGAAAAAAAAGCCGAGTAGGCTGGCAACAAATCAATTTGTTTTCACCAAGCCGCGGGGCTTCTCCGCGGCTTTTTTATGCTTTGAGGCCCCCATAAAATCAGCGTAGCGGCCTCTCGGCAGAGAGCCGCAAACCGTGAAATTCAAATGGCGGCTTTCTCCCGAAAGCCGCTACGCCAAAGGCGGACGGGTCGCACCATAGGACACGGTCGTGAACCGCGACGGCAGTTCAAGCTTCTTCGCCGTCCGGCGTTGAGCCATGATTGTGCCTTGACCGGGAAAGCCTTGGCATTGTTTACTCACCGTCAAATCCTTGAGCACCGGAGATTCTGGTAAAACATTTCAAAAACTGAAAAGGGAAAATATGCCCACCCTCAACCCGGGTTTGATTCGCAGTTTGCCCGGCCTGGTTCTGTTGGCGCCGCTGGCAATCGGGCCGTTGGCACCCCCAACCGCGCGCGCGGCGGACACCAACGGGAACCTGCCCCCGCCGGTGCCGCTCTCGGCCGTGGACGATCATCAACGGCTCATGGGTCTGTTGCACATGACTACGTTTCGCAAGGGCAAACAGACCAATTACGAAGAGTCCAGGGCGAACCCCTGTCCCGATTTGCCGGATCCGCTGACATTGAAGGACGGCACAAAGGTCACCACCGCGCGCATGTGGTGGGAGCAGCGCCGTCCGGAAATCGTTGAGGATTTCGACCGGGAGATTTATGGCCGGATGCCCAGGGTAACACCCGGGGTGAAGTGGGAGGTTGCCAGCGTGACCAACCGCGTTGTGACCAACGCGTCCGCCAGTTTTCCGGTTATTGAGAAGCGACTGCTGGGTCACGTGGACAATTCCGCTTATACAAACATCTCCGTCACCATCCAGTTGTCGTTGACGCTTCCAGCCAATGCGGCCGGGCCTTCGCCGGTCATCATGGTGTTATTTCCATTTGCCCCCGGTTTTGGCGGAGGATTTCCTCCTGGCAGCTTTGTCCGAACGAATACTCCGGCGGGGACGAACGCTCCTGGCCGGCGTGGTGGGTTTGGTGGATTTGGTTTGGGATTGCAGGCATGGCAGGCGACCGCATTGAGCAACGGCTGGGGATACGCGACGCTGGGCACCTACAGCATTCAAGCGGATGGTGGCGCCGGTTTGACGACGGGAATCATCGGGCTTTGCAACCAGGGCCAGCCCCGGAAACCGGATGATTGGGGCGTGCTGCGGGCCTGGGCCTGGGGCGCGAGCCGCGCGCTGGATTATTTTGAAACCGACCCGGCGGTGAATGCCCGGCAAGTCGGTTTGGAAGGCCACTCGCGCTGGGGCAAAGCAGCCGTGGTGGCGATGGCTTACGACCAGCGCTTTGCGATTGCCTACGTGAGTTCGTCCGGCGAGGGCGGCGCAAAAATCAACCGCCGCAATTACGGCGAGGTGATTGAGAACGCCGCCTGGTGGGAAGCCTACCACTGGTATGCGGGCAATTTCATCAAATACGCCGGCCCGTTGACGGCAAAGGACCTGCCGGTGGATGGTCATGAATTGATTGCCCTGTGCGCGCCGCGTCCCGTGTTCATTGGTGCCGGCGCTGCCATCGGCGGCCAGGCCGGTGACGGATTTGCGGATCCGCGGGGCATGTTCATGGCCACGGTCGGCGCCGGTCCGGTGTACAAGCTTCTCGGCAGGAAAAACCTGGGGACCGATGTGTTTCCTCCACCCGAGACCGCGTTGATTGATGGCGACGTGGCCTACCGGGAACACAGCGGCGGGCACACGGACGTTCCAAACTGGCCGGCGTTTCTGGAATTTGCCGGGCATTACATCAAGGTACCGGGACTCAAGCCGGTTGCGCCCGCGAGCGGCAGCGCGAAATAATCCGACCGAAGCCACCGCCGCGACTTGACACCCTCCCGGCGCTGGTCGTGGAGGCCCGGGGCTGGCGGCGCATCGTAGTTCGCGCAGCCGGGAGTTGGATTGCAGCCAGCGGCATTCTGCTGGTGGGATGGACATCCCGGAAATCCTGGAACTGAAGCGCATTTTGCGCCGGACAGGGTCGTGAACAATTTCTGGCGCATCCGCTCCGTGCCGTAGCAGCGAATTTTCCACCAGGCCGCGGACACCCTCCGCGGCTTTTTTGTGGAATGATGTCAGCCTCAGGGGCACGGTCCGCCATTTTGCGCAAACCGGACCGCCTAATGATTAAATTCACCTCACCCTATACTTGCATCACCCACCTTAATCCTTCTTGACACCGTTTCCTCCAGGGACAGGTTGGGTTCTTCGTTTTGAAGGATGTTGCTGTAAATCGGGGCGCGGTCCTGTGGTAAAGGCATCTGCAAGAATTACGGCGGACTTCCGGACGGGATTGAACGATCCGCCAGCGGCAAGCCCGAATTTTGTATCTTCGTTCCAAGGCTGTTGGGCTCCACCCCGCTATGGTTAAAACCGAAACCCAATCGCTCACCGGCCTTCATCCGTGTTTAAAACTTCAGTGAAACCTTCAACACCAAAACGAAAACCAAACTCATGAAAACAAAACATCACATAACCCAATGGCTGGTGCTTCTGGCGCTCTCGACACTCAGCCCTCTACTCACAACCGCCTTGGCTCAAGGCACGGCCTTTACCTACCAGGGCAGGCTTAACGACGGCAATTGTCACGCCACCGGCCTTTATGACTTCCAATTCGAGGTCTTCGACGCCGCCAGCGGGGGCAATCAACAAGGAACCACCCTGACCAGACTCATGGTGCCCGTTACCAACGGTCTGTTTACCGTCACGCTGGACTTCAGTCCCGGCGCCAGTCCCGGCGTCTTCCCGGGAGACGCTCGCTGGCTCGATATCAGCGCGCGGACCAACGGTGCCAGCTCATTCACCGCCCTGACCCCGCGCCAGCCGCTCCTGCCGACACCCTACGCGATTACGGCCGAAAACCTCACCGGCCTGTTGCCGGCCAGCCAACTGAGCGGCACGGTGGGTAACAGCCAACTGGCCAACAACTCCGTCACGGTGAACGCCGGTACCGGCTTGAGCGGCGGCGGCCTGATCGTGCTGGGTGGTTCAAAAACGCTCAACAATGCGGGCGTGCTGTCCGTCGCCGGCAACGACGACATTACCGTCGCGACGATGAACGGCGCGGTGACTTTGGGCGATACGGCCATCGACGCCGACATACCGGACGCCATCGTCAAGCGGGATGACAACGGGAATTTTTCCGCCGACACCATAACGCTCGACGCAAATTTGAATCTGCCCGCGACGACGGCGACGGCGGGCATCATCTATTCCGGCGCCAATACCTTGCTGCATGTCGCCGGCTACCAAAACTTTTTTGCCGGAGCGGGCGCGGGCAACTTGACGCTGACCGGTTATCAAAACACGGGAGTGGGTTATCAATCATTAAGCTCCGACACATACGGCGCCCAGAACAGCGCCTTCGGTTATCATACCCTTTATTACAACACAGTCGGCTCGTACAACACGGCCATTGGCTTTGACGCGCTTATCTATAACACAAGCGGCTCCAACAACACGGCCAGCGGCCAGTTGGCGCTTTTCAACAACACCAGTGGCGCCTACAACACGGCCGACGGCGTTACGGCGCTCTACAACAACACGAACGGCTGGTACAACACGGCCAACGGCAATTCGGCGCTTTTCAGCAACACCAGCGGTTCCAATAACACGGCCAACGGCGTATGTGCACTTTTCAGCAACACGACCGGCGCCTACAACACGGCCGTCGGCCTTTCGGCTCTTTTCAACAACACCATCGGCTACCACAACACGGCCAACGGTGTCTGGGCGCTGGTGAACAACACGATCGCCTTCGAAAACACCGCTAACGGCTATCAGGCTCTTTTCAACAACACGAACGGCGCCTACAACACGGCCAGCGGCTCTCAGGCGCTTTTCTCCAATACGAGCGGCAGCGACAACGCGGCCAACGGTTATCAGGCCCTTTACTCCAACACGACCGCCAACGACAACACAGCCGATGGCGTGGGAGCCCTTTATTCCAACACGACCGGCACGGGGAACACGGCCAGCGGCCAGGGGGCACTTTACTACAACACGAACGGCAACTACAATACGGCCAGCGGCCAGTCGGCACTTTTGAACAACACCAGTGGCTACTACAACACGGCCGACGGCGCTTTGGCGCTCGAGAACACCACGAGCGGTTATTGGAATACGGCCATCGGCGCTAACGCTCTTTACGACAACTCGAGCGGCTACGGCAACACCGCCATCGGCGAGGAGGCGCTTTACTACAACAGCGGTAGCGAAAACATCGCCTTGGGCAACGTGGCGGGTTTCAATCTCACCTATGGCAATAACAACATTGATATCGGCAACCGGGGTGTCGCGGCTGAGAGCGCCACCATCCGCATCGGCACGCCGGGAACACAAACCAGCACCTACATCGCCGGCATTTCGGGAGTAACGATTTCACCCGCTGGCTCTGCCGTCTATGTCAACAGCTCAGGCCAGCTCGGCACGGTTAATTCCTCGCGCCGCTTCAAGGAAGCCATTCAGGACATGGGCAGCCAGAGCGATGCGCTCCTCGCGCTCCGGCCCGTGGCCTTCCGCTACAAGCATGACCTGGATCCGCAGGGAACGCCGCAATTTGGCCTGATTGCCGAAGAGGTCGAAAAGGTGGCGCCGGAACTCGTTCTGCACGACACCCAAGGCCGGGTTTATTCGGTGCGTTACGAACAGGTCAACGCGATGCTCCTGAACGAATTCCTCAAGGAACACAACAGGGTGAAGGACCTGGAATCCCGGATCGAGAAGCTGGAACGTATTCTGGAACAGCAAACCACCAAACCCTGAACTCCATTCAACGCCATGAATGCAACATCAACCATGAAAACCAAACTCATTCTTCTCTGCCTTCTGCCTTTTGCCTTCTGCTTTAAGGCCCCAGCACAGAGTTATTCCATCGACTGGTATAAAGTCTCCGGTGGCGGCGGCACGAGCGCCGGCGGGACGTATCAGGTCAGCGGCACCATCGGCCAGCACGATGCGGGCGGGCCGATGACCGGCGGCAATTACTCGCTCACCGGCGGTTTCTGGAGTTTGCTGGTTGTTATCCAAACTCCCGGCGCGCCGACATTGACCATCACGTTTGTCGGACCGAACAGCGCGGTCGTTTCCTGGCCGGAAACCTGCTGCTACACGCTCCAGACCAACAACAATCTGAGCACGTCGAGCTGGCTCGGTTACGGCGGTACCATCGCCACCGCCAAGGGCACGAACAGCATCACCATCAGCCCGCCGACGGGAAATTTGTTCTTCCGGCTGTCAAAATAGAGTTGCTCTATTTTTGCCGCGCCATGTCGTTGTTATTGGCGCTCCACCAAGCCGCGGAAATTCTCCGCGGCTTTTTTTGTCACATAAAATCCTTTGACCGCGCCGGGCGGGTCTGTTTTTCTGTCGGGCTACCGAAGGATTTTAATGGACTTGCTTTTGGTCGGCATTTGTCTGGCGGTGATTATCGGGTTGTATTTTCACAACAACCCGATGGGCCACAGCCGGTGGTTCATGCTGCGCCGCTTCATCAACTGGTTTCCGCTCGGCATGACTTACGCGTTCCTTTACATGGGACGCTACAACCTCAACGTCTCCAAAAACGCGCTCGGCGATTTGATGTCGAAGGAGGACCTCGGGCTGATCTTCGCGGCGGGCACGGTCACTTACGCGGTGTCGTTTCTCGTCAACGGCCCGCTCGTGGACAAAATCGGCGGCAAACGCGGCATCATCATCGCCGCCTTGGGCGCGTCGGCGGCGAATATCCTGCTCGGGGTGCTGACCTGGCTGCTCGTGATGGGAAAATTGAAAGTCAACATGGTCGTCGCCTTTTCATTTCTCTACTCGGTGAACATGTATTTCCAGAGCTACGGTGCGGTTTCCATCATCAAGGTCAAGGCCTACTGGTTCCACGTGCGCGAACGCGGCGTGTTCGGCGCGATTTTTGGAACGCTCATTTCCATCGGCGTCTATTTCGCGTTCGACTGGGGGCAGGCGATTGTCAATATGACCAAAGCCGGCGCCACCGGCGGCTGGTTGCCCGATTTGCTGAAGGCCATTTTCGCTTCCACCACAAAACCGGTGGATGCGACGTGGGCGGTGTTTTTCATTCCGTCGGCCATTTTGATTGTCTGGGTGCTGATTGACTGGTGGCTCATCAAGGACACACCGGAAGAGGCGGATTTTCCGTACTTTGACACGCATGACGCCTCGTCCGGCCAGATGCACATCGAGCTGACGGCGCTCGACCTGCTCAAAAAAGTTTTTGCCAGTCCGTTGATGCTGCTGATTGCGGCCATCGGCCTGACTTCGGGTGTTTTCCGCAATGGCATCACGCAATGGTATTTCGTTTTTGCCGCCGAGGTGAAACAACCGGGCGCGGAATTTTTCCTGCAACATTGGGGCTTGCTGTTATGCATCTTCGGCATCATCGGCGGGTTCGCCGGCGGCATGGCATCCGACTGGTGGTTCCAATCGCGGCGCGGTCCCCCAACGGCGTTCCTGTGCGGCTTCATCCTGATCATGGCGATGGTGATGGCCGTGTTTTTGTTTTCCTCCCCGCTCATTCTTGGCTGTGCGTCGGTGCTCATCGTGATGTGCGCGGTGGGCATCACGTCGCTCATGGCCGGCACGGCGGCGACGGATTTCGGCGGACGCAAAGCCGCGGCGACATGCTCCGGCATCGTGGATGGTTGCACCTACCTCGGCAGCGGCATCCAGTCCTTCAGCCTCGGTTACCTGACGACGTGGAACTGGCATTACTGGCCGTATTTTCTGATGCCATTCGCGCTGGTCGGGATGCTGATTGCCATAAAAATCTGGCACGACCTGCCCGCCGCCACCCGGAAATACCTCGCCGAGATCGGGTAAAAGCAGACGACCGGTTTCAATCCGAACTCCGACATTGAGTTTCTGCGTTGGCGGAGTGTGGCCGTCCCGGCCGCAACCAGGTGCGGCGGGCGGGCGGTTGGGAAATGTTCCATGGCTTGAACGAAGGCAGTTGCTGCGCCCGGGGACGGGCGCACTCCGACGGGGCTTGGTCCACCCCGCCACCAGCGGCAACTTCGGAATTCAACTTCGGAGTTCGGTTTCAATCCGGAACCGATCCGACCGGGCGGCGGCCCGGCCGTATCCTCCGCCGTTTCTTGACCGGAACCCTTGATTTTGCTTTGTTGCATCCGGCTTTGAGCCGGTCGAATCCGTTTCAGGAGCCTGATCGTGTCAACAACTTTTTTTACCCGGCGAAAACTCCCTCCCGGTTTCCGCGCCCGCCGCGGACTTAACTGGGGCGTGGTAGGGCTGATGTACACGTCCTACTACCTCTGTCGCTACAACCTGCCGCTGGCCAACAAAGCCATCGCCGACGAGTTGCATTTTTCAAAGTCCGACATGAGCACCATCATCTCGGCCCAGCTGCTGGCCTACGCGATCGGACAGATTATCAACGGCCTTTTGACCGACCGGTTTGGCGGCAAGCGTGCGATGCTCATCGGCGCGGCAGGCACGGTGACGATGAACCTGCTCTTCGGTGCGTCGTCGTTCTGGGGTTTTCTCTGGCTGTTCGTGGTGTTGCGGAGCATTGACGGCTACGTGCAGGCGTTTGGCGCGCCGGGCTTCATCAAGATCAATGCCTCGTGGTTTGGCCAGACGGAGCGCGGCACCTTCGCGGGCATTTTCGGGTTCATGATCAACCTCGGGCGGCTTGGCATCAATTATTTCGGGGCCGCGCTGCTGGCCGGTTTCACGTTTCTCGGCATGTGGCAGGTGCCCGCGCTGCACTGGCGCTGGCTGTTCTGGATTCCGGCGGGCGTCGCGAGCCTGGTGGCGGTCGTGCTCGCGCTCGTGGTCAAGGACACCCCGGAGGAAGCGGGTTTTGCCGGCGTTCACGGCGGCGAGACGGACCATTCCGACCCGGACATCCATGGGGAGATCGCGACGGTATTCAAACGAATCGTCGGCAATCCGCTGGTCTGGATCATCGCGCTGGCGTATGCCTGCACCGGCGCGGTGCGGCAGTGCATTGACCAGTGGTTTCCGCGTTACTTTCAGGAAGTTTACCACCTGGAATTGAGTTCGGCGCGATTTCAATGGCTCGGGTTTCTGATTCCGTTTGTTGCCTCTTCCGGCTCGCTGATATCGGGCATCATCTCCGACCGGCTTTTCCAGGGCCGCCGCGCACCCGTGGCCGCGTGGATTTATTTCATCGAAGTCTGTGTCATCCTCGTGGCGACGCAGATGCACAGCCTCAACTGGACGCTCGTTTTCTTCGTGTTGATCGCCTTCACGGCCAACTCGACCCACTCGCTCCTCGGTCCGGCGGCGGCAATGGACATCGGCGGGCGCAAGATGGCGGGCTTTGCGTCGGGCGTGATTGACTCGTTCCAATACTTCGGCGCCAGCCTCGCGCTCAAGGTGCTCGGCTATTTTCTCGATAAAAGCTGGGACTCCTACTTCTACTTCATGGTGCCGTTTGGCGTCATCGGCGGACTGCTCATGTTCGCCATCCGCAACCAGGCGCTGGGCAAAAACCGGGCTTGACCGGACCGGAAATTCAGCTAGATTTAAAGCGAATGTTGAAAAACTTTTCACAAGCAGTTAAACTGGGTGTCGTCGTTGTAGTTAGCGACGCCGTTGGCGCTTGTTGAATTGAAATAAACTTTAACATGAACCCACGGCTGCAAAACGGTCGCGGGTTTTTTGTTTTACCTGCGATTGTCAGCCACAACCGAAAGAGCACATGAGCAAGACAACTGAAATGGCCGCAACCAAAAAAAAATCCGCCTCCGCCCCGCGCGCCGAGGTCGGCCCCACCATGCCGGGGTGCGACATCCTCGTCAAAGCCCTCGAACGTGAAGAGGTGGAGGTCATTTTCGCCTATCCCGGCGGCGCGAGCATGGAAATCCACCAGTCGCTCACCCGGTCCAAGATCCGCACCATCCTGCCGCGTCACGAGCAGGGCGGCAGTTTTGCGGCGGAAGGTTACGCCCGCGCGACCGGCAAGGCCGGCGTGTGCATGAGCACCAGCGGCCCCGGCGCGACGAACCTCGTCACTGCCATTGCCGATGCCTACCTCGATTCCTGCCCGCTCATTGCCATCACCGGCCAGGTCAACCAGACCATGATCGGCCGCGGCGCGTTCCAGGAAACCGACATCATCGGCGTGACGCTGCCCATCGTGAAGCATTCCTATCTCATCACGGATGTGAACGACATTCCACGCGTCGTGAAGGAGGCGTTTTACATCGCGCAATCCGGACGGCCCGGCCCGGTGGTGATTGACGTGCCGAAAAACATCCAGCAGGCCCGGACCCAGCCGGTGTGGCCGACGCTCGAGCAAATCAAGAAAGGCCTGCGCGGCTACCATCAACCCGACCTGCGCGCCGATGACCTCGCGTTGAACGAAATCATGGGCCTCATCGAGAAGGCCGAACGCCCGGTGATTTATTGCGGCGGCGGCATCATCAGCAGCGGGGCGGCGGCGGAATTGAAAAAGTTTGCCGAGGCGGCGCAGATTCCCGTGACCACCACGCTCATGGGCCTCGGCGGTTTTCCGGAAACGCATCCGCTCTCGCTCCGCTGGCTGGGCATGCACGGCGCGGCGTTCGCGAATTGGGCCGTCAACGGCGAATACAAACAGCGCACCAACCCCAACGATCCGATGGTGAAAATCAAGGATGGCGCGGATTTGCTGCTCGCGTTCGGTGTGCGGTTTGACGACCGCGTCACCGGCAAGTTCGAGGAATTTTGCAAGCACGGCACGATTGTTCACCTGGACATTGACGCTTCCGAGCTGAACAAAAACCGCCGCGCCAATCTCGCCGTGGTGGGCGACATCAAGGACGCGCTCACGCGGCTCAATGCGATGCTGGCCAAGCGTCCGCTCAACAAGCAGCACACCGCATGGCTCGAACAAATCGCCGGGTGGAAGCAAAAGGGGCCTTTTGCCTACACCATTACGCAGGAAATCGCCGGCAGCGACCACATGAAGGACCATCTCAAAGGCCATGAAGACCAGATCATCCTGCAACAGATGGTGGTCGAGGCGCTTTACGAACTGACCAAGGGCGAAGCCATCATCACCACCGGCGTGGGCCAGCATCAAATGTGGGCCGGCCAGTGGTATAAATACCAGTTCCCGCGCCAGTTCATCACCAGCGGCGGGCTGGGCTCAATGGGCTTTGGCTACCCGGCGGCGCTCGGCGTCAAGGTCGCGCATCCGGACAAGGAAGTGATTGATATTGACGGCGACGGTTCATTCCTGATGAACATTCAGGAACTGGCGACCGCGCACGTCGAGAAAATCAACGCCAAGGCCATCATCCTGAACAACCAGCACCTCGGCATGGTGGTGCAATGGGAGGACAAGTTTTACGCCGGAAACCGGGGTCACACCTATCTCGGCGATCCTGACAAACGCGAGGAAATTTATCCCGACTACGTGCGCGTCTGCAACAGCTTCAACGTGAAATGCGAACGGGTAATGTTCAAAAAGGATTTGCGCCCCGCCATCCAGCGGATGCTTGACGCCAGGGAGCCGTATGTGCTCGACGTGATCGTGCCCTATACCGAACACGTGGTGCCGTTCGTTCCGGCGAACCGCACGGTGGCGGACATGATCTGGAAGGCGTGATTCGAGGTTTGCATAAGTGCCGGCCGGGTGGCAAACATGTTGCCCGGTCGGATTTTGTTTTCCATTGACCGGGACCAAAACTCAAATCTAGACTCGCATCCCTATGTTCGAAAACGCCATTCGCCGGATGCCGCGGCCCCAAGACGTGCAGCGCCTAGACACCCAGGAATTGCGCGACACGTTTCAAATCACCAATCTTTTCAAGCCGGGCGAATTGCGCGGCGTGTTCACCGACCTCGACCGGCTGGTGGTCGGCGGCGTGATGCCGGTCAAGCCGGTGGAACTGCCGAATCACAAGGAAACCGGGCGGGCGTTTTTCCTCGAACGCCGCGAGTTCGGCGCCATCAACGTCGGCGGGGCAGGGGCGGTACATGCGGATGGCAAAACCTTTTCGCTCGGCCGGCTGAACTGCGTTTATCTGCCGATGGGCACCCAATCGGTCACGTTCGAGAGCAAGAACGCGAAGAATCCGGCGAAGTTTTATTTCCTGAGCTGCCCGGCGCATGCCTCGCATCCCGCCGCGACGATGAAACCGAAGGACGCGTCGCCCGTGCCGCTGGGTTCGCAGGCGAACGCGAACCAGCGCGTGATTTACAAATACATTCACCCCGGCGGCATTCAAAGCTGCCAGCTCGTGATGGGGTTCACCGCGCTGGAGGAGGGGAGCGTGTGGAATTCGTTCCCGCCGCACACCCACTGGCGGCGCACGGAGATTTATTTTTACTTCGACCTCGGCGAGAACGTGCTGACGCATTTTCTGGGCGAGCCACAGCAGACGCGGCACCTGTTTTTGCACAACGAGGAGGTCGCGCTGTCGCCGAACTGGTCCATCCATTGCGGTTGCGGCACGGGCAATTACAGGTTCATCTGGGGCATGGCCGGTGAAAACCAGACGTTTGATGACATGGATGGCGTGAAGCCGGCGGATTTGCGATGATTTCCCGGAGGGCGGAGCTCCGCGACGCCCTGACAGAAAAAAGTTTTGGGGCTCGTGTAATTCGCCCCTCCGAATCAAATAAAAGAAAAATGGAAACGAAACGATTTGCCAACAAGGTCGTCGTTGTCACCGGCGCGAGCCGGGGAATCGGGCAGGCCATCGCCATTGCGTTTGCCCGCGAAGGCGCGAAGGTCGCGGGCATGGCGCGGAGCGATTTGTCGGGAACGGCTTCGCAGGTCAAAAACGCCGGCGGCGAATTTGTGGCCGTCAATGCCGATCTGGGCAAAACCACGCAGCCGGAGGCCGCGGATTTGGTGGCGCAGATTCTGAAGCAAACCGGCCGCATTGACGCGCTGGTCAACAACGCCGGCATCATCCGCCGCGCGCCGGCGGTGGATTTTTCCGAAGCGGACTGGAACGAGGTGTTGCAGACCAATTTGTCCGCGCCATTTTTCCTTTGCCAGGCGGTGGCGAAATGGTGGCTGACGAGCGGACGCGGACAATCGTCCGCTGACGCGCGCTTGAAAATTGTGAATATCGCGTCGCTGCTTTCATTTCAGGGCGGTATCAACATTGCCGCCTACACGGCGAGCAAACATGGCGTCGCGGGAATCACAAAGGCCCTCGCCAACGAATGGGCAAAGGAGCGCATCAACATCAACGCCGTGGCCCCTGGTTACATCGCCACGGAGAACACGAAGGCATTGCGGGAAGATGCCAGACGCAATCAGGCCATCCTCGACCGCATCCCCGAGGGCCGTTGGGGTCGGCCGGAGGACATTGCGGGAGCGGCCTTGTTCCTCGCCTCGAAGGACGCCGACTATCTGAGCGGTACCATCATGAACGTGGATGGAGGCTGGCTGGCGCGGTGAACCACAACCACCCTGCGTCACTGATGAAAAATTCATTTGTTCGTTTTCAACTCTTGTCCGGTTTGGCATGTTTTTGTGTCGCCTTGACGGTCGCCGCCGCCGCGCCGGGCGGCGGGCGGAATCAAACGGCGGGGTTGAAGGACGCGACGCGAGTTTCCGTCAAGGTCACCAACCCCGCGAACTTCAGCCGCGAAAGTGAAACGGTTGAATTCAATCTGCCGGCCGTCGCCGCCGTCCTTCAGCTTGACCCGGCGACGGGCAAGTTCGCCGTGATGGACGCGGGTTCCTTGAACATTTTGGATTCCCAGGTTTATGCTTCCGAATCGAATTCAGCGCCGGACAAACTGCTCTTCCAGGTTGACCTCGCGCCACATGAGACGCGGACGTATTACGTTCTGGACGCCACGCCGTTGACCGATGTGTCAGCGCCGGCGGTGAAGACGCTTGCGCGTTACGTGCCGGAACGCTACGACGATTTCGCGTGGGAAAGCGACCGCATCGCTTTCCGCACCTACGGCCAGGCGCTCATCAAGGGTGAGGGGACCATCAGCAGCGGCCCGGATGTCTGGATCAAAAAGAACCGCGACCTCATCGTGGACATGATGTATGCCACCAAGCATTACCACGAGGACAACGGCGAGTTCATGGACGATTATCGGGTCGGCAACAGCCGCGGCTGCGGAGGCGTGGGCATTTGGGATGGCAAAAAGCTTTACACCTCAAGCAATTACCGCAACTGGAAGCTCATCACCACCGGCCCAATCCGGTCGGAATTCGAGCTGACCTACGACGCATGGGACGCCGGCAACGGACGGAAGGTTTCCGAAACCAAACGTTACAGCATTGACGCCGGTTCATGGTTTACCAAGGCGCAGAGCACATTCGCCAGCGGAACCAATTCGCCGCTGACCATCGCGGTCGGGCTGGCCGAACGCGCGTGCGGGCCGGACGGCGAGGAATTGATTGCGCAAGACCGGACCGAGGGCTGGATGAGTTACTGGCAGCCGGAAGACAAGCCGAAAGGGACCATGGGCGTTGCCATCGTTTTGCCAAAAGGCGGTGTGCAGGCATTTACGAACGACGCGCCGGATTTGGCTGATTCAGTTCTGCACGCCGTCGTGCCGCAACCGACGGTTGAAGGCGCGCCGCCGATCCGCAATTTGCTCGCCGTTACGCAGGTGAAGGCCGGCCAGCCGTTCACGTATTACTTTGGCGCGTGCTGGGACCGCAGCGGCGATTTCACCAACCACATCCAGTGGGAAAATTACGTGCGCCGCTTTGCCGGGCGCCGCGCCGCGCCGTTGCAGGTGACGATGGGGAACTGAAAATTTTCGGAGGGGCGAGCTCTGCGAGTCCCGCTTTTAAATTGGTGCTCGTGTAACTCGCCCCTCCGAGTTGTTTTAAATCTTCGCCTGCGCGATGACTTTCATCGCCTCGGCGGTCAGCGCGGTGATTTTTGACCATGCCTTTTCCGCGATGAGCTTGCGCCCGGCCATCCAGGAACCGCCGATGGTCGCGACCTGCGGCAGCGCGAGATAATCGGGCAAATTCGTGACATCGATGCCGCCGGTTGGTATAAATTTCACGCCGGTGTGCGCAAACGGCCCGGCGAACGCCTTGAGCATGGCCATGCCGCCGGCCGCTTCCGCCGGGAAAAACTTCAGATGTTTCCAGCCCAGATCCAGTGCCCGCCCCACTTCCGTTGGTGTCATCACTCCCGGGAAGAACGGTATTTTGTTTTTGTGCGCCGCCGCCAGGACCGCCTCGTTCAAGCCCGGCGAGACGCCAAATTGCGCGCCGGCGTCCACGGCGCGTTGCACCTGTTCCGGCGACAGCAGCGTGCCGGCGCCGATGGACATATCCGGCAGGCCTTGGCGGATGCGGCGGATGGTTTCGGCGGCGGCGGCGGTGCGGAAGGGGATTTCCATGGTATGCAATCCGCCGGCGAGCAGGGCCTCGGCGAGCGGCACGGCGGTTTCTGGATCATCCACCACCGCGATGCATAGCAGCCGTTGTTTGAGAATGGATTCGGTGTTCATAAAAATCGCGGGTGGATGTTACAGGATTCCGGGTGCGAGTGAACTTGAAACTGAAATCACCGATTAAAGCGGCGGAGGGCCGCCGCAATCTCCCGCAAAGCGGGACTGCTGCGCGGTTCCAAGGAGCGTTGGTGTTGACTGTGCTGGCGGCCGCATCCGGATGACGCGAATTTAGTTTTTCAATTCCCGGGGGTCCGCATAATCTGCGGTTAAAATATAACCATGAACCTTTCCCTTGAACACATTGCCATTCCCGCCACGAACCCCGTCGCCTTGAAAAAGTGGTATGAACGCGTCCTCGGCGCGCGACCGATTTGGGACAACGGCCAGAACCCGCCGGTCTGTCTCATCGAACTGCCCGGTGGCGTATGGCTGGAAATTTACGCCACCGATTTGCCGCTGGCCGATCGGGGCAACAACAAGCTCGCCGGCTTCCGGCATCTGGCGCTGCGCGTGGATTCGATTGACGCAGCGAAGACCGACCTGGCCCGGCGGGGTGTGAAGTTTGATGATGAAATCCGGCAGGCGGCCGGCGGCGGAAGAGTTTTATTTTTCAATGATGGCGAAGGCAATCTGCTGCACCTGGTCGAGCGGCCGAAAGATTGGCAGCCTGGCCATGTATGATGAAACACCGGGCCGCGGGAGTTCGGCCGGCTTGAGCGATTACGGCGGCGGCTGGTGTCGGCCGCAGCGTTCGAGGTGTTTAACGAACGCGGAGAGGGTCTTCCGGCTGACATGGTGTTCCATGCCCTCCGCATCCAGATGGGCAACGGCGTCCGGAACGCCGAGCGACTTGAGGACCTCGACCACAATCTCGTGCCGCCGGCGTGATTCTTCGGAAAGTTTCCGACCGGCTTCGGTGAGCAAAATGGAGCGATACGGTTGGGCGTTGACCAGTCCGCCGCGCTGTAGGCGCTGGATGGTGCGGTTGACGGTGACGTGCGTGACGCCCAGGCGGCGGGCCAGATCGGTCACCCGCGCCGCGCCGGTTGTGGCGATGAGTTCGGCAATCAACTCCACGTAGTCCAGGGCAATTTCCTGGGAGTGCTCCTGCCGGGTGCGGCGGGGGTTGCCCTGGAGCGGCGGACGGACCTTGGCGGCTTTGGTCGGCGGGCAATTCATTTTCCAAACTAAACCAAACCAAACTGCGGTTGACAATCTTTCTGCTAAATTGTAGCATAGGCTACAAATTAACAGGCATGCCGGAAGAATTTGACAAAAAGGAGACCGCCGACGCGCACCGGCCGGCAGTCGGCGGCACCACCGACTGCGCCAGCCACCCTTCGCTGGAGGGAGTGCATGGCACTGTGGACGTGCCGCCGGATCGGGCCGGCTTCTGGCGGCAGTGGCGGGCGTTTGCGGGACCGGCAATCCTCGTCAGTGTTGGGTACATGGATCCCGGGAACTGGGGCACCGACCTGGCGGGCGGAGCGCAGTTCAAATACGGTTTGCTCTGGGTCGTGGCCGTGGCCAGTTTTATGGCTGTTATCCTTCAGGTCATTGCCGCCCGCCTGGGCGTGGTCACGGGCAGGGACCTGGCCCAGTGCTGTCGCAACTGGTATCCCGCATGGTCACGCTGGCCGAACTGGATAGCCATGGAAATTGCCATCATCGCGACGGACCTGGCCGAATCGCTGGGCAGCGCGGTCGCCTTGAATTTGCTTTTCCACATTCCCATGGCGTGGGCGATTGTCATCACCGCCTTCGATGTGCTGCTCCTGCTCGCTTTGCAAGGGTTGGGCATGAGGATGATTGAGGCGGTGGTCACGGTATTTGTCGCCACCATCGGGGTCTGCTACGGCATCGAGATTTTCATTCTTCCCCAGACGCATCCCGGCTTTCTGGAGATGGGCCAGGCCCTGGTGCAGCCCAACTTTCGCGAAGCCGGCATGATCGTCGTGGCCATCGGCATGATCGGAGCGACCGTCATGCCCCACAATCTGTTCCTGCACTCAGCGCTGGTGCAAACGCGAAAGCTGAAGCGTGACGAGCATTCCATCCGCACCGCCATCCGCTTCAACACCTTTGACTCCACTGTCGCGCTGACCGTCGCGTTTTTCGTCAATGCGGCGATCCTGGTGCTGGCGGCAATGGTATTTTACGGAAGGCAGAGCGTGACGGTGGCGGGCGGCCAGGTGGTCATGTTCAATCCCGACAGCGATTGGATACGTATTGCCTATCTGACGCTGGCCCCGTTGTTGGGCACGACGGCCGCCAGCACGCTCTTTGCCGTGGCGCTGCTGGCCAGCGGACAAAGCAGCACCATCACCGGCACGCTGGCCGGGCAGGTGGTGATGGAAGGGTTCATGCACTGGCGCATTCGCCCGTGGATCCGGCGGATGATCTCGCGCACGCTGGCGGTGTTGCCGGCCATCTGGATTATCAGCATTCGCGGCAATGGCAGCGTGACCGATCTGGTCAACCTCAGTCAGGTCATTCTCTGCCTCATCCTGCCTTTCGCCATGTTCCCGCTGCTGCATTTCACCTCCTCCCGCAGGATCATGGGCCGGTGGGCCAACGGCTGGTTTCTGATGGTCCTGGGCTGGGGCAGCGCGATATTGATTGCAGTGATGGACATCTATAGTTTACCGGAGTCGCTCAAAGAGGCGTGGCACATCATCGCCGGCGGATGATGGCGCGCAGCAGGAAAGGCACACACATGTATAAAACCATTCTCGTGACGTTGGATTGCACCGCGACTGACCGGGCGATAATCGAACACATCAAACTGCTGGCCAAGGCGATGCAAAGCCGCGTCGTGCTCCTGCACGTGGCCACCGGCGCGCTGGCCAAGTATCACGGCAAAAACGCGGCGGGCGCGGAGGTCGAAGATAGCCAGACGTATCTGGATCGCGTCCGGGCCGAGTTTGTTGCGGACGGCATTCCGGCCGACGTGGAACTGGCTTACGGTGAACCGGTCAAGGAAATCGTCCGTTGGATTCGGGAGAAAAAACCCGACCTGGTGGCGATGGGCACGCACGGTCATCATTTCGTGGCCGATCTGGTCCTCGGAACGACGGCCATAACGGTGCAGCACAGCGTCAGTGTCCCGGTGCTTCTGCTCCGGGCCAGATGATCCAGACAGCAACTTCCGTCATCATTCATCCATGCGACCGGTGGACATTCAACCAATCGGCAACGAACTGGCCGTCAAATGGGATGATGGCGGCGAGGATTTCATTCCGCTGGAAAAGTTGCGGCGGTGTTGTCCGTGCGCGGGATGCAAGGGCGAGGTGGACATCCTGGGAAACGTTTACAAGAACCCGGGGAAAGTCCTGACCCCGAAAGCCTTTGAACTGGTCCGCATCGAGATGGTGGGCGGTTATGCGGTCCAGCCGGTATGGGCCGACGGGCATTCGACGGGCATTTATTCGTTCGATTATCTGAAACGGGTGGCCGGCGAAAAGTTGGGTGGTTGAAAAGGAAAACGGCGCGCTCACCTGAACGCGCCGTTGAAATACAAGGAATGACCGCCAAGCAGTGCTTACTGCACCTGCACCCGGTAAAAGCGGATGCCACCCCCTGACGTGTCATGGTATTCCATGATGGTCCCGTTGCCGCTATTGGTGCTGACGGAAGTCCAGATTGGCGTGCTCAAGCTCGGAGAACGCTCAATGACATATTGTTTGCCAATCGCGCTGGGCCAACTGATGACGCAATCGGACGACGGTTGCTGGGTCGCCGACGGGTCGGTGCCGATGTTCTTGAAGAAGGACGTGGGATCCGTCGGGTCGGTGCCGGCAAGGTATTCCTGCAGATTGTTCATGCCGTCGCCGTCGGCGTCGGCATTCGTCTGCGAAAGCAGATTATTCAAAGTGAAGAAATAGCGCAGGCGCCATGAATCCGGGATGCCGTCACCCCACGAGGAATTGGTGCGAGAGCTGAAGGTGATCAAACCGGTCGTGGCCTGTTTGGGGAACGAAGCCAGGCCGTTGGGCGAAGCCGAGGCGTGGTCGAAATGGACCGCATAGGCGGACGAACTGGTGGCGTTGGCCGGAATGGTGACTTGCAAATAGCCGATAGTGGCGTTGTTCGAGAGTCCGGGAATGGTGTTGTTGAGCCAGACGGCGGCATAATTGGCAACGCCGTTGCTCACAATATAAGGCTGGCCGAGAGCTTGGTAATTATAGGAGAAGGAAACCGGGGTCGTCAGCGCCGGCGAGCCATCCAGCGGCACGACTCTGAGGTTCAGCATCAGCAGGCGCAACGGATAGTTGCCGAAGATATTGGCCGTAATCGGAATCTGGATGGTCGAACCGGCGTTGGTCTGGCAATCACCGGCGGTAAAAATGACCTTGGGGTGGTTGGTGATGGAAATATAGGAACTGGAATTGTTTGTCGCGCCAAGGGTTGTCGTGTCAAGGGTTTTGGCGGTGCTCAATGACTTGATAGCCACACTGGAGGACACGTTCGGGACGATTTCCGCCACGCGACCGGAGACACCATGCGCGACGTCATTGGTCCAGTAACGGCGGAACCACAACAGATTCGTCTGCAGCGAACGGCGGAAGGTGACATAGACGTCTGCAACGTCCAGCACACCGTCGCCAAAGGCGTTTGTATTGATGGTTGCGTCGTTGCCGTTGAACAGCAGATTTTCATTGGCGACGGGCGTGTTTGGTTGCAAATAACCATAGCCGTTATCAACATAAGTGTAGCCGGAGGAATCCATGGCGTCAAAGAGGTCACTGCCGGCCAGTTGCATACCCAAGCCATAAACAGCCGCCTCAAACACCTGCGCCACGTCGGGGGCGTTCAGGTAGCCGTCGCCAAAATCACCGGCATTGAACCAGCCGAAGGGATAAGAATCGCCGGCGATGTATTTGCGCTGGCCGACGGTGACAATTTTGGTGGCATTGATTGCCCCGCTCCCCAGCGAGCCGTTGGTCGGGGCGTAAATGAACACAGAGGAACCCGGCTCCCCAATGCCGTCGGTTGTCGCGGAAGGCCGGCCAATCTGAATTTGATAGGTATCGCCGGGCGCGGCATTGACTGGCACCTGGAACGCGTAGCCACCAACGATCACTTCGTTTGGATGTAGAGCAGAAGGAAACAAATCGTCATGGGCTATGGACATGGTAAGAAGATTTTGTGATTTGGTGTTGAAAAGATTTGTCTGGCCCTGGCGTTCCAGCCAGCCCACGCCAAGCATGTTGAGGGAGTCGTTGGCAACCACCAGATTGATGAAATTCGTCCCTCCCCAATAGACGATCTGACCCGGCGGCGGCGGGTTGACGGCGTCACCAATAAACATGTATGGGGGAATGACTTTAAGATATCCCGGGTCGTCGAGGTCAGGTTCCATCAGCATGGATTGAAAACCAAACGCCCCGGACGTGAGAGACGCACTGTTACTGGAGGTGTAGATGTTAGTGGCGCTGTTGACCGTCAAACTAAATTGCAAACTATCCATGACGGTGCCGGGCAAAGTGGATAACGTCACCGGGGCGTAAAAAATCTGGCCCGGGGACGCGACAAAGACGCTGGAGGCTTCCCCCGAGGCGAAGCCGAAGCTGATGCTGTTGGGCACAAAATTGGTTGTCGAAAAAAATTGTGAAGCGATTCCGCTCGGTTCATAGCCGTTACGAAAGGCACGGACCTGGAAAAGAATGTTGGTGCTCACATTAAGGGAAAGCGTGACCGGATTGCTGTTGGTGAGCACGACCAGTTCGGCGCTGGTGCCTGAACCATCATTGGTGGGGCTGGTCCCGTCAATGGTATACCAGATCGTCGCGTTGGTCGTGATGTCGCTGACCGTGAACTGCGCGCCGTTGTTTCCGGTAATCACCGGATTGGCAACCTGGAATATAAATTCGGCTGTGATGACCGGACTGCTGTCTCCGACGGAGTTGACATTGACCGCTTTGATCACCAGGTCCGGCGTGGTCGTCACGTCCAAAGGCGGCACGGTCGGCAACAGACCATCTTGATAAACCCGCGGAGTGCTTCCATTCGTCGAACTGGGCAAAGATGTCAGTGGCGCCGGCCCGTCGATGTAAAAAGTTGAGACGCCGTTTGTGTTCGGATTAATGGCGAGGAGCGTGTCATTGTGAAAAACAAGGCTGCTGGTGACGGGGTGGAGCACAGTCACGAAGTAGCCTTGACTGTCCAATTCGTAATCAAACCAACCGATACTCGGCGACGGCGGCGGCGGCGGCGGCGGCGGCGGCGTTGGCATCAGGAGCAAGCCGGTGCCCGTAAGCTTGCGGATGGTATGGTAATAATCTTCCGTTGTGTAAACGGTGCCGTCGTTCGCAAAGACCACCCCGACAGGCAAACGCGATTGCACATTGGGGACAATACTATCCGGCACCTGGACGGTGCCATCATACCAACCAGGATACGTGCCTCCCCAGTATTTTGAAGTAACGCCATAGAGGTTGGTGACAACCCCGCTGGTCAACACCGCCTTGACGCGATTATTGCCATTGTCGGTTACAATCAGGGTTCCATCCCCGGTTTCCGCCACGCACATCGGGTGGTTGAACTTGGCCGTGCTGCTGGAGGCGATATTATTGCCGTTGGTGGTAAAGTCGCCTGCGCCATGGAACCCGGCGTTGGTGGTGACAACGCCCGTGGCAGGGTTAATCAAATAAATTCCGTTCCGGCCGGAGTCACACGCGGCAATCTGGCCGTTGAGCTTGACGACGATGCCTTGCAGGGAGGTTCCGGCGTTGGGGATGGTGGCAATGGTGGTCCGATTGGTGGTGCCGGCGGCTATGCAGATGAGCTTGTTGCTTTGAACCGTCAAGTAAATGTTGCCAGCGCTGTCCAACGCCATGCCGGCGGCATTGGTAAGCCTGACGGCATTGGTGGCCACCGCATCCCCCCAATTGTCGAAAGTGACGACCGAACCGTTGGTTCCATTTCCGCGATTAAGGACATAGATGTCATAATCAGGGTCAACGGCAACCGCGATGGGCTTATTGATCAAATTGGTGTAAGCCACATCAAAGGTCCAAGTATAGCCGGCGACCAGATCAAGGTAACGAATGGCGTTGTTATCCCGGTCGGCAACAAACAAGTATTGGCCGCTGCTGTCCAAGGCAAGGCCGCAAGGTGTGTGAAAAAGCGCCTGGCTGAGCGTGATGCCATCCTCGTAGCCGAGGTATTTCGGTTTCACGTTGGGGTTGCCGCCGCCCAGTGTGTTCACGACCGGGCTGGCAAAAAGGCTGGCGGCGGCCAGCAGCAACGCTACCATTATAATGACGCCCCGCGACTGCGGGATGAAAGGCGCTTGCCCGAAGGCCCGCCACGCGCGCTTGAGAATTGCAGTTCTCATAAAACAGGTTTGGTTGTTATTCATCGCTCACAAGGAATTTTAGTTTTTCCGATTGGATGAACATTGGTTTAAGCCGGCTATTTTTTATCAAATTCACCCGGCACAGGGACAGGGTTGCTCCAATCGCCACGCGGTTCGGCGCCGTCCCAGATTGTGCTCGGGTTCATGCGGGATTTCATCACAACCGGTTTGGACTGGAGATATTCGGATGAGGCGGATGAAGCCTGCTGGAAATCGGTATTTTTGATGATCGTGGGCGTCATAAAAATGATCAAATTGTCCTTGGTCATGGTTTTACTTTCGCTGCGGAAAGCCCATCCCAGTCCGGGAATGTCCCCCAGGAGCGGCACTTTGGAGTAAGAAGCCGTCGGGTTGTCCTGGACCAGGCCGCCCATGACCAGTGTATTGCCATTGGGAATCATCACCTGCGAATCAATTCTGCGAAAATCAAATATCGGAACCGCGAAGGAAGATGAAGAATTGCCCCCTCCGCCCGCCACGGTGACGATGACATCGCCATAATGGCTGGAAACCACCGGTACTACTTTAAGCCAGATATAATCATTGGCGGAAATCCGCGGCGTTACTTGCAGGATGGTTCCGACGTTGGAATAGGTGACCGACGCACTGCCGGCGGAGTTTTGAGTTCCGCCAGTCATGCTAATCACCGGGTAGCCGCGGGTGACTTCAATGGTGGCCATCTGGTTGTCCAAAGTAACGACGCGGGGAGTGGAAGTAATCTGGGCATCGTAAGTTGCATTCAAGAAGGAAAGCACGGCATGCGCACCGTCGGCGTTAAGGAACCCAATCGCCGGAGTGAAGCCGCTGATGGTATTCCAGTTCATGCCACCGGCGCCCTGGATGATGGACAAAACGGTCTGCTGGCTGGAACTGGGAGCGGTGGTGGTAGGATATTGGTTGTTAGGCGTGGTCACGGTGCTGGGTGTGCCGGGAAGCAAAGCCGTCGTAGTGGACTTCGTGGAATCTATCTGACCGTTTCCAAAGGAGAGGTTTTGCGCTGCCAGTGTGCCGGACCAGTCAACGCCTTTGGAAGTCGAGGGATTGCTGGAAATCTGGATCAGTTTGGTTTCAAGCAATACCTGCCGGGTGGGTTTGTCGAGTTCGTTGATGAGCGCGTCCACCGCTTCCTGCTCGTTCTCGGTGGCAACAACGACAAGCTGGCTGGTGCGTGAATCCGGCAGTACCTTGCTGCGTTTATCAGTGAACGAAGCCTGAACCGAGTCCACCATGTTCGACGTGCTGGCGAATTTGAGTTGAACGACGCGGGTGGAAAGCGGCGGCGGGGCGGTGGGATCCTTGGTGGTGATACGGGCAATCTGGGTTTTGCGGTCGGTAACGAGCTGCAAATTGTAGTTGTCGAGCAACGCCATGAGGGCTTGCTCGGCGGTGACATTTTCCCAACGGATGGAAAGGGTGGGTTCGGCTTTGATCTGGCCATTTTGGTCAGGCTGGCCGTAACCGATTTTCGGATCAATCAGGTAATTGATTCCCGCCTGCCGGGCCAGATTTTCAATGGCGGTGGTAATCGGAACGTCCTGGAATTGGATCAACGGTATGCTCGGAGGCTCTGCAGGCTGAGGTTTGGCGGCGCTTGCGGTTTCATTGGTGCTGGTCACACTGGAAGATTCATTCGTGCTGGCCGCGGGTGCCGCCGGCGGATTGGCGGCGCTGGTGCCGGCGGTTTCATTGGTGGCGGTTACACTGGTGGCTTCAGTTGTGCTGGCCTCCGGTGCCGTCGGCGCAACCGCGGCAGGGATGGCAGCGGGCGTTTCAGTCGTGCCAGTTGTGGGTGCCGTTGGCGGATTGGCGGCGCTGGTGCCGGTGGGTTCGTTGGTGGCGGTCACACTGGGAGACTCGTTTGCGGTGACTGCGGGTGCCGTCGGCGGATTGGCAGTACTCGTGCCGATGCTTTGATTGGTGTCGGTGGTGATGGCGGGCTGATTCGCGGGCGCACCCCCGTTCGTAGCGATGGTATCAGTTTGGGACAGTGCCCCCTGCTGCCCAACAAGGCAGCCCAACAGTGTGAGTGTGGCAATTAGCATTTTTGATTTCATACCTTTTCCTCCGGTCTGGCTCTGATTCATTCTTATTAGGTTAAACATTGGTTATAGTTATAACAATATGTGGGAGCGCCATGACATTTTTGGCAGTCGCTCCTTTTGCCACGTCCGATGAGAGAAGAAAGTTTCGTGCCAGCAAACGGCTCATTTTGAAAAAGATTTGTCCGGGCCGGCTGGGTGGGAATAAATGTGGCCGCATATATGTCATATATATTTTTTGGTTTCAGCGGTTGTTCGCATAGTTCAACTCGTGACGCTGTCCGCCAGATTCAATCACCACGGAACGGGCCTTGATTTCAACGCAGCGAATATGAATCGGGCCTTGGGGAGTGCCAAGGTTTGCTTCGTCGCCCACGCCAAAGGTGTGATTATTGATAATGACCAGCCGATGATCGGGCGGGCCGGAAATGCCTTTTAAAACGAGCGATAACACATCACCGGCATGGGGTTGAGCTGCCGATACGGTTTCATACGGCCGGGTGGAATTGGGGAAAAATGGATCACGCCCGTCTTTCGGACTCGTGGGAATGACGAACGTCGAACGTGACACCACCTCCGGTGCGGCGGGTTGGGCAACAGGGGCTGCCGCCACTGGCAGCACCATTACCAACCCGGCTGAGAGCCACGCCGCCATTGCGCTTATGCTGGAATTAACGCACCAGTTCATTTGATTATAAGGGGTTGGGTTTCACCAATGTGATGATTTCCATTTTAAATAAAAGTTTCTCGCTGTTGCTGTCCGGAATGGAAGCGGGTTCGACTACCAGATGAACCACCCGAGAGTGGGGGAAGCTATTTTCGAAGTCGGCAATGAATTTGCCCAAGTCATGATAATAAACCGTGCCATTAATGGCAAATTGGATTTGTTTGTAGGGAAAAGGAGGCGGCATTAAATCCGACTCGCCAACCGTCGGATGGCCAACTTCCGGAATTTCCACTCGATACGATTGTTTGAAGTGGCGGATGGTGTCATAAGTCCAGGAATAAAGATCGCCTGAAGCCATATCCTCTTCCGCCTGGGCCAGCGCACTGTTTGTTTCGTCCCACCCATTCGCTATCGCTTCGGAATTGGTCATAGCATGCTTGATGCTTTGAAGTCTGGCGTCCGCGGTTTTTCTGTCGTTCTTGATTTTGGAAAGGTAGTTATACTGGGGCCGGATCAAGCTGAAACCAATCAGCGCCAGTATCGCCACCGTGACGAGGATGACCGTGACGAGTTGATTGCGTTTTTCTCTGGGTAACCTTTTCATCGGACGTACTCCGGGAAATTGCATTTCAAAGTGAACAACACACACGGTTTGCCATCAACTGCCTGCAGCGTCGACAAATTGATCAATTGAACCCCATTGGTTTTATTCAACGTCGCTTTGAAATAAGATTGATTGGCCACGGCTTCCTTGAATTTATTGACCTGGTCTCCGGGGTTTGCGCTGGAATCCTGCGCGTCAAGCCATACGACAATTTTTTCCGTCATCGTGCTGGGGCGTCCCAAGATGACACCATTCCTGTTGGTCTGCGCCGGCGTTCCTGCCGCGTAAAAATAATTCTGGTCCACCTTCAGCCGCATCAGTCGCACGCCGTCCACAGTGACCTGTTGCAGCGCATTGAGCAGATTGCCCTCCAGAAAACGGCTGTTGGTCATTTTTTTCAACGCATTCAGCCTTTCTTTCGCGGCGGCGGTTTTTTTCTGGTCGGTCAGCACGTGTTGAAATTCATTGGTGCGCGCCGCAATTTCCATTTGCCGGTCCGACACTTCCTTTTTGGCCAGCATGGTTTCGAGCTGGAGCGAACTGTACCAGACCAGCGTTATCGCCACAGCCAGCGCCCCCACAAAAATCACGCGCTTGACGGGGTCGTGCCGGCGCAATTCTTCCGCGGCCTTGGCCTCCGCCAGCAAATTGATGCGAATCGGCATAATTCAATTTCGTTCAAAAGGCCGCCAGCGCAGCGCCAATCGCCACGCTCAATTGCGGTCCAACCTGTTCAATTTCCACCGCCTGCTGCCCGGGCAGTGCCAGTTGCAACGACGCCGTCGGATTCCACGTTTTGCAATCCGCGATCAATTCCGTGTGCAACATTTGCATGATCATCTCCGACCGTGCCGATCCGCCGGTGATATAGATCTGCGACACGGGGCGGTCCTGCTGATGTTCAAAGAAGTCAAGGGACGCGCGCAGTTCGCGCCCCAGCGGTTGCACTTGAGCTTCGAGCATGGCTTGGACTTCCGGCGCCATGCCCACCTTGATGCCCTCGGCTTCGGCGTAGGTGATATTCATTGCCTCGGCGAGGCCCGCCGTCAATTTGTCACCGCCGATGTTGACCAGGCGGCTCAAGACCAGTTCCCCGCGATCCACCACGCAAACCGAGGAATGTTTGAAACCAATGTCCACCAGCGCGACTGATTCGTTGGCAAACGCTTCGGGCAGCGCCAGTTCAAAAGCGTTCACCGGGCCGATGATTCCGGGCACAATGTGGTCCGGTATCAACCCGGCGTCTTTAATCGCCGTCTGAAAATCGTCAATCAATTGCTGCTTCATGCCCGCCACGAGCACTTTCAATTTTGGAATCGAACCCGTTTTGGCGGCATCGCCGGCTTTGCCCTGTGACTTCGGGGGAAAAATGTGGCAATCAAAAACATAATTCGGCATGTCCTGCTGCAAATAACCCTTGGTGTTGTTTTTCAACACCATCCGCATTTCATCCACCGGAATTTGCGGCAACTCCACCTGCCGCACCACCGCATCATCCAAACCGATGGCCAGTGTGAGCAGCTTGGTTTCCGTTCCCAAGGCCTCGGCCACGGCTTGCAGATGTTCGGTCAGCAATTCGGTGGTGATTTTTTTCTCGTAAATCGGTGTGTCGAGCAGCGCAAAACGGGTGAGCGCCAAAAGTTCACCGCGCCGTTCCAGGAGCACGGCTTTGGTTGTCCGGTCGCCCAGATCCACCACCATCATCTGAGCCCGTTTTTTCCTTGATAAGCCATTTAGAAATGACAGCGCCATGTGTTGTTTGTCTATTAATCTGGTCTGTTTCGAAATTGCAAGCAGCAATTCTAATAAAACATTTCATTGGTTGAGCAACTGCTGCGCCAAGTCGGCCGGCTCGGTCAGTCTGCCGTGGAATTCATTGCTCCGCCAATTTGAGGTGTCGGAAAATCCGACAGAATCGCCGTCATTGTCCCGACCCAAGGCGCGGGTGTCCCGGAAATTGCCGCGCGCCACTCACGCCAGCTGCTGGGCGCGCAATTTCACTTCCTTCAAAAACGTTTCCAGCAACGGCGTCTTGCGCCCGCGCCACAGCGCGCCCACGATCACCGGCGAAAAGCCGTTCAATGGCAGCGCGCGGACGTGCGGTGGAAATTTTTTGCCCGGCAAGGCCAGTGCCACTCCCGCGCCCAGACCATTCGCCACGTAAGTTTCAATCAACTCCAGCGAACTGACTTCAATGCCCGGAAACCAATCCACGCCAAGCGTGTTCAGTTTTTGTTGAAAATTCCGGCACACGGTTTCGCCTTGCGGCAGGCAGATGAGCGGCTCGTCAATCTTGTCGCGCCGCCACAATTCCTCCGCCGACTGGATGCCGCTGTTTTTTTCGACCAGCAGGACGAGCGGCAATTCCAGCAATGCCAGCGAGTGAATTCCCGGCGCGGCCTTCTTTTCAATCAACGTGACGGCCAGATCAATTTCATCCTTTTGCAGCCATTCTTCGAATTGCGCCGGGTAACCTTCGCGCAGCGACAATTTCAGTCCCGGAAATTTTTTGCGCACGTCCCGGAACAGCTCCGGCAGATGTTCGCGCAACACAATCGTCGAGGCGCCGATGCGGATGCGCCGCGCCTGTCCGCCCTGCAATTCATCCGCAACTTTTTCGAGGTTCGAAAAAAACGGCCGGATGAATTCGAAAAGTTTTTCGCCTTCCGGCGTCAGCGCAAACGGCCGCCGGTGAAACAAGGTCGCGCCGAGAAATTCCTCGAGCTGTGCGATCTGGGAACTGACCGCCGGCTGCTGGATGCCGTAGGGAATGTTCCGCACCGCCGGCATGATGCCGCCGTGCCGGGCGACGTAGAAAAAAAGTTCGAGATGGTGAACGTTCATGGGTTGCCGCTGGAACGCTTTTACCAAATCAGTCGCGGTGCGGAAAGAAACAATTGACTAGCCGCCGGCAGGTATTTACGGTGCGGGCACGCTGGCTGTCACAAACGGTACGAACTGTCTGTTTGCTGGGAATTGCAAGTCGCAATTTTCTGAAGTCCGCGGGAATTTTAAAGGCGAGTAAACGATGCGTTCATGTCAAACCCCGTCGAACTGACCATTGTGATTCCCTGCCTGAACGAGGCCGAAACGCTTCCCGCTTGCATCGACAAGGCGCGGCGGGGACTCCAGGCCGCCGGTGTAGCGGGCGAAATCCTGGTGGCAGACAACGGCAGCACCGACGGTTCGGCGGCGGTAGCGGAGAAAGCCGGTGCCCGGATCGTGTTGGTCAGGGAAAAAGGATATGGCAGCGCCCTGCGCGGCGGCATTGAGGCGGCCCAAGCCGAATGGATCATCATGGGTGATGCCGATGACAGCTATGACTTTTCCCGCATTGAGGGGATTGTTCAAAAACTTCGGGACGGTTTTGATCTCGTGATGGGCTGCCGGTTTCCGTCCGGCGGCGGCAGGATTGTGCCGGGGGCGATGCCTTGGAAGAACCGCTTGATTGGCAATCCCATTCTTTCGTTTATCGGAAGACTTTTTTTTAAATGCCCGGTTCGGGATTTTTTTTGCGGCTTGCGGGGATTCACCCGGGCCGCTTATGAAAAAATGGAGCTAAAAACCACGGGCATGGAATTCGCATTTGAGATGGTCATCAAGGCAACCGTGCTCAAATCTCTTAAAATCGCCGAGGTGCCCATCACGCTCTGGCCGGATGGCCGTTCCCGCCTCCCGCATTTGAAGCCGTGGCGTGACGGATGGCGAACTTTGCGATTCATGCTCATCTATTCGCCGCGCTGGTTGTTCCTCACACCTGGCCTGCTGCTGACTTTTACCGGTGGTGTTGGTGGTGTAGTGCTTTCCGTCGGCGTTGTTCATCTGGGCAATGTGCGGTTTGATGTGGGTTCGTTGGCGGTGGCAAACATGGCAGCGGTGGTGGGGTTGCAACTGATCGCATTTGCCTTTTACACAAAAGTTTTTGCCATTGCGGAAGGATTGCTGCCTCAAGACCCGCAGTTCGCGAAAATCTTCAAGTTCTTCACGCTGGAAAAAGGCATCGCTGTGGGGTTGCTGTTTCTGCTGTTCGGTGCCGGTTTGCTTGTGCATGCCGTCGCGGTTTGGAAATCCGCGCATTACGGAAATCTGGATTATTCCGAAAATCTCCACCGTCTCCTGCCGGCAGTCACCCTTATTATGACCGGCATTCAAATTGTCTTTTCGAGTTTCTTCATGAGCATTCTGGGGCTTAAAACTTCATCGCGCCAGCCGCCCGCGAATCCGGCCTGAGATAAAAAATGTCCTGTCTATTCCTGGTTGAAATCTGGATATGGGTTTCGGCGCTTGCAAGTGTCGCGGGCTGGCTCCTGTCCGCGCTGGGACAATTGAATCGTCCTGGCTACGCGGTTTTTTTTGCCGGCGTCGTCATTCTGGTTTTGGTTTGCCGCCAGAAGCCGGGATTGGTTTCGTGTAAAAAACGTTCGTGCTGGGAAAAAATCCACCGCCGTTTCCGCCGGCCTTTGCCCCTTTGCTTCGCGGTATTGGCGCTTTTGGTTTTTCTCGGGGGCGTCCTTTATCCGCCAACTCATTACAATGCGATGACGTACCATATTCCCCGAGTTTTGCATTGGCTGGCCGCAGGACGGTGGCATTGGATTCACACCCCGGTCGGTCGGATGAACTATTCCGGCTGCGATTTTGAATGGCTGTCTGCTCCGCTGTTGCTGTTCACGAAATCCGACCGCGCCCTGTTTCTCCTCAACTTCATCCCGTTCCTGTTGCTGCCCGGACTGATTTTCAGCGTCTTCATGCGTCTGGGCGTCCGCGCGCGCGTAGCCTGGCAGTGGATGTGGTTGTTTCCGACCGGCTACATTTTTTTGCTTCAGGCTGGGAGCGCCGGGAACGATGCTTTTTCCGCAGTCTATGCGCTGGCGGCCACGGACTTTGGTTGTCGCGCGTGGAAATCGCGCCGGCCGCGCGATTTGTGGTTTTCGTTGCTGGCGGCCGCCTTGTTGACCGGGACCAAACCCATCAGTTTGCCATTGCTTTTGCCGTGGCTGATTTTGATTTTCGCGCTCCTTCCTCTGCTGCGGCACCAGGCGTTGTCATCGCTGCTCGTGTTGGCAATGGCGATGGTGGCCTCCTTTTTTCCCATCGCCTTGATGAACAAAATTCACTGCGGCGATTGGCTCGGAACATCCATTGAAAGCTCCCATCTCCAGGTGCAAAAGCCGTTGATCGGCATTTTGGGCAATGTCTTCCAGCTGTTGCTGCATAATTTTGTCCCGCCGCTTTTCCCGCCGACCAATTGGTGGAATCAGCATGGCGTGATGATTCTTCCTCATTCCTGGATCGTGGATTTCCAGCCTGGTTTTTCTCAAGTGGGGGAATTGCCCACTGAAGACTGGGCCGGGGTCGGTTTCGGCATCAGCCTGCTGCTGGCGGTTTCCGTGGCCGCAAATTTCAGCCGCGCCGGGGGAGCGCTGGCGTTCCCGGGACGTGCGGTTCCCGCCGAATTTCGCCGGTTCGTTTTGATTGCGCCGTGGATTGCGCTGCTTTTTTTCTGCGCCACATCCGCCATGAACTCGCCGGCGCGGCTCATCGCGCCCTATTATCCTTTGTTGCTTCCGCTGCTGCTCGCCGGTGCGGGCCAGTCGCAAATCGTTCGCCGCGGCTGGTGGCGGGCGATGACCGGTGGGGTTTTGCTTCTGGCTTTGGTCGTTCTGATATTGTCGCCGGACCGTCCATTGTGGCCGGCCAAAGCCATTTTGTCCGAAACCTGGGCGCGGCATCCCGATCAATGTTCGCTCGCCCGCGCCCTGAAAGTTTACACCGTTTATTCCGGGCGCTCCGACACTCTCGCCGGCGTCCGCGCACTGCTTCCGCCGGACCTCAAGGTTGTCGGTTTCATCGGCACGGCGGATGACTGCGACATCTCGCTGTGGCGGCCATTTGGCGGACGGCGCGTGGAACATTTTTTCCTGACCGATCCGCCGGAACAAATCCGGCAACAGGTTCAATACGTCGTCTTGGGCGGGTTCAACTTGAAAATTCACGACACGACCCTCGACGCCTGGCTGCAATCCTCCGGCACGGAACTCGTGGCCACGACCAATGCCACGCTGAAAGTCGCCGAGGGGCTGCAACCCTGGTATATCGTGAAGTTCAAACCGTGAGCTCCAGCGAGCGCCATGGCCAACCGGTCGTTAACTGAAATTCATTGAGCCAGCCGATGCCCGCCAAAGTTTTATCAATTAACACGTTTCCCGTAAACGGGGTTAACCTGCGTCTGAAAAGTGTGAATTATGAGATTTGCCGCTGTTCAACAACTTCAAACGACCGAACGGCCCGCAAAGGGCCGGCACCCGGCAGCTTCAACTCTTGATTTCCCTCTTCAAAAACCAATAGCACTCCGCCATCAAAACAAAAAAGATCGCGTCGGCCACGCCAAAAAGTCCGACAAATATGAAATGCGGAATGTTGCCCGCCAGCCAGTAGTAGAACGCCGTTGCCGAGTAAGCCAGTTTGTACAACACGCCGACGAGGATCAAATCCAGGTTCCGCCGCAGGTCGCCGCGGGAAATCAGAAAGTAAGCGACGCCAATCACCAGCACAAACACGCCCAGCAGTGTCAGATAGCCGCCGAAGGCCGGCAGCTTTTCACGGATGCCCAGCGCGTCAAAAGCCCGCGCGGGGAAAAAGGTGAATGTGATGCCGAGGAGAACGTCGTAAACGGCGGCGATCAGGAACAGGCTGCGATAATACTTTTCTTTGGCGGGACTCATGCCGTAGGTTTTAGCACCCAATCCGCTCAACGCAAATGAAATTTCACCTCAACCTGGTCATCGCCTGGCTCTGGCTGCTGCTCGGCTTTGTCGCCGGCATGGTGCTCGGCCTGTTCTTTCACGGCGAAAACTGGCTCGGCGGTTACGGCAGTTTCAAACGCCGGATGTACCGGCTCGGACACATTTCCTTCTTCGGATTGGGCGTCGTCAATCTCCTGTTTTGTTTAACGGCACAAACTTTCTCCCTGGCCGGTCCGTTCGCCGTCGCCGCGTCGTGGGCTTTCATTGCCGGCGCGATCTCGATGCCCGTTTGCTGCGTGGTGATGGCGCATTTCCCGAAGGCGCACCTGATTTTCGCCGTGCCGGTGATCAGTCTGATTACCGGTGGCGTCCTGACCTTTATGGAGGTCATCAAATTATGAAAATTGGATTCATCGCCCTGAGTGGTGTGCGTGCGCACAACGCGGAACTCACGAAGCTCGGTCTCACGCTGCCCGGTTTCGTGGACCGCAATAAAATCATCGCCTCGCTGCCCAGCCTCGGCCTGCTCACGCTCGCCGGGCTGACGCCGAAAAAATTTGACGTGGAGTATCACGAAATCGCCGACCTCAAAAAACTGCCCGAACTGCCGGACCACTTCGACCTCGTCGCCCTCAGCACGTTTACCGCACAACTGAACGAAGCGTACGAAGTCGCTGATTTTTACCTCGCCAAAAAAATTCCGGTGGTGATGGGCGGCATCACCGTCACTTCCCTGCCGGAAGAGGTGAAGCCACATTGCACCAGCGCCGTCGTTGGCGAAGGCGAACCGCTCTGGCCGGCGGTGCTGCGCGATTTTGAACGCGGCGCGCTCAAGCCGTTTTACACGCGGTCGAAGGAATTCGATCTGGCCGACGCGCCGATGCCGCGCTTCGATTTGCTCGACCCGGACAAATACAACCGCCTCACCGTCCAGACGAGCCGCGGCTGCCCGCACCGCTGCGAATTTTGCGCGAGTTCAATTTTGCTGACGCCGCGTTACAAGGTGAAACCGGTGGCAAAAGTCATCGCCGAGATCCGTGAAATCAAAAAAATCTGGCCGCGCCCGTTCATCGAGTTCGCCGACGACAACAGCTTTGTCCACCGTGAGCATTACAAAAAGCTTCTGCGCGAGCTGGTGAAGGAAAAACTCCGCTGGTTCACCGAGGCCGACCTGAGCGTGGCCGGGGACGACAAACTGCTCGGCCTCATGCGCGATTCCGGCTGCCAGCAGGTCCTCATCGGTCTCGAAAGTCCGCGTCGCACGAGCCTCGACGGCGTGGAGTTGAAATCCAACTGGAAATTGCGGCAGCATGATTTTTACAAAGATGCCATCGCCAAAATTCAATCCTACGGAATCACCGTCAATGGCTGTTTCGTCCTCGGCCTCGACGGCGACGCACCGGAAGTCTTCAACGACGTGCTCAACTTCGTGAGGGACTCCGGACTTTACGAGGTGCAGGTGACGTTCCTGACCGCGTTTCCCGGCACGCCGCTTTACGCGCGGCTGAATCGCGAAAGCCGCATCATCCGCGACCGGGCCTGGGAACTCTGCACGCTGTTCGACATCAATTTCCGCCCGAAAAACATGACCGTTGAAGAATTGCAAAACGGTTTTCTCGGCCTGGCCAAACAACTTTATTCCGCGGAGGAAACTCATGAACGCCGGAGCAAATTCAAACGGATGCTCAAGACGTCGCCGAATTTTGGCCGGCACGTCCAACCCGCATAACAAATCATGGCCGGGTGATTTGCCGGTCCGGCGGGCATTTATCCAGACGATGGTCGTCGAAATTTTATCAATTAACGCCGTCCGGCCGAATTGAGTTAAATCTAAGCCATGAAACCAAAACAATATCCCGCCCAGTTGGCACTTCAAAACTTAAGAGCCGCGGTTAAATTTACAGTCACGACGCGGCTCGGTCTGGTGTTGGTGGCGTTTGGTCTGCCGCTGAATGACGGATGGCTGGCGGCAGACTTGCCTCGCGGCATCTGGAAAAGCCGGCGCCAAATCGGGGATTGATTCCTTGTCCATTCAAATCGCAAACCACAGGAGCAAAATTATGAAAAATCCAATCACAACCATGAGTTCGTTCCGCGTGCTGGCCTTGCCGATGGCAATGGCCCTGTTCGCGGTGTGCCTTGGCCGTTCCGCAATCGCCGCTGAACCGCAAGCCGGCATGGTGCCGGGGCAGCAGAAGCAACTGGAGTTGATGAAGTCCAAGGGGCCGGACGCCTCGCTGACCATCCTGCCCGTGCGCCTGGCGGGCAAGCCTTGGGATCGTGTGACTGAAGTGGTTGGCGTGCTGCTCGAACGACAGGGATTAAAGAACATTGAACTGGGTAAAACCCCGTTCACCCCGGCGGAAACGAATTGGGAAAATTTGGCCGCCTCTGTTGGTGTGTTTGTGAAGACCAATCCGATCACCACCGGCTACGCGCTTTACGCCGAATACGACGGCGATCATAAAACGGGGTTGAATGAATTGCGCGCGGTCGTCGTGGATCAAACCGGCGCGGTCGTCTGGACGGACCGTCTGACGATGCAGGACGAAGCGCTGGAAAAAATAGAAGATCGGGATCCGATGACCTTGTCCGTTCTGCTCGTCGAACGGCTGGGTCCGCAACTCGGCCTCAACGAAGCAACGGCCAAGGCGGCCAAACCGGGCAAGCTGGCGGCCATCATGGATCAGCGGAGCGGTCTGCCTCCCGAGAATGAACGGGCTGCCCTTCCCGAACGCCAGCAGGCGATGAAACGAGCGCTGCCCGGCGCGATGCTGCTGGTTTATCCGGCGCGGATTGGTGGGAAAGAAGTCAGCGTCCCCAGCGCGACCAACATCGTGCAGTTGCTCAATCAAATGGGCTTGTGCCAGGCCGTTCAGGCTGAACAGCCGGTTCTCCTCAAAACTTCGCTGGCCGATCCGAACGAAATGAAGGCGCTCTGGAATCTGGCGCGTGAGTTCCGGAATTTTGTCCGGACCAATCCGCCCACGGCCGACTACGCTCTTTACGCGGACTACGGTTTCAATCCGCAAAACGCGGAGCAGGGCTTCGTGCATTTCGTGGTGTGCGACCGCAAGGGCGAATGGGTGATTGTGGACATGCAAAACTCGCACCATCCGGATTACCAGAGCATCGGGATCATTTCCCGCGACCGTTGCGACCAACTCCTCGTCAAGCGTTTCGCAGGATACCTGAAGTGAAATTTCCGTCAAAGAAACGGAGCGGGCCATGAACCGGCGGGAATTTTTGAAACCCAATCAAAATCATTGAAAGGAACATGACTATGAAAAACAAATTATGGCTGATGGCTGTGTGCAGCACGCTGCTGGCTGCCGTCGCGTCGGGACAAAATGCTCTCGCAGCGGGTACCGATGCAGATACTGCAAAGACCTGCGTCCGCAAAGGCACGGAATTGATCAACCAACACAAGCCCGGTGAGGCCTTGAAAGCCTTCGAGCAGGCTTCCGCCCTTCAGCCGGACAACGAACAGGCGGCGGTCGGACAATACATCAGCCTCGTGCAATTGAACCGGGTGAATGACGGGGCGAAAGTCCTGGACCAATGGGTGGCCGCCAAAGCCGATGATCCCCGGCGCTGGTTGTGCAAGGCCATGGCTGAAGCGGAAACGCACCGACCGGAGGCAGCGTTGAAGTCTTTTGAGAAGCTCACCGAGCTTCAGCCGAACGAAGGCGGCAATTGGGTTGGCAAGGGAGAGATGCTCGTGGCGCTCAAGCGGGATGGCGACGCGCTGAAAGCATTTGACCAGGCAATCGCGCTGAATCCAAAACACGAGGGAGCCTGGAACGACCGCGGCGGTGTGCTGCTGAGATTGGGAAAATACGACGAGGCGATCCAGTCTTATGACCAGTCCATTAAACTCGCTCCCAAGTGGGCTGACTCGTTCTACCATCGCGCTTGTGCGTATGCCGGAAAAGGCGACACAACCAACGCGCTTGCCGACCTGAAGCAAGCCATCGAACTGCAACCTTCGCTCAAGGCCGAGGCAGTCAAGGAAGCCGGTTTTAAAAGTCTGGGCAGCGACCCGGATTTCAAGAAGTTGACGAAATAAAGCACAATGCGTGGAAAGGATCGGCCATGAAACTCAAACTGCTCGTCCTCGTCCTGGCGCTGCAAAGCGCCTGGCTGCTCGGCACCGTCGCCATGCAGGAACACGCGCTCGCCCCCGGCAGGATCATCCTCCTGGAAACCGCGCGCATTGATCCATGTGATTTGCTCCACGATGGCGGCGTTTTCAATCGTGCATTCGCAACGGTGTCGCGTCATCGTCCCCCCGACCTAATATACTATACCTGTTTCGTTCCAGTTGTGTGGCGCGCATGGCCAAACAGGCCGGCTTGGCCATCAACGCGTCCAAGAAACGGGCTTAAACCAAAGGAAATATTAAAGCGGGCAGCGCCCGTTCAGGAGACAGGGACTTCCCTGGCCAGGGATACATCGGGTTGAAAAAACGCCGGTTGGCCGCAGGCGGGTTTGTTTTTGATGGTGGTGGCCAGGTTTGCAAATTCACGGTTACGGGAAGGTTGAACAAGCACGAGGGGATTGAGGCCCGTCAAATTAATGCGCCCGTTGCGCTACGATCTTTCGATCGAGCGCAACGCATTTCGTTTTCCGCCTGCGGACGGAACTTAAGACGGATCAAATCCATGTTACAATTTGTCACGCTACGACAGGAGAATTGATTATCTCATGGACGTTGTAACGTTCCAGTGCAATACGCACCAGACGAACGTTCATTTCCGTCAAGTTGTCGTCCCCAAATATGATTCGCACCACTGCGACGACGACCTTTTCGAATGTTTCGTCTTGTTCGTTGTTCATAATTCTGTTTCGATTTCTGCTGCCTGACAATTTACTAACATTCAGCGTGCCAGTTTCGTCGAGGGTGGGGGCCACGCTGAGGGGTGGCATGACTTTGGAGATATTGGCTGCACGTGGTTTGACTGAACGCGCCGTGCTTGGCGGCACCGGTGGCGCCATACTCAGAGCGGGCATGGCTGGCGTGTTGTTCCCCCTGCCGTTCTTGGACGGATTGATTGGAACCGGGGCCACGGATTTGAGCACTGGCGGCGCGGGTTTGGACACAACTTCCGGGGCAGTGGCCGGTCGTGGTTGAGCTTTGGGCAGTGGCACACTGGAAGAATCCCCGTTCTTCGCCTTGCCATTCATGTTGCCGTTGCCGTTCGTTTGCTGGCTGGCTGGAGTCGGAACCGGAGGTTTGGGCGCGATTTCTGGGGCCTTGGCTGCTTGTGGTTTGACTTCTGGTTTAGCTTCCGGTTTGGCTTCCGGTTGTGGCGCGCCAGCGTGTTGCACTTGAGCTTTGAACAGATGAATGGTCACTTTGAGTGCCAGTTCCAATGGGTCAACCGGTTTGGTGATGAAATAGTTGCCGCCGCTGAGCACTCCCTGCGTACGGTTCCCAAAATTACTATGAGCGGTGACGAAAATGACAGGGGTTGTCTTATAATGAGGCAAAGCGCGCAATTTCTCACACACTTCAAAGCCAGTCAGCTTGGGCATGTCAATGTCCAGCAGCACCAAGTCGTAATGGTTGGTTTGCAACAGCTTAAGGCCTTCCAAAGGATCTTCGACGCTTACGATGTCAAGGTTGGCTCGTTTCAACGTGTTGACGATCACGTGATTGCATACGGTGTCATCGTCCACAGCCAACACTTTGGCCCTTGGTGCCGCTTCGGTAGAACCAGCTTCATCGCTTTTCAACAGAAGACCCAGACAATCCGCCGCCTCAGCCAGGGTTTGCAATATGGAAGGGGTTACTCGTGCCGGCTTGGACGCGATTTTAGAGAGCAACATGTCGAACGCCTTCGTCAGCAGCGCTATGCGGCCGCAACCGGCTTTGCTGGCATTGGCATTCAGGGAATGCACGCTCTGAGAGAGCGGCTCCAGCTTGGCTGTAGAAGTAGGCGCCTTAATATATGCGAGGCAATGCTCGCGAACCTTCGCGATGTCCGCTGGCGCATCTTTTAAAAAGTCCACCCGCCCTTTGGTGGGCGAAGTTTCATCGGCGGGCGCTTCGGTCGCGTCATCATTGTGCTCACCAGCCGAACTGTCGTTGGCCATGTGTAATTTGATTGCGGGTGCGTAATCAGTTCGAACAGCATTGGCGGCATTGGGGGCGCTGGCAGGCGAGCCAATCAACATTTCCTGGATGGTTTGAACCAGTATGGAGGGCGTGCAATCGGTTTTGCGCAGTTGTCTGGTTATCGCGTCTTCAGCAAAATCTGTAATTTGAACGTTAGAAAATATAATAATTGGAACGCTTTTCAGCCGCGGGTCGGCGCGTATGAATTTTAGCACATCCGCGCCGTCGAACTTGGGCAACATCAGGTCGAGCACGACCAGATCAGGCGTGGCCTGAGAAAGAGCCTTGAGTGCCTCCAACCCATCTTGCGCAGACTCAATGCGGAACCCCTCTCGCTGGAGCAGATTCCGATACGTCGTCAGCACAACGGCGTCGTCCTCGACAAAAAGGATTGTTCTATTGACTTTCATGGCTCATATCCCATTTAAGGGTACAAATCACCAGTAATTTAAGGGTACAGCTCAGGCAACAGGCACCCTTACCAAACTTAAGAAAAACAGCACCGTTCATGCCAAAAAATTGACAAAACTGCACCTTACTCTGCCTAAAAGAACAACTTGCATGGTTCATCAAGCTCAAGCGGGATATTTCCCCCCAATTCCCCGATTTTCGACCGGCCGAAGAAAAGTTTCAAAAAAACCCGGGAAGTCCCGCGTATTTGCATCCATCTGCGGTTAAATGCCGGAATCGGATGCTAATTACTGTCTTTTCTTCCGTCCCATTGCTGCAAACGATGCCGGGCAAAAGTTTTTCAATTCACAGTTCGGTGCGCAAGTGGTTAGCTTTGCCGCTGTGACTGAACCAAAAGACATCAGCCGGCAACCCGAATCAAGCCTTCGCGGCTTCTGGAGTCTCTTCGTCACTCAATTCCAGGGCGCGTTCAGCGACAACGTCCTGAAAAATCTCGTCGTGTTCCTGCTGGTGGCGCTGGACGTGTCGCTCGCCGAGAAGCATAAAATCGGCGAACTGGTCATGGCGCTGTTCGCGCTGCCGTTCATTCTGTTTTCCATGGTGGGTGGATTCCTCGCGGACCGCCGCAGCAAACGGACGATGACCATTGCCGTAAAGGTTTTCGAAGTATTCGTAATGCTGCTGGCGCTGGCGGGCTTCGTGTGGATGCAGGGGCAATTGAACCTGGGAATCGCCGCGTCCTGGAAAACGTGCTGGCCATTGCTCGCCTGCGTTTTTCTGATGGGCGTCCACAGCGCATTCTTCGGTCCTTCCAAGTACGGGTTGTTGCCGGAACTGCTGCCGGAAAAAAAGCTGTCCTGGGGCAACGGTCTGCTCGAACTCGGCACATTCGTGGCCATCATTCTCGGCTTCCCCGCCGCGGCCTGGATGTCCATCCATTTCCGGGCTGAGCCCTGGCTGTCCGCCGTGGTCCTGATCGGGCTGGCGCTCGTGGGCCTGGTCACGAGTCTGGGCATCACCCGCGTTCCCGCGGCGGACCCGGGCAAAAAATTCCAGGCGAATTTCCTCGGCGCAATTCTCCGGCAGATGCGGTCGTGGCGCGGCGACCGGCCGCTCATTTTGTCGGTGGTCGGCAACACCTATTTCAATTTTCTTGGCCAGTTGCTGTTCCTGAACCTGTTTTTCTACGGTCTCGAGGTGTTGCGTCTGGACGAGATGGGCATCGGGCGGCTCACGATGTCGCTGGCGCTGGGCATCGGGGTGGGCAGTGCGGCGGCCGGGTACCTTTCCGGCGGCAAGATCGAATACGGCCTGGTGCCGCTCGGCGCAATCGGCATGTCGGTCATATCCGCGTTGCTCGCGTTGCCGGGCGGATCGATCACGCGGGTAATGGTCCTGATCGCGGCGCTTGGTTTCGCCGGCGGATTTTTCATCGTGCCGATTTCCGCGCTGCTGCAACATCGTCCGGACAAGGAGAAAAAGGGCGAAGTGCTGGCCACGGCAAACCTGCTGTCGTTCGTCGGCATTTTTCTGGCGTCGGGCGCGCATTACCTGCTGGCGCAGGTTGCACATTTGACCCCCGGCCAGATTTTTCTTTTCGGCGGCGGGCTGACGCTGGCGGGCGCGGTTTACGCCCTGTTCCTTTTGCCCGACGCCCTGCTGCGGTTCGTCCTTTGGCTGCTCACGCGGACGATTTATCGGATTCGCATCCAGGGCCGCGACAACATCCCCGCCAAGGGCGGCGCGCTGTTCGTTTGCAACCACGTTTCATTTGTGGACGCCCTGTTGTTGCTGGCTTCCACGGACCGGCAGGTGCGGTTCATGATGTTCAAGGACATTTACGAACAGCGCTGGATGAAGCCGTTTGCGCGCATCCTCAGCGTGATTCCAATTTCATCCGAACAGCGCCCGCGCGAAATGATCAAGGCGTTGCAGACGGCCAGCGACGCCATCCGCGCCGGTGACGTGGTCTGCATCTTCGCCGAGGGACAAATCACGCGCATCGGCCACCTGCTGCCGTTCCGGCGCGGCTTCGAACGCATTATGAAGGACGTCGAGGCGCCGATCATTCCGGTCGGTCTCGACGGCGTGTGGGGCAGCATCTTCAGTTTCCAAAAAGGCCGGTTTCTGTGGAAACTGCCGCGGCGGCTGCCGTATCCGGTCACCATCAACTACGGCCAGCCGCTGCCGCACACGGCCACACCATTTGAGGTGCGTTCCGCGGTCCAGGAACTCCTCGTCGGGGCTTGGAAATATCGCCAGGCGCGGATGCGTTCATTGCCCATCGCCTTGGTGCATGCCGCCCGCAAGCATCCCCTGCGCTTTGCCATGGCTGACGCGCAGAATCCTAAAGTGGATTTTTATTCCGTGCTCGTGCGAACCATTTTTCTGGCCCGGCGTTTGAAGCGCATCTGGGCGGGGCAGCGCATGGTCGGCATATTGTTGCCGCCGTCCGTGCCGGGCGCGCTGGTCAATCACGCGGCACTGCTGCTGGGCAAGGTGCCGGTGAATCTCAATTATACCGTGTCCGGGGAAACCCTCGCCTCCTGCATCCGGCAGTGCGACATCAAAACCGTGGTCACCTCGAAGGCGTTTCTGGAAAAGGTGAAGTTCACGGTGCCGTGCGGGACGGTGATGCTGGAGGAAGTCATCGGAGGGGCGAGCTCCGCGAGCCCCCATAATCAGGAAAAACAGGGCATTGCAGAGCTCCGCCCTCCGAAATCAGGCGAAAAACTGGCCGCCGCCCTCATCGCCGGGCTGGTTCCGGATCGTTGGTTGCAGCGGGTTTTGGGCGCGGAGAAAAAAACCGGTCTGGACGATCTGGCCACCGTGATCTTTTCCAGCGGCAGCACGGGCGATCCCAAGGGTGTGATGTTGAGCCACTACAACGTGGGGTCGAACATCGAACAACTGGAGCAGGTTTTTGGGTTGAGTCGCCGCGATGGCGTGCTGGGCGTCCTGCCGTTTTTTCATTCGTTTGGATTCACGGGCACGCTCTGCCTGCCGGCGATCCTGGGCATCGGCGTGGTTTATCACCCGAACCCGCTCGACGCCAAAGCCATCGGACCGCTGGTGTGCGACTACCGGGTCACGTTTCTGCTGGCAACGCCGACGTTCCTGCAGCTTTATCTGCGCGGGTGTGCGGCGGAGGATTTTGGCGGCCTGCGCGTGGTGATGACGAGCGCGGAAAAATTGCCGGACCGGCTGGCAGCGGCCTTTGAGGAAAAATTCGGCATCCGTCCGCTCGAAGGCTACGGCTGCACCGAATGCGCGCCGGCGGTGGCGGTGAACACCCTGGATTTCCGCTCTGCCGGGTTCCGCCAGGTCGGTGCCAAGCGCGGCAAAATCGGCCACCCGCTGCCCGGCATCTCCGTGCGGATTGTTGACCCGGAAACGCAGGCGCCGCTGGCCGCCGGCCAGCCCGGTCTGCTGCTCGTGCGCGGGCCGAACGTCATGCAGGGCTACCTCGGCCGCCCGGAAAAAACCGCCGAAGTTTTGCATGATGGCTGGTACACCACCGGCGACGTGGCGGCGATCGACGAGGACGGCTTCCTGCAAATCACGGATCGCCTGAGCCGCTTCAGCAAAATCGGCGGCGAGATGGTGCCGCACATCAAGGTGGAGGAAAAATTGCATGAACTGGCCGGCGCAACCGAACAGACGTTTGTCGTCACCGGCGTGCCGGACGAGAAAAAGGGCGAGCGCCTGGTCGTTTTGCACAAACTGGCGGACGGGCAATTGCCGGCCTGCCTCGAAAAACTTTCCCAGTGCGGCCTGCCGAACTTGTGGAAGCCGCGCGGCGACCAGTTCTTCCGCGTGGACGCTTTTCCCCAACTCGGCACCGGCAAACTGGACTTGCGCAAAGTTCGAGAAATCGCGATGAAATTTTCAACCGGAACCTGAAACGACCGCCATGCAAAACATCGTCATTGACCAGCCCTACCGGTTCGTGCCGCCGCGCCGCGGCCGGTTCTGGTACACGGTGTTTGGACTCTGGCTGCCGCGTTATTTGAACCGGAGCCACGGCATCGAGTCCGTCGAATGCCGCGGTGTGGAGCACCTGCGGCGTTCGCTCGACGCCGGCCATGGCATTCTCCTTACCTCGAACCATTGCCGCCCCAGCGATCCGATGACGCTCGGAATGTTGTCGCTCAAGGTGCGGCAGCCGTTCTTTACCATGGCCAGCTGGCACCTGTTCCGGCAGAGCCGCTTTCAAACCTGGGTGCTGCCGCGCATCGGCACCTTCAGCGTTTACCGCGAAGGCCTGGACCGCGAAGCCTTGAAGACCGCCATCGGGATTCTCAACGACGCCGAACGTCCGCTGGTGCTTTTTCCCGAGGGCGTCGTTTCCCGCACGAATGACCGGTTGAACAACCTGATGGAGGGTACGGCTTTCATCGCCCACACCGCCGCCAAACAACGCGCCGCCGCCACGCCGCCGGGACAGGTGGTCGTTCATCCCGTCATCGTCCGCTATCTTTTCCGCGGCAACCTCGCTGCCGCGCTCATGCCGGTGCTGGAGGAAATTGAAGCGCGTTTTTCGTGGCGTCCGCCGCCCGGCTGCCGGCTGCGCGAACGGATCAACCGGGTCGGCGAAGGGCTGCTTTGCCTCAAGGAGTTGGAATACTTCGGGCAACCGCAGACCGGCACGGAACCGGAGCGCCTCGGGCGCCTGATCAACCGCCTGCTCCAGCCGCTGGAAAAGGAGTGGCTCAAGGGCGAAGGGGACGGCGACGTGGTGGCGCGGGTGAAAAAACTGCGCATGGCCATCCTGCCCGAATTGATCAGCGGCGAAATTGACGAGGCCGAGCGCACCCGCCGCTGGCGCCAGTTGGCCGACCTCTACCTCGCCCAGCAGCTTTCCTGTTATCCGCCGGACTACATCCGCTCGCGGCCCACGCCCGAACGGCTGCTGGAAACCGTCGAGCGCTTTGAAGAAGACCTGACCGACCGCACGCGCATCCACCGGCCGCTCCACGCCATCATCGAGGTCGGCGAGGCGCTGCCCGTCAGCCCGGTGCGCGAGCGCGGCGGCGGCCCGGACCCGTTGATGGAGAAAATCCGCCGACAAATGGAGGCGCTGCTCGAACGGGGCGGGAAGGAAATGACGCCCCTCGCGGAGAATTCACCATGAACAAACCGAAATCGGAAATTCAACCGCCACCGGCCACGGCTTCGTCGCCATGGTGGATTCGCGCCGTGTTGGTTGTGCTGGGACTGGCGGCCTGGTTTTGGACCCAATCCCTCATCGGCCAGCGGGCGATTTCCGGGCAGGTCATCGGCGATGAGTTGCACGTCCTGACCGCGCCGGCGCACCAGTATTTGCTCGACCATCCGTGCGCAGCCAACGGCCTGCTCATCGCCAGCTCCGCTGGCATTGATCTGTTCGCGTTTTTTCTGCTGGGCCGCGCCATTTTCGGGCCGACCTTCCGTCCGTTTGTGGGGCTGTTAATGCTCTTCGCCCTGCGGCAAATTTGCCAGGCCCTCTGTGCCCTGCCCCCGCCGGAGGAAATGATCTGGCGCAACCCCGGCTTCCCCTCGCTGGTGGTGACCTACGGTGTGGCCAACGACCTCTTCTTTTCCGGGCACACGGCCATCGCCGTGTTTGGCGCGGTCGAACTGGCGCGCCTGGGCCGGCGCTGGCTGGGCGTCCTCGGTGTTGGCGTCGCCCTGTTCGAAGTGGCGGCGGTCCTGACACTGCGCGCGCATTACACGATGGACGTGTTCACCGGCGCCGTCACCGCCTTGCTGGTCGCCGGTGTCGCCGCGAAAATCTCTCCGTGGTGCGACCGTGCCCTGGCCGGGTTGACGGGACGAAAACCGGGTGGGGCGGACAGTGCCGGTGGACGTTTACCCGGACTCTGAACTTAAATTTCTGCGTTGGCGGAGTGCAGCCGTCCCCGGCCGCAGCCACGTGGGGGTGGGCGGGCGGTTGGGAAATGTACCATGGCTTGAATGAAGTCAATTGCTGCGCCCGAGGACGGGCGCACTCCGGCCTGGCCTCGTCCAATCCGCCACCACCGGCAACTCCGGAGTTCGGGTTATAGCGATAGAAATTCCGGACGGATCTCCTTTTCGCCACAGTGCAGGATGGCCACGGTGCGTTCCGCGTCAAACTTCGGTTTGCCCGCGTAGCCGGGATTCAAATACAACACGCCGCCAATCGTTTCGCAAAAAGCCTTGTGGGTGTGGCCGAACACGACGGCGTCCGGCCGTTCGCGCGCAAACTGGAGCTGGAGATTTTCCTTCAACGCGTGCGGGTTCACAATATGGTGAACGATAAATTTGCGTTGGCCGAGCGTGACCACTTCGGTGAGCCGGAAGGTTGGCGAACTGTCCGTGTTGCCGAGCACGGCCGTGACCGGGGCAATCGCTTCCAGTTCCGCGATGATTGAATCGCCGCCCATATCGCCGGCGTGCAGGATGTGGCTGACACCGGCGAAAATATCGGCGACTTTCGGGTCGAGAAAACCGTGCGTGTCGGAAATGACGCCAATTTTCATTTTCGGAGGGGCGAGTTACACGAGTCCCTGTTTGAATTCCAGAAGTTTGAGACTCGCAAAGCCCGTCCCTCCGAAACGTAAAGCTTCATACTTCCGCCTCCTCCGGCGCTTCCTCGGCTTCCGGTTCCTCGTCGCGCGCCCCGGCGGTTTTTTCCGCGGGTGATTCGGCGGGGGCCGTCAATTTGGCCGCGCCGGCAAACAGCGCGGTGAACAGCCCGCCGCTCCCCAGCGTGTTGCGGAACATTTCCCACGTCGTCGGATGCACGTCCAGCCGTCCGGTCGTCAGCGCCTGGATCCAGCCGGCGATGGTCTTGGCGTAGGCCGGGTCCTGCAGCCACGACAGCGTGTTGGTGACGAGATAAAAAATCACCGCGCCGGCCAGACCGCCGAGCAGCAATTTCAAAAACGCGGCGCGCCGTCCAAACCACCTGCCCAGCCCAATCAGCCCGGCATAAATCGCGTAGTTCAACCACAGGTAGGAACCGAGGGGCGCGACGTGATAATAAAAAACGTTGAGCGCCACGTCCGTGGCCAGCATCGTGCCCAGCGGCAGCCACCACGCCGTCGCGCCCGCAAAATAGACGCCCGCGCAGAACGCCAGCGCCGTTGCCGCGCTGAAGTTCGGCGGGAGCAATCCCGGCCAGCGGCTCAACGCGAACAGCGCCAGAAACAAAACCGGCAGCCAGCGGTTCCACTTTTCTTTCACTGTCGGGTAGAATAATTCACGGCGCGGCCGGAACAAGCTTTTCGGTGTCGCCGTCAGCAGGGCGGGCAACGGCTGATGGCTCCGCCTGGCCCGGGACAGGCACAGCCCTGTTATATGGGACGGAGGATGAATGGTTAAGATTTCGTGTGTTTTGTGTATTTCATGGTTAAATTTTGCCCTGCGTTTGGAAAACCTGTTCGCCATCATTCACGAAGACGCCGACCTGCTGGTCGTCAACAAACCGGCGGGACTGGTTTGTCATCCGACCAAAGGCGATGAATTTTCCAGCCTCATCAGCCGCGCCCGCCTTTATTTGGATTTCTCCCTCTCCGCCGCTGGCGGGGGAGAGGGCCGGGGTGAGGTGGTTTCCGTTTCACCTCATTTAATCAACCGCCTCGACCGGGAAACCAGCGGCATCGTCATCGTCGCCAAAAATTCCGAAATCGCCGGCGAACTCGGCAGAATCTGGGAAACCCGCGCCGTCCAGAAGGAATATCTCGCCATTGTCCACGACCACGTCCGCGACGACCATGGCCTGATTGATGCGCCGCTCGGCAAGGATGAGCAAAGCAAGGTCGCCGTCAAAGACTGCGTCCGTTCCGACGGCGCGCCCGCCCAAACCGAATTTTGGGTCGAGCGCCATTTCAATCGTCCTCGTCCTCGACAATCGGAATCCGAGGACGATGGACGAGAACGAGGACGAGGAGGAATTACCAATGCGGGTGAGGTGGGGCAATCAACCCTCAACTCTCAACCCTCAACTTTCAGCCTGCTTCGCTTGATTCCCCGCACCGGCCGCAAACATCAAATCCGCATCCACCTCGCCCATCTCGGCCATCCCATCGTCGGCGACAAACTTTATGGCGGCGACGAGGATTTGTATCTGGCGCTGGTCGAAAACCGCCTGACGCCGGAGCAACGCGCCCGGCTCATTTTGCCGCACCAGGCGCTTCACGCCCGCGCCGTGCGCTTTCTCTGGCGCGGCCAGCCCGGGGAATTTTCCTGCGCCCCCGAACCGTGGTTTTCCGATTTTTTAACCACGGATGGACACGGATGAACACGGATAGGAGAGCGGGGAGCACAAGGCTTGACACGAATTGCGCGAATTATCGCTAACTAAATTCGCGTCTCACCCTTGTCCGGGTTTATTCGTGTCCATCCGTCCTTCGCTCGGAAGCTGCGGCGTACAGGTCCGTGGTAAAAAAAACTCTGCGGCTCTCTGCGTCCTCCGCGTCTCGGCGTTGAAGGCGTTTCCGTTTGGCTGCGACTCCGCCGTGCTGTGTCTTTGTGTTAATTTCCCTCCGTGCCCGGTAAAATTTCGTGTCTTTCGTGTGTTTCGCGGTTAAAATCCCCCAGTGCCTGACACAATGGGATTTGAAACCAGTCCTCAGTTGAACAAATCGGGGCGCTCGCCTCTTTTCGTTTTTCTTTCCCGTCACGGCCCCCTGGTCCTGGCGCTGGTTCCCCTGGCTTTTTTGCTTTGCGTGGTTGCCAGATATGCCGTGCCCGTGCCCTATTGGGACCAATGGGAATTTGTGCCGCTCCTGGAAAAGACGTATCACGGCCAATTGACATTCCACGACCTGTGGGCACAACACAACGAGCACCGGATCCTCTTTCCGAGAATCATCATGCTGGCCCTGGCGCATCTTACCGGATGGAACATCCGCTGTGAACTGGCGGTGAACCTGATCCTGGCGCTCGGCATCTTCGCCGTCTTCATTCACCAGGTGAAAATAACGGGACGGAAACTGGGAATTGCCGGATGGTATTGGGCCATTCCTGCCATCTCGCTCATCGTGTTCTCGATCAGCCAGTATCAAAACTGGCTCTGGGGCTGGCAGCTCCAGATGCTTCTGAATTTGCTCGCGGTGGTTGGTGGCATTGTGCTGCTGGCCAATGAAATCTTCAGTTGGAGGAGATTTGCCGCCGCGGCGCTGCTTGGGGTGGTGGCAACGTATTCCTTTGCCAATGGCACCCTTTTCTGGCCGATCGGGCTGGTGATACTGCTCGTGGTAACGGCCGGTAAAAGGGAAAAACAGCCGGCCATGATCGCCTGGCTGGCTGTCAGTGTGCTGACGTTGTGGTCCTACTTGTATCATTATCAGAAGCCGGAAGAGCATCCCGCCCTCAATCTCATTTTTAAAATGCCGGCTGAGTATGCCGGTTTTGTGCTCAAGTATATCGGCGGCATTTGCGCCCAGTATGTCGGCGGCAGCACCCCCACCGACGGTGACTTCGCGCTTGTTTTCGGTCTGGCCGCAACCCTGGCCTTGGGTTGGGCCGGCGGGATGCTGGTTCGGAAGAAAATCGCGGATTTCAAGACCCTGCTTCCTTATTTCGGGTTGAGCCTGTACTCCATCGGCAGCGCACTGATGACCGGGGTTGGCAGGGTTGGTTTTGGAAGCAATCAGGCCATCTACTCCCGATACTGCACCATGGTGGTTCCTTTGTGGGTGTCTCTGGTTGTCTTGCTTGTCCTTCTCCGGACGGGCGGCAACCGCAACCCGAATGCCGGTCCCGCCCCCCAAAAGCGCCACGGAACACCAGCCCCGCCGGATTGCCGGCAGATTGCCGGGTGGTTGCTCCTGGCGGCCATTACCCTGCTGGTTCTTGGTTCAATTTGCGCGACTGATGGCGCAAAGGATCTGTCCCGACTGCAAGCCTGGGGCCGGACGTCTTTGCTGAATCTGGCGGCGAACCCCCGGGCCGACATTGACTATCCAGGGCTGTCCGTCATCTATTCCAAGCCCGATGTGATCGTGGAGCGATATCCCGTCCTGGTGAAACACCGTTTATCCGTGTTCCGGGACCGGGACATTTCTTCGGATTCGCCTGGGGCCGGGACCGTCGCTTTCTGACTTCAACGCAAAGGCCCGGCGCGGCAGGGCCGCAACCAGACAGAAACGCCTTCAACGCCGAGGCGCCGAGGACGCAGAGAGCCGCAAAGCTTTTCCTTAACCACGGATGGACACGAATAAACACGGATAAGGGCGAGACGCGAATTTCATGAATTGACGCGAATTCAGTTGGCGATAATTCGCGCAATTCTTGTCAAGCGTTGTGCTCACCTCTTTCCAATCCGTGTGAATCCGTGTCCATCCGTGGTAAAAAATCTTCTCAGAAAGGAATGATGTCATGGGATGGCACTGCAAAGTTTTTAACCCGAACTCCGAGGTTGCCGACGGAGGCAGGGCGGACGAGGCCGCCCCGGAGTGCGCCCGTCCTCGGGCGCAGCAACTTGGGTTTCTTCAAGTTACGGAACATTTCCCAACCGCCTGTCCATTCCACGTTGCTGCGGCCGGGACGGCCGCACTCCGCTAATTCAGAAATTCCATTTCGGAATTCGGGTTTAAGACGCATGGGGGGAAATGGAATTTTGCGGGACGGCAAATCCCGCGCCTTCTTTGCGTCTTGGCGTCCTGGCGCCTTTGCGTTAAAAATCCCCCCGTGCCTGACATCCCCAAAACCATGCGCGCTGAAATTATTTCTGAATGCGTCCGTTTAGATTTTCCAATTGTTGCTTCGCGGTCACGAAATCTGGTTTGAGGCGCAACGCTTCGGAGAATTCTGCCGCGGCCTCCTTCCATTTCTCCTGTTCGGCCAGGACGGCGCCATAATTAAAGTGCGCCGCTGGGTCTCCCGGATGAATTTGAACCAGTCTTTGCAGGTATTGGTTCGCCTCGGCATATTGATGACGGGTGGCCATCGCCGCGCCCAGACAGTTTAAAGTGTCCGGGTCTTTGGGGTTGATCTGAAGTGCGCGGCGAAACTCTGCAATCGCTGCTTCCTCGTTTCCAGTGGTAAACAGATAAATGCCCAGATTGTCGTGGGCGAGGTAGTTATTCTGCGTCAGCGCAATCGCACGGCGGAACAGGGTTCCGCTGTTTTGCCAGTAACGGATTTGGTCTGCTGTTCGCGTCGCGCAAGCGCCAAGAACCAGGATTGCCGCGGCCACCGTCGCCACGGTCGGCACCCGCCAGCGCGCCGCCAATGCGGTTGCGCCCCAGCTCAAAATGATGAACACCCCGATCAACGGCACGTAGTTGTAACGGTCGGCCATGGACTGTCGTCCCACCTGGATCAATCCGAGAACGGGGACCAGGGTCCCCAGAAACCAAAACCAGCCGGTGACTAAAAAAGGCTGGAAGCGTCCCAGCCATAACGCCGCGACGGTCAGGCCGGCGACAAGCGCCACCGCGAAAGCCACCAGGGCCAGGGGCCAATGTCCCGGATACGGGTAGAGAACCGCCAAGTCAGCAGGCCAGAAGGCTTTTCCCAAATATCGAACGTACGAGACAAAGGCGTTTTCAACGCGTGCGCCCATGGGGAGAACCATCAAGGACCGGATCGCCCCGTAATGCCGTTGAACTGTAATCGTGATGACGCAGGAAATTGCGCTGAGAACGAAAAAGGGGACTTTCTCCTGCACCAACCGCAGGAAGATTGCCGCATCAAACCTGAAGTCGGGAAACCGTTTCAACGGCCAGTAATCCAGCAGCAATAACACGAACGGCAACGTCACCAACATCGGCTTGCTCATCAGACCCAGCGCGAAGCACAACAGCGCGCCCCGGTAAAAAAACCGGGCCCTCGGCATTCGCGCCTTTAATGCGCCGGCATAATGCCCGTAAGCCAGCAGTGCGAGCAGCCAAAAAAACGTGCTCAAAACATCCTTGCGCTCCGAAATCCACGCCACTGACTCCACGTGCAGCGGATGCAATGCGAACAGCGCTGCCACAAACGCGCTTCGCCAATGCGCCGAAGTGAGTTCCCGCAAAACCAGAAACAGCAAAACCGTGTTGGCCACATGCAAAAGCAAATTTATGAGGTGCGGCCCGGTGGCGCTGTTTTCGAACATGCCCCTGAACAGATCCGTATCCAGCATGAGCGACAGCCACGTCAGTGGATGCCAGTAGTTGCCGGTCTCTTGGGTCGTGAAAGCCCAGACCACGCTGTCCAGCGTAAGCCCCCCCTGCACCTTCGAATTCGCAAAAACGTAATTGTTGTCGTCGAAATTGATGAAGTCACAATTTGTGACCGGCCAGAAAACCGCGAGTGTGATGACTGCCAGAACGAGGCACACAGGCGCAGGACGCAACAGGCTGTTGAGAATCCCCGCGCCGAACCGGGAGTTGTTTTGTGCGCTTGTTGGTTTCATCACCATCGTGTTATTCCTTTGATGCTCACGCAAGGAAGTGCGAATGAAAAGAAAGTATTTTTATCGAGGCCCTTCGCGTCCCCAAAACAGAACTGCAACCTTCAGGCTGTGCTTGCAGAATGCCAAACCCCGGTCCTCATGACTTTAAAGTTGCGGCTGCAAAAAATCCGTGTTCATCCGTGTTCATCTGTGGTTAAAATCCCCCCGTGCCTGACATCCCCAAAACCATGCGCGCCGTCGTCTATCGCGGCGTCAATGACCTCCGCCTCGAAACCGTCCCCGTCCCGCGCCTCGGCGCCCGCGAACTGCTCGTCAAAGTCGCCGTCTGCGGCGTCTGCCCCACCGACATCAAAAAAATCCAGTACGGCACCGTGCCGCCGCCGCGCATCTTCGGCCACGAAACCGCCGGCACCGTCGTCCGCATCGGCGGCGGGGCTGGTGGCCGTCCGCCAGGACTCCTCGCGGGCCGCTTCAAAATCGGCGACCGCGTCGCCCTGCACCACCATGTCCCGTGCCTCGATTGCCATTTTTGCCGGCACCGCGCCTTCGCCCAATGCGAGACTTACAAACGCACCGGCGTCACCGCCGGCTTCCAACCCGCCGGCGGCGGCTACGCCGAATACGTCCGCGTCCTGCCGTTCGTCCTGCCCGGCGTCGTGAAAATTCCCGCCCAAAATTCCTTTGCCGAAGGCGCCATGCTCGAACCCGTCAACACCGTCCTCAAAGCCGTCCGCCGGTTGTCGCTGCTGCGTGGCGACGTCGTGCTCGTGGCCGGGCAGGGGCCCATCGGCCTCATGTTCACCCGGCTGCTCCAGCTCGCCGGCGCCCGGGTCATCGCCACCGACCTGCTCGAACCGCGCCTGAAACTCGCCAGAAAATTCGGCGCGAAATGGACCTTGCTTGCTCAAACCGGTAGGGCGGAGCTGCCGCTCCGCCCCAATTTCAGGGCGGCGGAGCACCGCCGCCCCACCCCAATTGACGATTCAACGATTCAGCATGTTACCAAAGGCCGCGGCCTCGACGCCGCCGTCATGGCCGTGCCTTCCGACGCGGTGGTGCGGCAGGCGCAAACCTGGCTGCGCGGCGGCGGACAGCTCATGCTCTTTGCCCACACCAAACGCGGGGCGGCCATGGCAATTGATCCGGCGACGGTTTGCGTGGACGAAAAGGACTTGCTCGGCAGCTACTCGTCCGATTTCACGTTGCAGGACGAGGTGGCGCGGCTGGTTTTCTCCCGCCAATTGGATGTCCGCAGCCTCATTACCCACCGTTTTCCGCTGGCTGAAACCGCCGCCGCCATTCGCCTTGCGTCCAAACCCACCGAAGATTCCCTCAAAATCATCGTGGGAGGGACGGCGTGTCGCCGTCCCTGATCTCCAAAAAGGATCCCCCAAAAACCGAGTGACGAACATTTGTTCCTTTGGATTGGTCATTCGGTATTTTTTATACCAATTCCCAGAGATAATCGGTGCAATAGGTAGAGGCGGCGCTGGTGCCGGCGGGGACAATTCGCTGGCCGGGCGGATGCGGGGATTCAAATAAATCCATGAGTATTATTCCTTATTTACTTTATTTTATCAACTTAAAAATCTGTGTTTTGTGGCTATAACCTTGTAAAACAGGCCCTTTTACGTGCCGAAAAGCGCCGGAAAACGTTCAAAAAAAGTTTAAAAAAAAGTTGACACTCCCTTGATTCTTTGTGATATTTAAGCCACACACGGTAACAACAGAACAAAAAAACAGGAAAAAATATGAGAACTAAAACACTGATAATTGCAGTTGCCGCTCTCGCGGCAGGAATTCTGACTTCCTCGGCTCAGACCTATTCCCAAAACATCGTTGGCTATGTCAACTTACCCATCGCCGCCAACCACTATTGGTTCTTGGGCAACCAATTGCAGACCGGCTCGGATGCCGCCAAAACAAACAACGATGCGGCTACCGTCCTCGCGACCGGAGCTATTTCCGACCCTAGTGGTGCCTTAAACACTGAGTTGTACCATTGGAACGGCGGAGGATATGATGTGGTTTCCTATTTCACCGGGCCCGATTGGGATAGTTTTTGGGGCGCGAGTGGTTCACCAGCAGGGTTCTATGATCCCAGTAGCGGGACTCTCTATAATTTTTCATTGAACCAAGGGGCGGGCAACTATGTGAAAAACCCGGCGGGGAATCCGACCCTGACAATAACCTTGATTGGCAGTGTGGTTCAAAGCACCAACTTGATTACAATTAATCATGGCTATAACGCCCTGTGCATGGTTGCGCCACTCTCCACCAATATAGACAGTGCGTTGGGTGGTTTTGTGGGCACGTCTGATGCCGGCGGCGGTAACAACGATTTGCTGTATGTGCCAGCTGCGGTTTCGGGATACAATGTTGCCGCCTATTTCAGCGGGCCTGATTGGGATAGTTTTTGGGGCGCGAGTGGTTCACCAGCGGGATTCTATGATACCAGCAGCGGGACTTATGAATCCTCCAATCCAGCGTTTATGCCGAAAGTAGGCCAGGCGTTCTTCCTTTACCACGCTGTGGCTGGTACGGAGACGTGGACGAACATCTTCACTATCCAATAAGCAGAAAAATCAAAGACAAAAAAACAAACTAAATAACAAACCTTAACAAACCATAACAATAGACTAATTATGAAAAAATTCTTAGTATTAGCAACGGTGGCAGCAACGCTGTCTGGTATTTCAGCCTTGGGGCAGGGGTACTTTTTGGTGGGTCTAAACCCAGGTTCAGTCTGGACTGCTAATGGCGCCGCAAGCACGAGAGGGCCTGCGATTTACGACGTGGCAATATACTGGGGTTCTGGAACCCCGTCGGTTGACACCGCTATGGGGACGGCCTCGATAGCGACCAATCATGCCGGCACAATTGATGGGACAGCGGCTTGGAATGCCATCCTTAATGATGGGAGCTACCAGTTGATGTACAATAATAATAATTCTCTTCTTGTCTCGGGTCTGACCGGTGCCAACGGGAATTTCTCCTATAGTGTATCCTCCTTCCCGGTAACGGGTACTCTTTCAGCCGGCGGTAGCACGACGTTGTATCTAATCGCCTGGCTAGCTGCGGATGGTGCCACACCTTCAATAGCGGCAGGGAATGGTTCACCAGTGGGCTGGTCTGCTCCGTTCAGTTATGCTTACACCGCAAGCATTGGAACTCCGCCAACCCTTTTGGCGTCAGGATTCGTTCAATTCGGCGTGGCGCAGGTTCCTGAACCCACGACGATGGCGTTGATTGGTTTGGGCGGTCTGTCGCTCTTGCTGTTCCGTCGTCGCCAATAAATTAAGTTTCGATTCACAAAGCCCCGGAGCAATCCGGGGTTTTTTTATTTCTTAATTTGTGGAGCGCCGATCTCCGAATCGGCACAACGTAGGACAGGCATCCTGTCGCTCTCTGACCGAAGACGTTCCACCGCAGAGATCGCAAAGAACCCAAAGCGGCGCGAATAAATTTTTGTTCGGAGTTCCGCGTTTTGTGCGGTGTTCAGCATCCTGGCCTCGGCCTTCAGCCTTTTGGATTCAGCCTGCTTTCGTGTATTTCGAGTGTTTCGCGGTGGCCAGTCAGGGACAAGGCCGCGTGGCGCAGCTTTACGCGGTCTTCGGGTTTGTTCACTCTCCTTGCCAGGTGCAGCTTGACACACACCGGAACGGAAATAATTCCCTCTCCCCGTCCAAACGGGGAGAGGGCTGGGGCGAGGGGTTCGTGTCAAGATACGCCCCTCCTTGCCCCATGCGCATTCCCGCGATTGACACCTGCCGTCGCTCCGCTACGATGATTTGCATGGCGTGTTCGTCTATCGGTTAGGACACGGCCCTCTCAAGGCTGAAAGACGGGTTCGATTCCCGTACGCGCTACCACTCTTGCTGGTTGAGGGTTGGGCCCGAACTCCGAAGTTGCCGGTGGTGGCGGTGCGGACGAGGCTAGACCGGAGTGCGCCCGTCCCCGGGCGCAGCAACTGACTTCAGTCAAGCCACGGAACATTTCTCCACCGCCCACTCATCCCACCTTGCTGCGGCCGGAGACGGCCGCACTCCGCCAACGCAGAAATTCAACTTCGGAGACGGCGGTGCGTCAGTGTCTGGTATCCGTGTCCATCGGTGTTCATCCGTGGTTGAACTGCTCTTTTTAAGTTAAAATCAGCTCTCACCCCCTCAACCATGTTCCACCAAAGGCTTGACTCTGAACCCTCACCCCTCAACCCTCAACCATTATGTTCCAGATCATCTTTACGCCCACCAGCGCCGCCGAACTGGCGCGCATGCCCAAGGAACTGCAATTGCAAATCCTGGGCGAATTCCGCGGACTCCCCCAGCAGGCGCTCGGCACCGAGCTGGACGCCTTCGGCAAATTGGAATTGGACGGGCGCACGCTGCACCGTTTTCGCGTGGGTGATTATCGCGTCTATTTCGAGCGGCACGAATTGGGCGTGCTCGTCCACCGCATTCTCAGCCGCCACACACTCAAGGATTTTCTGTTCCGTTCCGGCTTGAAGACCGGCGAGGACGAAGCGCTTCAGGAAAATCCAAAGTTTTGGGAATTGATCGAATCCGCCAAGACGTCTGCCAAGCCGTAAATGTTACGAAACAATCACGGGATGGGAGGCATACCGTTTGCGCTGTTTTCAGCGCCGCCGTGTTGAGGCGTCAACACTGTGGGCGGAATAATGGTAGCTGCGGGATTGCCTTCTTTTTCCCACTGTGCGCGTTGAAGTTCCATCATGATGACTTGCGCTTCCGGCGTCAATGGATTCTGAGGCTGTTGTTGGGCGGAATAGCCGGCGCTCGTTGGAACCGTTGTCAATGGTGAACCACCACCCGTGCCGCGATTTCGTGCCGCGCCGGGACCGCCGGCGGAACGGACGCCAAAACGCCCCCGGCCGCCGTTATCGCCACCGGGCGCTGTAAGATTCTGGGGTGGAACCAGCCCGCCCGGGGTATTGACCGTCGGCGCGTTGGCCTTGACCAGGGGAAGTTCCTGCACGGTGCCGTGGTTGTTGAAAGTCACCAGACTGTTTTTCTCGTCAATCTGAATGACTTCAATTTCGTCCTGCCGCTGGCCTTCGCTGAGGATGTAGGCCTCGTCCTTGGCCGGTTGTCCCGGTTTGGCGGTGCCTGCAACCTTGAACAACACCTGCAATTGTCCAAAAATGGACATGATGCCGTTGGGCGTGATTTTAGGCAGATCGGCCGGCGTGGCGTTGGGGTCAACCAGTTGGGGCGGATTCAGGCCGAAAACATTGCGAACGACAATCGGCGCATAGGGATTGTTCGGCAACACACCGTCGTCCGCGCGCGCGCCGGCGTTCAACACCAGCCCGCTCGCCAGGCAAACAACGATTTTTTCCCAACGCTTCATGATTTCCCAATATACCGTGGGCTTCAAAAAATTCAAACACCAACCGCCGGTAAAAGTTGCGAAGGGCGCATCTCAGTTTTTGAGGGGGTATCGCGACGTTGAAAGCCTCTATATTTAGAGCTCTTTCATTAACACCCTGCTTTAGCGGGGTGTTTGCCGGTGTCGCGGGGTCAGAACCGCTTTAGCGGTTTATCGGTACACGGGAAACCGCTCAAGCGGTTGGGAAGCCTTTCCTTCGCTGAACACCCCGCTAAAAAGCAGGGTGTTAATGAGATGCGGCTTTTAAGTGCATAAAAACTGAGATGCGCCCTATTTCGGAGTTCGGACTAATTTGGGCTTGGCAAGCTGTTCCGTGCCGATAAAATGGCCGGTAAAATGTTGAATGCAAAGCGGTGGCCCTGACGACCGTTCGGTTACATGATTCCGTTTCCGCTGGAAAAACTGTCAATCGGTGGGACTCCTTTTGCTCTTTTCCGGAACGGAAGATGGAAGCAAAAAGCCGCTGCCGTGCCTTCGGGCACGTCCGCTTCGCCCGCCAGTGAAATGCCGGAAGCGGAAGGGTCCCGCCCACTGCAATCCGAAAGCCGTCCGGCCGCTTTGAAAGACGACTGGCTGGTCTACGGAGTCTGCATTTTTCTGGCGGCTATTATCTGGGGGGTCTTCGGCCAGACACTGGGGCATGAGTTTGTCAACTTCGACGACGACCTGTATGTGTATGAGAATCCTGTCGTCCAAAAGGGTCTGACCTGGGAGGGATTTCGCTGGGCGCTGACTTATGGCTACATCGGCCACTGGCATCCGCTGACCTGGATTTCCCACATGCTGGACTGCCGGTTTTATGGATTGAGTCCCGGCGGCCATCATCTCACCAATGTCCTCCTCCACACGGCAACGGCGGTCCTGCTCTTTCTGGTGTTGCGGCGGATGACGGGGTTTCTGTGGCGCAGTGCGTTTGTGGCGGCGGTGTTTGCCATTCATCCCCTAAGGGTGGAATCGGTGGCGTGGGTGGCGGAACGCAAGGATGTGCTGAGCGCGTTTTTTTTCATGCTGACGCTCGGAGCCTACGTCCGCTATGTCCAAAGGCGGTCGAAAGTCGAGGGTCGAGAGTCGAGAGCACGAGTAGTTCCAGCCCTTGACCCCTTGGTGCGGCGAAGCGAAGCGAAGATGGCTCGACTCTGGACTCTCGACTACGGTCTGGTGGTGCTGTTCTTCGCCTTGGGGTTGCTCTCCAAGAACATGCTGGTGACGCTGCCCTTCGTCCTCCTGCTGCTGGATTTCTGGCCGCTCGGAAGGGTGACGAGTGGCGAGTGGCGAGTGGCAAGCATTTTGCGATTGGTTTGGGAGAAAATCCCGCTGTTGGTGCTGACGGTCGGATCGTGCGTGGCGACGGCCCTGGTGCCGGAGAAACTGACTGCTGACACGCTGCCTTTCGGGCTGCGGATGGAAAACGCCGTGGTATCCTGCGTCACCTACCTTTGGCAGATGATTCATCCATCGGGATTGGCGTGTGTTTATCCCAACCCGGCAAACTATCTGCCGTTCTGGCAGGTGGCCGGGGCAGTGGGGTTGCTGCTGGCCATATCCGGAGCGGTATGGGCCTTTCGCCAGACGCGTCCCTGGCTCATGGTCGGCTGGCTCTGGTATCTGGGGATGATGGTCCCGGTCATCGGGATGGTGCAGATATCCTACTACGCCCATGCGGACCGTTACACGTATCTGCCGCAGATCGGCTTGTATCTGTTGCTGACCTGGGCGGCGGCGGATCTGTGTGCCGGCTGGCGTCACCGGCGCGTGGTGCTGGGCGGCGGCGCCACGGTCATTCTGGTGGCATTGATTTTCTGCGCGCGGGTGCAGACTTCCTGTTGGCGAAACAGTGAATCGCTATGGACTCACACACTTGCCTGCACGTCTGACAACTTCATTGCCCACAACAACCTTGGCATCGCGCTGATTCCAAAGGACCAGGTGGACGAAGCGATTGTTCATTACCAAAAGGCGCTGCAAATCAAACCCGACTACGCGGAAGCCCACAACAACCTCGGCAACGCGCTGCTCAAAAAGGGCAGCGTGGACGAGGCAATCACCCAGTACCAAAAGGCGCTGCAAATCAACCCCAATTACGCGGAAGCCCATCACAACCTCGGCAGTGCACTGCTCCAAAAGGGCAGCGTGGACGAAGCGATTGTTCATTACCAAAAGGCATTGCAAATCAACTCTGGCTTCGCGGAAGCCCACGTCAACCTGGGCAACGCGCTGCTCCAAAAGGGCAGCGTGGACGAAGCGATTGTTCATTGCCAAACGGCGTTGCAAATCAAGCCGGGCTTCGCGGAAGCCCACGTCAACCTGGGCAACGCGCTGCGCCAAAAGGGCAGCGTGGACGAAGCGATTGTTCATTACCAAAAGGCGTTGCAAATCAAGCCCGACTACGTGGAAGTCCTGAACAATCTGGCGTGGCTGTTGGCGACCTGTCCGGACGCCCACATCCGGGATGGAGTTCGAGCCGTTAAATATGCCGGGCGTGCCTGTGAATTGACGCACTATGGCGTGACCCTCCTCGTCGGCACCTTGGCAGCCGCCTACGCCGAGGCAGGACGATATGACGATGCGATTGCGACGGCGCAGAAAGCCTGCGCGCTGGCCACGGCGGCGGGCGAACAGGATTTGCTTGAGAAGAACCAGGAACTGCTGGCGTTATATCGCGCCCACCAACCGTATCATGAAGCTGCCGAAAAGGTTGTCCCCGCCGCGCCCTAGAGCGGTTACAACTTTGATGTAGCGCAGACATTCTTGTCTGCGGGTTTGCGGGACATTCTTGTCCCGTGATTGATCAGCACGAAAGAGGCGACTGGAAAGTCGCCTGAACCCGCAGGCTGGA
>JBEKXN010000007.1:0-132096 GCA_049511835.1 Verrucomicrobiota bacterium | reverse complement strand
TCCTTTCTGTGTTTGCGTTTCCTACCAAACATTGGGGCTCGGCTCTCCGGCTCACGCCGGCGCGCAATCCCCGTTCCCGGAAAACAGACACCTGCTCTCGTCTCATGACGAGCCATATTGTCTAGGCGACATCGAAAATGCGAGTATTTCTTCCATTGGTCTTGCTCTTTCTCGCAGGGTGTGCTGAATTTCACACCGTAAGTATTCTCGTTCAAAATGAAACCAAGGTGCCGCTTTCTGGTGTGGTGGTCACGACGGTGTATACTCCCGAGCCATTCTCACTTGCCTTTCGCAAGCAAGAAAGAGCCACTACCGGGCATGACGGGATTGCTTTTCTCCGAGCGAACTACCTCAAGCGAGAACCCACGCTTTGGGGCAGATCCGATTCTTCATTTGTTCCTGAGTATTGTGTGGACACTCCGGGATACCTGAGTACCGATTTTTACCCATCCCCAAATGACGTCGAGCACATACTCGCCCGGGGTTATGGGGGTCGGCCATCCACTCCTGACGTTATTATCAATCTGACTGCGGAACCAGTTGGCACGGTGCATCCTCCTTGCGAGTGCGCACAGCCATCGTTTATCAAACAGCTCGGTTACGATTTTGGAGATGCGTGGAGATGGCTCACGTCACCGTTTAGACGAGCACAACCAATTGACTGACGATGCCAAAAAGTCGCCTAACACCTATTAAGCCCGGACGGTCAATGCGCTGCAGGCAACCGCCACCGCGCCTTCAGTTTTGACGAGACCATGAAATTTGGACATCATCATTGCAGCCCAGCTCAGTCTCCGGTGGCGGTGCCTGAGCTCCGGCGTTAGGCGCTGAATTGCACATCGTATGATTGATGCTCCCGCCAGAACAAAGTTCTCCGAACTGATTCGTGGTTTAGTCGCGGGCCGACTCACAAACGACGAGTTCGAAGATGCCATTCCCCGCAGCCTCGACGTTGCTATTCATGAAGTTTATTTTACAGGGATTTGGGGACTGTACTCTGATTTGCACGAGTATCGGCTTACCGGCAAGGATGCGGTTCCGCGACAGGCTCGCCCTGACATCGCTCGTTGTATTCTATTCCTGAAGTCTGGTTTGCCCTACGAGTGGCCGAGGTTGGGGCGTTTATCCTTCTTGCTCTTATTAGTTGCCACGCTTCTCACACTTGGCATCGCGAATCGCATCTACCTTCGGTGGTTCTCTCGACAGGGCGACATTCACGTATGGCCGTTTATCCGGCGAAGCGACTACGACTCTGCTCTAACGCATCCACCATATCTCCATGAACGCGCCTCCTATGAGGGTTCATGAGTCAAGAGTTAAGTGAACGGTTTCATGTTTTTTCTTAAAAGCGCGGCGCGCCAGCGCCGCTTTTTGTCTTTCTTGTCTTTCGGTCAGCGTCTCCGTCCGTAGCCGCGTTCCCCGACTTGGGGAAGCTCGTCCTCCTATCCGTGCGTCACCACATGGGTGAGCACCACAAAATATGAGGATAGGCTGCAAATTTTAAGCCTTCCTCGCAGCGTTCATCCCTCCGAAAAAGTTTCAGGCTTTGATCACCGTTGCGCCCGCCGCCGGACGTGAGACAAATATCGTCGCTTCGATGCCGGTTTTCTTTTTGTAATCGGCGGCGATCTTTTTGGAGATAACTTCAACGGCGTCGCTTTTTAACAGGGCCACCGCGCAGCCGCCAAACCCGCCACCGGTCATGCGACAGCCGATCATTCCGTCTTCGAGACCGATGGATTCCGCGATTTCGACGACGGCGTCCAATTCCTTGCAGCTTACTTCGTAATCGTCGCGCAATGAACGGTGGCTGGCGGACATGAGCTGGCCGACGGCCGGCCAGTTGGAAGCGCGGATGCCTTCGGCGGCATGAACGGTGCGTTCAATTTCGCTGACGACATGGCAGGCGCGGCGATAGACCGTCCGGTCCATCCTGCCTTTCGCCAATTCCAGCAAGCCGGCGGTGGCATCGCGCAAGGACGGCACGCCGAGAATTTTTGCGGCGGCCTCGCATTGGTTGCGGCGCGCGGGATATTCGCTGCCGGTCAATTCATGTTTTACGTTGGTGTTGATGATGAGCACGGTCACGGACGGGTCGGTCATCGGCACCTGCTCAGATTTTTGTGAGCGGCAATCGAGCAGCAGCAGATGATTTTTCCGGCCCATGACGGAAATGAACTGGTCCATGATGCCGCACGGCATTCCGGCGAAGTCGTGCTCGGCTTTCTGGCAAAGCAGTGCTTTTTCAACCGGCTCGAGTTTTTTGCCGGTAATGGTTTCCAGCAGCGTGGCGGTGGCGACCTCGAGGGCTGCGCTGCTGGACAGGCCGCTGCCCAGCGGCACGGTCGAGTGAATCACCGCGTCGAAGCTGCCGGGATTCAGTCCGCGGGCGCGGAAACCGGCAATGACACCGCGGATGTAGTTCGACCATTTCGGCTGGCCCTTGGTAACGGGCGCGGAAACGTCAATCGCCGCAGTCTCCTTGAAATGGGTATCGAAGATCGAGCACGAGGACCCGCCTTCGCTGCGCTTCGGCGCGGCAAGCGCAGAATCAGCGGCGATGACGGTGTAACGTTCGATGGCCATTGGCAGGACAAAGCCATCGTTGTAATCGGTGTGTTCACCGATGAGATTGACCCGGCCGGGCGCGGCGGCGATCCAACGCGGCGGCCGGCCATAGGCTTTTTCGAATTCAGCAGTTGCGTGATTTGCAAGTTCGTTGAGTGTCATCGCATTAAATGAGGATGGAGGATTGAGGATGGACAATGGAAAACGGTATCCGAATTATTGCCATTTCCCATCATCTATTTTCCATCCTCGTTCTTGTTGCGGCCTCTCATCGCGCCGAACAACATCAACGCGCCAAAAATCAACATCACGATTCCCCAGGTGAGGTTGATGTTAATGCCGAGCACGGTGGAGCTTTTACTCGAAGCGATTCCAACAGTGGCAACAAGCACGCCCAGAATGCTGAACATAATTCCAATCGGAAGCCGGAGGTCGAAGTTCATAAAACTTATGGTTAATTTTTACCAGAAAATGATGTTCAAAATAATTGTCACCACGAGAACGATGATTCCCAACGTGACCGGTTGTTCATACCACGGTTCGTTTTCAGATTTTGGTTTTGGCGTCAGCGAATAAACGAGGCCGGCGAGTTGTTCGTCCGTTTTATTTGGTTTCGTCACAAGAGAAATCAAAATCGTCAGCGCGAAACACGTTGTCCATGCAATGATGGCCGTCCACAGCGTTTGACCCATTTCGCTGTGAAATGAGATTGGCTGCATTCCAACGATGTGAGCAAGCCATCCGCCTTTAATTCCTGCTGTTGCGCCGTCGGGAAGCGCGAGGCCGTGAAAAATGTTCGGCACAATTAACCCGCCCACCAACCCCCCAAATGCGCCATGAGCCGTTGTGCGTCTCCAAAACATGCCCAACAAAAATGTCGCCAGAAGCGGCGCATTCACGAAGCTGAACACTAATTGCAACATATCCATGATGCTGTTAAATGAGGAAGCTGCGTAAGCAGCACAGACGCTTAACAGAATTCCGCCGACGGTCGCCCATCGCCCCATCCATAAATAATGTTGGTCCGATTTTCCCGGAGCGAAATAGCTCTGATAAATGTCGTAAGTCCAAACGGTGTTGAACGCGGTGACGTTGCCCGCCATGCCGGACATGAACGATGCCATGAGGGCGGTGAATCCAACCCCGAGCATTCCAGTGGGAAAATATTTCACGAGCAGCATCGGAATCGTCATGTTGTAGTTCAACCCTTTCGCTGGATCGTTGTCCACGAAAGGCAAAAAATGGTCGCCGGCCTGATACATGGCAATGGCGATCATGCCGGGCAGAATCACGAGCGCGGGGAAAAGCATTTTGGGAAACGCCGCGATCAGCGGCGTCCGGCGCGCAGCGGACATGGAATTGGCAGCCATCGCGCGTTGCACGACGAGGAAGTCCGTACACCAATAGCCGAATGAAAGAACGAAGCCCAGTCCCATGACCAGGCTAAACCAACTGGCGGTCATTGGATTGTCCGTGTAGCTTCCCAGGTGTCTCCACGATTCAGTCCATGTGCCGGGCGCGAAATTTTGACTGGTCGCAACCGGAATGAGTTTTTCCTTGAGCGCGCTCCAACCGCCAACATCTTTAAGCGCAAGAAAAACCAGGGGGGTAAAGCCCAGAACGATCATGAAAAATTGCAGCACCTCGTTGTAAATGGCTGAAGTAAGACCGCCGAGCAAAATGTAAACCAGCACAATGACTGCGGAAAGCGCGATGCAAACGTTGTAATCCCAGTTTAGAAGTTTGCCCAGCAGCAGTGCGAAAACATGCATTGAAATGCCCGATGAAAAAACCGTCATTACCGCAAACAAAATTGCATTAAGCCCACGTGTTTTTTCATCGAAACGCAATTTCAGGTATTCGGGAACGGAGCGCGCCTTTGAGCCGTAATAAAACGGCATCATAAAAATTGCCAGAAAGACCATCGCCGGAATTGCACCGATCCAATAAAAATGGCTGGTCATAATTCCATACTTCGCACCATTGGCCGCCATGCCAATGACTTCCTGCGCCCCGAGATTGGCGGAAATGAATGCCAACCCCGTGACCCAGGCCGGAATGGAGCGGCCGGAAAGAAAAAAGTCCGCGCTGCCTTTCATGTAGCGCTTCAGCGTCCAGCCGATGCCGAGGATGAAAATAAAATAGGTGAAGAGAATGGCGTAATCTATCCCCCCCAGATGAATTGATTGCATACGGTGTGGCAAAGGATTTAGAAGTTCGCTCTGGCGGTGTCAATCCAATTGCTTTTCACCGGAACCTGTGATTTATTATGCGCCGAGTAAAATTATATGCCTACAAAAATTGAAGCCAAGACCAGGGAGCTGTGCCAAACCATCATTGACCAGCCGGAAATTATTTCCATCCGCAAGCGCATCGACACTTTTTTGTCCGACCCCGGCGCGCGCGGCCAATATGATACGGTGATGAGCAAAGGGCAGGCGCTTCAGGAAAAACAGGCGCAGTCGCAACCGCTCGAAAGCGCGGAAATTGCCGACTTCGAGAAACATCGCGACGCCCTGCTGCAGAATTCCGTCGCGCGCGGGTTTCTCGACGCGCAGGAGGAGTTGCACACCATGCAGCATTTCATTCATAAATCCGTTGCCAAAACGCTCGAATTGGGCCGGGTCCCGAGCGAGGCGGATTTGGCGGACGGGTCGTGCGGCCACGGCGACTGCGGCTGCCATCACTGAAATTTCAGCGCCGCCCGGGCTAGTGGTAGCGGTAAAGTTTGACGCGCTGGATGCCGAATCGGTCCGGCGTCAATCGCAGATGCCTTCCCTGATGGTTCTCATCCCCGTTCAATCGCCGACCGGCCACCCAACGGCCATTCACAAAAGCCCCTTCATCAATGGCGACGATACCGGCCACCGGGTCGCCCGGCGGATTGGGTGTGAACGTCACGATGAGGCCCCGGCCGGCCATTACATACTCGTCCGGCCCGGTTGAAATGATTATACCGCCGAAACGCGGCCAGGCATTGGTTTGGTGAAAGCCGCTCGAATATGGCCAGGTGTAATCGTGGGCCACGTTCAAAGTGTAATTCCCCAATCGCACGGTTTGGGTCCGGTTGCTTTCGTCCAGCCAGACTCCTGCCATCGTTCTTTTGCCCTCATTTTCCAGGATCAACGGCGACAGTTCCGAAAGCACTTCGTAGCTTTTGTCAAAAGCCGTCGCATTGTCCGGGTGCGACCCGGGAAATTCGTCCTCGATGCCAAATGGCGAAAAACCCATCGCATCGCATTGACCGATGGCGTAAAAAAGGTTGGCCGCGTCCGGTTTTGCTTCGGGTATGAACAGCGGACCTCCGGAACAATGATATTTCTCGCACCACTCCGCGAAATTCGCGAAGTAAATGTCCGGTGACAGGAAATCAATCTGCGGCGCGCCTGCCCGCCACAGGTCCATCAAATGCGGGAGCGGCCCGGCGCTCGGATACTGGCCCGGTTTGTAGTTTGGGCGGATCAACGCCGCGTTCACATACATCGGCAGCGGATATTCGGCCTTGCCCGCGGCCGCCACCGTGCCGGTGCAACGCGCAAAATGCCAGGCCATGAAAATTTCGTCCGTCCCCAAGCCCGGCCCGAAAACTTCTTCCCACGTGCCCGAGGTTTTGCATCCAGCGTCCTCCCATGCCTTGCGCAATTCCGGCGTCAGCGCGTCTTTGTGTTGCTCAAGATAATTCATCAATTCCCGCGGCGCGGGTTGGCTGAAAAGTTCGTTTGCCCGGGCCGAATAATCGCGCGCCTCGGGAATCATGCCGATCTCATTTTCCACCTGGATCATGATGACCGTGTGCTTCCGCCCGTCCACTTCGCGGACATGCCGCATCAACGCCGCAAAGGCGCACGCGTCGGCGTCCCGGTTGGCGTCGCTGAATGGCGAAAGAATTTCCAGGCCTTTGCCATCCTTGGTCGCAGCGCGGGGAAAGCGCAAGAGATTGGTTTTCACCCATACCGGCGTATAACTGGACATGCTGTTTTTCCAACTGCCGAACCAGAGAAAAACCAGATGCATATGGTTTTGCCGTGCTCCTTGAATGAGGCCGTCCACCAGCGTGAAGTCAAACCGGCCTTCCTCGGGTTCAAGCAACTCCCACGAAACCGGAGTCAGCACCGTGTTGAGATGCATCGCCGCCAGCTCCGGCCAGATGGGTTTCAGGCAGTCGAGGCTGGAGGAACTTGAATTGTGCAATTCGCCACCGAGAATGAGAAACGGTTTGCCATCCACCATCAGTTGCGTTGCCGTGCCGCGCTTTTCAAGATGGGGGACAGATGAAACCTCATTCGCTGGAACGGTGCATGCCGGTAAAAGCAAAGCCGCTGCCAGAACTGGAAGGATGATTTTCATCGCCCAATGGTTATCAGCCCCCCAAAATCACGACAAGAAAAACCCAAAGGCGGATTTGCGCGCGAATCGGTCTTGCGTTTGCGCCCGCTTTTGGAATAACACGGCGCGTGACTGAAAATTTCCAGCCGTCTGCCCGGTTCGAAGCCGCCCTCCGCCGCTTCGATGAGGAAAATTCCCGTGACCCGAATGGTGAGACCGTTGACGGCGTCCCTCACCCGCGCGAACTGCTTTATGCGCAACGGCTGACGGATTGGGTTTTGCGCCTGTGCCCGGAAGCCAGCGAGGAGCTTCGCCTGGCCGCGCGCTGCCAGCACCTCTGCCGCTGGAAAATCCCGCGCCAGTCTTGTCCGATGACCCGCGCCGGATATTTGCAATGGCGGGCGGCGCTCAAAAAGTTTCACGCCCAAAAAGCCGGCGACATTTTGCGCGAAACCGGCTACCCGGAAGATGTGATTCGCCGGGTGCAGGATTTGAACCTCAAGAAACATTTTCCCGACGACCCCGAAGCCCGGGTGCTCGAAGACGCGCTCTGCCTCGTCTTCCTCGAATTCCAGTTGGCCGACCTCGCGACCAGGACCGCCGAGGACAAGACCATCAATGCCCTGCAAAAATCCTGGCAGAAAATGACGCCCGCCGCCCGCGCCGAGGCCCTGAAATTAAATTACGGCGAACGGGAAAAAGCCTTGCTGCAATGCGCGCGCAAAGGTTGAGGGAAATTCTTTCTTGCTGTCTGTCGCCCCCCGGCGGGTTCTGCCGAGATTCATAGTATCATCCATTTACATTCGTGTAACTTTTCCGTATTATTTATTCTTCACTAAACAACTAATCCTCAACCCTTGAATTATATGAGAACGACTCCTCGTTCAACGCGTTCGTGTCACATCCAACCCTCCCTGTTCCGATTACTGTTGCTTGGGTTTGTTTTGCTTTGGGTGGTTTTGCCACGTGTATCGGCGCAGTCTGTGGACCAACCTCGGAAGATTCTGGTAAAACTCAAAGGCCCGCTGGCGCAGCAAGTGGAGTCAATATTGCCCGCGTCGCTCGAAATCACCGGCAACGCTGCCCGCTTCAGCAACACAGACTGGCTGGATAAACACGCCATCAAAAAGATGAAGCCGCTCTATCCGGAGATGGTGCGCGAAAAGAAGGCGCGGGGAGTGACCGGTGAGCAGATCGCCCAGGAAATGCGCGACCGTTTTCCGGCGCGCGCGCACCGCGCACCGGCGGGTCTCAAAGCCCCGGACCTGACCCGGACGTATGTCATTGACATGTCCGATTCCGCGGAATCCGAGGTCGCGCAAAAGCTGGCTGAATTGCAGGCCGATCCGAACGTGGAATACGCGGAGCAGGATATGATACTGCAGGCCAACGTGCTTCCCGATGATCCCTACCTGACCTCAACGACCCTTTGGACCAACATTTTCGATCTTTACGGGCTGTATCTCATTTCCTGCCCGGCCGCTTGGGACACATCAACCGGCCAAGGCATCATCGTAGGCGTAGTTGACAGCGGCGTGGATTGCACCCATCCGGACATTATTAACAACATCTGGAACAATCCGGGTGAAATTCCCGGAAACGGTGTGGATGATGAAGGGGATGGTTACATAGACGACGTGCATGGTTGGAATTTCGTGGACTCGAACAACGATGTCAGCGACCTTAATGGGCATGGGACACACGTGGCGGGGACGATCGCCGCTACCGGCAACAACGGCATCGGTGTCATTGGCGTTGCGTGGAACGCGCGGATTATGCCGGTGCGGGGCCTCGATAGCCACGGGAATGGAGATATAGATACGCTGGCAAACTGCGTTAATTACGCCGCGAGCGAAGGCGCCGACGTGATCAACTGTAGTTGGGGTGGCCCGGGCTTCTCGTCCACGTTGCAGCAGACATTTTGGCTGGCTCACTACATGGGCGCGGTATGCGTTGTTGCCGCCGGAAATGCCAACGCCGACGCCTCAGTGTTCACCCCCGCGAACATTCCGGAAGCAATTACCGTGGCGGCATCGGATTCCAATGATCAACTGGCGTATTTCTCCAACTGGGGCAGCAAAATTGATGTCGCCGCCCCGGGAGTAAACATCCTTTCTCTCCATGCCGCCGGCACCACCAACTTTCCGGTCGTGGGTGACGATTACGCTCTTTGTTCCGGCACCAGCATGGCTTCGCCTCATGTCGCGGGGGTTGCCGCACTGATCCTTTCATTGCATCCGGGCTGGACGGTAGAACAGGTCCGCCAAGCCATTCGCTGCTCGGCCGACGACTTGGGCACGCCGGGATTCGATTACTCATTTGGTTATGGCCGTGTGAACGCTGCCGCTGCGGTGGCACTGGCTAATGATCCCTTGGAAGCCCGGATCACTTCCATGCTCGACGGGATGGTGTTGACGAACATCGGGCCTTCAACACTGTCCGGTTTCGCGGAAGGACCGAACTTCAACCACTATACGTTGTCCTACGGCATGGGCCAGTTGCCGACCAGTTGGACATCCTACTACACAAACTCCTTAGCCGTTTGGATGGGGTCGTTGTCTGACAGGGGCGTTTACCTGCCCGACGGCTGGAACACGGTTCGTCTGGATGTTTATAACAACGCGGGACAGATTTACAGCGACCGAGTCACATTCTGGATTAATTTTCTGAGTCTTGCCTATCCGGTGCCCCCGGCACCTACCAATGACATTTCAGATGGGAACCAGTTCAAGCCAGGCGCCCTGCTGCCCATCCAAGGTTCGGCGGCCGCTTATCAGATCCAATGGGCTCGCACGAATCAACCCTGGAGCAGCGCCGGCGTCACGCTCGTCGGCGGGGGCATCAATGGCATCAATGGCGGCCTGCTCGGCACCTGGGACACGACGGGCGTTACCAACAACGAATTCTATGGGGTCCAGCTTCTGAGCCAGAACTCCGGCTACATGACGCAACAGGTGGCACAGGTTTATTTTCAGCCCGACCTGACAACCGCCAATTGGCCCAAGATGATTCCGTCGGTCTCCGGCGCTTTCCTGCCGAGGCAGGATGCCGTGGGAACAACCTGGCTTGCGATCCCATCGGGCGGGCTGACCCTGTATTCCTGGGACGGCGCGTCCGTAACGAATGTCCCGTTGCTCTCACCGAACGGAATCCAGCCCGCCATCGCCAACCTGGACGGGAACCCCGGCGATGAAATCGTTGTCGGCGAGTCAAACCGGGTGCGTATCATTCACCCCGACTCGACATCGGATACGATTACCGTCCCATCATGGATTCGTTTCCAGTCTTCACGAATCGTGCTCACGGATCTTGACGGAGACGGCCAGTTGGAGATTCTGGCCCCGGGCGTCGGCACAAACTACAATACTTATCTATACGCCTGGAAGCCCAACGGCCAGCTTCTCTCGACCAACTACCCCATTGTGCTGACCTCCCTCGGCTCCTACCTGGCTGCTGACTTCAACGGTGATGGCAAACAGGAAATCGTCGTGGCCAAATCGGTTACGAATGGCACATTGCAATTGATCCGCTTCAATTGGGACGGCACTCGGTCGGCCTGGGCTGACCCCTCATTTTCCGGCGGCAGTATTCAGGACATGGCAGCCTGCGACATGGATCGGGATGGATCGATTGAAATCGCCGTGGCCTACTCGTCCACTAGTGGCCCTCAGGCGTCCGTGGCGCTTTTTTCGGCAGATGGAACGATGAAACCCGGCGCTTGGCCTCTAACTTACAGTTGTTTCTTCGGGTCCAAGCTGGGCTTTGGAGACGTTAACGGAGACGGCAACGACGAACTGATTTTGGCGAGCGGCGGTGTCGGACTTTATGTTCTGCGCGCCGATGGTTCCCAAGTGATGTCAACTTCCTGCGGGGTTGTTGGCAACTTCGCACTCGGCGACCTGGACGGCGATGGAGCGCAGGAGATCGTCTTCGAAAAGAGCAGCGCCACCTTGGCCGTGATGCGCGGGACAGGCGAGATCCTGAGGTCCTACCCACTGCATGCCACGCCGCGTGTGTTCGGCAGTTCCAAGCCGCTGCTGGGTGACTTCAATGGCGATGGCAAGATCGACATTGCCGTGGTGGCAGCGTGCTACAGCTCCGGAGGAACAAGCTATTCCTTGGGCACCCTGTATACTCCGGACTTCGGCACGGGATCTCATACCCTGGATTGGCCGGCATTCTACCATGATGCCTGTAACACTTCCGTGAAGCCCCCGCACGTAGGCAGTGATACCGCGGCTCCAACCGTCTCGATCACGGCGCCCACCAACGGTGCCCAAGTGTCGGGAACGATTACCGTCGCGGCAAATGCATCGGACAACGTGGGTGTCGTTGGAGTCCAATTCCTGCTCGATGGCGCAAACCTCGGCGCGGAAGACACCGTTTCGCCCTACTCGGTTTCGTGGGTTACGACCGGATCGAGCAACGGGTCGCATACCTTGTCCGCAGTCGCCCGCGATGCCGCCGGCAACCGCGCGACGAACAATATCACTGTCACGGTAAACAACGACACGACACCGCCGTCGGTCACAATGACCGCGCCGACCAATGGCGCGCAAGTGACCGGAACGATTACTGTCACCGCCACCGCCTCTGACAACATCAGCGTCGTTGGCGTCCAGTTTCTGTTGGACGGTGTCAATCTTGGTGCGGAAGACACGGTGGCTCCTTATTCCGTCTCGTGGGCAACCACAAATTCTTCCAACGGGTCACATGCTTTGGCTGCCATCGCGCGTGACGCGGCTGGCAATCGCGCCACGAACAGCGTCACCGTCACGGTGATGAATGACCGGACGCCACCGACGGTTTCCATCAGTTCGCCCACTAACAATGCCCGCATCGGAGGCGTATTCACCATCTCGGCGACCGCCACCGACAACGTCGCCGTCGCAGGAGTTCAGTTCCGGCTTGATGGCGCAAACCTTGGCGCCGAAGACACCTCTTCGCCCTATTCAATTGCCTGGAACACGACCACTAACCTCGTCGGGTCGCATTCGATCAGCGCCGTCGCACGCGATGTCAACGGCAACAGCAGCACGTCGTCGGTTGTGACCGTTACCGTGACGAACATGATCAAAATCAACTTCCAGCCGGCCACGGCTCCCACCTACACCGGTTATTGGGTTGATTCAGGCGCGGTTTACGGCGCGCGGACCAACGGCTACAGCTATGGTTGGAATGCGAACAATTCGACAAATGCCTTCGACCGCAACTCGACGCTGTCAGCGGACCAGCGGTATGACACACTTATCACCATGCAGACGGGCGGCACGTTTACGTGGGAAATCGGGCTTCCGAACAGAAACTACAAGGTCCACGTGGTCGCCGGAGATGCGAACTACTACAACAGCGTTTACAAGATCAACGTTGAAGGCGTCCTGACTGTCAACGGCACGCCCAGCAGCGGTTCCCGGTGGAAGGAAGGCACGTCCACGGTCACGGTTTCCGACGGGAAGTTGACGGTGAGCAATGCCACAGGTGCGAGCAACAACAAGATCTGTTTCCTGGAAATCACGCCGCAATAGCAGAACCGGCACATCATCAGTATTGAATCGCCCGGCCCCGGGTTGCGAGCTCTGCGTGACCCGGGGTCGTGGGTTGAAATGATTACCTGACGCCCGGCGGCTATGAGCGGGTTTGTTCCCGTTGGAGTTTACGCTTTAGCGTGCCATTCGCCGCATCACCGCCCCTTCGTGCCGAGGCGGTGCTTGGCACTCCATTATCTGCATTCGGAATTTTGACTTTCAAGCCGTGCGCCCCGCCGGTAGTCTCGCCCGCACGTTATTTTATCGGGGCCAAGCTCAAATAAAAGGTAGGGACACGTCGCCGACGCGTCCGCGGACGGCTGGGTTAGCCGTCCCTACCAAAAGTGAATAAAAAATTATGCCGTCCTCTGAAATGCCATCCGAAAATCAAATCCCGCTCGTCGTGGATTTGGACGGCACGCTCATTAAGACCGATCTGCTCTGGGAATCGCTGGCTCGATTGCTGCGACGGAATCCGTTCCAACTCCTGTCCGTTCTTTTCTGGTGGGCCCGCGGCCGGGCATTTCTGAAGCGACAACTCGTCCGGCGCGTCAAGATTGATCCTGCCACCCTGCCCTTCAACGAACCGTTCCTTGCGTTTCTCCGCGAACAAAAGCGGGCCGGACGCAAACTCATTCTCGCCACGGCCTCTGACCGCCAGATGGCCCTGCCCGTCGCCAATCACACCGGTCTCTTCGACGAAGTGCTCGGCAGTAACGGTAAAACCAATTTGCGCGGCGCGAACAAACTCAAGGCGCTCACCGAAAAATTCGGCGAACGCGGTTTTGACTATGCCGGCAATTCATTCGCCGACTTTGCCGTCTGGCGCGGCGCGCGTGAAGCCATTGTCGTCAACGCCAGTGCTGCCGTTTTGAAACGGGCCGCCGAATGCGCCAAGCCCGGCCCGACGTTCACGCAGGATTATTCGCCGTTCGCCACGTTGAAAAGCTTTCTCAATGAACTCCTGGTTCGCAGCGGTTATCTCCTGGCCACTGGCGCCGGATTTTTGTTGACCGCCGCGTTTCCGAAAATCGGCATTGCCGGTTGCGCCTGGATTGCGCCCGCCATTCTCATTGCCGCTGCGTACGGTAAACGCGGTGGCGACGCGTTCTGCGTCGGTTACGTGGCCGGGTTGGTTCACTTCCTCTCGTCACTTTACTGGCTGCTGCTGATTCCGGTGACGGGCTTCCCGATTCTCGGCTGGGCTGCACTGGCAATGTATCTCGCGTTATATCCGGCGGTGTGGGTTTGGCTGGTCTCGAAATGCGGATTGCGGATTGCGGATTGCGGATTTGAATCATGGAGCGAACGTCTGTTGTGGTCGTTGAGTGGCGCCACCATTTGGGTGGCGCTGGAAATGGTCCGGGCGCGATTGTTCAGCGGTTTTCCATGGAATCCGCTCGGCGCCTCGCAATTTCAACTGATACCGCTCATCCAAATCGCCTCGGTCACAGGAGTTTATGGGGTTTCATTTCTGGTAGTATGGGTTTCGTTGTCGCTGTTTTCCGGGGTGCGCATGATTTTCCGCCGGCCAGCCTCCCGAATGGCGTGGCAGGTGGAAATACTTTTGCCGCTGGCCGCAGTCGCGGCGCTGTTTGCCTTCGGTTTCGCCCGCATCAACGGACAAAATCCACCCAGCGCAACACTGCGCGTCACACTTGTTCAACCCAGTTTCCCGCAAAGTTTGATTTGGGACCCGAACGCGAACACGCATCGTTTCCACCAACTGCTGGAACTTTCGGAAAAGGCGCTGACGAACCAGACTGACCTGCTCATCTGGCCGGAATCCGCCGTGCCGGAATTCGACACGGCCAGCTACGTGACCATCACGAACCTGGCGTGCACTCATCACGTCTGGTTGATTTTCAACGCCGAGGATTTTGCCTGGCGTTCCGGGACCGGGACCAACAGCGAGTATGATGCGTTCAACGCGGCGTTTCTGTTCGGCCCGGATGGCCGGTTCCGGCGTGTTTATCACAAACAGAACCTGGTCATTTTTGGCGAATACATCCCGCTTGTGCGCTGGCTGCCCTTCATCAAATGGTTCACGCCCATCACCGGCAGCTTTGCCTCCGGCACCAACGTGGTGCCGTTTGAAATGGAGCGCCTGCCTCCGGCCCGGCTTGACACGAAAGAATCTGTTCAACCCGCCGAGACGGTGCTCGGCGCTCCGGACCGCGTTAAAACCGCCACGCTTATCTGTTTCGAGGACGTGTTTCCGGAACTCGCGCGGGAATATGTCCAGGACGACACGGATTTTCTGGTGAACCTGACAAACGATGGCTGGTTTGGCGAGGGCGCGGCGCAATGGCAGCAGGCCGCCGCCGGCGTCTTCCGCGCCGTGGAAAACGGCGTGTCGCTCGTGCGTTGCTGCAACAATGGCGTGACGTGCTGGGCGGACGCCACCGGCCGGCTGCGTGAAATCTTCAAGGACCAGACCGGCAGCGTCTATGGTTCGGGCGCCATGACCGTGGAAATTCCGGTGGGGGCAAAACGCGAAGCGACCTTTTACAACCGGCACGGCGATTGGTTCGGGTGGTTATGCGTCGGCGTCACGGGCATTTTGCTGGTCGTAAAAATTTCGGGGCAACGTCGCAGACAACAACCTTGAGCTTCCGCGCCCTTTGCGGCTTGCCACCGTCTTGCGGCGGAATAAGCTTCTTCCCGAACGGAGTCGCTTAACCATTAACCCAGCATTCCATGACATTCACCGCTGCTCAAATTGCCGAACAACTCCGGGGCGAAGTCCTCGGCGACGGTTCAATCCAACTCACCGGCTTTGCGCCCGCCGACTGTGCCCGGGCCGGCGACCTTACTTTCGCTGAGAAGGAAACCCACTTCGCCGCTGCCGAACAAAGCCAGGCTGCCGCCATCCTCGTATCGGAAGCGTTCGCGCCGTCGAAGAAAGTCCTCATCCGCGTGCGGAACGCGCGCGTGGCCATGGCCCGGGTGCTGCCGCTTTTTTTCCCGCCGGACCCGCAACCGTCCGGCATCCATCCGGGCGCGATTATTGATGCTTCGGCGCAAATTGATCCCACGGCGTGCATCGGACCGGATTGCGTGCTGGGTGCGCGCGTGCGGGTCGGCGCGCGTTCCGTGCTCATGGGCGGCAACCATATCGGTCGCGACTGTCAGATTGGCGACGACGTGTGCTTGTTCCCAAACGTCGTGGTTTATGCGCGGACACAGATCGGTCATCGGGTCAGCATCCACGCCGGCACAGTCATCGGCTCGGACGGCTACGGCTACGTGTTCGACGAAGGCCGCCACCGCAAAGTGCTGCAGGTCGGCAATGTCATTATTCACGACGACGTGGAGATCGGCGCCAACGCGGCCATTGACCGCGGCGCGCTTGGTTCCACTGTCATCGGCCAGGGCACCAAGATTGATAATCTTGTGCATGTCGCGCACAACGTTGTCATTGGCCGGCATTGTCTGGTCATGGGCCAGTCGGGTTTCGCCGGCAGCACGCGCCTGGGAGATTACTGCGTGATTGCTTCGCAGTCGGGGATTGCGGGACATTTAAAGCTCGGCAACCAGGCGATGGTCGGCGCGAAGTCCGGTGTGATGCGCGATATTCCCGACGGAGGGACAGTGCTCGGCTATCCGGCCTCGCCGGACAAACAGGCCAAGCGGCAGATGATCGCGGTGCAGCAGTTGCCGGACACGATCCACCGCCTGCGCGAACTGGAGAAGCAGGTGGAACAGCTCCGCGCCAAAGTCGGCATTTAAAAATGTAATGGCAGGGCGGCGCTGTCCACCCTCCGTAGCAGAACTACGGCGGAGGACGGGCTGCGTTGCCGGCATGATGGCCGCGCGGCAACGCGGTCCGGCCGGTTGGGAAATGATATGATTTGCGGTTCAGGATGATTGGCAATCAGGAGATTGAGCCGGCTGGTAAAAAAAGAAAGGCCGGACAACAGGTCCGGCCTCTTCAAACAGAATTGAGAACTAAATTACAACGGCAACAACAATGAAATCATACCTCATGCCCCGTCCCCTGCCAGTCACCAGTTCTGGTGACAAATCCTGAAAAAGGTTCGCGGCCAATTTGGCGGTTGTGCTATCGTCCAGGCAGGAATTTTAATCATGGCGTTTTCATTCATTTTTCTCGGCAGCGGCACGTCGCAGGGCGTGCCCGTCATTGGCCAGGAATATCCGCCGGCATTCCTGGCCAATCCCAAAAACCATCGTACCCGGCCTTCCATTTACGTCGCCACGGACAAAATCAAATTCGTCGTGGACACGACGCCGGAATTTCGCATCCAGTGCCTGCGCGAAAACATCCGCTGGCTCGATGCGGTGGTTTTCACCCATTCCCACGCCGATCATATCATGGGTCTGGACGACTGCCGCCGGTTTTGCGATTTGCGCCAAGGGGCGTTGCCGATTTATGCGAACGAAGAAACAATGGCGGCGCTTCGGCGTATTTTTATCTATGCATTTGACGGGCGGGCAATTCCGAAAGGCTATTTCCGTCCCGAACCGCACATCGTGGACGGGCCGTTTCAACTCGGCGATTTGGAAATCATTCCCCTGCCCCTGCCGCACGGTTCGATAATGACGAATGGCTATCTCTTCGTGCAAAACGGCAAAAAACGGCTCGCGTATCTGAGTGACTGCAAGGAAATTCCCGCCGCCGCGCTGGGAAAGGTCCAGGGCGTCGAAGTCGCCGTGCTCGATGCGCTGCGTTACACGCCGCATCCAACCCACATGTGCCTCGACGAAGCGTTGACAGTGGCACGGCGCATCGGCGCGGCGCAGACCTATTTCACCCACCTCACGCACGATTACGACCACGACCAGGCGCAGGCGGAATTGCCCGCCGGAGTGATGTTCGCGTGGGACGGGCTACGGATAACCGGCAAATAACGTTGAAAGGACATTACCGATATGAAAATTTTTTGCATCATTTTCGTTGCAACATTGTTTCAGTCCGGCGGGCTTAACCCGGCGTTGGCGGCGGGCAACAACACTTTCAAGCCTGCAAATCCGCCGGAAATGAAGCCGCTGAACGGGCACGATTTCCCGGCACAACGCGCGGCCCAGTGGTTCAAGCGCGGCGTCAATCTGGGTGGCTATCTTGAAGTGCCGCCAAACCAAGACTGGGGAGTGACAGTTTCCGCGGACGAATTTGCACAGATGAAGCGCGAAGGTTTTGATCATGTGCGCGTGCCCATTGGCTGGCAGCATTACGCCGGGGCCGCGCCGGATTTCACGCTGGCGCCGGAGATTTTTGCCCGGGTTGATTTTGTCGTCACCAACGCGCTGAACCACGGGCTGGCCGTGATGATCAACATCCATCACTTCAACGAATTGGACCAGAACCCGGCGGGGCAGACGGAAAAATTTCTGGCGTTGTGGCGTCAAATCGCGGCGCATTACAAGGATTTCACCAACCGGCTCGCGTTCGAACTTGATAATGAACCGCATGACAACGCCAGAACCATTTCGATGAATCCGATTTATGCCCGCGCCATTGCGGAAATCCGGCAAAGCAATCCCCACCGGACGATTTTCGTTGAGCCGGGAAACTGGGGCGGGATTGACGAGTTGAAAAATCTGGTGCTGCCGCCCGACGACAACGTGATGGTTTCCGTCCATTGTTACGACCCGTTTCACTTTACACATCAAGGCGCGGATTGGACCGGACCGGACACGCAACAAACCGGCATCCAGTTTCCCGGTCCGCCCGCACAACCGCTCAAGGCCAACCCGGAGCTGAATTTGAATTCCGGCGTTTTAGCCTGGATTCAAGCTTACAACACCCTGCCGACGGATAAAAATCCGAGCAGCACGCTGGCCTTCGCGGACAAATTAAAATTCCTCCGCGCGTGGTCGGACTATTACGGATACCCTGTTCACATTGGCGAATTTGGCTGCTACATCAAGGCTGATCCGGCGTCACGTGCCCGTTTCTACTCGGCATTCCGGCGGGCGGCGGAGCAGCAGGGTTTGGGCTGGGCGATCTGGGACTGGAGCGCAAACTTTTGTTATTGGGATAAAAAAACCGGCAAACCCATGCCTGGAATGCACGAAGCGCTCTTCGGCAATCTGAATTGAACCGGACACCGGGCGCGAGGTCAAATGACCAACCTATGAGTTTTTTGAGGGGCAGATTCACGGTTTTTGTCTTCGCGCTCGCGCCGCTGTTCGCCTGCGCCGGCGGCGACGAGGTGGTCGTGATTTACAACAATCGCATGCCAGGATCGAAACTGGTGGCGGACCATTACGCCCAAATGCGGCAGGTGCCGGAAGCGCAGGTTTACGGATTCGATCTGCCCATTACCGAGGAGATGACGCGCGCCGAGTTTAGCGATGCGTTGCAATTCCCCCTGGCCAGCCGGCTGGTCGTGGACAAGCTCTGGCGGTTTGGTTCCGTGACCAATGCCGCAACCAACGGCCAGCCGAAGCGGATCGAAAATCGCGTCGTTGAATCCAAGATTCGTTACGCGGTCCTCTGCTACGGCGTTCCGCTGAAAATCGCCGCCGACCCGAATTTGCGCGAACCGGGCCGGGAAAACGTCCGTCCGGAACTGTTGCGCAACGAAGCGGCGGTGGATTCCGAGCTGGCCTGGCTGCCGCTGGTGAAAATGAACGTCCCGCTTACCGGACCGCTGCCCAACTGGGTTTATGGCGTCACCAACCCGGCGCTGCTCCATCCCACCAACGGCATTTTACTGGTCGCCCGGCTCGATGGCCCCAGCGTGGACATTGCGCGCGGCCTGGTGGACAAGGCACTCGCCGCCGAACGCGACGGTTTGTGGGGCCGTGCCTACTTCGACGCACGCGGACTGGCCCAAACCGACACCAATTATATTTTGGGCGACGAATGGATCCTGGGCGCGGGGGAAATTTGCCGTGAACTGGGTTTTGAAACAACCGTGGACAAAAATCCCGCCACGTTCCCCGCCGATTTTCCGATGAGCCAGATCGCGATTTATTGCGGCTGGTATGACAGAAATGTTTCCGGCCCGTTTGCGTTGCCCAAGGTTGAATTCATGCCCGGCGCGTTCGCATATCATCTGGACTCGTTCAGCGCGGCCACGTTGCGGAGCACGAATCAGTTTTGGGTGGGGCCGCTGCTTGCCAAAGGCGCCACCTGCACCATGGGCTGCGTGAACGAGCCGTATCTCACCGGCACGCCGAATGTCGCCGCCTTTCTCGCACGGTTGATTGCCGGCGGATTCACGTTTGGCGAGGCCGCCTGGGCCGCGCAACCCGTTTTATCCTGGCAGATAACCGTCGTGGGCGATCCGCTTTACCGGCCTTTTGGCAAAGAACCGGCGGAGTTGCACGCGCAATTTGCACGCACCCATAATCCGCTCATCGAATGGTCTTATCTGCGGGTTATGAACTTGCGTCTGGTTCACGGTGCGTCCGTTGCGCAACTCGCTGCTTTCCTCGAAACCATTCCTGCAACCGCCAATAGCGCCGTGCTCACCGAAAAACTGGCCGACCTTTACGAAATGCAGGGCAACCCGTCCTCGGCCATCGGAACCTGCCAACTCGCCCTGACCCGCAACCCGTCGCCGGAACAGCGCATTCGCATCCGGCTCACGCTGGGCGAAAAACTTCTGGCGCAGCATCGCGAAGCCGACGCCCTTGAAAATTACAAACAGCTTCTCAATGAATCGCCCGATTACCCCGGCAAGCCATCCGTCGAGGCAAAACTGGCCGCGCTCGAACAAAAGCCCGCCGGCACCAACGCTCCGGCCAGCCCCAAACCGGCCAATTGACTGAAGCCACGCATACTTGAATTCCAGACTGCCAACCGGAGCGCGAGTTGTCCCAACTCGCAGCCTGCCCAACCAATCCAACCGCTGCGGATTGAGGACAATCCGCGCTCCGTTATAAACCCGAACTCCAAAGTTGAATTTCTGCGCTGGCGGAGTGCGGCCGTCCCGGCCGCAGCAACGTGGAATGGACAGGTGGTTGAGAAATGTCCCGTGGCTTGACTGAAGCACATTGCTGCGCCCGAAGACGGGCGCACTCCGATATGGCCTCGTCCGTCTCGCTACCACCTGCAACTTCGGATTTTGGGATACATCAGGCCATCACCAATTTTTCGTGTATTTCGTGTATTTCGTGGTTAATTATTTCCATGGCCATTTTTTACGACACCCACGCGCATCTTGATTACCCGGACTACGCAAAGGATTTGACGGAAGTCATTACCGGCGCCCAGGCCGCCGGCATCACCAGGATCATTTCCATCGGCACCGATCTGGAAAGCAGCGCGCGCGCAATCAAGCTGGCCGAACGTTTCGCGGGCGTTTTTGCCGCCGTCGGCTGGCATCCGTCAAACGCCCATGAAGCACCGGACGATATTCGCGAACCGCTGCGCAAACTGGTGAAGCACCCGAAAGTCGTCGCCATCGGTGAAATCGGCCTCGATTATCACCATCTGCCGGGCAAAAAACCCGGCGGCATTGCCGACGACGACGCGCGCTACAAACAAAAACAATCCAAAATTTTCCGGCAACAGTTGGAAATCGCCAGCGAAGCCGGACTGAACTGCGTGATTCACCAGCGCGACTCCTTTGACGACACTTTCGCCCAACTCAAACCGTTTGCCGGCAAGGTGCGTGGTGTGTTCCATTGCTTCGGCGAGAGCGCCGACCGGATGCGCCGCGTTCTGGAAATCGGCTCGCTCGTCAGCTTCACCGGCATCGTCACGTTCAAGAACGGACAAAACGTCCGCGACACCGTCGCCGCCACGCCGCTGGACAAATTCATGCTGGAAACCGATTGTCCGTATCTCGCGCCCGTGCCGTATCGCGGCCAACGCTGCGAACCGGCTTATGTGAAGGAAATTTCCGAAACCGTTGCCCAGGTAAAGGGCTGTTCGCTCGAAGACTTGAGCGCGGCGACGTGCAAAACCGCGGCGGAATTTTTCCCGAAGATAAAATAACTCCCTCTCCCCGTCCAAACGGGGAGAGGGTCGGGGCGAGGGGATTTGAATTTAAAAACGCGCCTCCTCTCCCCGCCCCTCTCCTCCTTTGGGGGAGGAGAAGGAGTCGGCCCGATTCAGTTGTTGTTGCGGGTGTCCGGTTGCGCACCATTGCCTCGGCCCGCAACCAATGGCATTGCAATTGCGTATTGCTCGGTGATAAAAAGAGTGCAAATCAAATTGACGCATCAACAACCAGCAGGAACATATGAAATCATTTAACCTTAGCACCTTATTGGCCCTTGTGGCTTTGGCCATCATCGCAACCTCCTGTGCGACCCCGTCGCGGGCGTTTCACAACACCGACAATACCGCACTGGTCATTCAATCCTGGGACGACCAGACCTGCCAGATGCTGCAACCGACCACCTCGGCCAGGGAAGGCAATGACCAGCTTCTGGCCCGCGCGGTGGCATTGCCCCAACATCAGACCGCCGTGGTCATTCTTGAAAATTACACCGAGGAAAAAATCGGCGACCAATTTCGCGACCGCGGCACATCCTGGGTGGTTGGCCTGCGGAATCTCGGATATCAACACATTGTCTTCCTTAAAGGCCTGGAGGTCGCCAATCCGGAAGGGTTGATCACCTTGGTCCAATACGATTGACGAAATCGAGGCAGACCGGCGAGGACTGGCATCTGGAAAGATGCCAGAACCCGCAGGCTGGAAAGCCTGCGCTACGTGGCGCAGACATTCTTGTCTGCGGGTTTTGGGGACTTTCCAGTCCACAATTAAGGACAGGTGTCGAGTTGCGCCCAATCAAGCCGCTGCCATTTTTCTTCATTGAATTATTGGCTCTGGCTTATGGATAATCACCATAACGATGGCAGAGGAACTTCAACTGCGCATCCACGGCGAAGCTTCGCTGCCCACGCTGATTTATCTGCCCGGCTTGCATGGCGATTGGACGCTCATCGGCAGCTTTCGCACGGCCATTGGTAGCCGGGTGCGCTTCGTCGAAATCACCTACCCGCGCACGCTCACATGGTCGCTGGACGATTACGCGGCGACCATCGAAGCCGCGTTGGCGCACAATGGCATCAGCCGCGGCTGGCTGCTCGGTGAATCGTATGGCTCGCAGGTTTTGTGGGCGATGGTCGCGCGCGGGAAGTTTCCGGCGCAAGGCGTGATTCTGGCGGGCGGTTTCGTGAAACATCCCATGCGTTGGGCGGTGCGGCTGGCGGAAAAACTCACCGGCCGGATATCCACGTCGTTGTTCGTGCGAATCGTTTTCGGCTACGCCAAAATCGCGCGTTTCCGGTATCGCCGTTCACCCGAGACGCTGGCGACCATTGACGAATTCGTTGTCCGCCGGACGGAACTGGACCGCCGCGCCGCGCAGCATCGTCTGCATTTGATCGCCCAAAACGATCCGCGCCCGATTGCCGGCCAGACCAGCCTGCCAGTGTTTGGCTTGAGTGGAATTCTCGATCCCATCGTGCCCTGGCCGTTCGTCCGGCGCTGGCTCAGGAAAAATTGTCCGGCCTTGCGCGATTACAAAATCATCCGCCGCGCCGACCACAACGTCCTCAGCACCGCGCCAAAGGAAGCGGCGACGCAGGTTTTGGATTGGATGGCGCGACAGTCGCAGGAGTTGTAAGACCGTCGGATGCCGATTTGCACGTCGAGCCTTGCAGTCGAACCGCCGACAACTCCCATTTTGAGAAAACATGTTGAGGCCCGGCGGTCCTTTCCCTAAGTTTCTGTGCAATGGCCGAAGAGATTGGAACCAAACCCTCGGGATTATTGAAATCCGTTGGGCTTGCGCTCGGCGCCGCAGTTGCGTTCACGCTGGCTTATTTCCTTTCCTGGAGCGGTTTTCTGATGTTCGGTTTTCTCTACGGGCTGGTGGCACTGGCAAGGTTTGGAACAGCGCGCACCGCGTTTTACCTGGGGCTGGCGGTGGGAATGCTGATTTATTCCGTCCACCTTTGGTGCTTCTACGAAATTTTCAAGGCGGCGGCGATTTTGCTCTGGCTGATACTGGCGTTTTGGCTCGCGCTGTTCGTTTTGCTGGCACGGCTCTGTTTCGCCAGCTTCAAACCGGCTGTGGCGGCCATGCTGGTCCCATTTCTCTGGACCGGCCTGGAGTATTTCCGCAGCGAGTTGTATTACCTGCGGTTTTCCTGGTTGAATGTCGGTTACGCGTTTTCCGACTGGCGGTTGCTCCCGTACCATATCTTTGGCGTTTATGGCGAAGGGTTCCTGCTCGCCGCCGGGGCGGCGATTCTCGTGACCGCCCGGCGAAAGCTTTATGCAGCCGCCATTGTCGTTTTGACCCTGGTCATTCTGTCCCGGCTGCCTCCCGCCCCGGCGGATTCAAACCAACCCCAAACCCGGGTCCAGGTCGCCGGGGTTCAAATGGAATTCCCCACGGAAAACCAGGTCATCCTCGCTTTGAACCGGCTCGAAAAACAGTTTCCTCGGGCGGAACTGTTTGTTCTAAGCGAATACACCTTCACCGAATCCATACCGGAACGGATTCGGGCCTGGTGCCGCGAGCATCAACACTACCTCGTCGTGGGGGGCGAAGATCCGGCAACTGATGGGAATTATTACGATACAGCATTTGTAATCAGCACCAACGGGGAGATCGTTTTCAAACAGGGCAAAAGCGTCCCCATCCAGTTCTTCAAGGACGGCCTCCCCGCGCGGGAGCAAAGGCTGTGGAACTCGCCCTGGGGAAGGATTGGCCTTTGTGTCTGCTACGATTTGAGCTACACCCGAGTGACCGACGAACTGGTCCGGCAGGGCGCACAGGCCATCATTGTGCCGACGATGGACGTGACCGAATGGGGCCGGCGGGAACACAAATTGCACGCCCGCGTCGCGCCGGTTCGCGCGGTGGAATATGGACTCCCGATTTTTCGCGTGGCGAGTTCCGGCATTTCACAATTGGTGGACCGCAATGGCGATGTTCGGGCCAGCGCGCCGTTTCCCGGGCAAGTCGCGACGCTTTCCGGCACTCTGGAGTTTCATAAACCCGGTTCCCTGCCGTTGGACCGCATACTCGCACCATTTTCCGTTCTGGTGACCGTGCTGGTCATTGGCAGCCTGGCGTTTATTTCACTCCGGCGAAAATTTTTAAAACCACGGCAGGAAGCCGGCGGCGGGAGTTTTTAAGCGGCGCGGAAAATTCAAAATCACGTGATGTAGTGTCGGCGCTATGCGCCGATTTTTCGAGCCACAGGCTCGCCACAACGCAATTGAAATTACGGATTGCGCAACCGGAAGAACAGGTTTGCCGTCGGCGATGTGATGGTGATGCTCTTGATCGTCCCGTTGTCGGAAATGCCACTGCTGGTTGACCAACTGGTCGTCGTCAAATCCGAATTCTGTTGCAACGTCCAGCCGGTCGAGGGCGACGGCCAGGAGACGGTCACACTGTTGCCGGAACAGGTGATGGTGAGCAGCGGCGCCCCGGGTGTTTGCACGGCGGCGATGAGACTCCAAAACCCACCGGTCACGGAATAATTGCCGCCAGTCATCGCGCCGCTGGCATCCGGCTGGCCTATGGTGCCGCTGACGCCATACACGCCGCCTGTGCTCGTGCCGCCGCCCCCGGCGACTTTATACCAGTCAATGGAGTAACTTTGCGCCTGAAGCGCAGCTTGGCTACCGGCAAGCACCATCAAACCAAACAGCAGACTTTCGATGTTTCGAGTTTTCATGGCTAGAGGGTTTCAGATTGTATGGCGTCGGTTAGCTATTCCTGCGCAAGATCGTCAATAATAAACGAAGACAAACCCCTGATATCCACCATAACCTGCCTCGTCGGGCCCACCACCGTCACCACCATGGCCGGGACCATTATTCCCTCGCCAAACCTGTCCACCGCTCCCACTCGTATTCTCAATATTATAATGTCCTCCGTTTTTTCCTTTACCACCCTGCACGGCGAAAATTGTACTGCCACTGCCAATTCCTCCCACTCCTCCCGCTCCACCGCCGCTAATCGTTGCGCTCGCACCGGGAGAACCGCCGGTAGCGCTCAATAAACTACCAAAGCTGCTAGTCCCACCCGCACCAGCGGGACTGCCTCCAGTTCCAACAACGACCGAATAATTGGTGTTCGGAGTTACGTTGAAAACATTCCACGCATATCCCCCAGCACCGCCACCGCCACCGGAAAAGGCATTGGTGTCATCATAATATCCGCTGCCACCGCCACCACCGCCACCCCACAACTCGACCATTATCTTTGTCACGTTTGCTGGCACAACAAACGTACCGCTTGTTGAGAAGAATCGAATGTCGGGGATGGGAGAGTTAAGAGCATACCAAGAGGATATTTGAAGGGTATTTCCGTTGGTGGTCAAAGTCACATTGTTGCCCGCGGCAAGTGTCACGGCATTAGTTAGACCATTGAGACTTGCGACGCCATTGGTGCCAGGCGAACCCTGAGGACCAGTTGCTCCGGTTGCACCCGTAGCGCCCGTTGCTCCCTGTGGCCCCGTTGCTCCTTGTGGACCAGTTGGTCCGGCGGGTGTCATCGCGTAAAGCGCATAAGGCACGGGCAAAACCGGCTGGCGCGGCGAAAGAGTGGTAAATGAGCCATTGCCATTGGTACGCACGCTGATTTCCAGCCAGCGTGCATTGCCGTCAAACACGCCCGTGCCGAAGTCCAGCGTAACAGCGAAGAGCCCGTTGGTCACGGTGCTGGCGGAGTTGGTGAGCGGCCCGGCCACGACACTTCCGCTGGACAGCGCGTCATAGACTTTGAACGTCAGGTCGTACCGGCCGGTGGCAGGGTTGGTGCCATCGTTGAGCCGACCCTGATAGGTGAACGCCGTGCCCAATGGAGCGGCTGAGAGTTCAGCCACGTAGAACGTGATGAAGGTTGAGAGTAATGCGAATGTGAGAATGATGTAATTTGATTTGGGCGGTTTCATGGTACTACTCCGGGTATAAGAATCTCCTCTGGGCAGTTCAGGGTTCCAAACATCCGCCCCAAAGTCCAAACCCGTCACCGGCGTGACTAGGTGATTATGCACGGAATCGGTCAGTTAAGGTTGTCCGCCAGTCCCCACGCGAATTCAAGGAGAACTGGGTGGTGTAAGTTTATTGGCCAAACCGCCGGAAGATACAAGACAAATTGGTAGTGTCCTAATTTGGATTATTGCTTCGGTTTGGCATCCAATTTGAACTTTTGAAGCAGCCAATCCAGCAACGCCTTTTGGTCGTCAATTGTTGCGCGGCGAGCTTGCGAAAGAAGATAAATCCTGTCTGGTTTTGGCAATGCGGTATTCTGCAATCCCTCGTTACAGTTTGTGCAAATGGCGCGAAGATTTTGCGGCGTATCGTCCCCCCCTTTGGATTTGTCCTTTATGTGCCCCATTGTCAGGCGCACAGGCCGCGAGCCGCCCATCGGGTCTGGATCGCCGGCCGCAACACCGCACATTTGGCAAGTGTAACCGTTGCGTTCAAGCACCCATGCCCGCGTTTCCTTTGAAATTCCACGCTTAAAAGCCGGAACTCTTACCGTCGTTTCAAGCAGATATTGATTCGGTTTTAAGTCCGAACGGTCTTTGTGCGAAAGGATTTGATACCCTTCTTCATTGCGAAGCTCGCGAACCCGCCGCGCCCATTCAACCGCGCCACCGCTCGCGGCTTGAATGTCCCTTGATTCCAAAACTTTTCCAATGTTTGCGAGGAAAAAATCAAGAATCAGTTTTTTAGAGCCTGAAGTTTTGTTGGCTGGCATGGCGTATCCTTTCCTTTGAAAACTGTGAGTATTCAGGATTCAATTCAATGAGGATTGCGTTACGGCCTTCTTCTTTGGCGGCAACGCCCGTTGTTCCAGAACCCCCAAAGGGGTCTAAAATAGTGTCTCCGGTGCGGCTGCCAAGCAGGATGCAACGCCGCGCCAGTTCTCGCGGAAACGTCGCCGGATGCCCGTTGCCGCTTGCATCAGGGCCGAGCACCCAAAAGTTACGCAAGTTTGCGCCTGTCGTTTCCCGCACGGCTTCCGAATTGTAATAATACGTTATCCCTTTCGACATCAGAAAAATTTCTTCCGTTGCGCTCGTCGGTCTATTTTTAACGCTCTCCGGCATCGCGGTTTTTTTCACCCAAGTTATTCGAGACCTCAAAATCCATCCGTCCGCTTGCAATGCGAACGCCACGCGCCACGGCAGCCCCATTAAATCCCTGTCTTTCAATCCCCAACAATCCGGCACTTTGCAATTACGTTTTTGAATCAGCTTACCAGCTACCTTCTTTCTTGTATTTCCAACAATCGCGTTTGGCCCATGATTACCAGTTCCACCATTGCGAGCATATCCATCACCAACATTTAGCCAAAGAGTTCCGTCCTTTCGTAGCACTCGCCAGACTTTTCGGAATACTTCCACGAGGTTTGAAACGTATTTGTCCGGCGACGGCTCCGCACCTATTTGTGCCTCGTGTGCATAATCACGCAATCCCCAATACGGCGGCGATGTAACGCAGCACTGGACAGATTCGGGGGGCAGTTCTGGTAGGAGCTTCCGATTATCCCCCGTGATTATCTGCAAATCCGCAATTTGAGAATCGCGCTTCATTTAATACCCTTTGTTTCTGCCACGATTGCCACTTGCACCGCTGTTTTCGGTGAAACAACCGGCGGAATTTCCAACACATTGACGTATTGGGTTTCCCCTTTATCCTGATAACTCCATGCGTAACAGCGTTTCGCTTTGGGGTGTCCTGTCAGGGCAAACGATTCAACGACGCCTTCCCACACGGTTTCTTTTTTGAACCGCTCCACAACGACGCTAGACCGCTCATGCATCGCTTTGCATTGATGCATGGTTTCAATCGCCGTGCGTAAATCTTCAATCCGCTTGCTCATTCTTCTGCCATTTCGACAAGATTCTGGACTGTCCACGCGGAATTTTCAACACCAGCTTCCATCGCTGGCGTGCAACGAATGGCCGTGTGATTTTTCACAAAGTTGTAATAGCAATAATGGAGTGCAACCGCCGCTTTGAAATTCTCCAATTTCTTGCTAAAAGCGTTCGTGAGCCGGGACAGGCGGCGGCAATGCATCCGCAGCGTGTGATTTTGTTTTTCAACGTGACTTGTGGAAATCAGGTCAATTTGGGGATTGCCTTGCACTGGTATTCTTTCCGCTTTTATCACTTCCGGCGGGGAATATCGGCGCTGATCCGCAAGTTCCGTATATCCATAGGTTTTGAAAATAGAGCCGTAGTCCACTTCTGCGCCAAAGGCACGCTCAATTGCGGCGGGATAAACTTTCAAGGCATCGCTGGAAAGTTGGACGCGGGATTTGAGCCGCTTCGCCAAATCTTCAATGAAGCAATTTGCCATGTATTGCGCCCGGTCGCCGACGGCGAATGTCGGAACAAGTTTTGTGTCGGGGTCAATCGCAATCCATGTCCAAATGTCGCCGATGCCCTCACCCGCCATATTCAGACGATGGACTGTCTTTTGCTTCATCCCGATAAAACCCCAAACCTCGTCAACCTCGATACGGCTGCAATTCAGATTGCGGAGCTTTTCGTCCATGATGCGCTGGCAACCCGTACCAACACGCACGCCTAGACGCATGATGGTATCACGATGAACGCCAGTCATGCGTTCAATGCTGCGGATGCTGTTGCCTTCGGCGAGCATCGCCACGGCCATGATTTTCTTTTCGGTTTTCAGTTCGTTTGCCATATTAAGTCTTTTTGTTCCGTGCGGCTTTCCGCACTTTGTTCCACCGCACCATAACAGCGGCGCGGGCTTGCTTGCTCGTAACCTTGCGAGCTTTGGCTTTGCCCGTCCCGGCTTTTCCGCCAAGCCGGCCAAGCATTTGCGCCGCACGATTTAGTTTTTCATTCATGTATTTAATATACAGCAAGCGGTTGGCGTATGCAACATTTATTTTCCCCAATAGGTATAAACCATTGATAAACATTGTAATATAATTGGCCAAAACCCTTTTGACTTCGCCCGTTTATCAAACTAAAATGAAGCGACGACGACAATCGAAAAATGAAAGCATGAACGCAGGCCGGCCCATACCCGACAAACTGCTTCCGGTTTATCCGTTGGCACAGGTGGCTCGTTTTGTTGGCTGCAACCAGGGAACGCTGCGCGCATGGATGCGTGGGAGAACCTATGTTTCAGGCGGCGAAAAACGCAGAGCCAAGCCCATGTTTGAACATTCCAGTCATCCGCGTGCTGCGCTTACTTTTTTGGATTTAGTGGAAGCCCACATGCTGCACCTTGTCCGAAAAGGATATGGGATTCCCATGAGGAATTTTCGAGCCGCAATGGAGTATCTGCGCGGGATTGGGGGCGACACGCATTTTCTGGCGCACAGGGACTTTGTTTATGATAAACGACATCTATATCTTAAAGATGATAAAAAGCTGATTTCACTTTCGGAACGGGGTCAGCACGTCAATACCGTTGTCATCAGCGATGGATTGAAACAATTGATGTATGGTGAAGATGGCTATGCTGACCGATTTTTTCCAGTTATAGGCGGAAAACAGCAAAAAGTTGTGATGATTAACCCGGTTATTGGATACGGACAGCCAACAATTATGCGTTTGGGTGTAAGCACCGCCGCAATCGCTGCGCGTTTTGATGCCGGCGAACGCTTGGCAGACCTCGCATCGGATTATAGTGCTACAAGCGAAGAAGTGGAAGAAGCGCTGCGTTACAACCGCGTGTTGTGTGCATAATTTCCACCAATCAATTTTCATTGATAGAAATTCAGGCGGAAAGACATTCCGCGACATCGTGGCATCGGCGGGAATCAAGATCGTATTGCATGACGATATTTTCAAAAACGACACACCAGACGAGGATTGGCTAAAAGAAGTCGCCACGCTTGGACATGTGGTTGTGACTGGTGACAAAGACGTAACACATCGGCTTTTGTTTTTGAAGCAATTGGTTGCGTCAAAGGCTTATGTTTTCATCCTTTATGGTCTCAACGGTGCTTCGCCTCAAGGAAAGGCTGGGTGCGTGCTGTCAGCGATTGATAAAATCACAGAATTGATGAAATCTGGTGAGCCACCGGCACTTTGGAAAATTGGCAAAGATAATCGCACCGCCAATAGATGTGACCACGAGAAGATTCTGGCTAGAATGTATGCTAATCGGCGGGGTTAAAATCCAAATTAGGACACTACCGACAAATTAGAGGCCTTTTTTCATATCCCCGGCAATGCCTGATCTTCCGCTGATTTGCGTTTTGATGTTGGTGCTTTCTTGAAGGTTTCGTCCAGAGCGAGATTGACTGATCGTTCAATGCCTTTACCGGTCATCAATTCTTTCACCGTGCGAAGTTGAATGCGCGGGCAGACGGATAATAACGGGGGATGTTTTAATATTTCCCATCTGCCGACGAGGTTAATCTTACGATTTTATCCCACAGGATTGTTCCGTCCGGCTGGCAAAATTCATCAATGAATTGTTTTGTGAACAGATTGATGACTTTACCATATTCCTCATCAAATTCTTCGTTCCGCTCTTTGGCGGTGTGACCGAGCGGTTTGATGATGTCCGTGTAAAGATTTTCCAAGCCCGAAGCGAAACTCCAGAAATTTTGGCCGCAGAGTTTCAAATAATCCCCCTTGTCTTGTGCGGCTTCGCGTCCGTAACAGCAGCCATTCACCGCCACGACTTTTTGGCCGGTTGTATTGGTAGCGAGGATGCGTTTGGCCTTTTTGAAATTATCAACCATCCGGGCAATTTGGCCACTGTTTCCCCAGTTTGGACCGGATTTGATGGTCACGATGTAAATGATGCCATCCTTCACCACTTCGAGATCAATCCCCTCGGCGGCGGACTTGTGCCCACCATAAACTTTTGCACAAATGAAAATTGCCAAGCCTTCGAGAAAACCGCCAAAAATCGTTTCTTCTTGCGATGAAAGATAAGCATCGAGGATGTTTTTTACCAAGTCCGCCGCTGTGGTTACATTCTTGGCCCTGAAAAGATAAGGATTCTTTCTTTTCAGCACTTCTTTGAGCTTCAGCCCGGTCAAGCTTTCCAGACGACGTTGGTGGAAAGCCGGTATGTTTTGCTCAATGTACTTTCTTATTTTGTCTTCCGTTATTTTTCCCATATTGCGGGCCTTTCTCCAGAAGCTGATATTCTGTGGAAACAACTTCGTCTCGCGCCATTTCACAATACTGCCCAACTGTGTCAATGCCGACAGAATTGCGCCTCAATTCCTGAGCCGCCTTACACGTTGTTCCAGAACCGACAAATGGGTCCAGAACCAAATCTCCTTCATCGGTAAAAAGTTTGATGAACCACTCCGGCAGCTCCTGGGGAAAAGCTGCGCTGTGACTTTTGTTGCCGCATTCCGTTGCCAGGTGCAGCACGTTTGATGGATAGGCTTTATCGCGCCCCAGCCAATTAGCTATGTTTTTTCCGAAGCCACTACCAACTTGAGAATCAAAACGAACAACGTCATTCCTGCCAAGAGATTTCAAGCGAGCTTCCGCCCAATCACCCATCGGGACCATAACGGCCTCTTGATTCATTTTGAAATACCGCGATTTGTTGAATTGCAAGCAACGCTCCCATGCGTCACGAAAACGATTCGGCCACTTGCCTGGATAGCAGTTCTTTTTGTGCCAGATGAATTCTTCCGTCCAAAGCCAGCCTTGTTTGCGAAGTGCTAGAATCAATTCAATGACAAACGTGTGCCGTTCTCCGTTTTCCGCTTTTTCCTTGATGTTAAGAACGAACGTGCCGGTTGGTTTGAGCACTCTTAAAAACTGCGCACTGCGCGGAAGAAACCATTCGACATATTTCTCAGGCGGGATTCCGCCATAGGTGTTTTTACGCCTGTCCGCGTAAGGCGGTGAAGTCACAATCAAATCAAATGTATTGTCGGAGTAATCCGCCAATACATTCAGACAATCGCCTTGTTTGATTTCTGCTGTGAAGGTTTTCACGTCGCCGCATTATTGCTTACATTCACGCAGACTCAAGTTGTTTCCCCACAAAAGCCATCCGACCGCAGTGGAAGTAGAGCGTGCCCACGCCGCGAGTGTGCGAACGTGGCGATTCCCCGGCAAGCGCGAAATCACCCGCGCTGTTTCAAAATCGCTGCTGCAGATTTCCTGACGGCCTCAACCAATTCGCGCGGCTTCAAAACTTTCGCGTCGCCGCCCCAGCTTAAAATCCACCGTTCGACTTCCATCAGGCTGGATAGTTTCATTCGCAATTCCACTCCCCCGCCCTTCAATTCGCGCAGTTGTTGCGATTCGTGCCATTTCTTTTCGCGGACATAATCGGCGGCACGCGCATTGAACCGGATGACGACTTCATATTCGCCTTCGCCAGAGTGGACGCCGAAGCTGTCGCGCAAACGTTTTTCGAGCGAGAACTTTTGCGGGCGCTCGAAGGTTTTGCCGGTCAGCTTCACGGATTGCACGCGCGCGGGAACGAAGGTGCGGATGTCCTTGCGCGCGTGGTCGTAGGCGAACAAATACCATTCGCCGTTGATGTTCGCCAAGTGATACGGGTCAACCAGACGTTTCTCCGGCTGCTGCTGACCCGGCTTGCGATAGGCCAGTTCAATTTGTTGCCGGTGCGCGGCCGCCCGGGCCAGCGTGTCGAAAATTTCAAGATTCAAAATCGGCTCGGCGCGGGTGCGGAAGGAAATCGTCTGCTCGATGTCGGCGAGATTGAGCGAAATGGTGTCGGGCAGCGACTGCTCCATTTTCCGGATGGCACTGAGGATCGGTTTCTCGAAGCTCGTGCCACGATATTGCTGGAGCGCCTTTTCGGCGACGATGAGCGCAAAGAGTTCGCCCTCGGTAATCTGGATGTTCGGGAACGCGCTGACTTCCTCGGTGTAATGATAGCCGATGCGCGCGCTGTCGTATTCCACCGGCAGGCCGAGCCGGTCGCGCATGAATTCGATGTCGCGATGAATCGTCTTGGTGGCGACTTCGATCTCTCGCGCGAGCGTGGAGGCATTGGGGAATTTGCCGGACTGAAGCGCCTGATGGATGCGCAACATCCGCTCCAGCGGCGGACGGGATCGCAGCGACTTCACCGTCGTCACGCCCGGTTGGGATTTTTTCTCATGCTGGATATTCATTTTTTTCGGGGCTTGCCGGCGCATAGAGCAACGGGTCCTGCCGGTAGAACTCTTTCAACTCGGCATACAACGCCGGATGCCGTTCCTTCAGTTGACCGGGCTTCTCGAAAAAACATTCCGTGGCCACGGCGAAAAACTCCGCGGGATTTTGGGCGCCATAGGTGTCCAGGACCGTCTCCCGACCGTCTTCCGCCGCGCGGCGAAGCTGGTGGAATTCCGCGCTCAGAACCTTGGCCCACGTTTGATAGCGGTGGTGGATTTGCCACAAGTTTGTTGACCCGTTCAGGAGCGGAGCGCCGTCAGCGATACCGTCCTCCTCGTCAAGCTGGTGGGCGAATTCATGGAGGACTAGATTCCTGCCTTTGCTCAGTTCCACCGCGCCGGAAATCGCCCCATCCCACGCCAGGACCACCGTCCCGTGCGGCCAGGATTCGCCTCCCCGCGCCTGCTCTCCTTCGGTAATCGTCCCGTCCTTTCCCCAGTGCCACGTTTTGGCGATGTAACTGGAAGGATAAACCAGGATGCTGTGCAGGAGGGGGTAACAGTCCGTGTCCCGATGCAGCAGCAACAGGCACGCCTGCGCCGCGATCAACACTTTCACTTCATCGGTGATTTCCTGCCCGCCACAGCCTTCGAACCGTTTCTCCGCCAGGAAAACCTGAATGTGTCCCTCCAATTCCCGGCGATCCTCCGGCGGGAGGCGGGAATACATGGAATAACGGCGCAAAAGAATGTCACGCCATTCGGAAGGGAACGACCGGCTCCGAATGCTGTCACGGCGGCGTTTTTTTAGAAATCCGAACATGCCAGTCCCGAGCCCGCCCGCGTTCCGGCTCAACCGCCCTTTTCGAGCCTTGCGAGCAACTCTTCGTTGGTCTTGTGTTTCTTGAGCGCGGCGGTGAGCGTTTCCATCGCTTCGATGGGGTTCAAGTCCACCATCGTGCGGCGCAATTTGCGGATGGCTTCAAGATATTTGGCCGGGAAAAGTTTTTCCTCCTTGCGCGTGCCGCTCTTGGGAATGTCAATGGCCGGGAACAGCCGCCGGTCGGACAGTTTGCGGTCGAGAATCAACTCCATGTTGCCCGTGCCTTTGAACTCCTGGAAAATCAACTCGTCCATGCGCGACCCGGTGTCCACGAGCGCGGTGGCCAGAATCGTCAGCGAACCGCCTTCCTCAATTTTGCGCGCCGAGGCGAACATCTTGCGCGGGATTTCCAGCGCGCGTGCGTCCACGCCGCCGGTCATCGTGCGTCCACTGCCGCCGTGAACACTGTTGTAGGCGCGGGCGATGCGCGTGAGCGAATCCATCAACACAAAAGCGTCCTTGCCGGATTCAACGATGCGCCGGCATCGCTCGATCATAAAACGCGAGAGGCGCACGTGCGTTTCCAGATCCATGTCGTTCGACGACGCGACCACCTCGGCTTTGACCGAGCGCTGGAAGTCCGTGACTTCCTCCGGGCGTTCGTCAATGAGCAGCACCATGACATAGACCTCGGGATGGTTCGTGGTGACGGCGTTGCAGATTTGCTTGAGAATGGTGGTCTTGCCGCTGCGCGGCGGGGAGACAATCAGCCCGCGCGTGCCCTTGCCAATCGGTGTGACGAGGTCAATGATGCGCGTTTCGAGCAGGTCGGGAGTGGTTTCGAGGTTGAACTTTTCAATCGGGTCGATGGTGGTGAGGTTTTCAAAGCGGACGGCCTTGGTGTATTCCTCAAACGGCATTTCATTGACCTTGTCAACGGCCTTGAGCTGCGGACTCGTGCCGCGATGCGGCGGCTGTGTCGGCCCGGCGACGTAGCTGCCTTCGCGCAGGAAACTGCGCCGGATGGTGTCCGGCGTGACAAAAATGTCGGTCGGTTTGGGATGAAAATGGTTGGCGACCGTGCGGAGAAAACCAAAGCCCTTTTCGGAAATCTCCAGAAAGCCCGAACCGTAATTCAACGCTTTATCGTCGTTGTTGTTGTTGTCTGAACCGCTCATATTTTGTGTGCTCGAAGGCAGGAATTAATCCCTAAACCAGTTTTGAATTGTTGAATCTTGGGAAGTAACCCCGCAAAAACGAGGTCCTTAAAACCTTCGACAACCAATGATTACGGGCAAAACCCGCCAAATGCAACACTTATTTTAAAGAAATTGGCGTGATGGAGTATTGGGGCAATGGGCGGGCGGGGTTCAATTTTCCATTACTCCATCACTCCAATACTCCTCTTGCCTTATCCGCCCACTTCCGCCTTCGCTTCGGCGGCCAAGGGCGTGCTGAGGTAACGTTCGCCCGTGGACGGCGCGATGGTGACGATGAGCTTGCCCTTGTTTTCAGGACGTTTGGCAACCTGGATCGCCGCCCAGACGTTCGCGCCGGACGAAATGCCGCACAAAATTCCCTCTTCCTTGGCCAGCCGCCGCGCCATGGCAAACGCGTCGTCGTTGGCGACGGGAATGGATTCCTTGATCAGCGGATTGCCCTTCTCATCCTTCAAATGCAGGTTTTTGGGAATGAACCCGGCGCCCAATCCCTGGATTTTATGCGGGCCGGGCTTCAAGGGCTGGCCGGCGAGTGTTTGCGCAATGACCGGCGAATCCTTGGGATCCACCGCAATGGCTTCAAATGACGGTTTGCGCGCCTTGATCACCTCCGCACAACCGGTAATGGTGCCGCCCGTCCCGACCCCTGCGACCAAAATGTCCACCTTGCCGTCCGTGTCGGCCCAAATTTCCTCCGCCGTGGTCTTGCGATGAATTTCCACGTTGGCCGGATTTTCAAACTGCTGCGGAATCCAGGCGTTCGGCGTTTCCTTGGCAAGCTGTTCCGCTCGGGCAATCGCGCCTTTCATGCCTTCCGCACCGGGCGTCAAAACCAGTTTCGCGCCGAGCATCGCCAAAAGCGTGCGGCGTTCCAGCGACATCGTTTCGGGCATGGTCAAAATGATTTTGTAACCCTTGGCCGCCGCGACGAAGGCGAGGGCAATGCCGGTGTTGCCGCTCGTCGGCTCGATGATGACGGTGCCTTTTTTGAGGATGCCGCGCTTCTCGGCGTCCTCAATCATCGCCATGCCGATGCGGTCCTTGACGCTGCTGAGCGGATTGAAGTATTCGCACTTGAGAAGAATGGTCGCGGGCAGGCCGGCGGTGACCTTGTTCAATTTGACCAGCGGGGTGTGTCCGACGGTCTCGACAATGTTGTTGTAGATGCGTCCCATAACAATTCTTTTAAAACTCGTTTAATTGTTCTTGTTGGTCAAGGTTGTGAGGAGTTTGGGGCGAGAGCAAGAGGATTTTTTATTCCTAATCGTCCTCGTCCTCGTCCTCGACTTTTCAACTTGTTAAATTTTCGATTACGAGGACGAGGACGATTTTTAAAACAATAAGTCCCTGCCCGGCCTTGCGGTCGAGCAGGGACAAATGGGGGATGGGAGTGCGCCAGGCTCTCTTTCCCATGCCGACATTAGGCGCGCCCCTTTCGGGGGCTGTCAGCTTCCCGACGCCATTCTCCACGGCAAGCGGAGTCTTCGGCCTCGTGGCAGGGCCGTCCAGCGCCTTGCGGACACTGGATTTCGAGTGAGGCTTTTCAGCCTGCTTTAACTGATGGTTGCGCCACCAGCTTGCAAACCAGATGAAGACACGTCTGTGATTTGCTCTTCGCGTCTCCACCACTTAGCCCCGGGTCAGCCACCGCTTTTAGCGGCGCGTTCGCCCGAAGCCACGGGTCTCGCCTCTTCACTCTCAGGTTGCTTTTTGCTCACAGCCCAGCGGTGTCGTTTTTAACATCGCCGACGCTTGGAAGGTTTTCACGCGGCCTGCCGAGCCGTCGTGTCCTTCCCGGTGCGAACGCTCATTTTGTCCCGCCTTTCGGCGTCTTTCTTTTGGCTGATCCCGTTTTTTTGCGTGACCGCCAGAGTCGCCCGTCCGTGCTGATGCGCAGTAGCAACCGGATACCCTCTGGGTAACTGCGATTCGCCCAGGCTCGAAACCGGCCTGAACTACTTGACCCGGCTCGGAGCGGCTTCTCATCGCCCCTCGCCGCCGAGTCCCTCATTCGCATTTGACGGTGTGCGAACACCGCCAGAGGAACTGGTGAATTCTGCCTCCTCATCAAACCTTTCGATCCAACTTTAGAGGAGCCGGGCCAACCAGCCTGACCCGACCTTTCCCCAGTCACCTGGGATTATCCTGAAACGGACAACTCAATCTTTCGATCTTTACCGCCCGCTTCGTTCTTTCAATGAACTGGGAACATCATAACTCAAATCCCCAAACCGGCAACGAATTGATATGCACAGTTTGTTCACCGAAAACGGCCCGTGAACAACCTGCGAACAACTCGAATCAACCAATGGAATCAGACGGTCCGCTCAATTTGAACGAAGAATTATTCACCGGATTTTCGCCGGAAATTCCGCGCGGTGAAGAAGTTTGTGTTTTGAAGAATCAAACAATTTGCGCAAAAACAAAAAAGGCCACCCGTTCGGATGGCCTTTTGATTCCTCGAAAGATTTGCGCTCAAGCCGCGGGTTTGGACTTCGCGGCTTTTTTCATTTTCGCCGCCATCTTTTTGCGTTTGATATAGCTTTTCCGGCGTCTTCGATTTTCAACTTTGTTGGATTGTTTGCCCATAAGTGTCTTTACTTTGTTCGCAGGTTGCGGTTTTGTGAGGCCCACTATGAAAGTTTTGGCGCGACGATTCAACATCTATTTGGCGCTGGCCTTCCTGCCGGGCCTGGTTTGCGGCTGCCAGACCCACAAACCGGGAAAGGAAGTTGGCGCTTTGCGCGTGCATGTCGAAGTGAGTCCCGATCCCGCCGGCACGAGCCAGAACATTTCCGTGCTTCGCTCCGACCCCGTATCCGTCACCATCAATCGCGAACCGATTTTGACGGAAGCCAATATCGTCATGGCCAAAGTCATTGACGCGCGCGGCGGTTTTGCCATCGAAATTAAACTCGACGAAAACGGCACCTGGCTGCTCGAACAATATTCCGCCGCCAATCCCGGCCGCCATTTTGCCATCTTCGGCCAATGGAGCGAAAAACCCGTCGCCGGCCGCTGGCTCGCCGCGCCGGTCATCACGCATCGCATTGCCGACGGCGTGCTGGCGTTCACGCCCGACTGCTCCCGCGAGGAGGCCGATCAACTTGTGCCCGGTCTCAACAACGTCGCGAAGAAAATCCACAAATCCATGCTAAAATGATTTTCCCCGCCGTTGACCGCGCCATTTTTTCCGCCGCCGCGCTGTCCCTGGGATTGGGCGCCAGCCTTTTCGCGCAATCGCCGTTCCAATTTCCCACCGCCAATCACGCCTTGTATGAAACGGGGGACGAATTGAAATTCTTTGCCCCGACCGCGCCGGACAAACCGTGGACGACCGGCAGTTTCGGCTGCGTGCGCACTGAGGGCCGGCAAATGCACGAGGGCCTCGACATCCGCTGCCTCCAGCGCGGCCGGCACGGCGAGCCGACCGATCCCGTCATGGCCACCGCCGACGGCACGGTGGTTTATTTCAGCACCAGACCGGCGCTGTCGAATTACGGCAAATACGTCGTCATCCGTCACATCATCGAAGGCATTGAAATTTATTCGCTCTACGCGCACCTGAGCGAAATCCAGCCCGGTCTGGCCGTCGGCAAACCGGTCAAGGCCGGCGAAGTCATCGCCACGATGGGCCGCACGTCGAACACCAGCGAAACGATCACCAAGGACCGGGCGCACGTGCATTTTGAATTGAACGTATTTGTCAACGAGGGCTTTGCCAGTTGGTATAAACAAACCTTTCCCAAACAGCGCAACGACCACGGCATCTGGAACGGGCAGAACCTCAACGGCCTCGACGCGCGCGAAATTCTGCTCGCCGAACACAACCCCGCCGCCAAATTCAGCCTGCTGAATTTCATCCGCGGCCAGACCGAGCTTTGCCGCGTGCTGGTGTGTTCGACGAATTTTCACTACCTGAAACGGTATCCGATGCTGGTCCTGCCCAATCCCATTGCCCAAAAAGAGGGCGTCGCGGGCTATGAAATCGCCCTGAATTACAATTGCGTCGCGTTCGCGCTGATGCCGCGCGCCGCCTCGGAAATCCAGGGGCAGGGCCGGTTCCAACTGCTTTCGGTCAACGAAGCCGAGGAAAAGGCCAATCCTTGCCGGCACCTGGTGGTCCGGCACGCCGGCCGCTGGCAACTGACCGACACCGGCATTCGCGAACTGGAAATGCTGACTTATTGAACCTTGCCAACCGATGTCAAATCCCTGACGCGCGATGAACTGGAAGCCCGGTTCAAGACCTGGGAACAGCCGGTTTATCGCGTCAAGCAATTGCTGGAATGGCTCTATGTCCACCGCGTCACGACTTGGGAAGCGATGACCAATCTGCCCAAGCCTCTGCGCGAACAACTCAAGGAAACATTTGCTCTTCAAAGCTTGGAACTCGTCCGCAAACAGGGTGCGCCCGATGCCACGCAGAAATTTCTCTGGCGGCTCCACGACCACGCCCTCATCGAGGGCGTTCTGATTCCCGCCAACCCGGCGCTTTATGGTGACGCGAGCGACCGCCACACGCTTTGCGTCTCCACCCAGGTCGGCTGCGCCTACGGCTGCAAATTTTGCGCGAGCGGCCTCGACGGCTGGAAACGCAACCTGACGCCGGACGAAATTGTGGAGCAGGTCCTGGCAGTCGAAAGACTAAGTCCGCAGTCCACAGTCCCCGATCTGGAGCCGGGAGGCGGCGCTCATTCGAGACTGAAGACTGTGGACTCAAGACTGGTGGACAATTTAGTTATGATGGGCATGGGCGAACCGCTGGCGAATTATGACAACCTGCTCCAGGCGTTGCGCATTTTGAATGCGCCGTGGGGCGGCGGTATCGGCGCACGGAAAATTACGATTTCGACCAGCGGCCTCGCGCCACAGATTCGCAGGCTGGCGGATGAACCGTTGCAATTTCGCCTCGCCATTTCGCTGCATGGCGCCACCGACGAAGTGCGCAACAAAATCATGCCGGTGAACCGCAAGTATCCGCTCAAGGAACTGGTCGCCGCATGCGAGGAGTATCAGGGACAAAAAGGCCGGATGCTCACGTTCGAGTATATTTTGATCGCCGGGGTGAACGATTCAATTGAGCAGGCCAAACCGCTGGCCGCGCTCGCACGCAGACTTTTTGCGAAGGTGAACCTGATTCCTTGCAACCAAGTCGAGGGCCTGCCGTGGGAGCGTCCGGACGAGGAAACCCAGGAAAAATTTCTCGCCGCGCTGAAAAAACAAAAGGTTATCGCCACCTTGCGCCTCGAGAAGGGCCACGACATTGATGCCGCGTGCGGCCAGTTGCGGTTGAAGACGGAAAAGGAATTCGGAGGGGCAAGCTCCGCGAGTCCCTAAATTTGGGCGTTGTGGAATTTCGCCCTCCGAAAAATTCCGCGTTTGATCCCGCTTTCGTCAGTCATGCATTCACTGACCATCGGTGGACAATTTCCCCTCGTCCCGTCCAAGCGGGGGGAGGGTGGCGCGAAGTGACGGATGAGGGGTTCGTATTTGAGTGGTAAAATCCGTGTTTCATCCCGCCTTCATGCATTTCGGCGTGGCAAGCTGTGCCCATCTGTGGCTAAATTGACGACGTGATTGCTTTGCTTGATTACGGCTCCGGCAACCTGCGCAGCGTCCACAAGGCCCTGCTCAAGGTCGGCGCGGACGTGCGCATCGTGCAAACGCCGGACAAAATCGGCGATGCGCGGGCCATGGTCCTGCCCGGCGTCGGCGCGTTCGATGATTGCATCAACGCCCTGCGCAAACAGGAGCTGCTTGAAGCCGCGCGCGAATTCATCAAATCCGGCAAACCGTTTCTCGGCATTTGTGTCGGCTACCAGGCGTTGTTTGAGAAGAGCGAGGAGTTCAACAGTTGCGCCGCCGGCCTCGGAATTTTCAAAGGCAAGGTCGTCCGCTTTTCGGAAAAGCACGGACTTAAAATTCCGCAGATTGGCTGGAACCAGCTCGAAATCGTAAAGCCGGACTGCCCGCTGTTCCGCGATGTGGCCAATGGCAGCTACGTCTATTTCGTCCACAGCTTCTATCCACAGCCGGTGGATTCGACCCTTGTCGCCACGCGAACAGATTACGGCGATACCTTTGCATCGTCCGTCTGGCGCGACAATGTATTCGCCACGCAATTTCATCCGGAAAAAAGTCAGAAAGTTGGATTACAATTACTGAAGAATTTTGTGGAGCTGACAGCTAAATAGCGTTGTTCTTTGGTTGTAGAATCGGCGTTGTGCGCCGAACATATCGAGCCGCAGGCTCGACACTACACCAAGTAAGAGACCGGCTGGCGCAACGTTGACCAAGAAATTCATGAAACTGGCTAAAAATCCGATCGTCCATTTTTCACTGGCGATTCTGTGCGCCGGTTTGGCCGGCTGCATGATTCCTAATCCGGTCGCGCCCCTGGGCAGCGGTTATGAAGAAAAAGGCCACCCGAACAGATCCTCGCCGGCGCCCGCCGACACGCGGGTTTCATTTCAATACCGCGCACCGGACGGCAAAATCGCCCTCGTATGGCCTTCCTTGTACGGCGTTGGCGAAGTCATTAAAGGCGATGTGGCGATCTTTGTGGGTGACAGGGCCTATGTGTCGCCGGACCCGAACGATCCCCGGGGCACCAAGCCCCGGCTGTTTGCGGTGCGGTCACCTGCCCTGCCGCTGGATATTACCGATGAAGTGTTATGGCAGTGGTCAAAAAAATCAGGAAAAGACTTCGCGAAGGCTTTGGACCGATTCAGCATGGTGACCCCGGAGGAAAAGAACGGCCAGTTGGAGCTGCACCTGGAGTTTTGGACGGAAGAAAAGGACTGGCCAGATACGAGCACGCTTCAACTGGAATGGAATCAGGTGTTCGACATCATGCGCGAAGTGAAGAAGCAAGGCGTCATGCGCCAGGATTTACGATGGGGCACACCTTGCATTGAAATAATTTTGTCTGGGAAAAGCCCGGCGTAGCCGGGTTTTTTGAGCACCAAACGAGTTGCTGCATTGCGGAGAAAGATCGCCAGTTTCGAATTGGACGCCATCTGGCTGGCCGTCGGCCGCCGGGACGATGGTGCGGTCGCACAGGACGTGTTCGAACAGAACCAGGACCAATTCCGCATGGCCGGTTGGCTCAAGACGTGTACCGCAGAAAAGATGTGAAAACGGTGGATCGTTCATATTCGCACGACCATGATGTTGCTCGTTGGCTGGTGCTGGGGGCAGCCGGTTTTGTTGGCCGTGCCACACTTGGGGAACTCGAAGCGCGCGGCCGCAAGGTTGTGGGAGCCGGCCGGTCGGCTCCACCGCCCGCCGCTGTTGCCGGGAAATCCTGGCACACAACCGACGTGTTTGATGTTCATAATCTCCGCGCGCTCCTGCGAAAGCTGCAACCGTCAATCGTGCTGAACGCCATCGGACATCACCCGGCGATCCCCCGTTCCGAACTGCGGGATTTTTATGTTCGCAGCACCACGATCATCCTTGAGGCGGTGCAGGCGGAACAACCATCGTGCCGGGTTGTGCTGCTGGGTTCTGCCGCTGAATACGGGAATTCCACCAATGCAAGCTCATCCGAGGCAGACGCCCCACATCCGCTTTCGGATTACGGCTGCGCCAAGTGCGGGCAATTCGATGTGGCCTGCCGGTTTGCGGCAAACGGTCTGGACGTGATCGCGGCACGTTTGTTCAATCCCATTGGCCGCGGCCAGGGCAACCATCAGTTTGTGGGAGCATTGCTGGAACGGATCCGCCGTGGCGAGCGACCGGCGCGGGTGCGTTCCGGAAATCATGTCCGCGATTGGATTGATGTGCGGGATGCGGCCCGCGCACTCGTGACACTGGCCGAGTCACCAAAGCCCCCGTCGGTGGCAAACATTTGCACCGGCCAGGGGCGCACCGTGGAATTTGTCGCCAACGTTGTGGGACGCCTGGCGGGTGTGGAAGTTGAAGTCAACCCCGGCGAGACATCGCCCGACGTGCTCTGGCATAGTCTTGGCAACCCCGGACGGATGTTCAACCTTGGCTGGCGACCCCAACACAGCCTGGCCGAAAGTCTCGCCGACCAATGGCACTCATTTTTGTGAAATCAAAACTCCGCATCCATCTTGACGGTTGGTTCCGGCTGCTGCGTGCCGGTTTGCTGTTGAGTTTTGACTCGATCGTTCTTTTGAACCGCCGGAAAAAGTCCCCAAGACCGGAGGGCGCCATCTTCTGCCTGCATGGCCTGGGCGATCTGCTGTTGGCCGGACACGCCATCGCCCGTCTGGCCAGACACATGCGCTCACAAGGTTTGCAGGCGGTCTTGTTCGTGCATCCGGCATTGGTCGGGTTTGCGCGCCGCCATTATGACGTGGACCGGGTGGAAGGAATCGAACGACACCGCTTTACCCGCCGGTTCGGATATCGGGCGGCGATGCTCAAGGCCGTCGCCAGCCGTTTCGTCCTCGCCGTCCAACCGACCTTCAATCGCATGCTCCGGGTGGAAGACTGCCTGGTTCGCGCCACCGGCGCACGGGAAAGGATTGGCAACGCCGGTCATGCTCCCTTCATCAGCCCGCAGGAACAATGGTGCGGCGACCGTTTTTACACAAAGCTCATCGCGCCCCGGCACGCGCCCATGCATGAGCTGGAACGGTATGCTGAATTTATGGCCGGCATGGGGCTGGCCGCCATTTCTTCAGATCCCTGGCAGTTGCGGAAGAACGGCCAACAACTCCATGCCGTGATTCCCCCAAAGTCTCCCTATCTCGTGGTTGCCCCCAACGCATCCGACCGCAGACGTTCCTGGCCCCTGGAAAACTTCTTGCGAGCCGCCCGGCAGGTCGCAACGCAACACCAGTTGGCTGTTGTCCTCATCGGTGGTGAAAAAAATCATTCTCCCATCCGCTGGCCCGATGACACCGGCGCCAATCCCGATCTCGTTGACCTTTGCGGTCAAATCTCAATCGAGGATATTCCAGATCTGCTGGCCCACGCCGAATTGGTGATTGCGAACGACAGCGGCACCTATCATCTGGGCGTCTCTCTCGGCCGTCCGACCGTCGCGGTCGGTGGCAGTGGCCTTCCAACAAGGTATTTCCCATATCCTCGCGAAGCCACCCTGTCAACGAAAGTGCTTTATCGGACGGTGCCTTGTGCCGGCTGCAACTGGAGATGCATCCACACGCCTGCACGCTCCGAGACAGCTTGGTGTATGCAACAAGTCTCCTGGCCGGAGGTGGCAGATGCCGCTGATGAACTTCTGCGGCGGAGGACCTGAACATGCCTTCAGCCACCCAGCGTCTCCGCATCCTCCTGGCCATCGGCATTTACCAGCCGGAAGGGGGAGGGGCATCCGAGTGGCTGCGAAATTACGCGCTGTGGCTCGTGGATCGCGGGCACGATGTGTGCGTGGCCTGCGAACGGGCAGAGATCTCTGCTCCCGAACCTTTCACGCTGTTGACATTGCCGGTGGCCCAGCATACGAAAAATTCCTGGAGACGCGCCGGTGCCTTGCAAAATCTGGTCAAAGATCATCCCATCGACATCGTGCATGACACGGGCTGCCTCCTGGCGTCCGATGTCTTTCACCCGCTGATGGGCTCGCTCATTCACAATTGGTATCGCCAGTTGCGGGCTTACCCTTTGAAGCTGCGCCTCCGCCGATTCTGGCATGTTCGCCTGTGGCGCGATGTGCGATTGCAGTTGCACCAATGCCGGCACCACTGGCTGCTCGTTGCCTGCAGCAAAAGAGTGGCTTCCGATTTTGCGCAATTGGGTTGCCGGGATTCGATCATCATTTCAAATGGCATCCGCCTGCCAGTCTCTCCCACCCCGGATGCAGTCCAAAAGTTGCGTCAGGCCCTGGCCGTCGGCGATCGTCTGCTGGTGCTGGTCACCGCCACCAACTTTTATCTAAAAGGCGTGATGACCGTGCTGCGCGCCTTTTCCCTTCTGGATGAGGAGACCCGGAAAAGACTGCTGATGATCATTGCGGGACACAGCCAGGACGAGGCTTTTCAACAATACATCCAGCAGCATGATCTCCGCGATGGCTGTCGCCTGGCCGGCTGGGTGAAAAACGTTGATGATTATTACCACGCGGCGGACATTTTTCTGCACCCAACGTATCACGACGCCGGCAGCCTCTCGACTTTGAAAGCCCTGGCCGCAGGTTGTGCGGTGGTCACGAGCCGGTTCGACGGTTCTGCGGATTTGATACGCCATGGGGTCAATGGACTGGTCCTGGATCGCCCGGATGATGCGGGTAAACTGGCGGAAGTTTTGCGGCGACTCCTGGATTCCGGGCTGCGGAATCAATTGGGCGCGGCGGCCCGGCAATTGGCACCAGCAATCAATCAAGAGCATCAATTCCAACGATTGGAAGCGCTTTACTCCGGCATCTTGTCCGGCAAAACCCGTCCGGTATGAAGCAGCTTCTCGCTTTTACCCTGGGCGTCAACCACCCGTCCTCGCGGCTGCGGATAGCCGCTTACGCGGGCCACTTTCTCCGCCGCAGCTGGCGTTTGCAGATGCATCACTTTGATTCAGGCATGGGGAAGTCGCTGCCACGATCCGGTTCCTGGTCGAAACGCGCGACCCGGCGTCTGCACCGCGGCTGGCAAACCGCGCGAGCCATGTCGGCGCTCCGTAAACTTCAGCCGGATGAACCCATTGTCATCAGCCGCGAACTGCCTGTGAGCCGCTGGCCATTTCTGAAAGCACCCAATCCAATGGTGTTGGACATTGACGACGCATCATATCTGGGTCCGGGACGAAATCGGTTGCTTGAACTCTGCCGACGGGCACAGGTTGTGGTGTGCGGCAACCGCACCATCGCCGGAGAGCTGTCGCCCTTCTCCCGCCGCTGCGTCGTCATACCCACGGCGGTTGACCCCGACCTGTTTAGCGTCCGGACGGATTACCGGTTGAATGGTCCGCTGCGGGCCGGCTGGCTGGGCAGTTCCATGTCCATCGAACAGACGCTGTTGCACTGGCTGGACGTTTTGGGTGAAATTCGCCGGCAGGTGTCTTTCGAGCTGGTGGTGATTTCAGACGAACCGCCGCGCTTTTTGCGGGACATCGGATGGGCGCGCTTTTTGCCGTGGTCGCCCGCCGTGGAAAAATCCATCGCGGACCACATGGACATTGGCCTCATGCCGTTGCAAGACGAACCTTACCAAGCGGCCAAATGCGGGGCAAAACTGGTGCAATACATGGCCGCCGGACTTCCCGTCATTGCCTCTCCTGTTGGCGTCAACCGGGACCTCGTCGTTGACGGGGTGACGGGCTGTTGGGCCGCAGGTCCGGACGATTGGCGGCAGGCCATTCACCGGCTGGCGGAACAGGAAACGTTGCGGGCGGCATTCGGCCGGGCCGGCCGGGAACAGGTGATGCGGAACTACTCCATTGCCCGCTGGGCCGACCGCTGGGTGGACTTGTTGAACGAATTGGCACCATAGACAGGAACCTACGCGACCGTCTTGTCCTATGCTCCAACAGAGCAAAAGAAAATAGCCCAGGGTTGGCGCGTAGCGACTACCCTGGGAAAGCGTTGCACAAAAATAATTCCCCCTCTCCTCGCCAAACGAGGAGAGGGCCGGGGTGAGGAGTCGAATAAAGCAGGGTCAAAACGCTTTTAATTTCGTGCCCATTTTCTAAACTCCAATTGTGCCAACCGAAAAAGATGCCGTTGAACGTCTCAGACAGGAGTTTGAAAACTCCAAAGGCACTCACATCTGGACGGGTTACGTCACTGCGCTGCGTCACATTTCACAAGTTATTTTCACGCGCAGTTCGGGCTTTATCCTCGAATTGATTCAAAACGCAGAAGATTCGGGATTAAACATGCCGCTTCAGTCCGGCGAAGTCAGCATTTCTCTCAACGAACATCGGTTGAAATTCGTCCACAACGGCCAGCCTTTTGAAGAAAAGAATCTCCGGGCGATTTGCAACATCAACTCCTCAAAAAAGCCAGAACAGGGAACGCTTGGTTATTTGGGAATTGGCTTCAAATCCGTTTTCAAAATTTCAGACTGCGCGGAAATTTATTCCAATGGTTTTCAGTTTAAGTTTGACCGCAAACAGCCGCTCAATTTTTTTGCCGCCTGCCGGTAGATATTCTGTGCCAACACCCGGAGCCGGCCGGCCGGGCGCCGCAGATCATAGCCATGCACGGCGGCAATGCGCACCACCTCCGCGGAACATCGCATCGCCGGGACGGCGCGGGCCTGCGGACGGGTTTGACGGGCGGCTTCCCGGAGCATCTGCGGGTCAGGCTCCAATTGTAAAAACTCGAACAAGCCCAACAATTCCTTTTCGGTTTGGCGGCAGAAATCTTCGTAACGCAGGCTGTGAACGCGCCCGGGCAGGGTTTGGCGGAGCTGCAACACCTGTTGTTCGTGAAAGGCCCATCGTTCCACTTTCTCCTCCGGTGACAGCCCCAGCCAGAAATCCCCGTTCGCCGTCCGATTGAACCGGTCGGAACTCGCCACCACTTCGAACGGATGCCGGACAATGTGCAGAAAACGCGCCTCGGGAAAGTGCTGCAACAGAAACGCCAGCAACACCGGGTCCGTGTGCTGCATCGGTTTCTTGTCGCCGACCCACCGCAGGCCGGTTTTCTGCTGGGCCGGCAGCCACGGATTGCCCTTTCTCATTACCAACAACTGCACGGCGGTAAAATTCTCCCGGGGACTCGCCTCCCGGCGAAGCAAATGTCCCGCGCACTCCAGTGTCAGGCGCATGCCCCGGTCCGAGTCCCAGGCATGTGCGTGATACGGCTGGTCGTGATGAAATTGATACAAGATCCAGGCGATATCGGACTCATGGGACACGAACACCTGCGGATGCAGGTTCAAGACCCGCACCAGTTGGGAGGTTCCGGAGCGCTTGTTGCCGATGATGAACAGGGGGCGGATCATCTGGTTTAAGCCGCCGGTATTTTTTTAAACCGCTCCAGAATGGCGGAAACACTTTCCGCGACGCTCAATTTGTCGGTGCGCAATTCAAGTTCCGGGTTCAAGGGCGGTTCGTAAGGGGCGGAGATGCCGGTGAATTCCTTGATTTCTCCGGCCCGCGCCCGGGCGTAGAGCCCCTTCAAATCACGCTGCTCGCAAACTTCCAGGGGCGCATTCAAATATACCTCGATGAATTTTCCCTGCGGCAACATTCGGCGCGCCGCCTCGCGATCGGCCCGGTAGGGAGAAATGAACGCCGTGATGCAAATGATGCCGGCATCGGCAAACAGCCTGACAATTTCCCGCACCCGCCGGATGTTCTCGCGCCGGTCCTCCGGTGAGAAACCCAGGTCGGAGCAGAGGCCCTGGCGCGTGTTGTCGCCGTCCAGCACGTAGGCGAGCCTGCCCTGATCGAACAGCGCGTGCTCCAGTTCCGTGGCAATCGTGGACTTGCCGGAGGCGCTCAACCCCGTAAGCCAGATGACACAACCGGACTGGCCAAGGCGATGCGCGCGCTGTTCCGCCGTGACCTTGCCCGGGGTCCAGAAAATGTTTTTGCTCGATGGTTCGCTCATACCCGCCGGATGTCTCCATTGAATCTGCTGTTGTCAAAACCGTCCAGCAGGAATAACCGGTGGCCGGTTTGTCATTTTCTCCACACTTGCTTTTTTTCTGACTCTGGCGCAATTTAATTTCAAGTATTAACAAAACGAAACGAAAGGATTAAAAATTATGGCACACGAACTACCGCCCCTGCCTTATCCCAAGGAAGCCTTGGAACCGCACATTGACGCACTGACGATGGAAATTCATCACGACCGCCATCACAAGGCTTACGTGGACAATCTCAACAAGGCCATCGCCGGCAACGCCATCCTCGAAGCCAAATCGCTCGACGCGCTGATCAAGGACCTCGCGTCCGTGCCGGACAACATCCGCGGCCCGGTGCGCAACAATGGCGGTGGCCATTGGAACCATTCGTTCTTCTGGAAAATCCTCGCCCCCCGGGCCGGCGGCGCGCCCTCCGGCAAGCTCGGCGACGCCATCAAGTCGGCGTTCGGCTCGTTTGCAGATTTTCAGGCGAAGTTTGAAGCGGCGGGCATCGGCCGTTTCGGCAGCGGCTGGGCCTGGCTCGTCTCGAACGGCGGCAAACTGGAAATCGTTTCCACCGCCAACCAGGACAATCCGCTCATGGGCAGGGCCATCGCCGGTTGCGAAGGCAAGCCGTTGCTCGGCGTGGACGTTTGGGAACATGCCTACTACCTGAAATACCAGAACAAGCGCGCCGATTATCTGAAGGCGATCTGGAACGTGATTGATTGGAATTCCGTCGCCAGGAATTTCTAAACCACGAAGCCATTTCGAAACGCCACACGCCGGCCAAACCGGCGTGTTTTTTTATTGGTAGGGCGGAACTGCTGCTCCGCCATTCGTTGTTGGGGCAGGCGGCAGTGCCGCCCTGCCATTTGTGTTAAATCCCCCGTTTGTCCACGATCTTGTTTCCTTTGTTGAGCGCAAAGTAGCACAGGCCTCCGGCCTGTGTGACGGTTGAATTTCACAGGCGTTGACGCCTGTGCCACCTTTGCCAATCAAATGCCGCGTTTGTCCATGATCTTGTTCCCCTTGCCGAGGACAATAACACGGGGTTTCCATTTTGCTGCCTTCACCTTGCCGAAGGTCGCAAAATTCATGATGGTCAGCAAATCGCCCTTTTTGCCCAGATGCGCCACCGCGCCGTTCATGATGATTTGGCCGGAACCGCGCCGGCCCGGTATCGCGTAAGTCTCAAACCGTTCTCCGTTGGCCATGTTGCCGCAGAGTATTTTTTCATAAGGGTGCAGGCCGACCTTTTCCATCAGGTCAACGGCAATGGTCAGACTGCCCTCATATTTCACGTTGCCGCCCGTGACAGTGGCACGGTGAATTTTCGATTTCAGCAAAACAATCTGCATGAGCCATTGAGTATAGCGCACACCGCCATTACTTCAACTTGAGAAAATTTTTGATAATCTGACGTCCATTTTCGGTGAGAATGCTTTCCGGATGAAATTGCACGCCCCAGATCGGCAGTTCCTTGTGCCGCACGCCCATGATTTCGCCCTCATCGCTCTCGGCCGTGACTTCGAGACAATCGGGCAGTGTGTCGCGCTTGATGACGAGCGAATGATAGCGCGTGGCGACAAAGGGATTGGCCATCCCCACAAAGAGGTCCCTGCCGTTGTGTTTGATCGGCGAGGTTTTGCCGTGCATCATGCGGTAATTCACCACCACCTCCGCGCCGAACACGTGTCCGATACACTGGTGCCCGAGGCAGACGCCGAACACGGGCATTTCCCGGCCGAACGTGCGAATGACTTCGTTCGACAACCCCGATTCGCGCGGCGAGCACGGTCCCGGCGACACGAGAATGCGCTCCGGCTTCAGCTCGCGAATCGCGTCCAGCGTGATGTCGTCGTTCCGCCGCACCTGCAACTTCACGTTCATCTCGCCGAGATATTGCACGAGGTTGTAGGTGAACGAATCGTAGTTATCTATGACCAGAACCATGTTTGATTTTAGATTTACGATTTACGATTTACGATTTCATCGAGCGCGCGGTTGATCAGATTTTCAGGCACGCGCTGCCCCCAGGTTACGTTGCCGATTTTTCGGGCAAGCACAAATTTGATTTCACCGCCGCTGACCTTTTTGTCCAGCCTCATCGCGGTAAAAAGCTTCCTTCGCCGCGGCGTGCTTAATTTGATGCCTATCGGCAGGCCGGCACGCTTGAATAAATCACGGATCCGCCCGGCATCGTTTCCGGACAAACCCATCAGTCCGGAGGACAATTTTGCGGTGGCAACCTGGCCGATGGAAATCGCCTCGCCGTGCAAATATTTTCCGTAGCCGGAAATGTTTTCGATGGCGTGGCCGATGGTGTGGCCGAAATTCAGAATGGCGCGCAAGCCGTTTTCAGTTTCGTCCTGGCCCACGACCTCCGCTTTGATTTCGCAACAGCGCGCAATGACGGCAGCGAGGGTTTTGGGCTCGCGCCGCAACAGCTTTGGCAGATCGCGCTCCAGTTGCGCGAACAGTTTCGCGTCGTAAATGATGCCGTATTTGATGACTTCGGCGAGACCGGCGCGAAACTCGCGTTCGGGCAAGGTGCGCAGGGTATCGAGATCGCACAGCACCAAACGCGGTTGATAAAACGCGCCCACGAGATTTTTACCGGCTTTCAAATTGACGCCGACCTTGCCGCCAACGGAGCTGTCCACCTGCGCCAGCAGCGTCGTCGGCACCTGTACAAACGCGATGCCGCGCAAATACGTCGCGGCGACGAACCCGGCCAGATCGCCGACCACGCCGCCGCCAAGCGCGACGATGAACGATTTGCGTTCGAGCCGGTGCGCCGCGAGCAGGTCGTAGCCGGTCTGGACGGTTTTCAAACTTTTGGCCGTTTCGCCCGCCGGAACCACAATCAGTGAAGGCGAAAAACCTGCCGTGGCGAGGGAATTGAAGGCCGCTTTGGCAAACCGGCGGCCGACATTGGTGTCGGTGATAATGGCGCACCGCGCGCCGAGTTTCAGGCGCGCACATTCGCGGCCGAGTTGGTCAATCAAACCCGGCGCAATTTTGATCGCGTAACTGCGATTTCCCAGTTGTACGGAAACGGTGCGCACGGACCAAGAATAAAGGCTGAACGCGCGGTGTCAAAGTTTTGCCGGTCATTTTCATCCGTGAAATTGGTTGCGCGGACGGACCTGAAAAAGCGACCCGCCCGCAGGATGAGACTCGTAATCCGGCGGGCGGGATTTGTAACCCGATACGCTAATTGTATTCGGCAAGTGTCATTAATCCCTCGGGGTTGGCAACGCCATTGCCTTGAAGGAAGACAATGTGCTGATATCCGAGGTTTCGTAATCCGACGAACCAGGCTGTGCCACGATCGCGGAACTGGTCACCGATCTGCGGCTCGGTGTAATTCTCAAGGATCACCACTGCTGCCTGATGTTGGGGCAGCGTCATGGCCTTTGCCAGAACCGCCTCGTTTTTCTCCCCGCTGGAGGTTGTGGGTTGAATCATCTGGCAGGTTTTGTCATCCAAAGACGCGATGACCAGCGCCGTATTGTCAGTATTGTGAAACGCCTGCGGCGGCGGCGGCGGGGTCGCGCAGGAGGTTAATGTGATGGCCAAAGCCACGAGGGCCATTGAGTTGCTGATATTCATAAATTTTGTTTGATTCCGCTGGTTTCAGATGTTTGCGATTTACTCATGTGCGTAATCAATTTATTCCTCCAACCATCTGCACAGCGTAGTGCAGCTTTAATGCCATCGGCTGTCACTTCAAATGCTGAACACTTTTTGAATACCTTTTTTCGGGTGTATCACTTTTAGACGACTTTAAATTTGTTTTTAGGCACGCAATTTGGCGGGCGGGGAAACAGTCCGCCCAAAAATGGAATAACGGCCATTCTCCTTGGAATCATAATCCCGCACTGCGGGATTATGAACCTGACGAGCCACCGGGATTCATCATCATCCCGGGCGCACTTGGACACTGTGACGGAACGCCGCATTCATGCGGCAGCGGATCCGCGTGATTGAATGCCCTGCCGGATAAATCCGGCGTTCCTTGCGAAACGATGCAACTTTGTTTGTCGCAGTGTCCAGGTGCGCCTATCATTCTGAATTGGGGCCGAAACTTCTTGCGTTGGCTGCGGGTGTTGGACATATTGCTTGTTCCTAATCGCGGGGTGGAGCAGCCCGGTAGCTCGTCAGGCTCATAACCTGAAGGTCGTGGGTTCAAATCCCACCCCCGCAACCATTTTGCGGCCATGAAATCCTCATTTCATGGCCGTTTTTATTATATTTTATGCGCTTGTTCCTTTCGGTTGCCATTTTGTGAAACATGGTGAACTTCTTGAAATACGCCGAACAATATACCACACATCATACCACACATTTTCAATCCGCTTTGTCGATTAACGTAAGTCCGGGAATTTGAGGTTTTGCATCCAGCGAATATTGCAAATCATCGGTCGGTGAATTCGATTTTTTGCTGGCATAGCCGAAGCAACAAAGGTCGGAGTCTTACGCCGCAATCGTTTGTCGCAGGGCCGACACGCTGCGTTGAATTTTGTTGGGTTTAGTTTTGAGCGTGATACAATACCCTCAAAAAATTGCAAAAGGCTGCAACGCGCCAAAAAATGTCATGGACGTAATTCTCGAACTCAATGGCAAAAAAGAGAAGGCAAAGATTTCCTTTGCCCAAGCCGCTGATTTTGGATTCGCCAAAATTTGGCGGCAGGCCATCGGCGATGACGATAATCCGGTTCGCGTCGACTCCGTAGAATTTGCGCAACTTGCCATCAAACGATATGAGGCGTCTTCAGAACTTGGCATTTACGCCAATAGTTTAACCGATTTCAGTGATCACATTGCCAGCAATCCAAAAATTGAAGTCGGCGGATTTATAGTGCTTCGGTGCAATTGGTTCCCAGATTCCGAAATTATCGGTTTTAGTCATTTTCGCAGAACGTGGTGCAACAAGATCGTTCTTGATTACTTGGGTTCACATCCTTTTATTCCACGCCCAAAAGAGGATTCAACCGTTAAGGTTCGCGGCACGGGTGTCGCGCTGCTATACTTCATTACGCAAATTTTGAAACAGGAGAATTGCACGGCGCTCTGGGGTGAGGCTACAGGCTTTTCCGCGCCGTATTACCAGAAGGTCTTCAATTTGGACCGCGTCGAGGATTTGATTTATGCGCCGAGAGAAAACCTTATTGCATTTGCAGAGCAACGTGAACGAGAATGGTCAACGGCCAGCGAGATTGTCGCTGTGCCCAATGAGTCGCTGGATCAAATCTATGCCCTTGAAGCCGAAAATCCACCATTTGTAGGAAGTAAAACCGCCGTGTTCAACCCATCCAAAAGATTAGCGTTCCGATTTTTGAAGTTGCCCTATCATAAACAGATGGAGATTGCAAAAACCCTCCATTTTGTTAAGGATGATGCTCCTGCCATTCCGCGTGATCAATTAGCGCAAACCGTATTTCAGGGTGCGCGGGAGAAAGGGAAACTTTCCGCACTTTGGACCCTGGTTGAAAAAAACTACGGGGATGGCGTGTCGGAAGAAAACCCGTTTGAAACAGCGACGAAATAAATACCATGAATATGCACAACAATTTTTCTGAATGGTTTCTGGCGGCGGGAATCGAATGGCCGAGCGAGGTGCTGGAAAAACGTTGGGTGGGCGTGGAGACGTTCAGCGCCGGGCGCGACGAGATCGTTTCGCTGGTGGAATTATTTTTTGCCTTCTATGAGGGAAAAGAAACTTTTATTGAAAATTTTCGGGTTCCCTTCAAGCAAGCCGACAGTGCATTCAGGATGAAGGACAACAATCGGGAACTGTCCGTTCTCGCTGGCGCTAAACTTGTTTCCATTATGGAGAACGGCTCCGTCCTGTTGGGTGATTTTGCGTCAATGGCTCTTGTTTCCTGTGGGGCGCAAAATCTTCGTGCGTCAGCCTGCGTCAATGATATTGCCGAACGTGCAGCCAAGCATTTGAATGCGCGGGCGATAGCGCGAAGCCAGCCGGACCCGAACGCCGAATCTGAAGATGACGAGACGACGGTTTTAATCAAGACACTTCAGCGCGATCTCAACGTGGTAGCGGAGGAATCGAACATGCTGTGGTGGGTCTTCGGTGAAACGAGTCGTGATACAGGCAAGCGTTGGTCAGATTATTCGGTTGCGCAGGCGGCTCTCATGGCCGGCAAGGAATTGGCTGATCTCTCCCGCATCGCTCCCGGCCCTGCGGCGGCGGCGGCGCTGCTGGATCGTGTCGTGAAATTTGTGAAGCCAAAGCCGCCCGCTCATGTTGTGCTCAAGGACGCAATTGCAGAATTACCGATGGATTGGCGGCAGAACTTCGCAAGACCCGGCTGCCCGCCTTCCCTGCTGAATCTTTGCCCCGTGTCGCACGGCATCAAGCTGTCTGTGGATTTGGCGGAGGGCGACGCATGGGTTCAGGCGCTTCCAACTTCAACAAAGACCAAAGGCGGCGGCAAGATTGCTCCGCAACTGTTGGCCTATCAGATTTTCCTTGAACACCTGATCGCATCGTTGTGGTCAAAAGTGAAGTAAATATTATGGCAATAACAACCGGACCCGATGGAAAAACACCAGGACAGCCTGTTGCTGCGGCTGCTGATGCCGAGACGCCTGCCGTTTTGGTTGCGACTGCGGAACCCGAACTAATCCGACTTCCGACAGGAACGGTGTTGACCGAGACACAGGCACAGGCAATGGCGGCAGAAGGCCCCGTCCGGTTAATTGTGACTGCGGGCGCGGTTGCCTGCGGGAAGACGACGCTGCTTTCGAGTGTCTATGAGCTTTTCCAGACGGGTCACGTCAAGTCCAACCAATTCGCGGGGTGCGACACTTTTCCTGCATTTGAGCAACGTTGCCACCTTTCCAGGACGGATTCAGAAAATGAAATACCGGAGACGGGACGGACTCCGTATGATGGCCCACACCCGGAATATCTTCATGTCAAGATTCAGGATGGCACAGGTGACGAAAGTCACATTGATTTTCTGTTTACTGACGTTTCGGGGGAAATGTTCGAGCACGCTCGAAATTCGACCGATGAATGCAAACGGCTGACATTTCTACTACGCGCCAGTCATTTGCTTCTGTTTTTGGATTGCGAGAAGGCATTGCAGCCAGAAAAGCGCTGGGGAATGGTCCAAGACGCGAAGTCGCTCCTCCAATCGTGTTTGGACAGCGACATGCTTGAAAGCTCCTGTTTCGTTACCGTCGTTTGGGCCAAATGCGATTACTTTGAAGCGAAGAAATACAAAGACGGGATCAAGGAATTCGTGGACACTGTCGAAGAGGACTTCAAAGCGTCGTTCGCCAGTCGCATTTCGAATTTCAAATTCCATCGAGCCGCCGCGCGACCCACGCGCTTCCCTAATTTGAAAATGGGTTTTGGGGTTAGGGAATTGCTCGTGGATTGGATCGCCCACTGGCCCCAAGGGCGGCAGTTGAAACTCGAACCGCCAGCGGATAACGGGGGACAGCGCGAAAGCGAGCTATTTGCAAAACGACACAACGCTCAAAATGCCACCGCATGAACGGCTCGAAGTCCCACAATTTTCTTTTGATCGGTTTGCCAAGCACCGGCAAAACGAGCTTTCTCGCTGCGTTGTGGTATGCGATTCAGCAAAAACAGTCTCCCACTGCACTCATTTTGCAAAGGCTTGACGGGGAAAGTGGCTATTTGAATAAAATCCGGGATGCTTGGTTGGCTTTCAAGCCGGTGGGTCGGAATCCCACCGACAGCGAGACTTTCGTCTCCATGAGGTTGAAAAGAAGCAACGGCGACGAGGAGGCCCATTTGACGTTTCCAGATGTTTCTGGCGAATCGTTCAAGCAGCAATGGACAAGCCGCCAGCTTACGGCAAGTTACGACAAATGCTTGAAGTCCGCGAACGGCGGAATCTTGTTCATCCATCCCGGTTCCATTGTGCTTCCGCTGCGGATCGCGGAAGTGGACGATCTCGCTGCACTTATTGATGACGATATGGTTGAAAAATTGGCTGAGCCGCAAGCGGTGGCCCCGCCATCCGCTCCATGGGAGATCGAAAAAGCGCCCACACAAGTCCAACTTGTGGAACTTTTGCAATTCATGAAACGGCATACGCACTTTCGCGCTCCGTTCCGCCTCGCGATTGCTATTTCGGCTTGGGATTTGGTCGCTCCGTCGAAAATCAGCCCTCAAGTTTGGTTTGACCAACAATTGCCACTGTTGAGCCAGTTCCTTTCGTCAAATCGCAAGTCTTTTGAGGTTGCTTTCTACGGGGTCAGTGCTCAGGGCGGCACATACGATGGCGACGAAGTTGCGGCGTTGCACAAAAGACTACCAGCGAGACGCATTGAAATAGTCGGTTCTGATGTCAAAAATCAGCATGATATAACCGAACCGCTTCTTTGGTTGATGCGATAAAACTGGACGGGCTGTAATCAAAATGAAGAGCATCGCTATTCAACAAACGCTACATGGTTATTCAGAAGGCCATCGCCTTTTGGATGGGTCGGTTAAATTTGCAGATGAACTCGCTCGGCTCATTCTGAGAATGAGTGACCTTTCAGGAAGCAATGTGGTTTCGGGTTTTGAGGAATATCTCACCGGCTATCCTGTTGAATCAATCAATTTGTATGCGTTTGCGAAAACTTGGTATGCTTCTGAGATGCCTCGCCCAGGTTGTGTCTGGACGCACACCCTGTTTATATCTGGGAGCGCGATGGCTGAAATTCCTGATTTGCATTCTTTGACTTCGCTATTTGTCCGACCCCAAGGCCCAAAGTCTATCACGGAGTATTCTAAACCAATTCAATTCGAAGTGAAGCAAACCGAGGCGGTCGCTTTGTCCCCAATTAATGGGACGCATGTTCAAGTAGCAGATTTAATCGAAACGCTATATGCGCAGAACAAAGAGAATGTTTTGATTGCGGCGCAAAGTTCGCGTTCCTATGAGGCGGCGTTATTTCGTGTGTGGTCTCAACAATGGCCACCACTACGCAAGGCGTTCAGCTTTTGCACGGGAGCATTGTCCTCCCGAGGATTCGCCGGTAAACCATTTGATGTCCAATGCGCGCCTCCAACATTGGTTCGTGAGATTACTTCGTCAACGGCGGCGAAGCAGTCAACAGAAATGAGCTTGCTGGTTAAAAGCGACCTACAGCAGGCCGCATGGTTCGTAAGGGCAACCGATGATGCGCTGGATGCAAACGGGGGGAAATTCAGGCAGTTGCTTTGGGAATTCGCGGACGTGCCTGACCGGACATTTTATAGCCGCTTCGCGCAATTCATCGACAAATTCCTCAATGCCTCAGAACGCACTGTGGAGGATTTGATTGCTATGGTTGCGGAAATGTTCCCAGATGCCGACACAGGGTTCGGTTTGAAGTCTGCTTTTTTTGGACACGGTCGGGAGATTCCTGGGTTCAAACCGTTTGAAGAAGGGGTAATTCTATCAGCCCTGGCATCGACGCCACATTACGAAGCATTCAATTCGGAGGCTCTTTTGCTGAGAAACAGGGGCAGCGATTTGTGTAATCGGAATGTTGAATCCGCGCGACAAACAATCTCAAAGTTGTTTCGTTCGCCCGTCAATCGTCTTGGTGAGGATATTCTTGCAGGCATGATAGAAGCCATAAACTCTGTGATCGCGGTAGCGGTGACTGCGGAGCAGCCCCAATTCTTGCCCATGCTCTTTCGGGCGAAACCAGAATTGGGCGTGTCTCCCGAATTATGGGTTGCCGCCGGGGATCGGAAGCGGGAGCTTTTTGAATCTTTAATTTCGCACCCAAAGCTGAGTGAAGAATTAACGCAGGGCATCGGATTGGCGCTCCTCGAAAGTGATTCTGAGTTTTTGCTTAAACGTGCTTTGGAAACGTGGGGACAACCGGTTGTCTTCGGTGTTCTTGATTGGATGACCAAAGGGAACGGCCCGTTATCAGATCGTTCCCTCGGTGCGCTTACCTTTCACGTTGAAAGCATAGCCAAATGGATACTGGCACATGAAGGTGCGCCTCAGAGGGTCGTCATTTTCGCAGCGCACATTATAGCTCCATTTACCTACCAGTTCCGTCAATATGACTCAACGGTTTGGCTGCGAACTTTTAGAGATTTGGCGACTAACGGGAATCAAACCGAAGCGAATTACTTTGCTGCGATGATTCTTGCTCTCGGCTTCCAGAATGCCCCTCCTGAAGCGCTAAATTTAGTCGAAGAATGCTTCGAGAGGGTTCATCAGGTCGCATGGAACGACGCCCTGCCGGACGAAACTTGGCTCATTCTTGATCCGATTGTTCCGCATCTTTGGTGGATTCATGATTGGGACAAATGCGAGCGTCTGCGAAGAGGCTTAATCGAGGCTTTTGTAAAGTTCCACTGGCCTGTGATAAAATTAGCCGATTGTGTTAAGAATGAAGCGTTTCTTTCAAAGGTCATCGAATCAGCCCAAAAAGTAGATGGTGGAAGAGAGTTGCTTTCTCAAAAATTTTGAATTCAGCGTGTAGGATTCTTTGTGCTGATAACCGCGGTATGCGAGTCACCGGTAAATGGGACTGATGTCGCTCGCGCTTACCGCTGCACGATTTTCTTTTGTCCGGCGGCGATGGCCTCTAAATCGGCGCGACGAAGACGGAAGCTGCCGGGCAGCACTTCAATCTTTTGTAGCAAACCGGCTTTGGTCATCCGCCAGAGGGTGGCGCGGCTGACTCCAAGCAGCTTTGCGGAAGCCGACATTCCCATGAGCAGCGGGCCGGTCGTTGCCATGGGTCTTTTCTGAATTCCAAATTCAAGAATGCCGTCAATGGCCTCCATCTGTTCTGGTGAAGCTGCGAACAATCGCTTCAATCGGTCTTCTGAATTCATACGCGAACCGCAGCCGATTGGCTCCGCCGGTTTGATTTCGTTTCAGTTTGCTTCTCGGAATTTTCCTCGCGTTCGTCTGTGGCCGCAGCATCCACCTGGCTCGGTGCCTGATTTTTGGTGAGATCAAGTTGCTCCTCGATTTCTGACTGGCGGGTTACAAGTTTGTGATAACGCTCCTCCTTCTCGAATGGCGAACCTACCTTGGCTTCCAATTCAGTTGCGCGCTTTTGCGAATCTTTGATGTCGGATTCCAGCCGTCCGACACGTTCCTCAAATCCCTGCACCGCAGATTCAAGCGAGCGGATGGTGCCGAGTGCCGTGTCCGTGACACGGGTGCTGTAACTGTTTTTGCCGCGCAGAATGAGTTCGGCGGTGTTGTTGAAGCCGGAGCGGATGAACAAATCAAAACCGGCAAAGCGCCCGATGCGGATGTCCTCGCCGAATCGGGCTTTGATTTTCTCCGCCCGACGCAACAGCAATTCCCCGGCGACACCGCGATTGTCCAAAGTCTGTTTGTCCAGTTCGATGTGAAATTTGTCGCCGGAAGTGTCCTGCCGCAGAGTCAAATCCTCGCGCAAATTTGCGAGCCGTTCCGTCCAAGCCTGCACCTCCTCGCGGGAATGGCGCAGGCTGGCGCGGATGCGATACTGTTCTTCGGCATGGGCGGAGCGCAGCCGGGTCAGCCGGATCAACTCGGCGTCCACCTGGGCTTTTTCAATGACGAGAGGATTGCCGGACGCGATGGCTTTGACTTCGGCATAGGTCAGCGCGGCGGAGTCCATGTCTTCGAGGCGGCGCACAGTCATGTCCCCGCTCATCACCTGAGAGATAAATTTCGCCTTGGTTTCCAACGTCTGCCACATATAGGCATCAAATGAGCCTTCCGTGACGTAACGATAAATCTGAACGCTCGAATTATTATTTCCCTGCCGCAGGATGCGTCCCTCGCGCTGCTCAACGTCCGCCGGTCGCCACGGAGCATCCAGATGATGTAACGCAACCAATCGCTCTTGGACGTTCGTTCCAGACCCCATCTTTTGAGTGCTGCCGAATAAAATTCGCACCTTGCCAGCGCGGACGGAACGAAACAATGCCAGCTTCGCATTGTCCGCGTCATAATCTTGAATGAAGGCGATGTCGGTTGCGGGAATGCCCAGCCGTTTCAACTTGTCGGCCATGTCATCGTAAACGGAAAAGCCACGGTCTTGAGGCGTGGACAAATCGCAGAACACCAACTGCGTCAAACGGTCGTCCTTGGTCGCCTCCCAAATGCGGTGAATGTTTTCCACTGCGAGATTTACTTTGCTCTGCGGGTCGTCCGGCAGGCCGGGTTTCATCAGCCGCAAATCCAGCGCGGCCTTGCGGCCCTCGGTGGTGATTTTGAGCATGTTGTCTTCGCGCGGGTCAACCCGCCCGCGTTTCAACGCCTCGGCACGGCGCGCGAGACCTTCCACAAACTCCTTCAGTTCCGCCGATGCCGGCGCATTTCGGATCGCCGGTTTCTCACCTTCCAGTTTCGGGCGCGCGAGATTGAGCATCTGCGCGGTCTGCACGTCCGCCGACTGCCGGAAAATCTGCATCAGCTCCGGCACATTGATGAATCGTGCGAAGCGCGTGTTCAGCCGGTAGCCTGCGCCGTCCGGTGAAAGCTCCATCGCCGTCACCGGTTCACCAAACGTCGCGGCCCACGAATCGAAATGGCCGAGATTGTGTTTTTTCAAATCCTCCGGCTGCATATAACGCTGCATGGTGAACATCTCGGCCATGCTGTTGGCGATGGGCGTGCCGGTGGCGAAAACGACCCCGCCGCTGCCATTCACGGATTGGATGTGGCGCACTTTCAAATACATATCGAAGGCGCGCTCACTGGCCGTTTGCGGCAGCCCGGCGATGCGCGTCATCTTGGAAACATAAAAAAGATTTTTGAAGTAATGCGCCTCGTCCACAAAGAGCCGGTCAATGCCGAGTTCCTCAAAAGTCAGCGTGTTATCCTTCTTGTGAGTGGCGGCGAGTGATTCGAGTTTGGCTTCGAGACGCTTTTTTGCCTTTTCAATTTCCTTCACCACGCGCCGGTTGTCCGGGTTGGCGTGTTCCCGTTTGATCTTTTCCAATTCCTCCAACTGCTCCTTGAAGAAGCGCTCCTGGGTTTCGCGCGACAACGGAATGCGCTCGAAGCCGGAGTGCGTGACGATGACGGCATCCCAATTGCCGGTCGCGATGCGGCTGAAAAGTTTCCGGCGGTTCTGCATCTCGAAATCGTCTTTGCCCGCCACGAGGATGTTTGCGCCAGGATATAGCATGAGCAATTCGCTGGAGAACTGGCCGAGCATGTGATTCGGCACGGCGAACATGGGCTTGCGCGCCAAGCCGAGCCGTTTCAATTCCATCGCGGCGGCAACCATCGTGTAGGTCTTGCCCGCACCGACAACGTGGCCGAGCAGCGTGTTGGGCGTTTGCAGGATTCGCCACACGCCGGACTTCTGGTGAATATGAAGCTGAACGGCCGCACTCGCTCCCGGCAACGTCAGGTGTTCGCCATTGAATGTGCGGACCCGGCTGTGATTGAACGAATCATTGTAAAGGCGGCAAAGCCGCTCCCTCCGTGAATCATCCTGCCAGACCCACTCCTTGAATTTCTCCTTGATGCGTTCCTGTTTTTCCCGCGCGGCCTCGGTGGACTGCGCGTTGACGACGGGCTTCTTGTCCACATAATCATAAACGGTTGGCGTTTTAAGATTGAGCGTTTCCTCGATGAGTTCGAGGGCGGTGTAACGGTTCGTTCCCCAATCGGTCGTGTTGGCGGTCGCCCCTTTCGCCTCCCAATTGCCTGTGATTTGCCACGAGCCGAGCGCGTGGATGTGGCCGACCTCAACACCGGACGGAACGCCGAGCAACCCGTGAACGAAATCCTGCACGTCTGACGGCGGCAACCAGGCTGCGCCCAACCGCACGTCAATTTCGGTCGCGGGCAAATCTGCCGGTTGCACCGATTTCAACGCCTCGACATTTTCGCGGAAGCGGACATCGGCGACGCTGGAGGCATCGGCAGCGACAAGTTTTTCGCGCACATTGCCGGAAAGGTATTGATCTTCGGTTTCCCATTTTTTGGTTTGCGGATTGAGAAAAATCATTCCTTTCAGGTCCGGCAAAAATTCCGCTGCCGGGCGCGACAGCAAGGAAGCCATGTGATCCAAATCCACGCGGCCTTTTTCATTCAGCGAGACGAGCAAGGCTTCTTTGGGCAAACCGACCGATTCAACTGGTCGCCTGTGATGAATCGTCCGCTCGCGAAAGACGGATGCTTTGACCGCCACATTGGTTTCCTCGTCGTAATGTTCCAGTGACAGCAGCAGCGGCAGATCAGGATCACCGTCGAAAGCGTTCTGATTGACGCGGGCATTGATTGGGCCGAAGCGGGCGACAAACCGGTCGTAGGCCAGATTAAGGTTGTCGCGCGCCTCGACGACTTGCTCCTCGCTGCTGCCGTCCAATTGCGAGCGGAGGCAGACCCGCACCGCATCCCGCACGTCAATCAACCGCCGAATCCGCGAGCGCGTTTCGACCGGCACATCATCCAGTGGCCGCAACTGGTCGTCTTCCCGGATACAAACACGGCCATCTTCGTGGACGCAAAAGGCGTTGGCCTTGATGTAGTCCGGCGCGGGAATGTTCACGTCCGAGGCCGGCACGACGGCGTTTTGCTTTTCAGCCTGGTATATCTTTTGCGGCAGACGCCCGATGGCCTGTGACAGGGCAGTTTCCAAATCACGGTCATCTGGCACCAGCACCGGCTCGCCGTCACGATACATTCCGCGCGCGAGCCGCATTTTACCGAGCATCATTTCGGGATGGGCGGCGAAGTATTCGTTGATGGATAATTTCTCCTGCCGGTCGCTGGCGAATTCTGCCGTGGCCGTCCACGCGGGACCGGCAGGGGTTTCACCTGCGCGCAATTTGCGGAGCATCACGATGTCCGTGGTCACTTCCGTGCCGGCATTTTTCTTGAAGGCATCGTTGGGCAACCGGATCGCACCGAGCAATTCTGTTTTCGCGGCGAGCAATTCACGCAAGGTCGGATCAAGCTTGTCCATTGTGTGACGTGAAGTGATGAACATGAGCAGCCCGCCCGGACGCAGCTTGTCCAGCGCGGCGGGGAAAAAATAATCGTGGATGGGAAATTTGAATTTGTTCCAGCGCGGGTCGTGGACGGTGTAATCGCCGAACGGCACGTTGGAAATGGCGAGGTCGAACGATTCATCGGCGAGTTTGGATTTTTCAAACGGCTGCTCGCGGATGTCGGCATCCGGGTAAAGCGCCTTCGCGATGCGCGCGGTCAGCGGATCAATTTCAACGCCGGTGATGGCTGATTTTTTCAGCATCGCCTCCGGCATGAGGCCGATGAAATGGCCGATGCCGCAGGCCGGTTCAACGATGCGCCCGCCCGAAAAGCCGAAACGCTCCGCCGCCTGATACATGGCGCGGACGATGGCCGGTGCCGTGTAATGGGCGTTGAGGGTGGTGGCGCGTGCGGAACGATGTTCCTCGTCCGACAAAATCTCTGAAAGCCTGATTTGTTCCTGGTGCCAGCTTGTGCTGTCCACGTCGAACACCTGCGGCATCGCGCCCCAGCCGACATATTTGACCAGCATCGCTTTTTCGTCCGGTGAAGCCGGACGATCCTCCGCATCCAGCGCCCGCACGATTTCAATGGCCTTGAGATTTTGTGAAAACTTCTGCTTGGGACCGCCTGCGCCCAGGCGATCCTCGTCAGAGATGCGATAGCTGTTGGGATTGCCCGGTGATTTTTCAACCGGCGTGGCCTGCTGATGGCCATTTACGGTGTGGCCGTTGGTTACGTTTCCGGCGGCAGGAGGATGTATTCCTCCCGCACCATTTCCCAGGCGCGGTCGTGCGCCTGTTGCGGGGTCAAACCCTGCCGGATGAATTTGTTCCGCAGCCCGGCCATTTCGTCCTTCGTTTTCCGTTCGGCTTCCAGGAGCATTTCGTGCAACTGGTTTTTGGCCTCCAGTTCGCGCACCATTTTCGGACGGTGCTCGCGCCAGTGTTTCTCCGCCATTGTTCCGTATTGGGTCAGTGTGTTCATAGTGCGCGCGGTTGGAACCAAAAAGTTCCAACTGATTTTCTAAACCTTCTTTGGCCGTTTTGTCAACTTTTGGCATTTGCGCCGGGGTTTCTTTGGAGGATCAGGACCGGGCAATGGCGTGGGGACACGTTTGGCGCAGTCCGCGTCCAAATCCTGAACTTCCTGTGGGAAAAACTGGACGATGGGAATGCCAAAGACCTTTTGAAGCCCCGCAAGAACTGTATCGCTGATTTTGGTAACGCCCCATTCCATGCGTGCCAGCGACAGGCGGCTGATGTCCACGCCCTGGCATTGCAATTTGCTCGCCAACCGGTCGTGCGTCCACTTCTTTTGGGAACGCAGATAGGCCACTCTGCGGCCCGTGATGTTCTGGAAACGCATCCCATTGCCCTCCTCAAACTTCGCGGGTTTCCATTCGACCGCGAAAGCCAAAGTGAAGGTGCTTCAGAATTATTTCGCCGGCGATGGAGAGATGACGAAGAAGGCAAAGACGATGGTTCGGTTTCTGAATGAAAACGTCCAGAAACTTGACACGGCAAACGCCAAGTTGGACGGGCGGTTGCATAAAGACCCCGCATGGCGGGCAACAATGGATTATTAGCACGTTCAATGCCAAAGAGTTGAATGCGGTTCATCGCCAGTAAGACTAATGCACAGTCGCCTGCTCACAGCCGGTCTGAACCCCATTGCTGAAGCCAGACCGGCAGCGTGCCGGATGGTTAAACCCTGACACCTTCCCTTCTGGTTTGGGTTTGGGTCTGCGGCTGCGACTGCGTTTTCTTATTCAGCCATTTTTCGCGTTCCATATTGAGGATGACTTCATCGCGCTTGTCTTCGGGCACGTCCTTCAAGAGAACGTCATAAGCGGCTTTCAGGTCGGGATTGTTTTTGATGTTTTGCAGCACGCCGGTGTCAACATATTGCCGCCGTTCCACATGCCGGACTTCGTTCAAGACGACGGTGCGTTCCAGCCGGTCACGCGGCATGGCCTGGATGTAGTCCCAATTCTTGGGATTGTTTTTGATCCAATCGTTGATTTTGCCTTCGGCCTCGGCATTGGTCCGCTGATAGCGGTTTTCGTTGGGCGCAGGCGTATCGGCGGCAGCGCCATTGGACGGTGGAGTTCTGGTTTTTGTTGTGCTCATAATGATGTGTCTATTTGTTTATGTTTTGTTGAATTGCCGGTGCGATAACACCGGCAAAGTGTTCTTTCAGGGACTCAACGAATCCGAAGATTCATTGGTTGTGGAAATGGGCGGCGGCAACGGCTGAGGCGTCTGCACTTGCGCGGTTTCGAGCGTGTCCAGCCGCTTTTTCATTTGAATCACTGCGGCTCGCAGTATCGCCGTTTCCTGCAAATTGGTTCTGGTCTGTTGCAGCGCGGCTTGAAACTGCGCCAGCGCCGAGGACAGGGTTTGGGCTTCCAACATGATTTGAACGGTCGCCAGTTTTTGGGCGTTGACTTCGGCCAGCACCGCATCATTGACGGGCAACGGGCTGAACGCCGCATCGCGCGGCGACGGCACGGCGGAAAAAAAGGCATCGTCTCCGGCGTTGGCGGGACGCAAATCCCAGCGCGTGTTTTCCTCGACGCGATAAACGACGTGCTGCTCGTGCATCACCAAGTCGTCATTGGGATCAACGTAACGCCCGAAATGGTAGGCGCGCACAACTTCGGGATAGCGCACGGCGGAATTGTCCGTGGCCGGCGGCGGCTGCTGCGGGCGCAGCGCAAGCTTGGGCGTGCTGGAGCACGCCGACAGGAACATCAGTGGAATGAGATAGTATGTTTTCATCGTTTGGGAGTGGTTGTTGATTGCCCGTCGTTTTCCCCGGTGATGCCCACGCCGCCGAACGAGGCGTCGGCGCGGTCAATGGTTTGCAGGACGTAGAGGTAAAACTGTTTGCCCGAAGGCACGCGAACATAGAACCCGTTTTTCTGAATCGAATCGTAGATTTGTTGCGCGTAGGTTTGCAGCACGGCCTGCGCGCCTTGAAACGGCGCGTTGTTCAGCGTGGGACTGTTGATGGGGCCAAAAACGGTCTGTTGTTTTTCCGTCAGGGCGCCGGCCGCCCCGGAAAGAAACGTGGCGGCAAAAAGCTTGATGTCGGCCAGATTGTCAGACTTGATGATTTCGCCGCGCAACCCGGCGCTGCCGTCGGTGATGGCCCACCCGCTTTGATTGGTGTTGTTGTCAAACTCGCGGTCCAGGGCGATGGCTTTAAGCTGCATTTCCTCGCCATCCTGCCAAATCAGCGTCCAACTGGTGTTGCCCGCGATGCGTTCGCGCTGGCGGTCGGTCTGCGCCATGCCGTGAACTTCCGTGCCCGCCGGAATAATCAGCCTGCCGCCGTAGAAAATGTTCTCGGTGACGAGGCCGATAATGGGCGTCTGCATCGAAGCTGAATCCACCGTGATAACCGTTTCACAAGGGATCAACCGTCCGAACGGCGCATAGGCGGCGCTCAACTTTTTCGGGCGCACAATGCCTGCCGCGCTGTCGGCAAACAAACTGATGGGGGTCAGCGATTCAGTTTGGCGGGGCGGAACATTGGGCAATCGTTGGGGTGATGTATTTGTGAAAGTGGGCAGACCCGATGTTGAATTCGCTGGTGACGCCGGTGGCGGCGTGGATTTGGGTGGCGGCGGATTAAACACCTGCATGGGGCGCACCACGGTTTGCACCACTTCAGGTTTGTCGCTGACGCTGTTGGTGGCTAGTGGCGTGGCCGCAACTTCGGAAGCCGTGTGATGCTGGCGAATGACGCTGAAAATTGTCAATCCCCCGGCGAACAGCGCGCCAAAGACGACGAGCTTGCCGCTCTTGGTTTTGAGAAAATTGAGAAAATCGCGCGGTTTCATGGCTGGCCTCTGGGTGAACGAATGGGATGCACGGGTGCGTTGGTGGTCGTGACGACGGGTGGCGGCGGTGGTGGCGGCGACAGCCGGTTCACCAGCACGGTGAATTGATTTTTCAAGGACAGGTTGTTTCGCCCGCCGTCCGGCGTGCCGGTGACGGCGAAATAAACAATGCTTTGGCCTTTGGGCGACACGGTGCCGCTGGCATCGCTGATGGATTGGGGATAGAGCCGATTACCCGCCCGCAGGGTGAAACTGTCCGGCTGATAAATCAGGGGCGTGCCGGTTTCATTCGTGATGGCCGCGCGAAAAACCAGCGTGTCCTCGGTGTTGAAACGAAACGCCTGCTCAATCTGAATTTGATAATCGTTGAAATCGCTGACGAGCGGTTTGCCGTCGTAGGTGGTGAAACCGACATCGGCGACGCTTTCAGGCTGCTGTGATTTCAAAAGTGGAAACGCTTTGGCCTTGTCGAGCAATGAAAGCAATTTCAGCGGACTGACATCGGGCGCGCGGCCAGCGCCTGCCTCCTCCGGCGTTGGCAGTGCCTCCATATTGAGCGAGAGAATTGGTGTGTCGCTGACGGACAATTCAAAGACGTAGGTGTGCTCGTTCCAGCGGATGTTCAAGTTGCCGGCGGCTTTGGCAAAAAGGGCGCGGACGGAAAGAAACGCCGAGCCTTGGGCGTGGGCCAGTTGAAACTGGCCCGGCGTTTTTCCGTCCACCGTGAAACCCGCGCCATCAATCGCCTCAATCGGGCCGGGAAAATTGATGGTGGTGACGTGGTTGGTGGCGACCGGCACGGACACCACCACATGATCATCGAGCCAGGCTTGCTGAATGGCGGATGAATCAGCCAAGGCGACAGTATTGGTCAGCACCATGACGGCGAGTGATACCGTGACGGTGAATGTTGGGAGTTTAACGATTGATTTCATATTTGAAGTCGCCCACAGCGGTGGGGAAACGTCCGTTCAAGGCCATGTTGGGATTGCGGATGAGACGGAGCCGGAGCGTGAACGGAAACGCCTCGGTGAACGCCTTGTCTTGAAAGATGCCGCTGCGAATGACCTGGCCGGTGACGGCAGCCAGCACCTCGTTGTCGCGCGTGGCAAGAATGTCAATGCGGCCGATTTCGGCTTTTTGGTGCAACTGCTTGGCGCGAAATTCAACCGCCTCGCTGATACGCTCGTCCTGCGCCTTGTTAAACGCATTTTTGAGAAACAGCAATTTGAGCAGGTCGGGATTGTCAAAGTCCTTCGGGTTGCGTTCGAGGAAGACCATCGTTGCCAGTTCCGCCTGTTGAACGTGCATTTGCTTCGCCTCCGAAAACTGGAGCAACGGGCTTAAATAGTAAGTGCCTGCCGGGTCAATGATGACGACGCGCTCGCGTTCCTTGAACTGCGAGATGATGTGGTAACGGTCAATTGCCGAGAGCAGCAACACCGCGACGGTGAACGCAAACCAGAACCACGGCAGCCGGTCGCGCAGCACGAGCAAGCGTGTGAGGTCAAAATGTTTGGGCGCGGGCGCTGCGCCGGTTTTCAGTGAAGGAGAAATGTAATCGTCGTTTTTCATAACTTGGGTGGCAAGCCATTGGCCGGTGAAATGGGCGGCAACTGGCCGAGATGTTGAAGCAATTGGGTGAGCATTTGGCGAACGGCCTTGTCGCCGCTTGGATCACTTTTTGCTGAACCAAGCCCGCCGAGTCCAGTCACAAGCGAACCGGCGTTGGCAACCCGACCGGCAGAGGAAAACAAATTCAACGTCCCCGCCACTCCGCCGGCAGCGACGGCGGCGACGGGGCCGAACGGCGCGGCGACGACTGCGCCGCCAACTGCTCCCGCCGCAGTTTGGACGGCGGAGTGTGCGCCGTGGGAAAGCAATTCGCTGCCCGCCAGCGCGCCCGAAGAAATCACCTTTTGAATCATTATGGGCGCGGCAATCGTGCTGAAAACAATCCAGACACCAACCACGGCAGCCCCGATGCTTTTTTGCAAATCAGGCAAGGTTGAAGTCGGGTCGAAATACTCAAAACTGGGATCGCTCATAAAGTCGAGAATGCCCTGCGTGACGAGTGCGGCCACCGCCCAGCCCAGGGGCCACAATAGAACACCGGCAAGATTCTGGAGGTAACGGTTGCCAGCCTGCTTCAACGCCGGTATCGCCATGAAGCCGATGAGCAACGGTGACAGCGCGTAGCCTAAATTGAGGATGACACTTTGAAAGATGTATGCCCAAAACATCAGCAGCGAAGCCAGCCAGCCGATAAGCCAGAGCGCAAAAGTGATGAGAATGTCGGTGGTAAAGTTGTGAAGTTGCGCCATGACATTCCACCATGACGTTGGCGTGTCGTCGCGTTTGATGATGAGCAAGTGAACGAACTGCTGATATACTTGGGATGGGTCAACGCCCAAACCGGACAGAATGGAATTTTGCAACAAGTTTTGAATCGTGTTGCCCCAAACCGGCAGATAAACCAGCAATGAAGTCAGCACCATGAGCCGGATGGACAAATGGAGCGCGACACGGTGTGAGAATCGGTGATGAACCGTGACGATGATGCCGGTGACGAAAAGAGCAAAGGCCACGCTCAACAACAATGTGTGGAGTTCACCGCATTTGGCGAGAAACGTGGGAAAGATGTTGTCGAACGTGGCCATGATGATTTGCGGTGTTGAAGGTTATTGCGTGGGGAACTGCACCGGCTGGTCGAGCAATTGAAATTTCGCGGTGTAATTGCTCATGGATTCCTCAAACTCGGCGTTCTGCTGTTCGGTCAACGCCTGAACCTGCTTTTGCTGGTCGTTCCGGTTCTGGATGTCCTGCACCATCGCCGACGATGCAGCCTGATTCACCTCGTCATCGGTGCTGGCCAGGTCGCTGTTGAGGCTGGCGAGCACGCCGTTCAACTTCTGCACCTGGGCATCCGTGGTGGCGTTCTGGAGTTGCTGGGTCGTCTGCGCGATTTGGTCCTTGATGGCCGCGCGCCGCTGCGCCGCATTGTCGGCTACCGCGACATAGTTGCTGGCGGAGTTGATGACGGCCGCAAACGGCTTGTATTGGTCGGCGGGCCTCTGAATGGTCTGGCCGCCCGGCGTCTGAAAGCTGACGCCCACCGTGGCGTAGATGCCCCCGTCATTGTAAGTCATCGCGGCACTGCCATCGGCATTGGCAACCAGATTTTCAAGGTTCAATCCCGGTTCAAGGCTCTGCAAGTCCGAGTCGAGGGCGGGCACCATTGACAGCGCAACTTGCGACGGATTGCCAAACAGGGACTCGTAATTTTTGAACTCGCTCAACTGGCTGGTGAGCGTGTCAATTTGCTGCACCTGGTTGTCTATCATGGTGACGTATTTGGCGATGCTCTCGGCCTCATCGAGAATCTGTTCCACGTTCATGGTCGGGTCATAGACGATCCACTGCGCGCGGGCGGAAAACGCGAGGGGCAGGGCGACGGCGATTATGGCGATTAGCTTTTTCATGTTTGTTCCTTTCGTTTGTTATTTGTTTTGGGGAGAAATAATTGGTGCAGGCTATGCCTGCTATTGGGTGGAGGCTCCGCCTCCTTCGATGCGGAGAAATTGGGTGGTCGGTTGGAAAATCACGCCGTCAATGACTTGTTCCGGCAGATGAACTTCGTAGAGCCGGACACGGCCATCATCACCGGCTTTGGCCTGCTGCATGGAAACGTAAAGCCAATACTGTTGTTTCACGGCATCGCTGCGGCCTTTGTCGTAGCCGGTCTGATAGGACTGGTCGTTAAGTTTGTCGTTGGCGGCGTGGAGTCCTTCGCCGAGCAAAGCGCCGCCCGCCGCGCCGCCGACAATGGCGACTGGATTGTTTTTTGTCAGCTCGCCGCCGAGGGCCGCGCCGCCCGCGCCCAAGCCGACATCAGTGGCGGTCCGGGTCACGGCGGCGCAGCCCGTGAACAAACAGGCGGCGCAAGCCAGGGGAATGATGAGCAATGATTTTTTCATGGTGTTATTTGGTTGAGTGGGTTTTACAGGCCGCACATTCCTTCGCATTCCAGGCTGAAACCGAGAGGTTTTCGTTCTTCGTGCGATTCAGGGGCATCAAGGTCGGCCTTGTAAAGCGGGACGCAAGAATGGTGGAGAAAGCGCGGCGGTATGGGCTTGCTGTCCGGCTGGCGCAAGTTCAAGTCAATATCAACGGCCAAAGCAAAGCCTGCCGGGTCGTGTTCACGCAACCATTTCCAATCCTTGTTGCAACGAAAAGGGCAGAACACGCAACCCGAACGCGGCAGAGGCAGATGGAGCTTGCCATAATCGCGCATCCAGACGCGGCAATGCCACAAGGTCATTTTTCGCTCAATGAGCGGAAACACCGGATGAAGCCAGGAATACTCCGCCAGCCGTTGCCGGATCAATTCCGCGCGCTGGCGTTCGTCATAGGTGACAGCAAGATAAAGAGTGACGGAAACCTGCCGATGGGGAAATTGCTGACGGCCTCGGAGTCCCAGCATTTCGCGGATTTCCTGGATGACAGGTTCGAGTTTGTATTCCTTTGTCAACTGGCAAGGTGGGGCCGGAGTTTCCGGGCTGTGGGCGGGCAGGCCGTCCAGAAGTTGTGGATTGGCCAGCAGGTCGCGGCCAAGGTCTCCACGTTTGGCGGTATAATTGTAAGGGCCGGCAAAGCTATGGAGCAGTTCCACATGGTTGTAGAGGGGTTTGGATTCCGCGCCGGTATCGGCGAAGATGACGCAATCCATTTCCAGAGGCGTCGCTATTTCCTCACAGTAATACATAAGGTGGAGGGTGGTGGATGGAACTCCGCCGCCAACTTGGAAGACATGGTATTCAGTCATACTTTCTCTGGTTGTGGGTTGGCGTGGGCGATGATGCCCTCGACGATATTGGGACTCTGGCGCAGTTCGCGGGCGCGCTTGTCGAAATGCTCGCCACTGGACGAACTGCAATAGAGCATCTCGCGCGACGAGATGTTGTGAACCGTGCCGCAAAGATTTCTACCGGAGTCGGTATGAAAATATGTGAACGGTGAATACTTCTGTCCCGTTTGATGGTCGGGCAACGGATAATTCATAATCGCGTGCTTGGTGACTTCGGGGAGTGCGATGTCCTGCGCCATGTCCTCCAGATCCGCCCGGTCGTTCTGGCGCATGATGAAAAATTGACGCGAGTTGCCGAACACAGCGGAGCGGATGCGCGATTGTTTGAACCGGGCGTATTGCTGAACAATGGAAATGTTCCAGCAATTGAACTTGCGAAGCTGCGCGTAACTCTCTTGGACGATTTCCTGCCCGCCGGGAATATCGAGGAAGCGGGCGACTTCCTCATACACGTTCCGTTTCCGCAGCGCGCGGGGCAGCGTCATTATGTGCTTGCGCGCGTGATTCGTGATGAGGAAGCCCGCCGCCGCCTTTAACTCCTTGGCAGATTCGGGAATGTAGCCAAGTTCAAAATGAGCGATTTTGCCGGTGAGCGACAGATTGCTCGTGCCGTCGAACAAACAGCCGTAGTTGCCATCCCGACACCACGGCAATATGAGCGTGGCAATTTCGATGATCTGGTCACGCTCCGAACCCACCGGGTCGAGCATCATCAATTCCTGCAACATCCGGTGCGTCGGAAACTCGTCCGGCGTGAAATAAGCGAAGGCGAGGTTGCGGACTTCCCTGCTGGTCTTGGGTTCTTTCAAGAACCGGAGCACGTCGGCTTCGTTGAACGAAGCGAGATACTCTGTTACCTCGGTGAGGTGGCTGGCCTTCCAGTCGCGGAAGTCCGCAAAAGTTTCCAAAGTGGTCGTGCCCGGTGGCATCCGTTCAACCCGGAATTTCTGCAAGGCCAGCGCATGACGCGCGATGTCGAGCAACTGGTCGTGCCGTTTCTTTTGCCAGTCCTGAAATGAATCCTCGTAAAGCAGGTTCAGGTATTTGGCAATTTGCGCCTGCCGGAGCATTTGTTTGTCCTCCTGACTCGATGTGCCAATCATCCGCGCGACCAGCGCGGTCGCGGCAGAAAGATGGTCGGGCGTGAGCGGCAGACCTTTCGTGTCGAGATAATTGATGGTCAAATCGCCGTCGGGATGAATGATGATGGGGCGCGCACCCTCCTCCACCGTTTGCGTGTAGATGCCGTAGGACAATCCCTCCTCAATGATGACGGTATAGGCAAAATAACCTTCGGTTTGCGAAAGCAGGTCGCAAACGGTCACGGACTTGCCCGCGCCGCTCATACCGAGCAACACGGCGTGTTGCGGCGACTGATTATCTTTCGAGCCGGAGAATGTCTGGACGCCAACCAGATTATTGTTGGGACCGTCGTAGATGGCCTCGGCGGTTTTCAAGTGGCCGGTGAACGTGCTGGTGACGGGCAGCATGTCGGCCAGGTAACGGTGTTCGGAATACAGTTTGCGGTGTTCATACCGTCCCCATGTCCAGCCCGGCCACGTCTGGAAGAAAAGGTTTTTGGACGTGCTCGGCAGATTGCTTTCAAAATACTGCGCCGAGTTCATCGCATTGATGGCATTCTTGATGGCGCCGGTTTTGGCGGTCAGCCCGTCTTTTGATTTGTCCCAAACCCGGATCACAAAAAGCGCATTGAACGGGATGGTCTGTCCCTGCATCAGCGCGTGAATTTTCTTCTCCTTTTTCTGCATCACGGTCAGCAGCGAGACTTTCTTTTCGCTGGCATAGTCGCCGGCGATGCGGTCATGTTCTTTTTCCTCCTTGTGGATTTCCTGCGTGATGGGCAGCGGGTCAATGTTGACGGTGATGGTGAAGTCGAGCAGCCGCAGATTGGTGAGGCGCTGAATGATGCCCGGATAGGTCGTGCGCGGCCAGCGGGTGAGGGCAATGACGGAATGATAATGGCCGTCCAGATAAAATCCAAAATCGCTCTGGCCGTTGCCTTCGCTGTGCCAGCAATTTTCCTGAATGGAAAGTTCGGACGAAAAATCCTGGGCGGCGTCAAAGTCAAAACGGTCGGCCAGCGACGGGTTCAAAAACTGTTGGTAGTGCTTGAAATGGTCCACGTCGGTCATCGGCAATATGCGCGTGCCGGTGCTGGCAAAAATATCCATGATCTGGCCGTGAACGTGTTCAAACTCGCCCCGCAACTGGTCGAGGATCGTCCGGTAATACTCGCGCAACGCGGCGTCGCCGTTCGTCAGCCTGGGGGTGTTTTCCAAAGACCGCGAAATGTAAATGATGACGCGCTGCCGCCGCAGCTTGCGTTCCACCATCGCCTGCCAGTAACGCACGAACCGTTCGTTGCGCGAACGTTTCGTCCAGGTATTTTCAAAGCGCTCGGTCTCCTGCTGGAACCGGAGTAATTCAGTTTTGTAATCGGAATCGGAAAAGTATTGGATTTGCAGCCGTTGGGTTTCGTGGAGCGAAGCCAGCAGGTGGCTCAATTGATCTTGAAATTCGTTCAGGTCGGCAATCGGACTGTTGGTGAGGTCGGGCGCTTCAAAGACAAAGCCCTTGGCGACGTAACCACCGCGCCGGAGCGAATTGAACAGAATCAAATCGTTCACGAAAAAGCCGTTGGGGGCGCGTTCAAACATAAGTCAGGGCCGGAAGGATTTGACGGTGACGCCGGGCGGGGGCTGCTGCCGCAGTTCGTTGCACGCCTGTTCAATCCGGTTCAGGTCGTCCACCAGTTGAGGCACACCGCGCACGGCCCGCATTTCGTTGATGGCGATGTAGGCTTCCTGAATGTGGGCGATTGCCCGTTCCATGTGGGCGCGGGCGGTGCTGCCAAAGCCGTGCGTATGCAACCCGCCGCGCAAGGCGGCTTCGGCGGCACGGAGCTGGCCAAGCAACGCCTGCCGCTGCGTTTCAATGACTTTGATGTCGGTGGAGTTCATCACAGGGGAAGGGTTGTGAATCGGGGAACAATGACGATTTCCGACACCCACGGCTCGCCGATCATCAGCGTGCCGAGAAATTTCTCGGCGTGGACGCGCTTGACGCGCCCCTGCATCAGCGGATCGAGCATTTGTTCGAGCCGCCAGCCAAACAGGAAAGCCAGGCGCGTTTCAAAAACCAAAACGAGCATGTCCGTCGGCGACGTTTTCTTGCCGTCCGATTCGGGGTTGCTGCCCAGGACAAAAAATTCCAACTGCCGGATGGGGATTCCCCAAAGACGGCGGGCGGTGATAAATTCGATGAATGTTGGGAGGGGCGGAATGAGTTCAATGCAGCCGGTGAATTGCGGTTTGTCCGATGACGGCCGGCTTGATTGGGAATGAGATTTTTCGGATTTCATAAAAGTGGATGGTTGCAGGAACGATGAATTTCGGGGCTGAAGCCGCGGCCGTGGACGGCGTATTCAAAAATGTCCCGGTCGTAACCGGGCGGCTTGCCCTGCCGCAATCCGAAGATGTAAGCGAGGCAAACCAGCACCGGCACGAGCGCCACAAGGAAGGACACGCCCAGCGACGAACCCACGACGACGAGCAACACGAAGAACAGGGTGATGCCCGCGCCGATGCCGCCAATCAACCACCAGAAAAGTCCGCCTTCCAATCCCCAGGTGCGGCCTTTGGAATCGGATGCGGCGTTGGTATCGGTCAATCGAAGTTCGGCTTTCATATTCGATGGATGATTGGATGCGGATTCGCCTGCTTAAAAGCTGCCGACGCCGACCGCGCTGTTGCTGTCCAGCCCGAAGATTTTGTAGAAGGCGAACACCGCCGCCGGGGCCGCCGCGATGATCGCGCCGCCGAGGATGGACATCTTGCCCTGGTCCACATCGCCGCGCCGGATGGCGAAGCCGCCGTAGATGACGGCGGAGATGCCCAGCACAAACCCGAACATCATAATCACGGCCAGACTGTTGCTGATGCCGGTTTTCAGGTCGGTGGAGTTGAACGTCGTGCTCTGCGCGAAGGCGGGCAGGACGTTGAGCGCGAGCAATGCCGCGACGGTGAGTGAGGAGCGCAAACGCGCCCGGATTTTTTTCGGAACGAATAGTTTTTTCATAGTTTCAGTTTTTATTTTCACGGCGGGTTTTCCGCCAAGCACGAAGTCATCCTCTCAAAATTTTTGAAGCACATTGTTCATTTTATGAACAATGTGAAAAAATCTTTTAGGCAGGATGGAAGCCATGAATACAACGACTGTGGATGTCCAAAAACTTGAACGCCTCCGCAAAGTGGACGGCGTGTTACGAACGGAAATTCGCGGGCAGAATCAAGTCCTGCCGCGCGTGGTCTCGGTGGTTCAACGCGGCGAATTAAGCCTCACCAAGCCCGCGCGACCGCGCGGCAGTTTCCTCCTGCTCGGACCAACGGGCGTTGGAAAAACGGAGACGGTCGTTGTTCTGACGAATCAAATTTTTGGCGCTGATAAATTATTCCGGTTCGATATGTCGGAGTTTCAAACGCAGGAATCGCTCGGCTTGCTATTGGGGGCGCGGCTTGGTGAAAAAGGTTATTTGGGCGCGGTGCGCGAACGCGCGGCGGAAGGATCGCTGCTGTTCGACGAGGCCGAGAAAGCGCATCCGCGCGTGCTGGACATTTTATTGCAACTGCTCGATGCCGCGCGGATTACGATTGCCACGGGGCAGACATTGGATTTCAGCGGTTTTTATGTATGGCTGACTTCCAACATTGGCTCGGCGGAATTGATGACCCTGCAACATTCCAATGACGCGACACTGGAACGCCATGTCCTTTCCCGCGCACAACAAGCCCTGCGCCCGGAAATTTTCGCCCGCATCACTGAAAAACTGGTGTTCGGACGCTTGAGTTATGAACACCAGTTGGAGATTGCTGAAAAGTTTTTGACGCGCGAAATTGAATTTTTCGCCGCACGCGGCCACAAGTTGGAATTGGACAAGGCGGTTTTATCGTTTCTCGTGCGAAAAGGTTTTCATCCCAAACTCGGCGCGCGTCCGATGCGTGACGCGGTGGAAAAACTGGTGGGCGACGCGCTGGCCGGGCATCTGCTGGCCGGAAACAATTCCGGTGGCAGATTGCAGGTGGATGAATCCCGCGACTGTCTCATTGTCCGTTGAACAACCAGCCTGTCGTCGCCAAAACCTAAATCATTTTCCGGCAAGGAATCCCCGGCGCGCAATCCTTAAGAAGCCAAGTCCCTGTCTGGCCTGTGCTGGTCAACGGTGGAGCCGCAAAAAGAACCACCGGCGCGAAGCGCCTTTGTTAATTTCGGACAACCTTGACGAGCACAGGCCAGACATATAATCGGACGAAGGCGAGCGCGCTGGCATCCTTCCCGTGCTGATGCACTTCCACAGTGAATAATTTCCCCCACATTATTATTTGCAAACCAGAGAACTTCTTCACCTTTCCGCCAGTGCCATATAATTGTCCCGCCTTTTCATCGCTGCGAAAGCGGACGGCATTCCGCTGCATGGGTTGGAACATGAATTGCCAGGGAGTGACTACTCAACGATGGAAGATTGAAACGCGCTTCGGTCAGCGGTTGGCGGGCGGAAGAAGTGAAGTGAAGGTGGAGAGACGGCTGGAACGGAACCGGAACGTAACGCCGCCGCCAACCGCTGACGGAAGCGGACGCGGCTGCGTTTTGGGCTTCCGTGCAAGGGACGAGCGGGCGGGAAATGACGAAGGCGGCCCGGAGCGATATTAGCGAGGCCGCCGTGTCAGTTCCCACCCGTTGGTCCCGGCGGCTTTATTCCAGATTGATAAACAGGTGGCTCTCACCCATATCCTTCTCGTCGGGCAGCACTGCGCCGCCTCGTTTGGCGCATAAATTCCGACAAATCTTTCGCAGTGCCTTCCGCTTGGCCGGTGCCTTCGGCAGTTTGACCAATAGCCGGTCGGCAAATTGTTTTCCGCGTCTGCCCGCATAAATGACGGCGGCAATGATGGTTTCCGCACCGGCTGCGTATAGCGTTTCCACAAATTGAAGCGCCGCTTTTGCCGTGCGAAACCTTGCGAGCGAGCGAAGATCGGGATTTTTGGCCGCGCTCAACCATTGCCGGGCCTCGGCGTGGGCTTTCCCCAAAAGGGATTCGATGAAAAATTCATATTCCTTGCGTTTCAAGGCCGGCCCCTCGCGGGCGACCCGGCCTGCCGGTTGTCCCTCGTGTTGCGGCCAGTCAGGATGCTGCCGGGCGGCTTTCTGATAGGCGGCGCGGGTCACGTCCACGTTGCTGATGTAGTAGGTTTCCTGAACCAGTGTGCCGTCTCGGAGCCAACTCCGCATCCGTCCGAAAAATTTGCCGTTGAATGAATTGATCTCCAGCCTCAATTTTCCATTTTGATGCCAATAACGCTGCGTGCCCGTGCCGTGGTTCATGGTGAAGGAACCGAGCAGCCGTCCTTTTTCATCCCAAAGCCGGCTGAGGCCGTGCAAACGACCGTGAAGGTAGCGCAATTCCTCGGCCAGTTGGCCGTTGTAATGCCATGTGCGGCAAAGGCCGTGAAGCTGCCCTCCCACTTCCCTGTTTTCCATGCGGATTTGTCCGTTACGGTAATAATACCGCTCTATGCGACGTTTCGGCATGTTTGCAAATCAACAGTGTTGTCAGTGTGACTGCCTTATTAACGTCCGTTTTGACGGGCGCTTTACCCCAATTTGTTCAAAAATATGCGGCCTGAAAACCGCGTGTTTGTGCCAACAGAACATCCGTTGATGTTGTCCACAGTGACGGTTCGCCAAACACCCCCAAACGACATGATGCCCGAATGGGCGAGCCGTCACTTGAATCAAGCACAAGTTTATGAAATTCCAAGCATAAATGCGATTTATTTTGCAAAATTCCCCTGATGTTAACACAGAATTTCGCGGCTCAAAACGGCCAGTTGATGCCGATGGTCAAACAGGCTTGTCCGTCCAAATTCAGCCGTTTGAGGTCTGCGGCCATCCTGCCGGAACACATTGATTTGTGCAAGCCTCACTTGTGACCTGAATCGAACAATTGTTCCGTCTGGCGCTGTTACCGTTGCCAGCATCAAAAAAGCCTCATTGCCGCTGAATCTGATTGGGACGCGAGTCCGGGAATTGCGCGACCGCAAAGGTTGGACGCAGGAAGATTTGTCCGCCAAATTGCAGGTCTTCGGTTGGGATGTCAGCCGGGAGTCGCTGGCAAAGCTGGAAACCCGGCAACGGCGTGTTCCCGACGGTGAACTTTTTATTTTGGCAAAGGTTTTGGGAACGACAACGGATGCGCTTTTCCCCTCCAATGTGAACATAAAAAAGTTGGGACCGGCCTTTCGGATGCGGTTGTCGCGTAATCGGGTCAAAGTCAAATAATCGTGGCAGCGGCTACGCATGGACGGTCGTGGGATTGACGTGGGAAAGAAGTCGTGGGGCAAACTCAAATGTTTCAAATGGCTTGGTGATGTAATCGGCTGCTCCAACATCGAGGCCAAGTTGTTGATCTTCCAAGCATGAGCGGCCTGACACGAAGACAAGTGGCGTGTCATGCAGACGGGGATGTTCTTTCAGGCGGCTGCAAAGTTTGAATCCGTTGCCATCTGGCAAATCCACGTCCAGCGTAATTAAATCGAAATTGCCCGTTTCGGCCATTTCCATCGCCTTTTTTCCGGTCGTTGCCACTTCCGTTTCGCACCCGGCGCTCGTCAGCAAATAGACCATCATACAGGCGACGGGGGTGTCGTCCTCGACAATGAGAATTTTCATTTTGTTTCGGTTTCAGTTTTAGCTTTTCGCCCAAAATGACGCAAGTGAAAAATGATAGCTATTAGAATCTGTCAGATATTGCATTTCGCTGGTTGGCTTATGGCCAATCGTGGTCACAAAAAAAGATCGAAAATGTTTGGGCGGAGGAATCCACAAACACCGCAAGCTGGCCGGTTTGACGCAGGAGAAATTGGCCGAGCGAATTGATATCAATCCTGTCTATATGGGACAGATTGAGCGTGGCTACCGCGTGCCGACGGTAGATGTTCTCTTGCGGATTGCGCGGGCGTTAAAAGTTCGCCTGCGCGATATTGTCAGTGAACTGTGACCAGAAGCGCGCAAAGCCAGCGGATGCCCTAGTTTGCCATTGTTGTGCGAGTTAAAGCGCGTTCAATTCGTTTCAGACAAATTGCAGGTTGCTTTGCTAATTTACATTCCCAGATTCTGATTACGGTCCATCCTGCTTCGCATAATTTTCGCGTCATTTGCCGGTCGCGGCCTTGATTGCCAAAAATTTTTTTACGCCACAATGCGGCGTTTCGTTTTGGTTTCAAATTTCGACCGCAGCCGTGGCCATGCCAAAAGCAGCCATCCACGAACACCGCCAATTTTGACTTGGGAAAAGTGAAATCCGGTTTTCCCGGCAACGGGTAATTGCGACGCCAGCCCCTTAGCCGCGCTGCCCGTAGCAGCGATAAAAGTTTCAATTCCGTGGTTGCGTTGCGCGAACTCCGAATGCGCGACATTAACGCCGAACGCGACAATCCTCCGAATGTCGTCTTGGCGTGCCTGCTATAGCCGGGCCAGCGGCTCATGGCGTTTCCTCAACTCGACTCGGATGCGCTTGCCTACTATCCACGCGAATTTGGGAGGCACGGCATTTCCAATCATGTCGCAAGCCACATCCATGTAGTCGGTTTCAAATTTGTAACCACGAGGAAAAGTTTGGATCGTTGCGGCTTCACGCACTGAAATTGTGGTGCGATTTTTGTTGGGATGGCCGAAGCGTCCCTTGCACGGCGTCGTGCAACCGCCCGTCATCGTGACCGGAGTTTGGTTCCACGACATGCGGCCGTAGGTGTTGGTGAAGCCGTTGTAGCCGCCACGATGACACACAGGCCGAATGGATTCGTCCAGAGCCAGCCATGTCTTGCCGGGAATTGCGGCGTTGAGGCGCACGGCAACTTGCGGTTGAAGGTCGCGGACGACATGCCAATTTAACTTTCGCGGCCCGCCCATCTTGTGGGCTTTGCTCATGGTGACTGGCTTCGTTTGATTGGGAATCACGTCTCGAAGCGTCAGCCACTTTTTCAAATTCGATTCTGGCTGCGGATTCTTGGCGTGCGTAGCTGGCGGAAAAGGAATTTTGAATCCGCGTCCGGCAAAAAGCACCAAACGGCGACGAGACTGCGGCACGCCGTAATCAGCCATTTGAATGACGCGCCATTCAGGCTGATAACCGAGTATTTTTATGTGAGCGACGAATTGCCAAAAAATGTTTGCGCCACGATTCTCCAAGCCCGGCACATTTTCCATCATCACGGCCTCGGGTTTAAGTTCTTCGATGAGGTTGGCCATTTGAAGCACCAATTGATTGCGCGGATCCTCACGCCTGTTTTTCACGGTGAGTGAACAAAATCCTTGGCACGGCGCGCATCCGGCCAACAGGGAAATAATTTTGCCGCCGCACAACTCGCGCAACTCGCTTGCAGAGACTTTGCAAATATCACGTTGAATCAAGGCAGTCTGCGGATGATTTTTGCGATATGTTTTCGCCGCTGCCGCGTCTATTTCAACGGCGGCGCGAACGTCAAAGCCCGCTTTCTGCAAGCCTTTTGAGAGGCCGCCGCAGCCGGCAAATAAATCAATGGCCAAAGGTCTTTCTACACTCATTTTTTGGACGTTTTCTTTTTGCGCTTCACCTTACTTGATTTGTCAACAGGGACACAAGCTGATGCGTCTTCTGCCAACTCGGTAGATTCTCCAGCTTTCGAGGACTCGGCGGCACGGTCTTCCAAAATTTTTCTAAACTGTTTGTGTCCGTGTTCAGCACGTTCGATAAGATCATCCCAATCTGTAAAGAAAACCCACCCTTTATCGGCATAGGCTTGCTTGAGGTCTTCAGCATCCGCGTCAAGTTCGCTGGCAATTAAATGACTTTGGACATGACTGTATTTGATCGCTTTGGCGTCGGTCAGGTCGGCAAAGCGTTTTAAGACATATTTTCGATATTTATCGGCCTGTAAAATGTCCTTTTGTTTGGCTTTATGCTTGCCGCGTTTAATCTCAACGATGTGGAGCGTTCCTCCGACTGCAACGCAGAAAAAATCAACGCGGTCAGCATCCCCTTTATCGCCCTTTGGCTTCAGACCGAACTCTTTTTGAATCCATGTGCAAACACGCGCTTCCGGCTTGTTGAGCATCCAAGTGGTGTCAATGAGCCATGGATTTTTTTCAAGGTGCTTGGAGATGACCCCGCGTTCCTTCGCATTTTCATCGTGCATCTTTTTCAGCGTATCAATGGCTGTCAGGTTGCTGTCAATGATTTGAAGCAGCGTAACAGCCGTTCGCACTTCCATTTTAGAAAGCAGGTCATCCAGTTGTTGTAGATCGACGATATTGGTCTGACGAAGTTTCTGAAGTATGCTACGCAGCGTCGCGTTTTCAAGGGCATCGAGAAACCATGACAAAATGTCCTCGAATTCCTCGGTTTCCATTTCAACATTTTTGAATTTATCAACAAATTGAAGCGCAACCTCTTTGTATGAAGGAGCCAAGCGTTCGATGCGCTTTATCACTTCAGGATGTATTTCTTTGATTTGTTTTTCGCGAAGCTCACTACGCAATTTTGCCCAGTCGCCGAGATATTTTTTTAATAATTTTTGTCCCCATTCCTGCAAGGCCACGCCCTGTGGACTTTCCCACGCGATTGTGCCGCGATGGGTTGCAATGAGATCAGGTGTATTAACTCCAGCATCAAGCCATTCTGCTTTCACCATTCCTACTAGATACCTCAATCCGTGTTGCCCCGTAACGCCACCGCTGATGTCGAATGTGGTGGCCTCTTGTGAGATTTTGTCACGAGTGTAAATGAGAATACCGCTCAATTCTCCTTCCTGCTGCTTACGAGTCTCATGCGTAAAACCGATCCAATAATGAACTGGCCCGCATCCTTTGATTTCTTCCGTCAGCCATCCTTTGTTGGGCCAACGCCATTGCAATTTTATGTCCTCGTCCTTCAGGTCTTTACCATTGATACGAACCCGGAATTTCGGTCCGATAAAAAGAAATCTTTGCGCCATGCTGTGGTGGAAGCGGTCTGCGTTCTGAACCCGGCGCTCGTGCAACTGACGGAGAATGACCGTTGTCCCAGGTTCCGTGCGACATCCTTTGGGCGCTTTGGTGGCGGGGCCGGCAAAAATCAAATCTACCGGAACAGGACTTTTTTCCGCCTTTTGTAAATCTGACATGGAAAGTCGAAACCAAATAAGAACTTTCTGACCTATCTTCGGGTCTTTATTTTTGTGGACGGTTTGCACTTCAACAACATCAGCGATGCCAAAGCCCGCGAGCTTCCCAACGCCTTTTTTTCCTTGAAGCAGTCGTCCTCCCGGCGATCTGTCGGTTTTTTCAGCTTCGCGGCGATCTCGGCCAACGTCGAGATATGCGTCTCGAACCATGTCCCACGTCATACCGTTGCCGTCGTCTGAAACCTCAATAAATTGGTCTGCGTTTCCTGAAAGCCATGCTTCATCAAGTGGAAGTTGAACTTCAACCTGTTTTGCGTCTGCATCCCATGCGTTGGAAATCAATTCAGCGATTGCGGGAACCGGCCTACCGGCATACATCTGCACTCCGAGGTGCTTGACGATATTTCCGGCAAACGTAAGAACTAATTCTTCCGGCTTGCGCCCTGGAAGCAGGTTCTGCGTTTGCGAAGTTGCGTCGGCTGATAATGTCATGCGAGAATTAAACCAAATCCAGCACGGAAATCAATTCTGCTCGTGAAATCAGAATTCTGTCGTTTTTCCCATCCATTTGGTTTTCAGTTTTTGATTTCAAACATTTTCAAAATTCTTCACTGATTCTAACGCCTCCAAATCTTGACAAGGCTTCGGTCTGCGGTCGGCGAGCGGAAAAAGTGAAGCGGAGACGAAGAGACGGCGGGAACGGAGTCGGAGCGCAACGCCGCCGCCGAGCCGCAGACGGAAGCCCGCCGCTGATGCGGCCAATCCATTGCCGCTCGTGACGAGCGCGCGGTTTTGCGGAGTGGAACGGGCGTCGTCGAGGGGGATACGGGGCGACGGGCAGCCCGTGGAGCGCAGCAAACCGCGCGTTGGTCACGGCGGGCAGACAGTTTTGACTGAATTACATTGCGATGGGCTGTTGAAATTTAAGAGCGGCTCGGACGAGTTGTCGCATCTGACCATGATAGTATCGCAACTCGTTTTCGCGCTTGCGGTCGGACAGGTGAAATCTTTTCATGCGGACAAGTTCGATTTGAAGTTGTTCGACTTGCTTGAGCGTGAGAGGGGAGAATCGGGTTTGCGGTTTACAGCCGAGCACCTTGCGGACGAAGATCGGGAAGGTGCGGCGGTGGGGAAGCATTGCCTTGTGCATGACCTCGACTGGCAAGCGGTGGCCAAGCAGACCGCCAGTGATTAAGCCATCCCGATGATGGCAGGCACGGAAGCGCCACTTCAGGAATGCCTGGTATTGGGCAGGCGTGGGGTGATGACAACCAATGTCGCCATTGGTGAACACGTCAACGATTTCAGGGTCGGGCGGCGGGCGCTTGACCCGGCCGTGTTCGTAACAGCCGCAAAAGACGTAGGCTTGAAGTCTCATCTGTTCGTCCTTTTTGAAAGCTCGTTTGGAAGAAGCCTGGATTTCATGCCGCAATTTCAAGAAACCGCAAACCGCGACGCCAATCCCTCCAGCGTCATGTTGCCGGTGATGGCATCATGCGGAATAAGCAGGTAACTCCATTTTTTGCCGCCATGCTGATCCGCGTGTTCGGTTGCGTGTTTGCACCATTCGCCGGCGGCGGTTCTCTTGGCGACAACTTCGGGATTCTGCATCTGGTCGGCGCGCTTCGGTTCGCAAAGAAAAAGCTGCTTCTTTGTCTCAACCACGAAATCCGGTTCGTAAGCGGCATCCTTGTTGTAATAGATTTGAAATTGGTTTCGGGCGGGCTTGAACCATTTCAACACGTCGCCGTCATCTTCAAGAATCACCGCAAAGCGACGTTCGGTGTCCACATCGAATTTTTGCTTGTCGTAAAGACATTTGCTGAAACCCCCGAAAACATAGCGTTTGATGTTCGTCGGGTCGGAAACCGTCATGCGGAAAGGTTTGATTTCGTCCGTGGCGTTCGCGGTATAGGCATTTTCTTTCAGGGCGGAAAAACCTTTGCTCACGGTTGCCTTGTAGCCGGTCGCTTTTTCCCAGCGATGTTCTGGCAACTGCATTTGCGAATGGATGAGTGCCGCGAGTTGTTGCTGGTGGTATTGCAGAACGTTTATGATGTCCTCTGGTGAAAGATAGCTGTGCAAGTGCTTCACCAATTGCCCCGCCAAATCGTAAAGCAAATCCGCGTGGTCGTCGTAGGAAATGTCATCAAAATCAATCAATGCCCGCACGATGTAATTTTCTGGCCGCGTTTCCGCCAATTGGCCGCTGACATTTTGCAAGAATTCCTGCTTGGCCGTCCGTAAATGCTGAATCAGCAATTCACGGCTTACTGGCTGCAAATGTATCGAGGAACAATCCAGCGTGAACGTGTTAAAGCCGCTCGTCACGTCGCCGGTCGGCACAACCACAATACGCGGAATATCAATCGTCTGGTTAATGACCAGTTTGGTGGCCTTGGCCACAATCGCCGCAATGTCTGGTTTGATAACAATGCCCGTTAATTCTGTCTGTGCCGGAGCAACGTAGGTGGCGGCAACTTCCTTGATGATGGCTGCCTGCACATCGGCCTTCTGCAAATAATTTACCTGCGGCAACGTCTCGTGCTGCTGAATGACTTTGACGGTGATCTCCGCAATCTTCCGTTCCTGTTCGGTTTGGAACAAAGGCTCGGCTGCTTTGCTCGGCTTCTCGCCGGGCGTTGCTGGCGCGGGGGCGGCGGTCAGCTTCGCCATGATGGTCGGCTGCGCAATGACCGTCTTGGTCGGCTGCAAATCTTTTGCCGGATCAAGAATGACCTGGGTGAGACGCACGGCGGAATCCGGCTTGTTCGCCTCGTCCACGATTTCCTGAAACTTGTCGTGCGCCACAATGTTCAAGCGGTCCACCGCCGTTACGCCGGTGCGGACACCGTAGGGCAGACGCAAGCCGCGCCCGATGGATTGCTCAATCAAAATGCGCGCGTTGGCGGCGCGTAACGGAACAATCGTGTAAAGATTGTTCACGTCCCAGCCCTCTTTGAGCATATTGACGTGAATCACGATTTCCGTCGGCTCGTTTGGGTCTTCAACTTTGAGGAGCTTTTCAATCATCAACTCTTCCTGCGCGCCGGTCTGACTGGAATCCACTTGGATGGCGCGGTCTTTGTAGCGTCCCTCGAAAAACTTTTCCGACTGAATCAAGTCGAGCAATTCCTTGGCGTGTGTCGTGTCGCGGGCGATTACCAGCACGAACGGCTTCACCTTCCGGCATTCATTTTGTCGGGCATAAGTTTCCAATTCGACTTTCGTGGCTTCGTGTAAATGGATGCCGTCCTCCAACTTTATCCTTTCCAACTGCGTCGGGGTAAATTGGCGGGCATCAAAATTCTTCTGCGTCACAACTGCCGGTTCTTTCACAAAGCCGTCGGCCATTGCGCGTGCCAATGGATAATCATAAACGACGTTTTTGAACGGCGTTGCGCCTTTGGCCGTTTCAACAAACGGCGTGGCCGTCAATTCCAAGCCGAGCATCGGCTTCAATTCATTGATGGCGCGGATGCCTGCGGATGCACGGTAACGGTGCGACTCGTCCATCAACATCACGAGGTCGGGCAATCCGGCGAGATAATCGAAATAACTTTCGCCGATGTATTCCGAAAGCCGTTTGATGCGTGGAGAATTTCCGCCGCGCACTTCGGAATTGATTTTGGAAATGTTGAAAATGTTAATGCGAACGCGGGTCAATTCAGCAAATCCACCGGCGCGCTGATCGTAGTTGTCGCCGGTGATGATTTCGGGCGCGTCCGTGGCGAATTCTGCGATGCCCTTGAAAACATACTTCGGCGTGTTTGGGGTGAAGTCCGCAATCAGCTTGTTGTAAATCGTGAGATTCGGCGCGAGCACAAAAAAATTATTGATGCCCTTCGCCAGATGCAGAAAGGAAATAAACGCGCCCATGAGCCGCGTTTTGCCAACGCCGGTCGCCAGCGCAAAACAGATGGACGGAAACTCACGCTCAAAATCCGTCACCTTCGGGAATTCCGATTTGATGATTGCGAGCGCGGCGGCGGCGTCCGGCGATTTGCTCGGCGGAACAATTTCCGTGATGCGGTCGAGAATTTCCAGCGATTCCCGCTGCGGCGGGCGCAAACTCAACCGGCCAGCAATGGCGTTGACGTGTCGGTTCATTTTATTTTTTCACTCCAAATCGGTGAGGTCTCCCAACCGGCAGGGAAGCCGACTAAATTCAGCGGAATGTCAGGATAATTTTTCAGCAACTCGCGCAAACGATCCGCCCAATGACTTTGCGGCGCGATTTTTTGCAGCAACCAGCGTAAGAGTGTTAGCACCGCGAAAGTGCGGCGGTTGTCCGGCGTGGCGGGCTTGTGCCATTCCGCGTTGTTCTTTGCGTCCGGCACGAGCGGGCGGATGGCCAGTTCACGATTCCAAAGCCGTGAATGATGCGCGCAAAGATTACGGATGTAATTCAGACAAAATAACCAGCTCTGCAATACGTTGGCCGAAAGACCAAGCTGGCTGGCAAGCTGTTTCTGCTCCGGCAAATTCAAGAAGCGGTAAAAAGTGAACAGCGTTCCGTAGCTCGCAATTTCTGCCGCCATCCAAAGCGGCAATCCCGGTTCGCTGGAATACTTGGTAAGAAAATGCGGCACGAACGGCTCGCGGCTGCGGCTCGTTTCATGGTCAATGTCATCCACCATCCGCCGATGAGCGTCACCCGCAAATTCAGGGCGGAAATTTTTCACATCGCGATAGCCGAACGGCCCATATTTGCGGACGTGCTGCTCCACCATCAATGTCCGCAAGACCGCCACTTCCACCCGCTCAATCGCATCCATCACGAGCAGCCGCAATTGCCGGTCAAACGTGTAACGCCGCCAAATTTTGTCCAGCGACGTGCCGGGCGCGAAAGTGTCGTCGGTGCGTTTGAACGGATGCCAGTAGGCCGTCAGCCGGTAATAACTGACTTGGCTCAACGTCTCAATCAGCCGCGCGCGGTCGGCCTCGAAACCCCGGCTCAAAAGTTGATCCGCCTGTTGCTCAAATGACAGCGCCGGTTTGGTATATTTCATGCCAGCCTCCCCGCCCGCATCGGGGCAATAAAAAACCCGCCACATTTGAGCTTGGCTTTCACCAGAGGCTTGGCAGGTATGCTGCCCATAAGCTGACATAAGCGCTTATGTGTGTCAACCCCTGTTTGCATGGCAATTTTGCTCGTCATTTACGGTTCAAAAAGCTGCTGTTGACCCTTCGGCGGCGGCGCTTTGGGCAGGTTTTCAATTTTCAAACTGTAATCGTCGTGACCCCATTCGCATTTCGCAAGCACGGCTTTGGGAATTTTTTTGATTTCCAGATGCGGATAATTTTCCGTCTTGCCGCGAAATGAACCGCAACAAATCAGCAGCGACCGGCTCGCGCCGACTTCATCATTCAACTGCGTCAACTGCTCGCGCGTCAAATGCTGCGTGGTGACATAGATGAAACTTTTTTCCGATGCGTGGCCGTGCTGCCAGTAAAGCGTATCGCTCGGCGCGTAGGTGTAGCCCTCCAATTTGCAAACCGCCTCGGCCAGCATATCGGGATTGAATTCCTTGTTGATGACGAGATTGCCCCACTTGTCCGTTTTCAAAAGTGATGGCGCAAGGTGATAATAACGGAAGCCGCCGCCGCCTTTCCAGCCAACCGCTTCGGTGATACCGCTGGCGTCTGTGCCATCAATCGCTGATTTCAAGCGCGGAACAATGTGCGTGTCGCAATGTTCACCAAGCTCAACCATGATCCAACGTCTGCCCATTTTGTGAGCGACTGCCCCGGTCGTTCCAGAGCCAGCGAATGAATCCAAAACCCAATCGCCCGCGTTAGTTGTAAGCTCAAATGCACGCTTGATGAGACCTTCTGGTTTTTTACCTTTGGGGAATTCAACGCCGCCCTCTGCATGGAGATTGTTGGAAAGAATGTCATCCCAAAGTGTTGTCAGCGGCTCGCCGGCAACCAACTTTCCATCAATGCTCTTCAACTTATCTACGTAGAAAATAATTCGTTCGCCGCCCTTCAAGTAAATGTCAGGATAGCCGTCTCGTTCCAAACGAAAAATTGAATGCTTGTCTGCCTTTGATTGATCTATGAGTTTTTTCGTTTCCGAACCGACCCCTTCGTAACTTGGCCGCGCAAAACGAATCACGCTCTTTGCGTTCTGGATGACAAAATTATCCAATTCCTGCGGATTTGCCTTTTGAAACAAGCGAGCTTCTTTTTCAGAAATACGTTTTGATGCCGCAAACGCTTTCGTCAGCGTCGTTATTTTCCATTGTTCGCACGGGGCTTCGATGTTCTCGATATATTGATTGTAACGGTCGTCCCGTTCGCGTGCGGTGAAAATGCGATTTGGCGTCCAGAATCTTTTATCCTTCGCATAGATGAGCAAAAAATTTGTCGTGCTGACACAACCCGGATTGATGGACTTGTGGCCTGTAGCCGACCCCTGCTTGAACGTCACAACGTAAAGCCGATTATCGCGGCCAAACAATTCATCGAGCAACACTGTGAGATAGCCCAACTCATTGTCGTCAATGTGAACGAACAATGTGCCATCCTGCGCGAGAAGTCGGCGAAGGAGTTCAAGCCGGTCGCGTATGAGAGACAGCCAGACGGAATGTTCTACCGTGTCGTCGTAATGCTCAAACGCCTGTTGCGTGTTGAAAGGCGGGTCAATGTAGATGCACTTAATTTTGCCGGAAAAATCCTGCTCAAGTGCTTTCAGCGCGAGCAAATTGTCGCCAAAAATAAGCTTGTTGTCGAAAATATCGTCATCCGTCACGCGATGCTTCGCGTGATAAGATTTCGCCGGGTCTTCCAGCAAAATGCGCGGCTCAAGCTTGGGTCGGTTCTCCTTCCCAATCCACGTCAATTCCAGTTTTTGTTTGCGCGTCACGATCAAGTTATAGTTGTTTGTCGAGCCAAAGCCGAGGCAGGCTGGCTGCTATCGTTTGCCGCTTTCCCGTTCTTTGAATAGCTCCATCTGGTCGTCCCTTCGCGGCTCTTCCGAGCAGAGCTTGACGAAGTATTCAAGAACGTCATCGCGTTTGGTGAACTTTACCATGAGCTTGGTTTTTGTGGCGTCGGCCCATTCGCCATCGCCGAATTTTACAAGCGCGTCACAAGCCCGCTGCACCCAGGTATCCTTGAGAACTTTGGGCTGCCGGTCATTGGCGTGCCGATGCTGGAGAACATGAAACGAAAAAAGCGTTTCGAGGCGTTCGCTTATTTCAGCCACAGATACTTCCACGTTGAGCTTCTGCTTCTTGTTGGGCATTTTGTAACCGGAAGTGTTCGTCACTTTGAAGGCGACAACGTGCGTCCAAATCATTTCTAAAAGATAAGGCATCGGCGGTTCGGCGTCGTAGAGTTTGACCGTGCTATATTGGAGCAAATACATCGTCATTGGGACGGAAATGCCGAGTTCAAGCCGGGTGGCGAGTGCAGTCTCCGATACACCTCCGGTAACACTGCGGAAAAAAAAGTATTCCTGGCCCTCGCTGGAGCGGTGAAACTCTACAATAGAAAACGGACGAATGAAGCGTATTTCCTTTCCCATTTTCTGTTCGTAGAATTTTCGGACGGCAACGGCGCGTGTTTCATGAAGCAACAGCACAACGTCGTGTGAAGAAACCTTCTCTGATTCATTCGGCCATCCCGTAAGATCGTCGTCGTATGCCATCAACTGCTCAAAGTCATCCATCCAATGTTCAGAGTCGCGCGGAAAACTCTTTTTGACTTCGCCAAGAACACCTTTGCCCGAAGGAAGCAGGATGCCCAGGTCAGGCGTGACGTATTCGACTGTTTCCCCTTTCGCGTTGGTGGCCTTTGCCACCGACGGCGTCAACCGCCGTCCTTGAAAAAGTAACACTTCTTCACGCATCTTCCGCGATGTGTCGTCGAACCGATAAAAGTTCATAAATCCGATTATCGCGAACAGCGAATCGTTGTAATTATCTATCTCGTTTCGGAGTTCTTGTTCGGCATTCATGGCTGAGGAAGTTTATAGTCAAGTAGCCGTCCCTCGGCATAGTCATCAAAAATGTGATTGATCAACCGCTTAATAGCCGCGATAGACGCCTTGAGTTGAGGAACAATGATGAGTTGTCGCCGGTCGAGAACCCACAAATCAAAGGCGCTACCATCAAAATAATCGAGCACAGAAAGATGAACATAGGGATTGCCGTGAAGAACGGATACGGAAGAACCTTTCAAGCGTCGCATGGCCTGAATCAAACGACGATTTTCCTGCACGTTTTGAAATTGGTCGCCCTCGAAATCAATGACGAGCGGCAAAGCAGATGAGTCGGTTCGCTCCAAACGGGCGCGGTGACTGAACAGTTTCAGATTTGCATCAATGGTTTTGCAGGTCGGCACGATAAATGTCTGATAAGCCCGCGTGAAAAGAGAATTCGCCCTGACAATGCCTTGTCGTGTGAACGCAATTGTCGCCAGAGAACGCTCTCTGGACATGACCTCGAATTCCAAAGATTGAAACCAGCCATTGTGCTCCTGAATCCACTGAAAGGCATCATCAAGGGTCATTTCAGGCCAACTCACGATAGGCATCGTGTTGAGATGACTTCCCTCTTGGTAACGCAGTCGTTGAGACGCGCGCGTAATGATCAAGTCGGAATAACCGCCATCGGCTTTGAATGTGTCGAGCAGTCGCTTCATTCTTTTATGCGAGACGAAGGTCTGCATAATCATCGGATAAAGACTTTGGAAAAGCGGCTGCAATGCACGGCGAAAAAACGGTGTTGGTTCAAGACAGAAAGCCACAAAGACGCTCGGACAATCCTTCTGTTGAAGGATGAAAAATGTTCCCGTATCACTTTTTTCCTTACCATTTTCTGTGAATTTATAGTCGAGCCGAAAGGCCAGCAGTCCATCCACGCGATAAACCAAAGAAACTTTTTTATCACCACAAATTTGGCCATCAAGCCAATCAAGCGAAGCTTGATTGCATCCAAACGGAACGGCGCGGACATTTCGTTCTTCGCTGGCGAGCAGCGAATCAACCTGTTTCACGAAATCGTCAGGTTTATGCTCCTGCTTATAGAAGGCCGCCAAATGGTCAAAGGACTTCATGATTGGTTCACCTTCCCAATCCACATCAGTTCCAGATTTTGTTTCTTCGTCACAATTAAATCACGTCGGTTGTTGCAACGGATAAAGGCGTCGCGTTTCTCCAGAATTCGACCAAAATCTCCCAGATTTTGCGCTGCGCGGCCATCCAGCATCAGGGTCAGCAAGTGTTTCGATTAACGCCAAAACATTTTGCCCAAAACCAATGGCATCCGCATCAAGCAAATCAAAGGACAGCTTGTTAAAGTGGCAACCGAACACATTTCTGGCTTGGGCAATTCGATTCAATTCGTCGAGAATGGGGGTTAAACTTTTTGTTTGATATATGGCTGTTCCGGCGGCGTCCTTTCCGGTCATTACTTCCACTTGCAGTGCTTGGCGCAGTTTTTTGTTAATACACGGAAGCAGGTCGCCAAGCGTGTAAAGGCCATCCGCACGACGTGGACATGAACATTCGTAGAGTTGAGTGAGAAAATCCAAAGCCGCTTCAAGAATAACACCCGCCTTGGCACAGACCAGTTGAGGATCAGGAGCCGTTTCAGCCAAAAGCAGGCGCAGACGCTCCGCATCAGGCACGCTCCGAATGAGAGTAAGACCGTTTTTGTCCGTCCATTTCGTCAGTTCGATGAAATGACATTGGCCGTTTTTCAACCAGCCCCAACGAAGTTTTTGTTTCCACGGTCGGTAGTGAGTTGTGATAATACAATGCCGAAATTTTACCGCCTCCGTATAAAGCATTTCAATCAATCGTTCTACATGAGGTTCGTCCACGCTTGCCAGAATATCATCCAAGACGAGAATGGTTCTTTCCGGGCCATCCAATGCTGCTAAAGCAAGGAACACACACAATCCCAGCGTGTCGAGGTGCGAGTCGCTGAAATATGCTTGAGGCGGAGCACCTGTTTGTCCGCAAAATTCAGCGCCAATTTCTAGCGAAGCCCGTCGATTTGGATCAAGCTCCAAACTGATTTTGTTTAGCCCTTCACTAGGATGAACAATTTCGTAAATGCGACCGACTTCGCCAGCAATCTTGGAAAGAATTTCGTCGGTAAGTTTTCGACGCTCCTGTTCAACTATTTCCAATGCCTTTGAAAGTCGTGGCAGCAAAACATCGAGTTCTTTCTGCGCCCTTGAGTTGTCTTGAAGTGTTTTAACCGCGAGCTTAAGCGTTGATATAAATTGTTTTCGATCCTGCCTCGCAATTTCGACTTTTTTCCATTGAGCGGGCAAGTGACCGGATTTTTTCAGCCAATCTGAAAGAGCCGAAACATCTTCCGGTGCTGGTGTTGATGGAAGTTCAATATCCTTCGACCAATCATACTTTGCTCTTGCTGCTTCAAATTCTTGAACGTGCCGTTTGGCATTATTTTTTAACGCCTCCTGTTGTTGAAGCGCTCGTTGAAGCTGATTGTCTGCGGCTTTTTGCTGCTGCAAAGCGGCTTGGAGCGCAGAGAACTGCTCCAAACGCACTTTGATTCGTTCAGCAAGACCATTTATTTTTTCTGCGCTTTCACATAATGGGCAGGCCACTGGCGTTGGATGCTTGTGAAAATAACCGCTGGCGGCTTCCAGAATGTTCATTGATTCGCCGGCGTCCGCAGCGATATTTTGAGCGCATTCCTCGGCTGTTTTTTTTGCTTTTGTTGCAGCCGATTGTGCAGTCTGCGCGGACTGTTCTCCGGTGGTGAATTGCGCGGGATAATCCGTTAATCGGGTAAAAGCGTTCTGCAAATTATTCAAAGCATCCAGTTCCGCAGCCGAAGAACCTGCATCTCGCTTTGATTCAGCTTCAGCCCACGCCATATAATCTTTGCCCTGCTTGCCAGCCGTTTCCCAAAATTGGATGACAGCATCAAGATTTTCCCGCACACGAGCGACGGCGATTTCTCGGTTGCTGCTCAAATCGTGAATCAATTCGCGTAACGCCGCTTCGGACATTTCAATTCCAGAAACATCTATGAAGCGGCTAATAGCTGCATAACGCTCGCCAGGCTTCGCCTCAATCAATGCGAGAATTTGACTTCGCCGAAGCACCTCAACTTTGGGGCGCAATGCTTCGGGATTTGTAACGACGTCACTTCTTGCAATTGTTGCCGTGCAAGTATTTATTTTTGGCGGGTTTGTCGAAACTGTCTGCAAAATAACCGACACATCCGTCGGCTTCTTTCCAACCGATTGCCAATACTTATTGGTTTTGCCAAGACCGCGATTTTCCAGTGAGCCAACTTTTCCATTGCCAATAAAATCGAAGGCGTCGCAGATGGTGGATTTTCCGGCTCCATTTTCACCATAAATGACTGAAAGTTTCTTGTCTTTTTCAAACGGAAGCGTGAATGAAATTACTGAACCGCGAAGGTGCTCGATCGTGAGTTGGTTTAGCGCTTCTGTGCTCATGATTTAGCCTCTTTTTTCTCGTTTGTTTCAAGAGGCAATCGCCAATCTTCAGGGCGTAGTTTGCCCATTGCGAGTTTAGGCGAAAGTTTTTTGCCAGCCTCAGCGTCCAAAAGTTTTTCGGAAACGAGCCGCTCAATGATTCTGTTTGCCAATTTTTGCGATGGGGTATCCATAGGCTTTTTTTAGCCGATCAACTTCTCGCTTGCAGCGAGCACAGTCATATTTCGACATATTTTCACGGCGCTTTCGCACTTCGGGCAAATGATTGTCGGTTCTGCCATAAATTCTTTCCTAAAAATTATCGCGCAGGCCCAGGGTCGTCTTTTTCGCTGTCGTTCTGATCATTAAACACTGAATCATCCACCTTGTCGAAAGATTCTGGATCGGCAATTAACGGCAGACGCTCGAAATGCTCAACGGCATCCTCATCGAGCATTTCCGAAATTTGATGCGAAAAATCATCAACGAAATCTTCGAGTCCTTCATAAGCAATGTGTCCCCGATTTTCGACAAGCGATTGCAGCCATTCCCAAATGTTTTCCACCTGTGCGGTATCGAACTCGTATTTTTCGCGCAGTTCGTATTGTAGGGTCATGCGGCTCGAAAGCACGTCTTCGTTGGAATAAATCCGAATGGCGTAATACTGCCCCGGCTTTGCGCCAAGCTGACGGTCTGAATCGGTGAGCCTTTCCCAAAAATTTGCAAAAACGATTTTAACAGAGTTGCCAGTGGCCAACTGGAACTCGCAAGGTTCAAACACGAGGGTTTCGATAAAATCGTCATCCATAAATGCGCCCGTCCCATTTTTATTCGACCCTCCATCGTATCGAAAATAATTCCTTTTCCTCAACGCCCTGCTTCAACCGCGCTTCAATTTCCGACAGCAACGAATCCTTGCGCGTGTCCACGGCGTCCTGCGCCTCAAACAATCCACGCCGCTTTTCAGCGCGACGGGATTCCAGTTCTTTGATGCGTTTGTGCAATGCCAGCTTCAACTCCAAGCTGGCGGCGAGTTGCGCTTCGCGTTTGGCGTCCTTGATTTCACGGTCAATTTCCTTCAACTCGTGCTCAAGGCTTTCTTTGACGTCGCCAGCCCAGCCTTCCAATTTCTCCATTTCCTGCTCAAAAAACACGGCGTTCTTTTCACTCAACCCGGTCAGCACGGCCTGTTGCCGCTGGCTCAATTGGGCGTCCATCCTCGCTTGCGACGAGTCGTCCTGCGCTAAATTCAGTTGCGGCGATTCCGTAGCGGGCAGCGAAAACAAACGCTGGCACTCGTCGGGATCAAGTTCTTGGCCGTCATCCGTTATGCCGGCAAACAATAGCCAGTCTTCGGTATCGAATGACGAAATTGTCAGGCTTGTCAGGCACAACCAGCCGCTTTTGCCGACAAGCGGTTCAAGGATTGAAATGGTTTTTCCCGTGCTGGTGTATTTGAAAACGATTTCGCCGGGGACGGTGGCGAGCGCTTTGCAATGGTGGATGATTCGCTGGGCGAGCGGATGGCCGACACGATACAGGTTGGCGTCCTCCACATTTTTCCCGCTGCGGTATGGGCCGGGATGGATAATTTCATCCGGGAAAGGATTGTGCGTCAGCACAAAGGCGTTCTGGCCGTCCTCAAATTGAGCAAACGGTTTCAAGTAGTAGCGGGTGAGTTGCCAGAGCCAGTTGTCGAACTTGGTGAGATAATCGCTGCTTTCCCGGTCGCTGATTTTCAGTTTTTCGTGGACTTCCACGTCAAAGTTTTCGAGCAATTTTTGCCGCGTCTGCTGCATCTTTTCGTCAATTTGTTCCTCAAGCTCTTTTTGCAGCGCATTGAAATTGAATTCGATCTGCTCCGGCGTGCGGCAGGTCTGATAAATCTGAACGATGCGCTTTTCAAAATCCACGCCGGATTCAATTGCTCCAAGCACTTCATCGCTCGCGCCAAATACGCCGTCGAACAATTTGAATTTTTCATCAAGCAACTGATAAACGCGCTGGTCGGCGGCGTTGGCCTTGTTCAAGAAATTCACCACCACCACGTCACATTTCTGGCCGTAACGATGGCAGCGCCCGATGCGCTGCTCAATTCGCTGGGGGTTCCACGGCAAATCGTAGTTTACTACCAGCGAGCAAAATTGAAGATTGATGCCCTCGGCGGCGGCTTCCGTGGCGACCATGACGACGGCCTCGTCGCGGAAATAATCCACAAGCGCGGCGCGCATATCGGCGGTGGGCGAGCCGGTGATGCGGTCTGTGTTCTTGTGCTTTTCAAGCCAGGCGCGAAAAATCTCTTTCGACTTCGGATCGGTGTTCGTGCCGTTGAACAGAACGATTTTCCCGACGTATTCGGTGCTTTCCAGCAAGGCGCGCAAATACTCCTGCGTGCGTCTGGACTCGGTGAAAATAATGGCCTTCTTCTGCGCGCCTTTTTCAATCGCGGCAGCGAAACCGCGTTTCAACGCGGCGAGCAAAACCTCGCCCTTGGAATTTTTAATGATGGATTGGGCAAGCGACTGGAAATATTTTAGCTCGTTCACCTCGTCGCCAATTTGCTGTAATTCTTCGGGCGTGTAACGGTGCTTTTCGTCTGGCGGCGTTTCATCGTCCGTCCATTCTTCCTCGGTTTCGTCAATCGTTTCAAAGTCGGGCGCGACATCCTCCGGCTTGATCTCCGCCGGGTTCTGCTCGGCAGCGATGGTTTCGAGTTTGGCCGAAAGCGCGCCCAACGTGCCGGAAATGGCGAAGGTGGATGACGCGAGCAGTTTTCGCAAAATAAGCGTCATCAACTGCCGCTGCCCGGCGGGCAACGCAAACAAGCTTGGGCGCTGCAAATAATCGGAAACAAGGTCGTATAATTTCCGTTCCTCCGCCGACGGATGAAATTCCTGCACGATGGCCTTGCGATTGGTGTAGGGAACGTATTCGAGCACCTGCCGGCGCAAGGTGCGCTGGCAAATCGGCTTCAACCGCGCCTTCAAGTCGGCGTGATCCTTCTGGCTGGCAAGGTTGGTGAATTGTGATTTGAAACTTTTCAAATCGCCGAACGTGTAATCGTCAATGACGCTAACCAGCCCGAATAATTCCAAAAGCGAATTTTGCAGCGGTGTCGCGGTGAGCAGAATTTTGGGGAACGGCGCGACGGCGTTTTTGATGGCGTTGGCGATGCGATTGGCCGGCTTGTAAACATTTCGCAGCCGGTGCGCTTCATCAATGACGACGAGATTCCATTTCACCTGCTGGATATAAACGTCCTTGCTGCGGGCGAAGTGATAGGAGCAAATGACAATTTCGTCCCGGTCAAACGGGTTTAGATTGCCCTTTTTGATTTGCTCGTTGAATGTGCGCGTTTCGAGGATGACGGATGGCAGAAAAAATTTGTCGGACAATTCCTGATTCCATTGCTTGCGTAAATTGGCGGGGACAATAATGAGCAATTTCCGTTTTCGCTCCGCCCATCTCTGTGAAAGCAAAATTCCAGCCTCAATAGTTTTTCCCAAGCCGACTTCATCGGCAAGAATTGCCCCCTTGGAAAGCGGCGAACGAAATGCGAAAAGCGCGGCGTCAATCTGGTGGGGATTTAGATCAACCTGGGCGTCAGCCAGAGACGCCGCGAGCTTCTGAACGCTGTCGGATGGACAGCGCCTCGTCAGAGCGTGTGCAAAGTATTTTGCATGGTAGCGGGTTATCGTCTCTTGGAACACGAAAGAAAATCTAACAACTCGATTCGCTAATTAAAACTAAAATGGCAATGGGCGATTAGCGGCGCGAGCGCGGAAGTCGGACAGTTCCGACGGGCTTTGCGGTTTTGACGCCTTTGACTTTCAACATGGTTTGCGCAAGCAGCCGCATCTGGTCGTCGGCCACTTTAGGCGGGAGAATTCGCGCGAAGCGGCCTTCCATTTTGTCCATGCCGGGAACAGTGGTTTCGCCGAGGTTGAAAAACTTTCCGTTGCCGCTGCGGATGATGGGCAGGAATTTTTGTTTCTGGCCGCTGTGCGACTCACCCATGAGGACGATGACTTCCTGACGGTCAAACGCCTCGGACGGCGGTTCGGTCATGTCCATTTTCTCGCCGGGCGTCGCGGTTTTCATCCAAGCTTCGAGTGCCATGACGGAAACCGTGGCGGCATGGGCGATGCACACAAGCCGGGCGGTAGTGGCGAAATCATCCTTCTCGTTGGCATCCACCAACGAAGCCGGGACGAACATGAGCGGACCGTCCGCGCCAATCAGAAAAAGCGTGGGCGACATTTTTCCGCTGTTGTGCATACAAAACCCGGCGTAATGCTCGGCCTGTGCGAGCAGGTCGTCTAGGGTTTCGAGTTTGTTCGGTTGCACTGTCAATATGTTGATGCGAACGGAACGAAAGGACAAGAATCGGTTCGGGCGTAGGGCAAAACCCTAACGCAATAAATTCGAGTGCTGCTTCAGCCATCGCTCGGCCTGCAAATAATCAGGAAACAAGCGCTCCACTTCCTGCCAGAATTTTTCCGAGTGGTTCATTTGTCGCCGATGCGCCAATTCATGCAGGATGATGTAGTCGCGCACAAAATCGGGTGACTGAATCAATCGCCAATTGAGCGAGATGGTTCCGCGCCGTGAGCACGAACCCCAGCGAGATTTTTGATTCCTCACGGTGACGCGGGACATATTCACTCGATGCAGTGCCGCCAATTCCATGACGCGCAGCGGCAGTTCCTTGGACGCAAGAGCGCGAAGGTGTTTTTGGATCGCTGGCCGCAAGTCAGTGTGTGCATCGGAAACTTTTATCCGTTCGGTGCTGAAACAAATTGAGCCGTCAGCGTCAGGTTCAATGCGAACCAACTCTCCACGAAAAAAAATCTCCGTTCCCAGATTCCAAGTGTCAGGAATTTTTGGCCGGGCTGCCAGACGTTGGAATTGTTGTTCAAGCCAACCAACGTTTCGTGAGGCGAAATCTCTGGCTGCTCGAATGCTTCCGTTGCGTGGGATCGTCACTCGCGCTGTGCCATCGGGACGCAGACGGAGCAAATAGCGACGCGCTCGCGGATGATGCACCATTAAAAGTGACACCGTTCGCGAGCCGACCTGCATCGCATCGGTCTTCGGTTCTTCTAGCTTTTTGAATCTGAAAAGTTTTTTTAGAATCACAAAATCATCAATCTCCCCACCAAGGTTTTTCAAACATATCCCGGTCAATCCGCACCGGCTCGATGCAGCGAGGGTCATCCGTTTTCGGGCTGTTGACGAGATTGCTGACTGGATAAATTTTCAACGGTTCTTGCAGCGGACTGTTTAACGCTGATTGAAACAATTCGCTGCCGGGTTTGTTTTCCAACCACCAACGATAATGCGCCGGTTTCACGATAACCGGCATTCGGTGATGCAACGGGGCCATCGTCTTGTTTGCTTGCGTCGTGATGATGGTGAAAGATTCGATGGTTTGGCTGGGCGGTGCTTCCTCCAAATCGGTGTCGGGTTGGCCAGATGATGGCGGTTTGATCCATCGTTCCCACAGACCGGCAAAACAAAACGGTTCGCCACTTTTAAGCATTATCCGAAATGGTTGCCGTTTTCCCTCCCTTTCCTGCCATTCGTAAAATCCGTCAGCCGGAACCAGACACCGCCGTTGCTGAAACGCCTGGCGAAATGCCTGACGACTGTTGAGAGTTTCGGCTCGTGCATTGATAAGGGCATTCCCCGTGGTTTCATCCTTCGCCCATAAAGGAATCAACCCCCAACGCATCAATTTTACCGCCGGATTTTTGTTCTCCATGAAGATCACCGGAGCCATCTGCGTCGGGGCGATGTTGTAGCGCGGCCCGAAAAAAGCAACGCGCATGACGGCATCCACCATCTTCATCAGCTCGGACAAATCTTTCGCGTTGGAATAACGTCCACACATCACCTGAATCTAACGCAGTCGAGTATGGGATGTTAGCTAATTTCGTCGCGTAACAGAGGGATGACTTGGTTCTACGTTTCGCGTTCTGTTTTGCCGATACTGCTCAAGAGATGGGTGTGTTCGCAAACTCTCTGACTGCATTGACAACTTCGTCAATCGTTTCCTCGACATTGAGCCTATCAACCGTTCGGGAAATCGTTTCTCCATCTTTTTCTGCAAACCGGGCCTTTCTTTGCATCGCGTCCTTCAATTTGGCGGGTAACACTCCTTCGCGATTGAACAATTTCAGCTCAAAGTCACCATTTTTATTGGCCACATCCAAAGCTATGATGCCGTGCGCGCATTTGTAATTCAGATATGCACAGGGCTCCTCAGAGTCGGTATGCGGTTCGTAGTAGTCCGGTTTAGCAAAGGGGACCAAATCGCCCTTCTTGTGCTTCTCCAACAAAAGTCCAACATAAAGGTTATAGGTAAAGAGTTCCGCATGCGCACCGCTCATTCTGATTCCTCGGAGAAGATAGACGCAATTCTCGGACTGCCATCGAATCATTCGATTTTGGCAAAACTCTATCATCTCACGGCTTTGGACGATTAATCGACGCCACTCTGGCATCGGGAGAACACGCCCGATTACGGAATCCAGAGACTCGTTGACGCTGGCTTTGAGGTCAATCTGATCGAAAAGGTCTTTGACATAGCGCCTTCTTACCTCAACGAAGTCATCTGCCTCAATTCCTCCCTGTAGGAGTGTCTTCCAACTCACATCGCGCTCTGAGTCAATGAGGAAGCTGTAGTTACTTCCTTTCCGAAGCAAATAATCTCCAATAGAAAGAAGAGCCCTCTCCCATCGGCTCTTGCCAAAGTCGTTCAGTCCTTTGGCTGAAAAAACTGCAGACGCTTTCGCGAAGTATTCTCTGAATAAATTTAGATACATGGCGTTATCGGTCTCGCTCCATGTGCAAGTTTCGCTCTCTAACCAGCGCTTGAGCACCCCGGAAAATGTGAATAGAAATTCAATCTGTCCCTTGAAATATCCATGTTGTTCCGATTCCAGAATTAGCAACCGCCATTCGTCGCCTCTGAGTATCAACTGTGCTTTCAGCCGTTCCTCCCTTATCTGCTGTTCGTTGAATCCCTGCACCTTGACCTTCGGATCGGAAAGTTGATGGAGGATTCGTTGGGATGCACCGAGGAGGTCGTTCACGGATCGAATGCTGCGGCAAAAAGCATCCAGCCCGCCGTAGGTGCTATTTTCCGCCAGATTCTTAATAACCCTCATCCAATCCCAAAAGGAATCCAATTGCATGTCGTCCCGGTTCTTTCGAACGTAAGCGCAGTAAGCGTGAAATTGAACCATTTTCGCGTAGGTTACCTTCGTGGCGTCTTTAATGACGCTCTCGAACATGCTATTCTCGTCGTAGTAGGCCGCATCGCGCAGATGCGTTTTGATTCCTCTTGGAACTCCGCACCAGATGTCTAGGACGAAAATGAGCGTTTCGACAAGTTTCCGATCAATACATCTATTCTCCTCATATTTGGCGAAGGAAAAGGACAGTGTTTCGTCAATCAACTCTTTGAGAGCGGCATCCGTTCCATCATGATCAGGCTCCCGTGTCACAATAGCCAACACCCTGATTAAATTCATGGTTTTCTCGTCGAAGAGATCGGTCTTCGGATCCCTGTAGTTCCAAAACAAGTCCGCCCATGACGTATCGATTCGGTCGCTGAAGTAGGCTTTGATCGAAACCTGCTTTTCGTGAAGAGTCATTGTCTCGACAGGGAAAAGGGCATTTAGCTTCTGTTCGAGCCTGGCTTTGAATGTCTCGAATGCAGTGAGAGCCTTCCCTCTGGCATTCATCTTTATGTAAAGTTCATCCGAGAGACCAAAATGTTTGAGGTTCAGCAAGTGAAAGGTGATGTAGGGACGGTCCGACCGGACAAGGCGGTCGTAGAATCCATTCTTGTTAGCGAACCGCCTGTCAATGGCATCAAGCATCTCAAGTGCCGACTGAATGGTGGGGTCCAGTTTCCATGAGCGAAAGAACCGCGACTGGTCGCTAATCATATCCGAAAGTTTCAAACCTCCGCTGGGTGCCGCCCCTGGATAATATGTCACCAGAAAATCAAAAAACTCCTCGGAGCTCGAACGCACCGCGTAGGAGAACCGCGATTTCTGAACATCCTTAAACTTGATGAAGGCAGTAAAGTGGTCCCATTTGCCGTCCTTCCATGCGAGATACCAGTGCAGTAGGAAAAGGGTTGTTAGGCGCTGTTGGCCGTCGAGTAGAAGGAATGCCTTTCGCCCCGAACCCTCGACACTCCCGTAAACAAAATCCAGATCAAGCGGGAGCGTTGTTTCTTCATCATTCTTTTCCAAAGTCTTGCAAAGGGCGCTCAGGAACTCCGTTCGGACTTCCGTTGCCGATTTTCTCCCTTGGGCGTAATCCCGTTGAATGATGGGGATCTCAACAACCGGGTGCCTATCGAACAGAACGCGAAAGGTCACCTGCTCACCTCGAAATTCGTTTGCTTCTCGATTCACGTTGTGCCTCCTTCTCCCGACACGAAGAAACCTGCCAGAGTTTCCACGATAGCCTTGAGATATGTCTGACTGTCTTCCACAGCCCAAAACATCATGTTATCAATCCTGCGACTGTAGCATTTCAGGAAAACGTTCTTGGTGCAGAGTGGCACAAAAGTCCCTTCCCGGTCGCGCCTGAGAATAACTCTGCGTTTCACCGGAAAAAGTGCATTTTTGTAGCTCCGATTTGTAGCCGCATCAAGCAAAGCTAGGTTAGCAATGCCATTATCAGTTTCTTTGACCCCATTCTCGCAGAAATGGGACAGTAGTTCTTTGTAGAGTTGGTCAAACTGAGTGCCTTCGAACTTCTTTGCTGTAAGCGTTGCTTCAATTCGTTTACGAAAACCAATTTCCTGGGGGCTTTCATTCAGACACTCGGAAGCGTGTGTCAGCCAATTGATCTGGTCGCCCGGGCTCTCGGGCTTGCCGGATTCGACGGAACGAATGTGCTCAATATCCCAATTTTCTTTCTTGTAGCTGTCGAAAGGAAATCGAAGGTTCGAGGCGTCATTCTGAAGAAGCGTGGCGATATTGAACAACAAGAGGAATGATCGTATCTTCGGTGAATCCTGCCCATATTCCAGATCATTGACCTTTTTTTCTATGATAGTCTTCAATCCTTCATGGTTGCCATCGTCAGCAAGCTCATTCCCGATGAGTCGCTCAAAGATTCTCTGTTTTAGTATGCGCTGAAACGCGCTCTTCGTTACGGAACTTCCCGCTTTCCGTATGTCGAGAAGCTTGTCCCCGTCATGAATCAAATACCCGATTAGGTGGTAGAGTGTTCGGTCGCTAAACCACTCATCCAAAGTCATAAAGTATTTTTTCACCTCAAGCCATTCTGCATCTGCCTTCGTTACCCGCTCGGTGAGTTTCTTGTTGTAAAAGCGGAAGGTGTGAAAAGGGTCCTCCTCGGATGGATCAATCCCGGTTTGCTCTCGGGCGATCAACTGAAAGAGATACTCGATGCGATTCGGAGGCGAATCGTCCCCGCGATGGAGAAAATACCAGACTTCATCCCGTTGCAGGATCTTTTCCATTCCATCCCATTCTTGGGCGATCTTGATCTGTTGGAGCGAAAAAGTGCCGACATCGAAATTTCCGGACTGGAGGAACAGGGCACGGATGAGTTCCGCGTTCGTGAGCGGGATTTTACCAACATTCAGGCGGGTGAATGCCTCGACTGAATCCTTGTTATCGGGAAGTTCATACCAGATCACTTTGACGTTCCTGCCCGACTCGTCACCGTTCGTCAGGCAATCGAGGATTTTTAGTCTATGGCTTCCATCCCTTGCCTTAAACCATTGTTCGATAGCCTCGTAGGCGTTGCATATGTGGTGGTAATCAATGTTGTCGCCGCGTTTGGTCTTGTCAATATTTTGCAGGAAGGCTTCACTTCCCCGTCTGGTTTCAAATGTCAGGCCAAACCGCGGCTTGCCAAGTCCATCAAGAAAATGTTTTAGGCAAGTCAGTATTAGAAAGATTGTGGTCAGGCGTTGTTGCCCATCGACCAATTCCCAAGCTCCGTCTTTGCACTTCTTTACGACTACCGGCTGAAGGCAATAGAATGATTCCTTTGCTTCGCAGTTGGCCAGGAACTCCCAAAGATCATCCAGCAAATCATCCACCTGTCGTTTAGTCCAGCGATAGCCCCGTTGGTAGGAGGGGACAAAGAACCTTTCAGTCAGCAGGTCCTTGACGGACTTCAAGCAAATCGTCGCGTCGCTCATACCAATCTAGTTCTCCCGGTGAGCAGTTCCTGCATCATGGCCCTCTTGAGGGCGCGGTTTTTATCGCGGCGCTGCCCCCACGCCACCATCTCGGCGCGATCTGCCGCATTGGGCTGATTTTCAACATGTGTTGGTTGTGAGGACATTTGCCGTGGCATTGATACCACTCCGAACGGCTCACAGCAATCATCGTCGCGCCGATTGGTGTTTCTGGTTGAAAACATTTGAGTTGTGCGGCAAAGCCGATGCTGCTGTTTAATTTTACCGACAAAAACGCTTCGTCTCCAAGCCCGCCTTTTGCAACAACTCGCGCGGGTTGTTTGCGTTCGCGTGTTTCATCATGGCCAGTAGCACTTGGCCGGCGGCTTCGGCGTCGGCCTGGGCATGGTGGTGGTTGAAATTATGGCCAATGTGCGCCGTCAATGTGGAGAGTTGATGATTTTCCAGTTCCGGCCAGACGCGCCGGGCAAGCTGGCAGGTGCAAACATAATCAAACTCTGGTCGGGGCAGTCCGAAATGATCCAAGGTCTCGCCCAGATGCCCGATGTCGAAGTGGGCGTTATGCGCAATCACAATGTCGGCGCGGGTCAGTCGGGCCAACAAGTCCGGCGCGATGACGGGAAATTCCGGGGCATCCAGAACATCCAGATGCGTCAGGCCGTGAATCTCAATGTAGTCGTCGCGAAACCATCCGTGCGGTTTTGGTGGCCGCACCAGCCAATAAGGAGCCTCCGTCAGAATGCCATCTTCAAAGACGGCCAGCCCGGCGGCGCAGATGCTCACGCGCGAGTGATTGGCCGTTTCAAAATCGAGGCTGGCAAAGCTATTCATAAAATCTCGATTGTTTTTCCGGGTTCAAAGCACTTTGCCGCCTCGTTGGGATAGCCACGTTGATTGCTATAAATTCGTGTCGTCCCGATTTTATAGTCCACGTTGTAATGTGTATGGCCGTGAATCCAAAGTGGAATGCCACTGGCTTTGATCAGCGAATTCAAATCCGAAGCAAATGCGGCGCTCAACATATCGCTGGCATGATACGATGGAATTGACCAAGGACTCGGCGCATGATGGGTCACTACAATTGTCCGCGCTGGATCATGGCTGGACATCTGCCGCGCCAACCATCTGACTGATGCTGCATGTATTTTCGCCGAGTTCTCTGCTGAAAACAACCTGTTGCCGGTCGGTTTTTTTATCAGCCTAAAGTCAGACATTTCCTGGTTAGCGAAAGACATTGCCTCGCGGGCATCCGGCCAGAATTTGAAATTCGTCCAAAGCGTGCAACCCAAGAACACGAAGCCATCAAGCATGAATGCCTCGTTATCCAGCACACGAACATTGCTGCCCTTGGCTTCACGCTTGAGGGCATGGATCAAATCCGGGATGGAATGGTAGTAAAATTCATGGTTTCCCGGAACATAAATGACCGGACAATCACGGAAAAATTGTTTTGCCCATTTTACACCGGCTGTGCCAACGTGAATATCGCCTGCCAACACAACGACATCAGCATTTTTGAGTATCGGCTCAAAAACGCCAAATTCGAGATGTAGATCACTGAACACCTGTAATCGCATAATCAGATTTTCACCATCCCGTCAGCGCAGGTGCTCACGCGCGAGGGATTGGCTGTTTCAAAATCGAGGCTGATGAAATTCATGGTTTGCGGGGATTTTTGCGTCACAAATCACCCGATGTTGTATAAATACAGCACGGTCGCCCAGCCGGACGGCAGTAATGAGGGCGATTCCGCGAGTTCTTCCGCATACTTGCAGACCATGAGCAGCATGTGATGCGTATGAAAGAATGCCTCCACAATCGGACGCGTATGTTTCAGCCAGTCGGCATTGTGAGACATGGTAAATTTTTTGTCCGTGCCTTCGGCTACAATTTTAACGAAGTATGAGTTCAGTTTGAGATGCGGCGCCAGAGCCTGCAATTCCGCGACAATTTTCAAGGTCGCAGTTTGCAGATGATAAACCTTGAATGACTGATGATAGAAGCGGTAAATCGGATCTTCGTAGCCCCAATGATCCGAGACGGATGCCAGCAGCGCCTTTAGTCCGGGCAGCCTGCGTTTGGCCGCTGACAGCAATTTTTTGGTCTCCTCCTCGCGGCGTTCCCACGGTTTCTTTTGGGCCGCTTCTTTTCCCGAATTACTTTGGGCGCGAGCCAGCCGTTTTTTGTGTTTTCCTTTTAGCTCTTCGACTATTCCTGATTTTTTAGTTTTCATATTTTTCAAGCCGCAAACCCGATGCGCGGGCGGTTAATTTCGTCGGTGTCCCGTCCGGCAAACACTTCAGCGAGGGAGTAATCATGGACCTGTGGCAATTTCCGGCCAAGGCTCTCCGCGAGGCGGGCGGCTTGGGCGTAGTTGAGCCGGCCAAAGATGCGATGGCAAAGTAAGCGACCGGGGCGCAGCAATGCCGGATCAATGTCGGCAGCGGAGCAATTGATGGTGCAGATGATTTGCAGGCGAAGAAAATCGGCGAGCATTCCATCGGACAGATTCAGGAGTGCGCTTACCTGTTCGCGATTGTCAGAACCGCGAGTCATCAGCGCCGCGTCGGAATCCTCCAAAATGACGACAAACTTTTTATTGGAATGAAGCCATCGCTGATCGGTCCAGAATCCGATAAAATCGGGCTTTGAAAGAATGCCCATCGCGGCTGTCGGGATGAAATAGAACCGGTGCGACTCCTTGAGTTCGCCCATGAGGTGACGAAGATAAAAGGTTTTGCCCGTGCCCGGCTTCCCCTCAAAAATCGAGAGGCCATTGGGTCGTTCACAAAGTTTTTTGACAAAACTCCGATGCCATTCCCCGCTGCCACTGCCGTAATGAAGGGCAAGGGCTTCCGGTTTGAGAACCGTGCCGGAAGATAAAGAGACTTCTTTGGTTTTGATATTGTCCCCTTCCTGCTGGATAAGATAAAAAATCCCGCCGTCCGAGGCCGGGGGCATGGGCTTGCGGTATTTCCTGCCAAACTGTGTCACCAGTCGTTCAGCTTCAATCGGAGTGGCAGCGAAACCAATAATCCGGTCCTTGTCGGCATAAAGAAAAGCCCGGGGGCCGAATCGGAAGGTGAGATCATCCCATTCCTTCGTGGCGTCTTTGGCGTCTTTGGAAGAAAGTTTGCGGATGGATCGGAACAGGATGTCGTCATTCTCTGAAATCATCTGATTCAGATCCCATGAACCGTAAAACCGGCAGACATGCAATCGTCCCGCGCCAAAAGCAGACATGACCGGAACATGCGGCTTGCGATATTGTTCAACGAATGCATCTGCCTCGGCCAGGTCGCAGATTATGCGTGTTGGAGAATCAGAGTTCCCTTGTTCGTGGATTGCCGGCTCGGAGGCTTGCACAGATTTAGCGTTCATGGTGCGTTCTTTCAAATTGAGAAATCGTGCCCAGAACAATCCGGATGGAGGCTTTGGTCTGGGGCGTCAGGCTGTGGTCAATCAGGTCATCCGCCTGCAATTTCCAGACCAGATCGTATTTCAAGTCATTGAAGCGAATCTCGACCTGGCATTTTTCGTCGAATTTGAGCCGGGAGGCGATTTGATCCAACTGTTTCTTCAGCTTTTGAATTTCCGGGCTATTTTTGTCTTTCCACTCCAGCAGCTCCAGGCTGGACTGCAAATCCAGCGCGGCGGATTTGTTGCTGTCATCAACGACCATTGCGGGGAACTCTTTGAGAATTTGGGCCGGGGAACTGTCAATCACCGTTTGTCCACCCGGCAACGACAGAACCAAATAGGCTTTCAGTTCCGGATATTTCTTCCGAATCAGCCCGAACTGACGTCTGGCAGCGGCCACCGCAACTTTCAATTGTTCAAGATTCAGCATGGATGAGAGCATCCACCTGTCTTGACCGCGATTCAAAGGAACTGAATGTCCCCATTCCTTGTCCCAAACGGCCCGTTCAAAAAAATGCTTTCGTTCGTAGCAGCCGAGGTAACGAGGCTCACTTGAAATGCGGAAGGCAGAATGAAAATTGGAGACTCCTTGCGTCGGCTGCTACTTCAATTTTGCCACAGACCGCCGGTTCTTGAATTCCGCCCGGAGCCGGCTGATGCGTTTGGGGCTGGTGCCCGGCACCCAGCCGATACCAGCGCATAGAAATTCGTGCTTCTTTTCACCTTTCAAGCCGAGGCGGAGGGCGTCCCGGTCGAGCTGGCGAAGTTTTTCCGCCGCTTGCATTCTTTCGACCAGTCCTTCGGCAAGGGCTGAACCTTGGCGTCCGGGGACGCGAACGCGATGGAGGCTGGCAATGGCGTCCCAGCGGATGTCCCGCTTGGGGTCAAATGACCAATACGCGGGAATGTGAATCATCGTGCCGTAGGGCGTGAGATTGACGGCGAGTTTGAGCAGAAGCGGTTTGTCGTGCTGCATCCCATAGAGATTCCATCGCAAACAGAACGCATCAAACGCCGCGTGAAAAACTTCTTCACGGCGGCGCACATTGACGGAAAATGATGGGCGTAAATTGCGCTCGGCGGTCATGGTCCGGCGGATTACGCCCTTGTGGTCGCGGTAGGTTTGGACATTGAAGGCCGCTTTGATGCGCGCCCATTGCCGGCGAAGCTGTGGGTCGTTGCGGATGGCAATTTCATTTTGAGAATACTTGACCTGGGTTTTGACCAGATTTTCGTAAGTCCCTTTCTGAACATGGAGTTCGTGGTCGGCGACTGCCGCAATAATGGCATCGTCCGGCGGTTCGGGCAGCAGGTCAATGAGCAGCAGATGTCGGGAATTTAAGGGTTTTCCCTTATCCAGTGTAGTGAGGCAATCATCCAGCACATCTTGGATATTGAACGGCCAGAGCGTTGTCGGGACGAACATCCATTGATAAAGTCCGCGCAGCGATTGAACCACCACCGCGTCCAGCTTTGCTATGGTAGCATGGTAACGCTGGAGGGCTTCCCCGGCCCATTCCGCCCGGTCAAAAGCGCGGACTTGAAGTTTTTTCAGGTCGAGATCGAGGGCGGTTGTCATGTTCTTCTGTGGAGTCGAGCATATTCCGTCCCCCAATTAAATCCAAGCGCCGAGAAGTCTGGCGAGGACCAAAGCAAAAATTTGGGTGCTGCTGTCGTTTTATTTTACGGCTGAAAACGATTTCATGGGCGAACAACGAAACCCATTCCTTGGCTTCGGTGTAATCCCGGTCGCTTCCGCCCACCAGTTCATGTTTTCCGTCCGACCGTTTAATCAGCAAGGCATTACCGAAACGGTTGACAATTTTGCCCGTGTTTATGACGCAATTTAATTTCATGCGCCGGAGCGTAACGGGGGAGGTTGGACATTGGCTGTCCCTGTGAATAACTATTTTCAACTTGTTTGCTTGGGAAATGCGGCTGGCAAAATAAAGTCGGCGGTGCGACATGAGACCGGCCAACCGCATCCTGCACGTTGATGGCGACAGCTTTTTTGCAAGCTGCGAAATCGCCCTCAATCCGAAATTACAGGAACGGCCGGTCTGGGTCGGTGGCGGTCGCAAAGGCGATGGCATCGTCATTGCCGCCAATCGAATCGCCAAGAAATTCGGCATCAGCACGGGCATGGCATGTTTTGAAGCCAAACGCCGTTGTCCAACCGGCGTCCTTTGTCCGCCGCATTACGACGAATACCGGCGTCTGTCGCTGGCGATGTTCAAGATTCTGGAGGAATACGCCCCGGTCATCGTGCCGATGTCCATTGACGAAGGGTTTCTGGATTTGTCCACGATGAGCCAGCACGTCTGGCGGGACACGACCCCGTTAGATTATATGAAGGGCATTGGCGAGCGAATCCGCAAAGAAGTAGGATTGCCGGTATCTGGCGGGCTGGGGAATTCCTCCAAGCTCGCCAAACTCGCCACGGACGTTGCGAAGCCTGGCTTCATGGAAGTTCCTCAAAGTCAGGAAAAGGAATTTCTGAAAGACCGGCCCGTGCGCGAACTGTCCGGCATTGGCAAAAATCGGCAACGGTCGCTGGCGGCGTTCGGTGCCTTCACCTTTGATCACGTCGCCAAACTGCCGTCCATGTTGCTCCGGCAGAAATTCGGCATTTGGGGCCAGCAACTGTGGCTGTTTGCCAACGGCCAGTGGAACGAGCCGTTGATTCTGGAAGTAAAGGATCGCACCACCATTTCCAGCAGCACCACATTGCCCCAAGACGAACACGATTACGAAGCCGCGCTGATGTTCACGTTGAGCGAGGCCATCCGTCTGGTTGGCCAACTGCGGCGTGAACAAATGCAGGCCAGAGAAATCAGTCTGGCAGTCCGGTTCAACGATTTTACCGAAGTCGGCACGAGTCACCGGTATCAGCATCCGCAATTCCTGAACTCGGTCATCAACACCACGCTGGAGGCGATGTTTCGAGATTGTATGCAGAACGCATTCCGGCCAGTGCGCCAGATTCGGATCGCGATGTTTAATCTTGAGCGCCTCGACACGCAGCCCACGCTTTGGGGCAAGACGGATGCGGAACGCTGGGGCGCGTTGGACGAAGCAGCAGCGCAATTGAGCGAGCAGCTTGGCAAAAATGTTTTGATGACGGGATCACAATTGGCATTGCAGAAACGGGACGCGGCGCACATAACGCCGAAGGCCAAATGTCCGTTCACACCGCAGCGCGAAATGGTTTTGAATTTGTGGGGCGAAACCCCGCCTTGAACCGGCAGCAGATATATTCAGAATAATTTTCTCCAAAAACTGAACCACTTGGAAACGGTTCCATCAGCCTCCAGAGGAGGCAGCGTTACTTGACGAAACCCCCGCTCGCAGTGAACCAGAACGCACTCATGGTCGCGGAGTTTGCGAAGTTTGTAGGATTTAATTTTGTGCTCCTCGGTTTCGGAATAATTCACGTTGCGTTTTCCCGCACTCGAACCCCACGAACGCTTGACAACCTGTTTCTTGCCAAGGAAGTCAGCGGCTTGAACGGCATCCGCTTCATCGGCGGAACGAAAAATCATCCGGTTGCGAAGATTTAACGTCAGCACTTTGGATTTGTCATTGCCAAGCGGCGGGATAAGCGAGGTAGTGGATTGGGCGGCGGCAACGATGGTGGCGCCCGCTTCGCGGATCACGTCCACGCAATTGTAATCGCTCGTGCCGTCTTCGCTGGCCGTCATAAACCGCTGCGCCTCGTCCGCCCACAGGATGAGCAAATTATTTTTGCCGCGTTTGTTTTTGGCCTGGTCAAACCGGCGCAACGCATGATGGTAAAAAAGCAGTTTCAAAAACGTGTTCACATACCGCCGCTCGGTCTGGAATTTCTGCGGCATGGTGACGAGGATGATTTTGCCGGTGTCAATCGCCGAAAAATCGAACGTGCTTTCCTCAACGCAGAAGATTTCCGCCACTTCGGGCGTCAGGAAGTATTGCAGATAATTGCCGATGGTTTCGCGGACGCCGCCAAGCTGTTCCGCTGGTTGGTCGAGGAAACGATTTTTGAAATGGTAATTCAGGGCATAACGGCGCGGTGTCTGCAAGGGGAGTTTGTTCAGAAATTCCAATTCCTCGTCCAGCTTCGGTTTGCTGGAAAGCACGTCCAGCGCGCCGGATAAGGTCACTGGCCGTTGCAATTCGGCGAGCAATTCCAACGCATAAGCGATGTGCGTCTGCGCCTGATTTTTGAAAAAGCCCTTGTCCCCGCCCTGGCCGAGGCTGGTGGCCGTGTCCACCACAAATTTAGCATAGGTCGTGAACGGGATGCTGCGGTCGCCGGTGAGATTGAACCGATGCAATGGCTGTTCATTTTGGCCGTCGGCCTGAATTTTTAGATGAATGAGATCGTTTTCGCGCTCGTAGTGCCGCGCCATTGCCGACAGCGTTTCCCAATAGACACCTTTTTCGTCAATGCACAGTCCGCCCCATTTGTCCTCGTTTTGAAAAACCTGATGCGCCAGTTGATTGATGCCCGAAGATGTTTTGCCGGAGCCGGTGTCGCCGGTGATGAGCCAGCCACGGCAGAATTGACTGCGTTTCCAAGTCAGGCCGCCAAGTCGGGCGACATGGCGATTGCGTAACAACAACAGCCGCGCGGTGATGATTGCCAGCAAAAGGGCGTATCCAAGCGCGAAGACGCGCAATGATTTGGACCAGGCCGGAAGATGAACCGGGGGGAGTGGGATGAAATCGAGGTTCATAAAAACTTTCCGATAAGAAAACCGGCGATGGCGGCGGTGAAGGCGGCAATAAATGCAGTTGGCAGTTCCACCACCCGGATTTCTTTCGCTGCCCGCTCCTTCAAAATCTTTGTGGCTTCGGTCAAAGCCGCGATGTCATTTTCAAATTCATCAAGCGAGGGCATTTGTCGGTGGCGGATTTCGTCCCAATGGTTTTGATGAATCCGAAACAAATCCAGCAAGAGCCAAACAGTGTCGTCGTCCTTGACTTTGTGCTGCTCCTTCCATTTGGCGATGGCCTGCAAAAAATCCTCGTCAAAATCAGGCGGCGTTGTCTGGTCGGGCGCGCTCATGGTTTTCCTGACAGCAACAGGTCGGCGACGGATTCGATTTGGGCGTAAAATTTTCGCTGCCAAGTTTGCAGCCGCTGACGGTCCAGCAAATGCAAATGGCCGTCGGCCACAGCCGCAGTGATGGTGAGATTGTGGTGGCTCAATTCCTCCACGAGCCAGGGTTGCAATTTGGACATGGTGATTTCCTTTGCGCCAAGCTCCTTCAACAATCGCTTGCGGATGACCGTGTTTTCAAAAAGAGGGAAACTATCGCTGTGAACGGTGTTCCGTAGCACGACGTAGGAACACACGTTTTTGAGTTTGTCGGTGATGCGGTTAAGCTGGTCAATGCTGTCAGCCTCCTGGTTGATGGGCGTGACGAGCGTGAGCGCGGTGGACAGGTTTTTGAGTGTCAGCGGCAAATCAATCTCGTCGAAATAATTGAAGAACACTTCGGTGGACGCGGCGCGGCAGTCCACGACGACGAGATCGGTTTTGTCCAGCGCCCGAATCATGGCGTCGAGTCCGCGCGGATGGGACAAATCCAAAAACTGCACGTCGTCGCCATGAAAGCGTTTTAACGTGGAATTTTCGTTGTCGCAGTCGCAGGCGGCGAACTGGATGTTTTTGTCTTTGAGGTATTGGACGAAGTTGACGGCAAAGAAACTTTTGCCGACACCGCCCTTGCCGTTAAAAATTAAATCAAGGCGTTTAGTCATATTGTTTCTCCAGGTGGCAGTTGTTCAACTTTTGCGATGCGCGGCCCGCGCGACGTGAAGGCAGACGTTTCCGCCGGCGTGGGCACGGGTTTTGGGTTCATGGCAGGCTCAGGCGGCGGTGTGGCTCTGGCCGGGGAAACCGGCGCGGTTTTTGACGAATTGTCACTGTTAGCACGATTCGCCGGACGGCGGTTAGCAGATGATTTGCGAAGGCGTTTTTCATTCAAAAAGCGGTGGCAGAATTTCATGACGGAAACATCGGAAGTGGGAATGCCATTTTGGGTTAGCAAATCGCTAATGGAGCGGTAGGAAACGCCGTGGCTTCGGAGCGTAGCAATGTCTTCCTTGAGAGTTAGCAACCGCGAAGCACGCGCGTTGGCGTTTTGGGTTAGCAATGCCGCAGCATGGCGAAAGCGGTCCAATGCATCAGGCGGAATAGCATCGAGGTTCATAACGCGATTAGCGTGCGATAGCAAAATGGTTAGTGGCCGATGCAGCCAAACGGGTTAGCATTTGAGTTAGCAAATGGTTAGCATTGCGATTAGCGCCAATGTTCGCGGGCCGATTTGCACGCGAATAGCAACCGCCCACGGCGCGGTTAGCGCAGAATCCTTCCCCTTGGAAGGGGTAAAGCTTACGTTTGAAAAAAGGTTCATTCTCATACTGATTGAGCCACTTGCTGTTTCCGCTGTTGGAGCAGTTCATCCCGCCAGTTTTGCAACTGCACGACGACCTTTTCGATGTGACTGGTTTGCTCGATGGTTCGGGCTTCAATCTGCTCGGCATATTGGTCGCCCAAATCCGTGTTTGGCAGTTGTATCACGGAGTGCGCGGCGTGGTCATTGAGCCGTTGGTCGAGCACTTTCAAAACTTCGATGGCGGTGCGTAATTCGGCGGTGGTGGGTTGCATGGTGATACGGGGTGGTTCCGGGGGCCGTGTTGCTGACTCCCGGATTGATTTGGTTTGTTCGGCTGTGAGGGGATGTGCCCAGGGAGCATCCAAGCCAAGCCGGGTGGCGGCTTCCTCGGCGGCGATTTTAGCTGGCGCTGCGACAACCGCGCGCAATGGATCGCCCATGACGCGGGCGTATTCCCGGTCGGTGAAATAAATCCCCCACAGTTGTTCGCCCGGCTTCAGCGTCGGAGGCATGGACTGGTTTATTTTCATGCCGCCAGTAAACCAGCTTTTTTTAATCACTTTGTTCATTTTATGAACAAAGTGAAAACGGGGTTTTGGCAGACTGTCCTTCGTGGTTACGGCCAAAACGCAATACAAATTGACGAACGCAAAGGAATACTTTGAGGAACATCTTTGCGTGGGTGATTATTACGATGAAGGGCAGCGGGTGATAGGCCAGTGGTTCGGATCGGGTGCGGAAAGGCTCGGCCTGTCCGGCAAAGTCGGCGCGGAAGCATTTCTGCGTCTTTGCGAGAATCTGCATCCGGCTTCGGGCGACACATTGACGCCACGCCTGAATACCATGCGGATGGACAAGGCCGGGGGTAACGCGACCAATCGCCGGATTTTTTACGACTTCACGTTCTCGCCGCCCAAATCGGTTTCGGTCGCGGCGCTGGCCGGCGCGGATGGCCGGATTTTGGAAGCCCATGCCCAAGCCGTCCGTTCGGCGATGAGGGAATTTGAGGCATTTGCCACAACGCGCGTGCGGGTCGGGAAGGCGGACTGTGACCGTTCCACCGGCAATTTTGTCGCCGCCATGTTCACGCATGACACCTCCCGCGCCCTGGACCCGCACCTGCACACGCATTGCGTCGTTTTCAACGCAACTTTAGATGCCGCCGAAAATCGGTGGAAAGCTCTGCAAAATTATGAACTGCTGCGGGCGCGAAAATTCGCCGAGAACGTATATTACCATGAACTCGCCCGCAACCTGCGCGGGTTCGGTTATGAAATTCGCAACCTGGCGCGCGGCGATTTTCAAATCGAGGGCATTTCGGAAGGGGTCTGTGAGTGCTTTTCCAAGCGGGACGCGGAAATTGACAGGGCATTGGCGAAACTGCTGGCCGACAAGCCGGAATTGGCGGGCGCAAACTTCAAGGCGTTGCGCGCTCAACTGGCGGTCGAGACGCGCGCCAAAAAACAAAAGGATTTGAGTCGGGCGGAATTGCGGATGTTGTGGGACTCACAATTGAATGAGGCCGAACGCGCTGCCTTGCGTCAGCCTCCGAAACATTCGGAAAAAGCCACTGGCAACCGGATGAGCGTGGGTGAAGCCGTGCAATGGGCCGAGGATCATCTGTTTGACCGCAATTCGGTCGCGCTGGAATGTCAATTATGGCAACAAGCATTGGAACGGGGACGCGGCGAAAATTTCACTATTGCTGAACTCAAAGAGTTCACGCGCCGGCGTCCGTATATTCGTAATTCGGAGCGTCCGGCTGAAGTGACGTTGCGCGAAGTGCTGTTGCGTGAGATGGAAATTGTTCAGACTGTCAAGGATGGCGCGGGTAATTGCCGGCCATTGGTGGAACATTCCTTTGCGGCAAACCCCAAGTTGGATGGTGAGCAACGGCTGGCTTTAGACACGCTGCTGCGCTCTACCAATGTGGTTTCGCTGTTCCGTGGCGGCGCGGGCACGGGCAAAAGTTTCGTCTTGCGCGAGCTGGTCGAGCAAGTCCGGCAATCGGGCAAGGTCGTGGTCGTCCTCGCGCCGCAACGCCAGCAAGTCGTGGCGATGGAACAGGCGAAATTTCCGTCGCCAACGACTGTAACAAATTTCCTGCTCAAACGTGAGTTGGTCGAGGGCGCTGTGGTCGTGGTGGACGAGGCCGGGCAGATTGGCGGTCGTCAAATGTTTGAACTGCTCCGGCTGGCACGGGAGCGAAATGCGCGTGTGATTTTGTCGGGCGACACGCGCCAGCATGGGGCAGTCGAGGCGTCCGATGCACTGCTGGCCATTGAACGGTATTCCGGGGTCAGGCCGGTCGAGCTTCACACGATTCGCCGCCAAGACCCTGCGCTTGGCCGCAGTAAAAAAGAAAGCTCCAAGATCAAACAGTATCGCAAGGCGGTTGAAGTGGCGGCGGCGGGAAAGCTCGCTGAATCGTTTGAACGGCTGGACAAAATGGGGGCGGTGGTTTCCTGCGGGTTGGGCGAGCAAGCCGGTAAGCTGGCCGATGAATACGTCCGGCTGGCGGAAGAAAAGGCTTCCGCCGTCGTGGTATCGCAGACCTGGGCGGAAGTGCATCGCGTCAATTCAAAGGTGCGTGATGGGCTTAAAGGGAAGGGATTGCTCGGTGCCAATGATGTCACCGTTCAAGCATTGGACAAGTTGGATTTAACGAACGCGCAAAAACGCGATAAGCGATTTTATCCGCAGGATGCGGTGATTGTGTTCAATCAGAAAGTGCGCCAAGCCGAGCCGGGAATGCGCGGAAAAATGGCGGGCATCGTCGAGGTCGGTGTGCTGGTCGAGATTGACGGTAGAACTGTCACGGTCGCCAACAAGGTGTTGGATAAAATCAACGTCTGCCTGCCGCGCGAAATTCCCGTCGCGCAAGGCGACAAATTGCATCTCAAGGCCAATCGCAAGCTGGCCTCCGGCGCTCGTGTCACCAACGGCGAATTGGTCGCCGTCAAATCAGTTTACGCCAATGGGAACATTGAATTAGCCGACGGCCGTATTCTGGACAAAAGTTTCCGTGAATTTCTTCCCGGCTACGCCGTCACGTCCTACGGTTCACAGGGCAAGACGGTGGATTATGTTCTCTTTTCCGATTCCACCATCAAGGCCGCAACCAACGCCCAACAATGGTATGTCACCATTTCGCGCGGGCGGCGCGGCGTCCGCATTTTCACGCCGGATAAGGAGCAACTGCGGGAAAATCTGGCGCGTTCCGGTCACAGACCTTTGGCGCTGGAATTTGCCGGTGGTCTGCGCCCACTTAATCGCAATCCACTTTGGGACCGACTGCATGGCTGCCTCCTGCGGTTCGGCCAACGCGCCGCCGATACGTTTTGCCGGTTGAAACAATCCCGGCGTCATTCTCAACCAGGACAAAAACATGAACACCAAAACGCCCGAATGTTACACCACTGATTTACAAGCTCGTTGCTTGCGTGTCGAAATGACGGCAACCCGTTTGCTCGTGCTGCCACTGGATCAATTCGTGTTTGCCGAACTGGACAGCGATGGCAAGGAACAAAAACTGCGTCTAGTTTTCGCCACGCATGAAATTTTGGTTTCCGGCCATGTTTTGCGCCGGATTGAAACGGCAATCTGCCGGCTGGAATTGTCCGGTCTGATGAAATTGGCGGAGAAATATCATGCGCTGATTGCCGAAAACCAGCCGAAGATTCGGGACATTGTGGTCACGGAAATCAAGACCGGTGCTGAACCGAGTCAGCTTAATTGATCATCAATTCATCAGCTCGTGGCTTCGGCCTGCGGTTCGGTGAACGGGTAAGTGGAGCGCAGGCGCAGAGACGCAGGAACGGAGCCGGAGCGAAACGACCGTCGCCGAACCGCAGGCGGAAAGCCCGCCGATTATTCGGCATCAGGAATGCCGCCCGTGACGAGCGCGCTTTGTTGCGGACGGAACCGGCGCGGTCGTGAGGGGCACAGGGCCGACCGGCAGCCGGTGATGGGAGCAAGAAAGCGCGTTGGTCGCGGCGGAGTTCAAAATTCGTTTTCCAGAGCAAATGATTTCTGGAATTTGCATAACCGGCGTTGGTCGCCGATAAAAAAGTTAAACTTTTTTATCGCCTTGAAAACATTGAATGAAAACGTTGTCGAAACTGAAAAACAGCCAAGTCGCCCCGCGTAAAATCAGCGTGCTTTTGTGTCAAGTGCCGGCGGCGACTGCGGTTTTCTTCAATGTTTGCAAGGCTTCGGTTACTCAATTCGCCGTTCAACAAAAGCGCGACTGATAAAATAGTGGTGTCGTTGAATGAATCAGCGACGCAACCAAAAAACAAATTATGGAAACAACTGAAATGACGGACACACTCAAAAGCATCAATCCAACTCCGCACCTTTGCCGGAGCAAGGTGAAACAAACCGCGCTGGAAATTGCCGCCGCCATCCGCCCAGCCAATAAATTTAGCCGGGTTGGCATGAGTTTCATCGAACGAATCGAAGCAAAAGTCCGCGCGGCTATCCGCGAGGAGGTCAGGATTCATCCCAGCAAAGGCAAGACACTTTTATGATGCGTCCGCCGGATGCGTTGAAATCGGTTGCATCACGCGCGCCCGTCAGGCTTTTGCCAGCGGGCGTTGCATTCCCCGACGCGATGGCGACGTTTAGATTCAACCTCGTCCCAAATATCTTTAGCTCGTGGCTTCGGCCTGCGGTTCGGCGAACGGGAAAGTGGAGCGGAGGCGGAGAGACGCAGGAACGCAGCCGGAGCGAAACGACCGTCGCGAGCCGCAGGCGGAAGCACGCCGATCATTCGGCGCCATGTGATACCGCTCGTGACGAGCGCGCTTTTTGCGAAACGGAACGGGCGTAGTCGTGAGGGAAACAGGGCCGACCGTCAGCCCGTGAAGTGAAGCAAGAAAGCGCGTTGGTCACGGCGGAAGGCTGGTGAAAAATTATTTTACAACGCTGCCATCAGTTCCTTCATCCGCGCCTTGTCCTTTTTCCAAGTTTTCACCGTCATTCTTGCGAGAATCTCCCGCATTTCATCCCTGGGAGATTTTTGTCCATTTGTCAGTAGTTTTGGCATGGCTGACTGCAACGCCTGCCGGAACGCTTCCTGCCCCGGCTGAAAATAATGCTTCAACACAATGTCCATCGTTTTGTGACCTGTCACTTTTTGCACCAGTTCTAGCGGCACACCAGCGGTCAGTGCCAGCGTTACCCATGTCACGCGGAAGCTATGAAAATCCCGAACACTCGCCCGCCGCAAGCCTTCTTTCCGTGCCACATGAATTTCTCCCCGAATAACACACGTTTCACCGTTTGGGTGCGAACGCCGAATTGATGTTTCCGACTTTTGCGGCACTACTCCTCTCCCGGCTGTTTGTGGCACTTCGTCTTCGTCTCGAAAACCCGCAGCGGCCAAAACTTTGCGAACGCGCCAAGTAATGCCATCAGGATTCTCTTGATACATAAGCGCCTGCTCAGGAAATACGAAACCTTCATTGGATTTCTGTTTTTTTGCGGCTGATTCAAGCTCGTCATGGAGCATCGGAAAAATCGGAATGCTCACCGTTTGTCCCGTCTTCGCCGTTTTTACAGTGATGAATCGCCGCTGCAAATCCACATCTTTCCACTGGAGCAAACAGCAATCCCCACGTCGCATCGCGGTGCATATTCCTGTGACCAATAACGGCCGGATAAACTCATCCGTGCGAGCGGCGTCCACGATTGCAGCAAGTTCCTCTGGGGAATATGGCTTGCGGAAGACTGTTTCAGTTTCCCGTGTCGGCAAGTCCGAGAACGGATTGATGGCTCCGGCGGGAAGAAGATATTTGAATGTCGCTCGCAACAATTTGAGTGTGTCATTCCAGGTTTTCGCGGTGACGCCTCGATTTGACTCAGCATCCATGAACGACCGCGCCATCGAACGAGTGACGTGCGCAATCTCCGTGGCCTTCACATTCGCTTGTTGCACTAATCCAGCGAACCGCTTAAGTGTGGATTGACATTGTGATGCGTAGCGAGCATTTGGCTTACGCCTGCGCGCAATCTTCGCCCATTCTTCGGGAAGATTTGCGAGTAGCACTGACCGGATAATTTCGCCTGTCTTGATCTCGTAAAGTTTTTCCACCAATCGGGCGGAACCCTGCTTTGTGCGCGCTTCCTCGACGATGCCATCCAACTTTGCCTGCGCCGCCGCACGGGAACGCTCAAAAGCTCCGTTGCCTTCATCGCGTAGGGAACGCGAAGCCGGTGGCGTCCCGGCGATTTTTATGAACAGGTTGGGGCGGACAAGGCGGCCATTGATTTCATAACGACCATACCAAGTTGGTCGCAGGCTGCCGTCCCGTTGAGTTCGCAATTCGAGTGGCATAAGTGGTTGTTTATCGGTTTATGAAACGCGGTGAAACGAAGCAACGCGCCCCGAACACCTATGCTCTTAAAATACCACACATCATACCACACAACAACAATAAAATGATAAAAACATCAATAATATAGCATATATTAGAAATACGTTCCGTCTCATAACCTGAAGGTCGCTGGTTCAAATCCAGCCCCCGCAACCAATTTCAATAACTGTAGCGGCGCTCTGTGAGCGCCGCCATTTTTGCAAAGGTCACTGCCACAGGTGGACAATGTCCTGTTCAAAATGGACAAATTCCATAGCGAATCCAGTAGCCGATCAGTTTCACGTACTCCAGCCGGATGCGGCTGCCGATGCGGTTATGCGACCAATCGGCGCGGGCAGAGGCAAAATAGGACGGGCGCGAATAAAATTTTATCTCCGGCGCATAATGCCGGAAACACGCCACCGCACGGCGCGAATGATACCACGACGTAACGAGGATGACGCCCCTCGGTTTCTGTTCGCGGAGCAATTTGACGGTGAACAGGGCATTTTCCCTTGTCGTGCGGGATTGGGTTTCCAGTTCAATCGCATCCGCCGGCACGCCCGCCGCAATCAACAGCCGCCGGTTTATTTCATAATCGCCCAATCCGCTGATGATGATGCGTGGCGCGGCGTGTTCCTTGAAAAGTTCCGCCGCGCGTTCCGGCCGTTCGTGCGAACCGCCGCCCAATACCACAATCACGTCGGCCTTCACCGGCCCGCTGTCCACGCACAAAAATGGTTGCGGAAAAACAATCGCGGCCATGACCAGCAACAGCAGTAAAACAAAAAAGCCGGGCGCGGTTCGTTTGATCAGTTTTCTCACGCGCGGAAAGAATTACACCAAACGGCAGGCTTCGGCCAGCGATTGTGTTTAACCAACCCGGAAATTCTCACGAACCGCCTGAAGGCCGGACCCCCGGCGTTTGGTGCCTGCCGTGCCGAAGCCTGGGCGAAGGCTGGTCCACGCTTCAGCGTGTCCGATCATAAACTCACACCCTGACCTGTCTTCGCCGGAGGCTACGACGCGGCAGGAGGGTTGACACCAAAGGGCGAGTTGCTCAAATCGTTTCCAAACTGTGAATAAGTATTTCTGGACAAGAAAATCCTGAACCGGTAAAAAAAGCTTAACACAAAGCACAAAGCAATTTTCTGTGAAGCCAGGTGGCTTTGTGATGGACAGGTGAAATGGGCTAAGGTTATGGATATAGGGCTTTTGGGTATGGGGCGGGTTAAGAAGGCAAGTCTCACCAGTGCCTTCAGGGTTGAAGTGTCTTCCGTGCCGCTCAGAATTGCCGGTCCATTCCGTTTTTCATCCCTCAGTTTAATTCAATTCCTATGAAAACTATCTTTGGTGTCTGTCTTGCGATTGCCTTTTCCTTGAACAGCGGTGGCTTGCTTTATGGAGCGCCGCCGGGTGCCAGTCAGAAAGACTCCGCGGTTCCTCCGCCTACCGCCTATTCTGTCGTGGAACGCGATGCCAATTCCCGCGTTTGGGAGCGGACGACTTATGAACTTTCCCCTGCTGGCGATGTTGTGCCCAAAAAACATCGTTATACCGAACTAGCTACAGGGCTAAATTACAAGAAGAACGGCCAGTGGGTGGAATCGAAGGAGGAAATAGACATTCTGCCGAACGGCACGGCAGCGGCAACTCAGGGCCAGCATCAAGCCTATTTTCCCGGAGACATTTATGAGGGCGTGATCGAACTGGTAACGCCGGATGGAAAGCAATTGCAGAGTCGGCCGCTGGGCCTAAGCTATGATGACGGGACCAACACCGTGCTGATAGCCGAGTTGACAAACTCAGTGGGCTATTTGGTGGGCTCCAACCAGGTCATCTATCCGGATGCTTTCACCGATTTCAAGGTGGACTTGCGTTACACCTATACGAAAGCCGGATTTGAGCAGGACATCATCTTGCGGGAACAGCCGCCAACGCCGGAATCCTATGGCCTTAACCCCGCAACCGCGCGATTGCAGGTGTTGACGGAATTTTTCAATCCGCCGCAGCCAATCATCGCTGCCCAGGCCATTCCGACGGCCGCTGGTAATCTTGAAGATGACAGTTTGAATTTTGGCGCGATGCAAATGATGCCGGGCCGGGCTTTTCTTTTGGGATCAGACGCCCATGCAGCGGGCTCCAGGGTGAGCAAGTCGTGGGTGAAGTTGGAAGGCCGGCAATTTCTGGTGGAAGAGGTGCCGGTGGAGGCGTTGGCGGCTGAACTGATGCAATTGCCGGTGCCACAGACCGCCTTGACCAAACCCAAGTTGAATTCCACGCTGCATGTGGTTTCGGCCAAACGATTGTTGCCGCCGCTACGTTTGGTGGGAACCAGCCCTGCGAAAATGCCCGGGATGCAAATGGCGCAAGCTGCCGCTCCGATTCACGGCTTGGTGCTGGATTATGCAACCGTGACGACCCAAACCGGTTACCGGTTTCAAGGCGACACGACCTATTATATCAGCGGAGCAGTGAATCTGTATGGAACCAACACCTTTGAAGGCGGAGCGGTGCTCAAATACGCCACCAATGCTTCGTTAACAGTAGCATTTGGCCAGTTTGCACCGACACTCAATTGGCAGGCCAGTGCCTATCGGCCGGTGATTTTTACCGCCGTGGACGACAATTCAGTGGGCGAGACCATCTCCGGTTCGACCGGCAATCCCACCAACTTTTATGCCAACCCCGCTTTGCAGATTATTGCCCCCAGCCCTACACCGACTATCTCTTATTTCCGCATTGCCTATGCCCAGCAAGCGGTTTCAGTGGATGCTAATTCCTATTACTTTTACCATGGCCAGATTGTTAATTGTCAAAATGGATTTACTGTCTTTAGTGCTACTGCTTACCTGAGAAACATGTTGTTTGGCGGTGTGCAAACAAATCTCAACAACCTGGCTTTTGTAAATATTGACGTTCAAAACTCGACCTTCAGTTCCAGTCCCTGTCTTACGACGGTTAACTCGGGCTATCAGTCAATAAATCCGCATTTTACCAATTGCCTTTTCGTCAATGTGTCAAACCTGACCAACAACCCCGCAGTCCCGTATCCAATTAAGCGTATCAATGTCTCAGTTCACTCTGCGGGATTGTCAGTTCCATGGCGGCTCGTTGTGGACTTACTATCCAACAGTTAGCCTGACGAATTGTCTGCTCGAACGAGTTGATGTCGAATTGACACCGACAGACACCAATACAACAGTGTTTCGGAATAATTTGATGTGGGGTGGAACATTTGATTTTGCCCCAGATCAAACCAATTCGATCATCGCGGACAACTTGTTTGATGGGACCTCAATCCCGGAAAATGACATTCCCTATGTTGGTGGTCATAACGCCTATGTCACCAACTGCGACACGCTCATCCCCACGTTGCCGGGCGATATAATCCTCACCAATTCGCCCGCTTACCAGAGCAGTTGGCTGGGCAACTATTATCTGCCAACCAATTCCCCGCTGATCAGTGCCGGCAGCACGACGGCGGATCAGATGGGTTTGTATCACTACACCGTCACCACGAACCAGGTTGTTGAAGGCATGAATACCGTGAGCATTGGCTATCATTACGTAGCGGTGGATCAATATGGCAATCCGCTCGACTCAAACGGGGATGGAATTCCCGATTATCTGGAGGATGCCAACGGCAATGGCATCTATGATGCCGGGGATTTGGGTGATTGGGTAATCTCTCCCTTTAATGGATTAACCATGGCCAACGGGCTGCAGGTTTACACACCGCTGCATTAATTCTAAAAGGAACCACGATGAAATCAAAAACAGAAATACTCCCTCGGCAATCTGACGATTTGCGGCAATCCAAATGGAACACGAGAACCGCGGCTGTGTGTCATTATGTGACCGTCTTGCTGGTAGCTTTTGGGGTTTGTTTTGCCCACAGCCTGGCGTTTGCGTCGTCCGTCTGGGTTAGTCAAACCGTAACCTACAACAACTATCACCCCATTTCTGGCGCATGTCATGGAACAATCAATAGCAATCTTTGGAGCGATGATTTTGGGTTCACGCCGACTCCGGGGGATTGCGTAGTCATCATCAATGGAGCATATTTTGATGATATAGGATCCATCGGTGGAATAAATGTAGCCTGGCACGGTTGCGGTGGCTTATCGTCAACTTTAACGAACACAGTTGTTCCAGCGACTAACATCTTAATTAACGGGAATCGTCTGGGCGTGGCCACTAGCGTAACGGATGCTTGTTGTGGGTGGATTGGCTGGGAGAACGTCAGTATTACTTTCTGGGCCCGATGTGGCAGCGGCCCCGTCGTCGGCCCCAAGCCCCCCAGCCCCGGCAATAATTACGGGGCTCCGGTCAGTGGCAGCAGCGGCAGCGGCGGCGGCAGCGGGTGCAATAATTGCGGGGGGGTCGGGGCTCCGGCGTTTGTCGAGAATGGTTGTGTTCATATCACCATGGGATTAGGCAAGGATACATACGGGCAAAATGCCGGGCAACTCGTCATCGACACCAATTATCCCAGTCTGGCCTTGGCCAAGCCTGACAGTATTCAGGCGTTTCTGCGGCCGACGGTCGAGAGAATTGATGTCTCGGGGGTATTGCGTCAGATTCGCACATCGCAACTGCTGGCCGACGTCGCCGTTAGCAACAATTTCTGCTACGCCGTGAAGTTCTACACGGCGTCCAATTTCAGCCCGGTCAAAGTCGGTGGTTTCTATCAACCCACCGGCCAGCCTTTCAACGTGGTGACCGTGCAAAATCCCGATGTTTCGACCAACACCTATAACCGATTGAGCGTCACCGCCACCGACGACTTGGGCAATCATCAGACTAACGTTTTCACCTGGGTCGCGAGCGCCCAAACCTGGGAATTGGCTACGGGCGGCGGACTCCGCACCGAGACGCGGTCGGAGATTTGGGACGGCACGCACACGATTCTCACGCAAACCAATGAAGTAGTGAACGCTGATACCACGGTGGCCTTCAAGCAAATCGAAACCAGCCAGGTATTCCCCTGGGGTGCAACCAATCTAATCCAACAAATCGTCGATCCGGATGGAACCAGACCGCTGACCAACACCTGGGTGTATTACACCAATTCCGCTGCCGACAGTAACAACTACGGCCATCTGAAGTTAACGATCGCACCCAGCAGCTATTGGGAACGCTACCAGTATGACTCTTTGGCGCGCATGACCAACAAGGTGGCACAATTCGGGGACGCGGCTGTGGACGCGCCGGAATCCCAATGTCGAGTTTGGAAAACCACTTACAATTACGATTCCTTCGACGATTCCTTCAATTTGTGTATGACCAACGTGGAGCAATTGCTCGGCCAGGAAATCGGACGTTCCTATCGCATTGACTTTCCCGGAGGCGTCACCAATATCGTTTGTCAGACGCCGGGTGCGGCGATTAACGCCTCGAACAATCTGGTCACGGTCGCCACTTCGTTCACCAGTGGCCCTTTTGAAAGTTATCCCGCCAAGACGCAAAACCCCGACGGCACGGTGAGCGTTTATCAGTATGCCACCAACGCGGCGGGCAAGACCACCACGGTTTGGTCGGGAGCGCCCGATGCCACGGGCACCAATATCGTGGATGGCACCAAAACCGTGACGGTGGTGGATTTGGGGGGCAACTCGGTCTCCAACGCGACCTATGACGTTGCCTCGGGATTGTTGCTTTCCTCGGCGGTGACCCTCCAGACGGATGAATTGGGCCGGCCTACGCTGGTTCAATACAACGACGGCACGACCGAGACGAGCCTATATGGCTGCTGCGGCCTCGAATCGCAGACCGATCGTCAAGGCATCACGACCAGTTACACCTACGATGATCTGCGACGGGTCAGCACAATTACCCGCGCGGGGATTACCACCATCTACACCTACGATGCCAGCGGCCGCACCCTCACCACCACCCGTCAGGGCACTGATAATTCCCAGATTCTCCAAAACGTCTCGGTTTACGACACGGCCGGCCGATTGCTGGCCTCCACCAACGCTTTGAATAACGGCACGAGCTACAGCGAGACGCTTGTCAACGGTGACACGGTCAAAACGACGACTTATCCCGACGGGAGTACCCGCATCGAAACCTATTATCAGGACGGACAGTTGCGAAACGTCACCGGAACGGCGGTATCAAGTCCTGCGCGTTACGAATACGGCGTCGAAATCCCGGCGGGCGAATCCGTCTATCGCGCCTACACCAGGGAAATCAAGCTCAACACCGACGGTTCCGATACCGGCGAATGGACAAAAACTTATACTGACATGGCGGGCCGGGCTTACAAGACAGTTTATGCAGCCGCCACGACGAATTATCCATTTAGCCAGTCCTTTTACAACAACCAAGGCCAGCTTTACAAACAAGTTGACCCGGACAGTGTAGCAACGCTCTACCAATACAACGCCAAGGGCGAACTCGCTTACACGGCCACGGACTTGAACACCAATGGCGTTATTGATTTCACCGGCATGGATCGTATTACCTTCACGACCAATGACGTCGTCGCCGACCACGACACGAGTGTCCGGCACACACGCACGTTTGTCTGGGCCACCAACAATGTGGACGCCTCCAATCTCGTTTCCACCGTCGAAACCTCCGTGGACGGTTTGCAAAGCTGGAACGTGACTTGCGCCAACGGCAACGGGCTGACCAATTATTCGCAGACCATCTATAACCCGGCCAACGCTTCCGCTGTAATCACTGCCATCGCTCCGGATGGTTCAGTCACCATCACCACCAACCAGTTGGGGCGGCTAACTTCTGTGACCCGAAAGGACGCCAGTGGCACGCAAATCGGCCAGACCATTTACGGTTACGACGCGCACGGGCGGCAAAGCACTGTGACGGACGCACGCAACGGCACGACCACATCATATTTCAACAATGCCGACCAACTCGTGGCCACCCTCACTCCCTCACCCGATGGCGTTCAAGCCGGCCAATTCACGACCAACATCCTCGACAGCATGGACCGGGTCATTCAGACCATCCTGCCGGACAACACCAGCGTCACCAATGTTTATTATACCAACGGACTGCTCCAACAAACCTTTGGTTCTCGAACCTACCCGGTGGGTTACAGTTACGATTACGCCGGGCGCATGAAGACCATGACCAACTGGAGCAACTTCAGCAGCCTCGCGGGCGCGCGCGTGACTACGTGGAATTACGACACTTACCGCGGTTTCCTCACCAACAAAGCCTATGCCGACGGAAACGGCCCAATCTACACCTATACCGCCGGTGGTAAAATGAAAACCCGCACTTGGGCGCGCGTGATTACGACAACCTACAATTACGACAATAGCGGAATGTTGTCGGTTGTAAGTTATTCGGACACGACCCCAGGTGTAACCAACGCTTATGATCGCCGAGGCCGCCAAGTTGCCATAACCAATGGTGCCAACGTCTGCCTCTGGACCTACAACGATGCAAATGAAACTTTGACCGAATCCTACACTTGCGGTCCGTTAAGCGGTCTGGCCGTTACCAATGGCTACGATCAATACTTCCGCCGCACCAATTTGACCGTTTACCAATCCAACAATCCACTCGTCCAACAATCCTTTGCGTTCGACTCCGCCTCGCGCCTGTCCAGCGTTTCGACTTTGGACAGTGGACAGGGGACTTTGGACTCTGCAACTTATTCCTATCTTGCCAACTCGCCTTTGGTGGGCCAGATTCTGTTTACCAACAACGGCGTCCGGCGCATGACGACCACCAAACAATACGATTGCCTGAATCGCCTCACGCAAATCTCATCCGTCGGAGGGGCGAGCTCCGCGAGTCCCATATCGTTTAATTACAATTACAATAATGCGAATCAACGAGTGCGAAACAATTTAGCCGACAGTTCCTGCTGGATTTATCAGTATGACGCTTTGGGGCAGGTGACCAATGGCTGCAAGTATTTCTATGACGGGACACCGGTGGCCGGCCAGCAGTTCGGCTACTTGTTTGACGACATCGGCAACCGGAGACAAACGAAAACCGGCGGCGACGCAAGTGGGTCGAGCCTGCGGCTGGCAAATTACACGAACAACCTTCTCAACCAGATCACCAGCCGCGACGTGCCGCCTTATGTTGACGTCAAAGGCGTGAGCATCGCCACCAACACGGTGACAGTGAACAGCCAGACGGCTTATCGGAAATGGGAATATTTCCGCACAGAACTCGCCCCAAACAACAGTTCAACGGCGCTTTGGACAAACATTATTGTGGCGGCCACAGGCCAGACCAGTGTGACCGGCAACGTGTTTATGGCGCAGACGCCGGAAACATTCAGTTATGATGCAGACGGGAACTTAACTAACGATGGACGCTGGACTTACACCTGGGACGCGGAAAACAGGCTCATCAACCTGACCAGCCTGGCCAACGCCCCGGCGGGGTCAAAGTTGAAACTGGATTTTGCCTACGACGCCCAGGGCCGGCGGATTCAGAAGATTGTCTCGACCAACAACGGCTCGATTTACGTGCCTCAATATACCAACCGGTTTGTTTATGACGGGTGGAATCTAATCGCCATTCTCAATCCTCAATCTTCTATCCTCGCTTCCTTCACGTGGGGCAATGACCTGAGCGGTTCATCACAAGGCGCAGGCGGGGAAGGCGGGTTATTGGAGGTCAGTTATCACGGTGCTTCAACGACAAACTGCTTCGCCGCTTACGATGGGAATGGCAATGTGGCGGTGTTGGTCAATACGGCGGATGGAACCACGCTGGCTATTTACGAATACGGCCCCTTTGGCGAAGTCATCCGTTCCACCGGCCCGATGGCAAAGGCGAATCCATTCCGATTCTCAACCAAATATCAGGATGATGAATCTGATTTGCTTTACTACGGCTATCGCTACTACAAGCCGTCCACGGGAACGTGGCCAAATAGAGACCCGTTCCTGGAAACGGCTTTTGCGCAACTATGGAATCATGATACATCAGGTGTTTTATTCATGGTACCTGATTTAAACGAATATGGGTTCGTCAATGAAGACCCCATAGTTCAGATCGATTATATCGGCGGTGCTATTTGCACTTGCTCATTCAGCCCTCCAAAGGTTGGCTATGATTTTTCGGATGATTTTACTGCGCCTGATGGTCACTTTGTTTGCACCAGCGCGAATCAAGGTGCGACGGCAACGCGCACAGACACCACGCCCAACTGCCTGAATGGATTTGTTTCTAGTTTATTGTGTTACGATTGTGAAAAGCATAACTGCACAGCTAAATTAACCTATAAGTGCGGCATAGGAAAAGGAACTACAACCGCGTGGAAAGGAAAACCCGTTTGGCAATTCCAGTCCTATGTTATTACAAAAGCTTGCCCATGAAAAAAGTGATAATTGTCCTTTGTTGTTTTTTGGGAGTGGCGATACTGTTTCTAGTTTCTCGTGGTATAAGCGGGTTAAAGCAGAGCGCGACAATGAGGCAGCGAATCGAAGACGTGCGATCTCTAACACTAGCTTACAGAGAGTCAACAAATGCAAACGACATTGAGGATGTTATAAAAATATTAGCCCATAATGGAGTTAGGCTAAATAATCCGATTGCTAAAGACCCTTCAAAACCATGTTACCGTGTTGTAGGCCAGCGATCTAATTTATCCGAAACGAATCAGCTTCTGCCAATAATTGAAGAGACTAATGTAACCGATACGCGCCTTATCGTTGTATCCTATCCTGATGGATCTGTAGTGGCTCGCAAGAGATGAACATCAATGGGGCAGAGCAAGCAATTTGCAATGAAGTAACCCTCTTCGCTGGCGCGTGCTGTCATGGCGGCTGCGGAATGAAAGGCCAGCCGCCACGCCATCACGCCCCAGCTTCGCCCCAAAGACAAAGTAAGTCTGCCCGTGGCGTCGTCCGCCCCGTCACGCGTGCGGGACGAATTGTTTTTTAATTGGAGTGTCCCGCCCGCGAGCCGTGCCGGCCGTCGTCACCGGCAGAACAGGCAACGACCGCTAACGCTGATAAAATTGGTTCGCTATCGCTCAAATGTAAAGGTAAAGGGGTCAGGCCGTGAATAATGGTACAAAGGGATTGACAAAAGGTTTGGTCGTGAAGAGGATGGCTGGCGATGGCTCGCCCGATACGGATTGAATATGATGGGGCGGTTTACCACGTCATGGCTCGTGGGAATCAGGGGCAGGCGATATTTGCCGACGACCTGGATCGCCAAGTGTGGCTGGAGACGTTGGCCGAAGGGTGTGCGAAGACGGGCTGGCGGATTCATGCCCATGTGATGATGGGCAATCATTATCACTTGTTGGTCGAGACGCCGGAGGGGAACCTGGTGGCGGGGATGAAGTGGTTGCAAGGGACCTACACCCAGCGTTACAATTCGCGGCATTCGGTTTTCGGACATTTGTTTCAAGGGCGCTACAAGGCGTTGGTGGTGGATGGTGCGGCAGGCAATTATTTTGGGGTGGTGAGCACG
>JBEKXN010000006.1:0-132734 GCA_049511835.1 Verrucomicrobiota bacterium | reverse complement strand
GTTGCTACGTCAAGGCCGTTGAAGAAGGCCCGCACGGGCCGGAAATTATTTTGTCCCGCGCCGACCCGCGGTTTGTCATCAAACTGTTTCAACTTGAAGTTTCGGAAATCAACGACGGCACGATTGAAATCAAAGGCGTCGCGCGCGAACCGGGTTTTCGCACGAAGATGGCCGTCTATTCGCGCGACAGCAAGGTGGACCCCGTGGGCGCGTGTGTTGGCATGCGCGGCCAGCGCGTGAAAAACATTGTCCGCGAACTGAACAACGAAAAAGTGGACGTCATCCCGTGGTCGCCGGATGTCCGGACATTCATTACCAATGCGCTTTCACCCGCGAAGCTCAAGAGCTTTGAAATTGATGAAGCGCGCAAGCGTGTGCATATTCTGGTGGCTGAAGATCAATTATCGCTGGCCATCGGCAAACGTGGACAAAATGCGCGATTGACGGCCAAGCTGACTGGCTGGGAGGTGAACATTGACGCTGAAGTTGTTGTCACCAAGGGCTTTGAGGAAAAGGTCGCCGAAGCGGTTGAATTACTCGCCGCCATTCCGGGTGTTTCACCCGAACAGGCCGATGCGCTGGTGCATGCCGGTTTGACGCGGATCGAGGATTTGTTGTCGGCGGATGAAAGTGATTTGAGCAGCATTCCGCAAATCGGCGAAAAGGCGGCGGAAATTTTAAAAGCCGCGCGTGCTGAAGCCGAAAACCGGAAGATTCAGCTTGGCGGAAATGATTCCGACACTGCGGTGGCCTGATGAATGCCGCCGGGAAAATTTTTGGCCGGCACGGTGACCGGCGCGGTTTGGCGAAGATAAACATATATGCCCGTTCGGATTTACGACATCTCAAAGAAACTTGGCTTGGAGAACAAAATAATTCTCGCCAAAGCCAAGTCGCTGGGCATTGCCGCCGCCAGAGTCCCGTCCAGTTCGCTCGATAAAATCAGCGCCGAGTATCTCGAAGAGCAACTCTGCATCGACCACCCCGAGCTCGCCGCCAAACTCGCCCCGCCACCGCCGCCCGCGCCCAAAGCCGCGCCCAGCGAACCCATTGTTGTCATTAAAACGCCGCCGCCGGAACCGCCCAAACCGGAGGTCAAGGAAGAACCGCCGCCGGTCGTTGAAATCCCCAAACCGCCACCGCCGCCGCCCAAACCGGCTGGACCGAAGATTGGCGAAAAAGTCGGGTTCATTCAATTACCAACACGCCCGCCACCGCGCACTGGCGACAAAGCCGGATCGGTCAAACTTCCGCCGTCGCGTCCCGGCGCTTCGGGCAGACCGGAAACCAAACCGGCGCCGCGCCTGCCTGCCGGTCGTCAAACCGCGCCGCCGACTCGCGAACCAGCCGCCAAACCCGCCGCGCCGCAGCCTAAATTTGTCGCGCCCACGACCGGCGAAGTCATCATCATCAAACCACCGATTGTCGTACGCGAACTCGCCACGCAACTCAAGCAGAAGCCGTTCAAAATCATCGCCGATTTGATGGAACTGGGCGTTTTTGCCAACGTGAACCAGGCGATTGACGAAAAAATCGCCCAGCAGCTTTGCGCGAAATACGGTTTCCGTTTTGAGGTGGAAAAACGCGAGCGCGGCGGCGGCGTGGTCCACGCGCCGGTCAAAAAAGTTGAACTCGACGTCGAGGACAAACTGGAACAGCTCAAACCGCGCGCGCCGGTGGTCACCATCATGGGTCACGTTGACCACGGCAAAACAACGTTGCTCGATGTGATTCGCAAGTCAGACGTCGCGGCGGGTGAAGCCGGCGGCATTACGCAACACATCGGCGCTTACACGATTTCCGTGCCCCACCCGGAACGCAAAAACGAACTGGCACAAATCACCTTTCTCGACACGCCCGGCCACGCGGCGTTCAGCTCGATGCGGGCGCGCGGCGCGAACGTCACGGACATCGTCGTGCTCGTCGTCGCCGCGAACGACGGTGTCATGCCGCAAACGCTCGAAGCGTTGAGCCATGCGAAAGCCGCCAAAGTCCCGATTCTGGTCGCGGTCAACAAAATGGACCATCCCAACGCGAACCCGATGAAGGTTCGCCAGCAGTTGCAGGACAAGGGGCTGGTGCCCGACGATTGGGGCGGCGACACGATTTTTGTGGATGTTTCCGCGCTCACCAAGCAGGGCGTGGACAAACTGCTGGAAATGATTTTGCTCCAGGCCGAGCTGCTCGAACTCAAGGCGAACCCCGACCGCCGCGCCAAGGGCAACATCATTGAATCCGGTGTCGAACCCGGCGGGCCGACCGCGACGGTGCTGGTGCGCAAAGGCACGCTGCGAATCGGCGACATTATTTTGTGCGGCGAATTTTATGGCCGGGTGCGCGCGCTCATCAGCGAAGAGGGCCAGCGACTCAAGGAAGCCGGGCCATCGGTGGCAGTGAGAGTCCTTGGTTTGAACGGCGTGCCGGACGCGGGCCTGGAATTCAGCGTGGTGGAGGACGAAAAGGCCGCGCGGGAACTGGCCGAACAGCGCGCCAACGAAACCAAGGCGCAGGATTTGGAGAATCGCTCGAAGGTCACGCTTGAAAATCTGTTCGCTTCGCTGGCGGCAGCGCAGAGCAAGGCGCTCAAGATCGTCGTCAAAGCCGACACGCAAGGCTCGGTCGAGGCCATCGTCGAGGCGCTTAAGAAAATCGAGTCCGACAAGGTTACCCTCGAAATTCTTCACAGCGACGTCGGCACCATCACCGAAAACGACGTGGCTTTGGCGTCCGCGTCCGACGCCGTCATTCTCGGGTTTCACGCGCGGTTGGACAGCACCGCCGCCGAAAAAGCGAAACATGAAGGCGTGCAGATCAAGCTTTACGCGATCATTTACGAATTGATTGATCAGGTGAAGGAAGCGATGGCCGGATTGCTTGAACCGGATGTCAAGGAAAGCGTCATTGGCTCGGCGGAAGTGCGGCAGATTTTCGAATTGTCCAAAGGCGTGCCGGTCGCCGGTTGCATGGTGGCCAGCGGCCGCATCGTCAAGGGCAAAATGCGCACGCGCCGCCATAAGGATGTCATTTACGAAGGCATCATCCAATCGCTGCGCCGGTTTCAGGACGAAGTCAACGAAGTCCGCGCGGGCATGGAATGCGGCATCCGCGTCGAGGGCTACAGCGAATTCCAGGTTGGCGACACCATCGAATGTTACACGACGGAAAAAGTCGCGGCAAAATTATGAAAAAGGAAGACAAACGGAGTGATGGAGTATTGGAGTAATGGGTTTTCCCAACACTCCAGCACTCCAGCACTCCATTACCCCATTTTGATTTCCCATGCCATCCCTCCGACTCCAGCGAGTGCGCGAACTTTTGAAGCGTGAAATCGGCGAGGCCGTCCGCCGCGAATTTCACGTCAGCGAGGCCGGCCTGATCACGGTCAACGACGTGGACGTGGCCGGCGACCTCAAGTCGGCGACGGTTTTCATCAGCATCCTCGGCAATCCCGACCAGCAAAAGCGCGGCTTTCAATTGCTCAACGAGCATCGCGTGCGCATCCAGGGGTTCGTGGGCAGGGCCGTCGTCCTGAAATACACGCCGAGGCTGAAATTTGCCTTCGATGATTCCATCGTGCGCGGCAACCGCGTGCTCCAGATCATCGAGGAATTGGAAAAAACCCTCCCGGCGGACGCAGGTGAAATTCAACCATGAAAAATTATCCGAAAATCATTGACCGGGTGCTCGACATCGTCCGCGAGAGCAAAACTTTTTGCGTCGTTGGCCACATCCGGCCTGACGGCGATTGTGCGGGTTCGCAGCTCGGCCTCACACTGGTACTGCAAAACGAGGGCAAAAAAGTCGTTTGCTGGAACGAGGACTGCCTGCCGCAAAAATACAAGTTCCTCGACCCGGACGGATTGTTTCAAAAGCCAAAGGCCGGGATGAAATTCGACTGTGTCATCGCCACTGATTGCGCGAGCTTCGAGCGGCTCGGCAAGATCGGCAGGCATATCGCGCACCGAAAAACTTTCATCAACATTGACCATCACGAAAGCAACACGCGCTACGGTGATGTGAACTGGGTTTCACCGCGCGAACCTTCCACCGGCGAATTGATTTTTCGACTGTTGAAAATCGCGCGCTGGCCAATCACGAAGCCGATTGCCGATTGCCTGTTCACCGCCATCTCGACGGATACCGGCTCATTTCAATACTCCACAACGCGGCCCGGCACCTTTCATGCCGCTGCGGAACTCGTCACGCGCGGCGCAAATCTCGCGAAGATTTGCAACGAGGTTTACCAATCCTACCCGCTCTCCCGCGCGCGGCTGCTCAAGCACATTTACAGCAAATTTCGCCTCACCGTCGACGACCGGATTGCGTGGTTCTGGCTGAAGCAGGCGGATTTTGCCCGCACCGGCGCGGAAAGTGCGGACACCGAAGGACTCATTGACCACATACGCGCCATCGAGCCGGTCGTCGTCGCGTGCGTCTTTGAGGAGATGGAACCCGGACTGACCCGCATCAGCCTCCGTTCCAAGAGCGACAAGGTGAATGTGAACGAAATCGCCGCGCAATTTGGCGGCGGCGGCCATCCGGCGGCGGCGGGCGCGCGCATTCCCGGCAAACCGCTCTCCGTCCAGCGCAAAGTCATCGCCGCCATCAAGCGCGCGTTGGGTTCCATCAGATAATTTCTCATGCAAGAATTTTCCCCGCTCGACGGTGCCATTCTCATTGACAAGCCCGCCGGCCCGACTTCGCACGACGTGGTGGATGCGATTCGCCGCCGGTTTGGCATCAAAAAAGTCGGCCACTGCGGCACGCTCGACCCCAATGCCACCGGCCTGCTCATCATCGTGCTCGGCCGCGGTACCAAGCTGTCCGAAAAATTGATGGGCGACGACAAGGTCTATGAAGGCACCATCAAATTCGGCGAGGCGACTGACAGTTACGATGCCGACGGCGAAATTACTTCCACCGCGCCGGTGCCGCAATTAACGCTGGAGCAATTGAATGAAGCCACCGCCACGTTTGTCGGCGACCAGATGCAGACACCGCCGATGGTTTCGGCCATCAAAGTAAAAGGAGTGCCGCTTTACAAGCTCGCCCGTAAAGGCATCGAGGTGGAACGCGAACCGCGGCTGGTTCATATCTACAATTTTCGTTTCACAAATTACGAACCGCCGCTCGGCCAATTTAAAGTCGCCTGCACCAAGGGCACTTATGTCCGCAGCATCGCGCATGAACTCGGCCAAAAACTCGGCTGCGGCGCGCACCTGGCTGCGCTCCGCCGCAGCGTTTCCGGCAAATTTGACGTGGCCGATGCCACGCCGCTCGACGCCGTGCTCAAACTCACGCCGGCGGAACTGGAGAAGAAGGTGATTCCGTTTTTGAAATTGGCTGCGTAGCGGCGGCTTGTCAGAGCGCCGCCATCTAAAAATAATGCGGCACTCTTGCGAAATACCGCTACAATTTTCCGCGATGAAAATCATCCACGCCGCAAATGAACTCAAGCCCGGCAATCGCAAAGTCTGCCTGGCCATTGGTGTTTTCGACGGGGTCCACCTCGGCCATCAGCAAATCATCCGGCAGACCATCGCCGATGCGCATCAGCACGACGCCCTGGCACTGGTGATTACGTTCGACCGGCATCCGAACGTTGTTGTCGCGCCCGACCACGTGCCGCCGCTGATTTATTCGCTGCCGCAAAAATTGAATGCGATTGAATCGCTGGGCGCGGACACGCTGCTGCTGATTCATTTCGACAAAAAATTCAGCGGTCAGACGGGCGAAAATTTCATTCGCAGTCTGGCGGGCGACCTCGGAAAGATCCAAAGCCTCTGTGTCGGCGCGGATTTCGTTTTTGGCCACCAACGCAGCGGCAACGTCCCGCTGCTTAAAAAACTCGGTGGCGAACTCGGTTTCACCGTCCACGGACTGGCCGCCGTGTCCCTCGACAATCAAATTGTCAGCAGCACGCGTATTCGCGAGGCCATTCGCTCCGGTAATCTCGACGACGCGGGCCAGATGCTCGGACGGCCTTACGCCATTTCCGGCCGCGTGATCGCGGGCGATGGCGTGGGGCGTAAACTCGGTTTTCCGACCGCGAACCTTGACGCGGCGGGCCTGGTTCTGCCACCCAACGGCGTTTACCTCGGTCTTGCCAAAATCAGAAAAAAATCGCGGCCGGTCGCGCTCAACATCGGCTTCCGTCCAACGCTGGCGACCGGCGGGTCACAGCTTCGTGTCGAGGCGCACCTGCTTGATTTCACCGGCGACCTTTACGGCCAGGAATTGGAAATCGAAATCGGCGAGAAGCTGCGCGACGAGCGGAAATTCGGTTCGCTCGAAGAACTGAAAGCCCAGATCGCACGGGACGTTGCCGGGGCGAAGAAAAGATTTTAGACGCGGATTTCACAGATTTTCACAAATTTTGGCGGGTTGGAATCCATGTTAATCCGTGAAATTCGTGTCTCGGTTTCGTTTGAACACAGAAGCTGGATTCATTGTCCATCTGTCAATAAAATCAAAAAATGAATACTGGAATCAGCGCCATCAACGACGCAGTCAAGGAAGCGGGTGCCTTCACGCACCCGCTGTTTAACGAACTCGGCAAGGTCATCGTCGGCCAGAATTATCTGACCGAACGGCTGGTCATCGGCCTGCTCGCCAACGGCCACGTCCTGCTCGAAGGCGTGCCCGGCCTGGCCAAGACCCTCGCCGTCAAATCCCTCGCCGCCACGCTCAACGTGAAATTCTCCCGCCTGCAATTCACGCCGGACATGCTGCCCGCCGACGTCATCGGCACGCAGATTTACAATCCGCAGTCCGGCGGCTTCACCACGCGCAAAGGCCCCATCTTCGCCAACCTCATCCTGGCCGACGAAATCAACCGCGCGCCCGCCAAGGTGCAAAGCGCCTTGCTCGAAGCCATGCAGGAGAAACAGGTCACCATCGGCGAACAGACGTTCAAACTCGAAGAACCGTTCCTGGTGCTCGCCACGCAAAATCCCATCGAGCAGGAAGGCACGTATCCGCTGCCCGAGGCGCAGGTTGACCGCTTCATGCTCAAATTAAAAATCGGTTACCCGTCGCGCGCCGAGGAACGGCAAATCCTCGATTTGATGGCGCGCACCTCCGGCACGCCGACTGCCAGCGCCGTCGTCGAGTCGAAACAAATCCTCAAGGCCCGCGAAGTCATCAACGACATCTACGTGGATGACAAGGTGAAGGAATACATCGTGGACCTTGTCTGCGCCACGCGCGACCCGGACCATTACAAGATTGCGGTGAAGGACTTCATCCAGCTTGGCGCCTCGCCGCGCGCGACCATCAACCTGACGCTGGCCGCCAAGGCGTATGCGTTTCTCAAAGGCCGCGGCTACGTCACGCCGCAGGACGTGAAAAGCATCGGCATGGACGTGCTGCGCCACCGCGTGGCCATCACCTACGAAGCCGAGGCCGAGGAAAAAACCAGCGAAATCATCATCCAGAAAATTTTTGATGAGTTGCCCGTGCCGTGAAAATGAAGGCAGAAGGATGAATGAAGAATGCAGAATGATGAAAAACAAATTCGCAACGAAAGGCCCGTAGGGCCGAAATCTTTGTAGAAAACCACGAACAAAAAGTTTTCTAGCTCCGTAGGAGCGACATATTGCGAACGCGAAAATGGCAAATACCTACACACAGATTTATCTGCACGTCGTGTTTGCTATTGAAGGCCGGCAAAGCCTTATCGCGCCGGAGCACAATGACGAATTGCAGAAATACGTCACCGGCATCGTAACCGCACAGAGGCACAAATTGATTGCCATAAACAATATGCCCGACCATTTGCATTTGCTGGTCGGCCTGCGACCGGATGCGGCGCTGTCGGATTTGGTGCGCGACGTGAAAGCGGGTTCGTCCAAATTCATCAACGAAAAGCGCTGGGTGATGGGCCGGTTTTCGTGGCAGGAAGGTTTTGGCGCGTTCTCGCATGCCCGCTCGCAACTTGGCGCGGTGATTCGTTACATCCAAAACCAGCAAAAACATCATGCGAAGAAATCGTTCCGGGACGAATATTTGGAACTGCTGGAAAAGTTTGGCGTGGAATATGACCAGAAATACATTTTCAAAACCGATCAAGCGCCGTAGGCGCGACATATTTGTAGAATCGCAAATGCAAAATGAAGTCCAGCGCCATAGGCGCGACATATTTGTAGAACCATGAACAAAAAAGATTTTAGCTCCGTAGGAGCGACATAATGAAATGAAAACGATTTGAAAAGTCCGGCACAGACGATGACCAGAAACATATTATCAAAATCGATGAAAAGTGACGGCCTGAATATGCCGCTCCTACGGAGCTGGAACTTGTTGGGGGCTGATTTCTACAAAGATGTCACGCCTACGGCGTTCAGCATGCACCGCGTGACCGCGACCAGCAAAACAGTCCGGCTCTCGCACATTCGATGAAAATTGATTCCTCCAAATTGGCAGACTTGATGGTTGAGGTTGCGAACCAGCGATTCGGGCCGGAGACATTCAAGCGGCGTCAGCTTATGGATGCGACAGAGCAAGTTGTCCATCAGCGTGGTTTCTGGACGCAGGAGGATGATGAGTTGTCAGGTTCAGTAGGCACGAAATCGCGCGGCCTTGCTGACATTGATTATAGATTTTCGGATTTAGCACGTTGGGGCACGATTGTCAGCAGCCGTCGCAACTATTGGCGGCTCGCCTCGCCTAAACCTCCGCCAGTTAGTGAATTTGTTCAGCCACCATCTGACATCGCAGAGCCGCCAAACCGAATTGAGACTCATGTGCAGCGAATTGTTCGCGACACGAATGCAGCCAAATCGCTAAAGGCGCTTTACGATTACAAGTGTCAGGTCTGTGGTCTTCGCATTGAGCCTGCATCTGGCAGTTTCTACATTGAGGTTCATCACGTCCGACCTTTAGGTGGCGGTCACAAGGGTTTCGATACTCATTCAAATATGCTCGTGCTTTGCCCCAATCATCACGCGATGTTTGATTTTGGCATTCCGCGGTTCATCACTGGCGATAGCATTATGATTGGCGAGAAGAGCCACAATTTAACATGTAAGCATAACCTCGCAGCAGATGTCATTGCATACCACAATGAACAAATTCACCGGCGAACGGCCTGACTCGAATTTTCTCCCATGATTCCCCGCGAGATCCTAAAAAAAATCCGGCAGATCGAGCTGCGCACGAACCGCGTCGTGACCGAAACGCTCGCGGGCCAATATCATTCCGTCTTCAAGGGCCAAGGCATGAATTTCGACGAGGTGCGCGAATACCAGCCCGGCGACGACGTGCGCTCCATTGACTGGAACGTCACCGCGCGGATGAACCATCCGTTCATCAAAAAATTCGTCGAGGAACGCGAGCTGACACTCATGCTCGTCGTGGACGTGAGCGGCTCCGGCTTGTTTGGCTCGCGCGCGCAATCCAAACGCGAACTCGCCACCGAGATCGCGTCCGTGCTCGCCTTCTCCGCCATCCGCAACAACGACAAGGTCGGTCTGCTGCTTTTTAGCGATGAAGTCGAGAAATTCATCCCGCCGCGCAAAGGCCGCAGCCACGTGCTGCGCGTCATCCGCGAAGTCCTGTTTTTTGAGCCGAAACGGCGCGGAACGGATTTGGTCCAAGCGCTCGAATTCATGGGTCGTGTGTTGCCGCATCGTGCCATCGCCGTTGTTATTTCGGATTTTTTAGTGAATTCGGGACGCGAGTTGTCCCAACTCGCAGCGGTCACGAACTCACGCTCCGGTTCGGAAAATTTTAACCGGCAAAAGTCTGTTGCCACTGCGGTTTGGGACAAACCGCGCTCCGATTCGTCGCCCTTGCCGCCCGAACTCCAGACTGCGCTGCGAATTGCGAATCGCAAGCACGACGTCGTGGCTGTGCAAATCACGGACCGTTACGAACTCGAACTGCCTTCGCTTGGCCGTCTGACTTTGGAAGACGCCGAGACGGGCGAAATTGTGGAACTCAACACTGCCCACGCCGCCAGCCGCGACGCCTTTGCGCTGCGGCAGGAAAAACAGCGCAACGACCTCGCGCGCCAGTTTCGTTCGTCGGGCGTGGACACCATTCAACTGCGCACGGACGAACCTTACTCGGCGGCCTTGGGTAAATTTTTCGAGAACCGGGAAAAACGGAGACTGCGTGGGTAAAATGAGCGGCGAAATTTTTATGGTAGTACCCGCGTCTCGCGGGTGGAGTCGGACGTCTCGTCCGACTCTTCCGGCGGTTCGCGTTCCACAAAGGTTTCGGCGGGACGCCGAAACCGACCCGCGAGACGCGGGTGCTACCGACAGCAAACAGCGATGATCACAAATTCAGCGCCTTCAGTCGCCAACGACATCCGCGACATCAAGCCGCCGGTGGAAATTCCGAGCGGCTGGGAATGGCTTTGGTGGGTGCTGGCAGCACTGACCACCATTGCCGTCGCGGTTTTGATTCGGCGTTGGTGGCAAAAGCGGCGGTTGCATATTCCGATTGTACCGCCGGTGCCAGCCCACGTCCGCGCAAAGCAAAAATTGGCGGAGGCCCTCGCGCTTATCGCCCAGCCGAAATCGTTCTGCATCCTGGTCTCCGACACGGTTCGCACCTATCTCGAAGAACGGTTCAACTTCCGCGCGCCGGAACGCACGACCGAGGAATTTCTGCACGAACTGCAGGACACGGATTTGTTGTCGGCGGAACAGAAGGAAAAGTTGGGCGAATTCCTGGAGTGTTGCGACCTCGTGAAATTCGCCAAATACGAACCGCGCGAACCTGAGTTGCGCGACTTGCATGGCTCGGCGGTGAGGCTGGTTGAGGAAACCGAACCGGACGAAACGGAAACGGAGATGGGGAGCACACGCGTCCCGCCGGATGCTTCGACAATGCCAACGGCCTTCACAAAAACGTTTGATAAACTAGATTTTCGGCGCGACGCCGAAAACGGCACGCCAGAGGCGCGCGCTCCCCAATCCAAAATCGTAAATCGTAAATCGTAAATCAAAAATTCAAAATGGCTTTTGCCCATCCCTATTTTCTGCTGCTGCTGTTGCTGCTGCCGCTGCTGGCATGGCTGAAGGGCAGGCGCGGCCAGTCGCCCGCGTTTCTTTATTCGGCGGTGCGATTGGTGGAAGGATTGACGCGGGCGCGGCGTTCGCGCGCCGGCGCATTTCTGGCGGCGCTGCGCTGGCTGGTGCTGGCGTTGTTCATGGTGGCGCTGGCCCAACCGCGTTTGATGAAAAGCCGGACGGAGGTCAAGGCCAGCGGCATTGACATTGTCTGCGCGCTCGATTTGTCGGGCAGCATGATTTCGGAGGATTTCGTCGTACGCGGCGAGCGTGTGAACCGCGTCAACATGGCCCGTTCGGTTTTGAAGAGCTTCATTGACCAGCGACCGAACGACCGCATCGGGCTGGTGGTGTTCGCGGCCCAGGCGTTCATCGCCGCGCCGTTGACGCTGGACCACGATTATTTGCAGGAAAATCTGGACCGCCTGGAAATCGGCACGATCAATTCCGACGCGACGGCGATTGGCGATGCGCTGACCACGGCCATCAACCGGTTGCGCGATCTGAAATCGAAAAGCAAAATCATCATCCTGGCGACCGACGGACAAAACAACTCCGGCAAAATCCAGCCGCTCCTGGCGGCGGACGCGGCGGCGGCGCTGGGCGTGAAAGTTTACACGGTCGGCATCGGCGAACAAGGCACGGCGCCCATGCCGGTGTTCATGGGCGGGCGAAAAGTGGGCTATCAAAACGTGCCGGTGGACGTGGACGAGGAGACGCTGCAAAAAATCGCCGACAAAACCGGCGGAAAATACTATCGCGCCGACAACGCGGAACGGTTCCGGCAAATTTACACGGAGATTGACAAACTGGAAAGAACCGAGGCGGTCATCAACAAATTCGCCCAATTCGATGAACTGTTCCCTTGGTTCGTGTCATGCGGATTGGCGCTGCTGCTGGTCGAAGTGGCGCTGGGACAAACCATATTCCGGAGGCTGCCATGAAATTTACGATTTACGATTTACGATTTACGATTTGAAGATGAGGTTCGAGCATCCACAAATTTTATGGTTGTTGCTGGTGATTCCACCGGCGTTGGCGGCATTTTTCTGGTGGGCATCACGCCAGCGGCAAAAACTGCTGGAGCAGTTCATTCAAGCGCGATTGCTTTCGACATTGACCGTCGGCATTTCTCCGGCGCGGAAAAAAATCCGGTTCGGCTGTCTGGTGTTAGCGGTTGCCTTGTTGGTCATCACGCTGGCCAGGCCGCAACACGGGTTCGATTTGCAGGAAGTCGAGCAACGCGGATTGGACATTGTTGTGGCGGTGGACACTTCCAAGAGCATGCTGGCGACCGACATCGCGCCGAACCGGCTGGCGCGCGCCAGGCTGGCCGCATTGGAATTGATGCAAAAGGCCGGAACGGACCGGATGGGGCTGGTCGCGTTTGCCGGGGACGCGTTTTTGGAATGTCCACTGACGATTGACAACACGGCGTTCCAACAGTGCGTGCAGGCATTGGATGTGAACGCGATTCCGCAGGGCGGCACGGCCATCGCCTCGGCCATCAACACCGCCTTGACTGCGTTCAAGGAAGGCAACCATCACAAGGTGCTTGTGCTGTTCACCGACGGCGAGGACAACGACACCGGCGCGCTCGAAGCGGCACAGGACGCGGCAAAAGCCGGATTGAAAATTTTCACCATCGGCATCGGCACGGCCGCAGGCGATTTGCTGCGGGTGACGGATGCAAACGGCAATTCGGATTATGTCCGCGACGAGCAGGGCAATGTCGTGAAGTCGCACCTGAACGAGGCGTTGCTCCAGCAAATCGCCGGGGCAGCGGGCGGTTTTTATCTGCCGTTGCGCGGGGCCAACACGATCGACACGCTTTACGAACGCGGTCTCGCGCCACTGCCGAAATCGGAAGGCAAGGAACGGCTGATCAAACGGTATCACGAACAATTTCAGTGGCCGCTGGCGGCGGCAATTTTGCTGTTGCTGACGGAAATGTTTCTGCCGGAGCGCCGATCTCCAGCCCGGCGGGAGCTGAATGGCGGATTAAAACGAGCCGGGCCGGACCAGCCTTCGCTCGGAAGCTTCGGCGCGGCAGGGGCCGGCGTTCCGATCGCAACGCTGGTGGCATTGCTGGGGTTGGCGGTTTGCGGAAACGCAGTCGCGTCGCCGTCGAGCGCGTTGCGCGAATACAAATCGGGTTATTACACGAACGCCCTGCAGGAATTTGAGCGGCTCGCGCAAGCGAACACGAACGACTTGCGCCTGATCTTCAACGCGGGCACGGCGGCGTATCGCGCAACAAATTTTGACGCGGCGTTGAACGACTTTCAGGCGGCGATATTATCGCCGGATTTGAAGCTGCAACAGCAGGCCCATTACAATTTGGGCAACACGCTGTATCGCCTGGGCGAACTTAAATTCGAGCCGGACACGGAAGGCTTGAACGCGCTGGAGGAGAGTTGGCAGCGAGCGGTCAAAAGTTATGAGCACGCGGCTGAATTGAACACGAATGATGCGGATGTTGCCTACAATCTGGCTTTTGTGAAGAAGCAGATTGGATTGATCGCCCAGCTTCGTGAGACGATGAGAAAAGCCAAGCAGGCGGCGGACGAGGCGGTCCGGCGCAACGAGTATCACCGTGCGTTGGAAATCATGGAAAGCCTGAACAGCCCAATTGCCGCCAAAAAATTCCAGGATTACATTAAAAAATTGAAGGACATTGATGCGATTGTCACTCCTCATCAGCCTTAGCCTGCTGCTGTTGTCAGGGCAGACGGCTTGCGCGCAACTCGCGCCCGCCGATGATTTTTTTAACAGCGGCGCGCAATGCTACATTTCCAACAACATCCCCCAGGCTTTGGAGTCGGTGGAAGACGGGCTGAAACATTATCCCAATGATGTGAAGTTGAAAAAGCTGGAAGAATTGCTCAAACAACAGAGCCAGCAGCAGTCCCAGCAAAACCAGCAGCAACAATCGCAACAAAATTCAGCGCAGAATCAGCAGCAACAACAGCAGCAGTCCGGGCAAAATCAGTCGCAACAACAATCGCAGCCGAAACAGCAGCAACAACAAAATCAACAGGCGCAAAATCAATCGAGCCAGCCGAATGACAAACAACAGCAGGAACAGCAGCGGCAGGCAAAATCGACCGGCAGGCAATCCGACGAAAAGCAGGACGGCCAAACCGGACAGGCCCAGGCTGTGGCGGCCCAAGAAATGTCGCCGGAACAAGCGCAACGGTTGTTGGATGCGCAAAAGGGCAATGAGCAATTTCTCCAATTAAAACCAAAAACCCCGCCGGAAAGCCAAAAAAGACCAATAAAAGATTGGTAATCAGAATTGCTAATTATCGCAAATAATTGATTATCAAAGTCTTGTAAGTTTATCCCCCTAACGATTTCTTCTTGAGTTTTGGCAAAAAGGGGCTAACATGAAACCGCGTCGGTCTTCTGGTGTGGGCGCTCTCCCGGAGTTCAATGGGTGAGTGCATATTTGTATCCAGACCCGGCGTGGCTCATGGGGCAAGGGCAGATAAGTGAGTTTTTCTGAACCGAAATGAGCCGTGGCAGGTCTAATTATAATTTATGTTGAAGCGAAAAAGAACGGCGCGGGGCACCGGGGTGCGCAAACATCGAAGTGGCAGCCGACGAAGCGCCGGAGTGAAACTGGCGCCGACGCGCCGGCGTTTTGTCATTTCCAGAGCGCGAAGGAACGCCTCGCAGCCGCAGAAAACTAGGCCACACGCAGCTGGCGCAGTTATTTCCACGGAAAAATCACCGGCAAAAACGCCACAGAATGGCCATGTAAACGCCGCGGCTTCGGCGCCCCTTCAATCGTCTGTGGATCTGACTGAGACGGTCCGGACGCTCCTGCATCTCGCGCAGGAGCACGGCTACATCACCTACGATGACGTCAATGACGTTTTGCCGGACAATCTCAGTCCCGAAGACCTTGATGCGCTGTTGACCAAGTTGCGGAGTCTCGACGTGGAAATCGTCATGGATCAGGCCGAGGCCGAACGCGCGGCCAAGCCGGCCGAGCCGGCGCAGCCGGCGGAAGAGGACGAGGACGCGCGCCTGGAAATTCTCGACGATCCGGTTCGGATGTACATGAACCAGATGGGCAAGGTGCCTTTGCTCACGCGGGAACAGGAAGTCGAGATTTGCAAGCGCATCGAAGAGGCCGAGCTGGAGATGAAACGCATTGTGTACAGCCTCGGTTTCACAGCGAAGGAACACATTGCCATAGCGGAAAAATTATTGTCCGAGCCGCCGAAGGAACGCTTCGACCGGGTGATCGTGGACAAGAAGATCGCCAATCGCGAAGGCCATTTGCGCGAATTGCGCAAGCTCATCAAAAAGATCCACGCCTTCGATCAAAAGGTGGACACAAAGTATTTCCTGTGGCAGAAGGCCCTGCAAAAGGGCCGCAAGGAAAAATTACAGCGCGAGTTGAAGAAACTCAGCTTCAAGCTGCAGGAAATCTTCACGAAATTTTTTTACAAACAAAAGGTCGTCGAGGAAATGATCGTCGTGGCCGGCAACGTCCACGAAAAATTCCAGGCCAGTCTGCGGCACATCCAGGAACTTGAGGCGTTGCGCACGACCGCCGAGCGCCGGGCGACGATTGAGGCCGAACGCGCCAAAATCCAGACGCTCGAACAATTCGTGCGGATGCCGCGCGACGTTTTTTTCAAGACGTTCAGCGATTTGCGGGCCGCCGCCGAACGCGGATTGAAAGCCAAGACGCACATGGCCGAGGCCAACCTGCGCCTCGTGGTTTCCGTCGCCAAAAAATACACGAACCGCGGCCAGTCGTTCCTCGATTTGATCCAGGAAGGCAACATCGGTTTGATGAAGGGTGTCGAGAAATTCGAGTATCGCCGCGGCTACAAATTTTCCACCTACGCCATCTGGTGGATTCGCCAGGCCATCACGCGCTCGATTGCCGACCAGGCGCGCACCATCCGCATTCCGGTGCACATGATTGAAATCATGAACAAACTCTGGCGCGCGCAAAAGCAGCTCACGCAGGAGCTGGGCCGCGAGCCGACGCCGGAGGAACTGGCCGACGAAATGCACATGCCAGTGTCGCGCATCCACGCGCTGCTCAAGATGGCGCAGCAACCGGTTTCGCTCCACGCGCCCGTCGGTGACGACGGTGACGTGAGCGTCGGTGATTTCATCGAGGACAAGACGGCTGAAAATCCGTCGGAAGTGACCAGCTACAGTTTGCTCCGCGAAAAATTGAGCGACGTGCTGACGACGTTGACCGAGCGCGAACGCAAAATTCTCGAAATGCGTTTCGGTCTGCTCGATGGCTACGAGCGCACGCTTGAGGAAATCGGCAAGATGTACAACGTCACGCGCGAACGCATCCGCCAGATCGAAGCCAAGGCGCTGCGCAAATTGCGCCACCCAACGCGCGTGCGCCATCTGCAAGGGTTCCTCGAAATCGCCGAGCCGGCGTAAGCGCAGGCTGAACACCGATAACTGAATCTGCCCCAACGGGGCAAAAACAATTGACCCGGGGTTGATCTCGCAAAGCGGGAACAGCCCCGGGTTAAATCATTTTAAGACCTCATCCGCCCGGCCGGAGCGGTGGAAATTTCCAGCTGCCAAAACTTCCGCCGGGTTGATTCCCTCGCCCCGCCCGGCGGGGAGAGGGCAGGGCGAGGGGATTTGAGTTAACACGCCACCTCACCCCGGCCCTCTCCCCCGTCGGCGACGGCGGAGAGGGAGAAATCCCTCACACCTGAATCGGCAGGATGAGCATGGGCCAGCCGTTTTGATAGAGGCGGCGCTGCAGTTCAAACACGGTGTGATTGTGCAGCCAGCGCGTGATCAGGTTTTCATTCTGGAACACCAGTTGCCCGGCGAAAAATTGCGCCTGGGGAAAGCGCTGCGCCACCTTGGCGCACAGTTTCGCCGCCTCATCCGCCACGTCCGTGCCCACGGCGAAATGCGCTTCGGCATAAAAACCCTCCTGGCGCATGTAGGTTACGTAGCGCTCCACTTCGCGCCGCGAATGTTCGCGGAGATTTTCCATTTCCGCCGCGCCCTTGAAAGTGCCTGCGTCCACCACGCCGACCTGGAGGAAAACGAAATTTTGATACACCTTCGGAAACATCCGGACCACGGCCAGCAACGTGTGCAGGCCCAGGCCGTTGAAGCCATTGACCAGAAACACTGCCGTGCGCGCTTTGGGATCGCAGGCGGGCGCCGGCGCGCCCGTATCCTTGATATTGGCCGGGTCAATGCCGGCAGCAGCGACGAGTTCGTTGAGCCGTTCCAATTGGGTTTGCGTCTGCCGGTAATGGCGTTTGATCCAAAATGCGGCGGCAACCAAAAATCCCGTGAACAGCAGCGTTGCCCAGCCACCTTCGGAAAATTTCACCACGCAGAGCGAAATCAGAATGCCGCTGGTCAGCAACAGACCGAAGCCGTTCACACAAAGTTTTCTTTTCCAGGTCGGCATGTTCGCGCGTTCCAGCCACCAGTGGCGCACCATGCCGAGTTGCGACAGGGTGAAGGTGATGAAGACGTTGATGCTGTAAAGCACGACCAGCACGCTCACTGTCGCCTGGGTGGACAGCACCGCCGCCAGCACCATCACGGCCACCGCCGCCGTGCCCATGAGCAACACGCCGTTTTGCGTCACGAGCCGGTCGCTCAACGAGGCAAAGCGCGTGGGCATCCAGCGGTCCACCGCCATGTTCGCCAGGATGCGCGGCCCGCCGAAAAACCCGGTTTGCGCGGCGATGAACAGCAGTGCCGCCGAAGAGACCAGCGCCGCGATCACGAATATTTTGGCCGGTGTGGCGGGCCAGTCCGCGGTCATTCGCTCAAACAAAACCGCGTTCAGCGTTTTGCCGTCCACGTGCTCAACATGGTACAACAGGTAAGCCAGCAGCAATCCGCCGACGACGAAGGACAGTGACGTGGCCATGTAAACCATTGTGCGTTTTCCGGTTTCCACCCGCGGTTCACGCAACGCGTTCAAGCCGTTGCTGACGGCCTCAATGCCGGTGTACGTGCCCGCGCCGAGGCTGTAAGCCCGCAAAATCACGACCAGCATGGCCCACCAGCCGATTTGCGATGCCGTCGCCTGCACATCAGACGCCACGCCATTCGCAATGCCCGGCAACTCACCAGCGTGCGAGGCGATGCCATAAACAATCACCACGGCATAGGTCACGACGAACACAAAGAACACCGGCACCCAGAGCAGCACTGATTCCTTGACGCCGCGCAGATTCAACAGCGTGAGAAAAATCACGATGCACACGGAGAACTTCACCTTCCATATCTGCCATTCCAACGGCAACAGGCTGAATAGTGCGTCGGTGCCGCTCGCCACGCTGAGGGCAATGGTCAGCACATAATCACCAATCAAGGCGCAACCGGACACCACCCCCGCCGTCGGCGACAGCAGCTTGCTCGCAACCAGGTAACCGCCGCCGCCGCTGGGAAAGGCCTCGATGATTTGCGAATAACTCGTGCAGATGACGACAATCGTCAGGATGGTGGCAGCGGCAACGAACAGGCTCAAAAAGGTGTGACCCTTTAACGCCAGAAACGCCGCTTCCGGGCCGTAACAGGACGACGACAACCCGTCTGCGCCCAGGCCGACCCAGGCGAACAGGGCGATTAACGTGGTCTGGTGGAACAGGCTTTTGTCGGAGAGATTCCGCGCCCGGCCGATAACCACATTTTTCGCCAGGACGAACAATTCGCGCAAATTCATAGACTTTGCTGCAATGCCATCATCAACCAACCCAACCGGGTTTGGCCGGAAACCGTGTCACAAGGTATAGATTCAAACAGAAACGGAGCAGATTTACAGCTTAAAACCGCGGTGGCAATCTTGGAAATGCAACTCGCCACAATCTCGCCTGATGGTAGGGCAAACCTGCCGGTTTGCCCCAATCTCACCGCCAGCAAGCGGAGCAATGGTGGCGGAACCATGGTGATACGCACGCGAGAACATCGTTCCGCTCATTCTGGTGGAAGTTTGAGCGGCGCGGCTAGCGCCGCCCTGCCTTGGTGGTGGTGTCGCTGCTCTCAGGAGAAGAAGAGTCGCGCTCTGGAGAAGATCAGGTTTTTTCAATCAGCCGGTAACCCACGCCCGGCTCGGTGATGAAATGTTCGGGCTGCGTGGGGTTGGCCTCCAGTTTCTCGCGCAAATGCGCGATGTGGACGCGCAGGTAATGCGTCTGCTCCACCGCTTTCGGCCCCCAGACTTCCGTCAGCAACTGGCGGTGCGTCAAAACCTTGCCGGCGTGCGTCACGAACAATCGCAACAGCGAATACTCGATCGGCGTGAGCTTGATTTCCTGGCCGTGCTTGCGGACGACGCGCGCGGACAAATCCACCTCCAGCTCGCCGGTGCGGAAAATCGCGTCCGCTCCCTGCGGCTGGGCGTGCCGCAGCACGGCGCGGAGACGCGCCAGCAGTTCGGCGCTGTTGAACGGCTTGGTCACGTAATCGTCCGCGCCCGCGTCGAGCGCGGCCACCTTGTCGTCCTCGCGGTCGCGCACGCTCAGGATGATGACCGGCACGCGGCTCCATTCGCGCAGGCGCTTCAGCACTGCCAGGCCTTCGAGATCGGGCAGACCGAGATCGAGCAAAACCACGTCGGGCCGGCGCTGGGCGGCCTGGGCGATGCCGTCCGAGCCGGTCGCGGCGTCGAAGATGCGATAGCCGTTCGCCTCCAGCGTGACGCGCAGGAGACGCTGAATTTGCGGCTCGTCGTCAATGACGAGGGCGACCGGCGCGACTTTGGTGGTTTCGTGGTTCATCATCCCGGCTCGACGGCCGGTGGCTTTTCGGGTTGCGGAAAATTCAAGGTGAACAGCGCGCCGCCGCCCGGACGGTTGGTGGCGGTGATGGTTCCGCCGTGCGCCTCGACGAAACCCTTGACGATGGTAAGCCCGAGTCCGCTGCCACCGGTGGGCGCGGTGGGGGCGCGGAAAAATTTGTCGAAGATGCGGGGCAGCCACTCGGGCGGAATGCCCGGTCCGCGGTCCGCAACGCTCAATGCCAACTGGTCGTTCGCCGGTTGCGCCGACACTTCAATCGGCGTGTTCGCAGGAGTGTGGTTGGCGGCATTGAGCAGCAGATTGGCGAGGGCATGTTGCGCGAGGGAAAAGTCGAGCCGGACCAGCAGGGGCGCGGACGGCAGGTCCAATTTCACCGGGTGCGCCGCCAGTTCGCGCTGCAATTCACGCAGCGTCGTCTGCACCAGGTCGCGCGCGTCGTGCCAGTCGAGGCGAGGGCGGACCTGGCCCGATTCGAGCCGCGCCACGTCGAGCAGGTTGCCCACGACGCGATTGAGCCGGGCATTGGCTTCCTGAATTTCACCAATCAACGCGCGCTGCTGTTCCGGCGGCGCGGCCCGGGCGGCGGCGAGCGCGCTGGCGGCGCTGGTGCTGGCCGCCAGCGGCGTGCGCAATTCGTGCGAGATGGAATTCAAAAGCGTCCGGCTGAACTTTTCCGATTCGGCCAGCAGGCGCGCCTGCTCGGCGGCGGTGCGGAGTTCCACGCGGTCGAGCACCAGCGCGGCTTGGCGCGCGAAGGTTTCGAGCAAATCCCGTTGCGCGAGCGTCAGCCGCTTGTCCGGAAAATTCACCGCCAGGATGCCGAAAACCTTTCGCTCGGTCGCCAGCGGCAGATGCAACGCCTCCGCGCCGGGCAGATTGTCGGTGAACCGCCCGGCGGCCTTCCGTTGGCGGAACGCCCAGTCGGCAACGCTCAACTCCTTTTCCGAAAGGGGCAGGGAACTGTCAGGATGGGCGAAGAGCTTGTTGTTCTCGGGCAGCGCGACGGCAACGGGCGTGTGAAAGACGCGGTTGATCTGCGAGACCAGTTGCCAGACGATTTCATCGCGCGAGCCAGCCTCAGCCAGTTCGCGCGACATCTCGTAGAGCACCGTGGCGCGTTCCTCGCGGCGGCGCTCGGCCTCTTCCTGCAGCCGGATGCGCGCCACCAGTTGCCCGAGCACAATCGCGACGACGAAATAGAGGCCGAATAAAAGGCCATCCTCAACATTGGCTATGACGAATGTGAAGCGGGGTGGCAGGAAAAAATAATTCCAGGCCACCGCGCTCAACGCGCCGGCCAGCAGCACCGGGCCGCGGCCCACCTTCAGCGCGAGCAGCACCACGACGAGCAGGAAAACCAGTCCCGGCACCCGTGGGCCGGTGAAATTCACAAGCGCGAGATTTAGAACACCCGTGGCGGCCACCGCGCCGGCGGCGAACAGATATTGCTGAAGATTGGAGGCGAATGCCCGATGCCAGATCCGCAAAGCGGGCGCGCCACTGGTCTTTTCGGAGCGGACGACGTGCAGGTCAATGTCGCCGCTTTCCCGCGCCAGCCGTCGCAGCAGAAGGCTGGCGCGCAACCATTCCAGCCAGCCGGTGCCGGCCGGTTTGCCGACGATGATCTGCGTGGCGTTCTGCGTGCGGGCCACGCGCAACAACCCGCGTACGAGGTCGTCATCCGTGGTGGCGACGACTTCCGCGCCGAGTTCGCGGGCGGTGGCCAGGTTTTTTTCGAGCTGCGCCTGGGCGGCTTCCGTCAGCGGACGCGGATTTTCGACATGGACGGCCAGCCACCGGCAGCGGAGGCCGTCAGCCATGCGGCGCGTCCAGCGGATGAGTGGTTCGGAAAACGGCCCGGGACCAACCGCCACGAGCAGGCAATGTCCCGTCTTCCACGGGCCGGCGTTGGTTTGCGTCTGGCGAAATTCCCGCGTGTCCACGCCGACGTGGTCCGCCACCAGCCGCAAGGCCAGTTCGCGCAACGCGGTGAGATTGGCTTCGCGGAAAAAGTTTTGCGCGGCGGCGGCGGCGCGGTCAGGCACATACACCCGGCCTTCGTGCAGCCGCTGGATGAGTTCGGCGGGCGGAAGGTCCACCAATTCAAACACCGCGCCGTCGAGCACGCTGTCCGGCACCGTCTCGCGAATCTCCGCGCCGGTGACCTGGCGGACGGTGTCGGCGCGGCTCTCGACGTGTTGGACGTTGAGCGCGGTGATGACATCCAGGCCGGCGTCGAGCAATTCGGCCACGTCCTGCCAGCGTTTCGGGTGACGCGAGCCGGGGGCGTTCGTATGCGCGAGTTCATCCACGAGGACCAGTTGCGGATGCCGGGCCAACGTGGCGTCGAGGTCAAATTCGGTGAGCGCGATGCCGCGATGTTCGAGCTGGCGGCGGGGAATCTGCGGCAAGCCTTCAGTGAGCGCGTCCGTTTCCTTGCGTCCGTGCGTTTCGACGTAACCGATGACCACGTCGCGCCCGGCGGCGAGTTCGCGTCGGGCGGCCTCGAGCATGGCGTAGGTCTTGCCCACGCCGGGGCACATGCCGAGAAAAACCTTGAGCCGTCCGCGTTTCTTCGCGGCTTCCTCGCGCTGCAGCGAACTCAACAGCGCATCGGGATTGGGGCGGTCGCCGTCGTTCACGAATTCATCTTAACGAATCCCGCGCCAGATTCAGCATCAAAACGTTCAAGCATCGCACGCCAATTCCAATCATTCAAATCCGTGTCCAAAACCATCGCGTTGGCCCTCGTCCGCTCAACCATGTTCAGGGCGGTATGCCATCCAAACCAGCCGCTGCCGGGCCGATTTTGTTTGCCATTTCAGCCCGTCTGCACGACATAAGGTCAAGCGCCGTGAATTATTTATGAAAACAAAACATCTTAGCCGCCGCGAGTTTCTTCAACGCACCTTGACCACCACCGGTGTCCTCGCCCTGGGTTCGACCGGCTGGATGCCTGGGCTATATGCGGCAGCCGTCAAACGCACCGCGGTGGATCAGGTGACGCTCGGCGGCACCGGAATCAAGCTCAGCCGTCTGGGCCTGGGCACCGGCAGCGCCAACGGCCATATCCAAACCAACCTGGGCCGCAAAGGTTTCAACAGCCTGGTCAGATATGCCTATGACCAGGGCATCACCTGTTTTGATTGCGCCCAGGCCTACGCCACGTTCGAGTGGCTGGCCGGCGCCATCAAGGGATTGCCTCGCGAAAAGCTTTTCATCCAGTCCAAAGTCCCCGGCTGGCCGGAGAACGTGCTTGAGGCCATCGATCATCACCGCAAGGTTTTTGACACCGATTATATTGACAGCATGTTGATCCATTGTGTGGTCAAGGACGATTGGACCGAGGAATGGAAACGGGTCATGGACGGGTTCAATCAGGCCAAGGAGAAAGGCTGGATTCGCGCCAAGGGGGTGTCCTGCCACAGTCTGCCCGCCTTGCGCCAGGCCACGGCCACGCCCTGGACCGAGGTGCATCTGGTTCGCGTCAATCCCCAAGGCTGCAAAATTGACGGCCCGGAACAGGAGACCTGGAACAATCGGTTGCATGATGTTTCCCCGGTGGTGGCGGAAATCAAAGCCATGCGCGCCAAAGGCCGTGGCATCATCGGCATGAAAATCATCGGCAATGGCGAGTTCGTCAACGCCGAGGACCGCGAAAAGTCCATTCGCTTTGCCATGTCGCATCCGGAACTGGACGCCGTGATCATCGGCTTCAAGAGCCGCGCCGAGATTGACGAAGCGATTCAGCGCATGAACCGGGCGCTGGCCGAGGCCGCGTAAAAGGCCTTCAGCCTCACGCGGCCAACCGCGTAAAGTTCCCAACATCGCCGAGGTTTCCGCCTTCGTCCCGCGTTGCGGGACTACGGTGCGACAAGTCGATGGACAGGTCGCCCCGCGGCGAGTGGCGGAGTGGCGAGTAACCCGCCTTTGCTCTGCTACGGCGCCTTTGCTGGGCCGACGACACCGACCCGGCAGGTTTCTTGCAGCCCGGGCACGCTCCGACTAAGCTTTCGGCTGATGCAAGCCAAACCGCAAAACGACCTGTTGTGGCGGTTTGCCCCACGGTTGACACAATTGCTGGCGGTTGGCTGGGTCACGATCGTAGCCCTTCTCTTCCTGGTTTGTTACGACGGCTGGCTGGTGCCGGTGAAGTTTGCATCGCAGGTCTGCGGTGCCCTGACCACGTTTGCCGTGGGGCCCTACTTTGGTGAATTCTGGCGGACGGGGTTGGCGGACGCAGGCTGTGTCGTCGCGATTGTCGCCACCGCCTTTGCTGTGGGGGCAGTGGCCATCGAGCGGTTGACTCCCGAAAAAAACTTGTGGTCGGCACTATTCTCGCTTGCTGCGGGTTTATGGATACTGTCGCTGGCAGTCCTGGTGGTCGGTTGCTTTTCCACATCCTGGCTGCCCCTGGTGTTGCTTCTGGCGGGGTGCTGGCTGCTGCCGATGCCGCGCCGGTTTTTTGCTCCAAGCCGGGCGGCCACCAGGGGAAAACTGGATGGCTGGGAGAAATTCATGCTGGCGTGCCTGGCGGTGGCGGCGTTGTTGAGCTTGCCCGGTGCGCTGGTGCCGCCGTTTGATTACGATTCCCTGGAATACCATCTGGGGGCGCCCGCCGAGTATCTCAAAGCCGGACGGATCATCGCGTTGCCGCACGACTTTTATTCGAATCTGCCGCAGTTGACCGAGATGTTGTATTTGCTGGCGTTGAGGCTTTCGTCGGGAAGCGCGGCGAAACTGCTGCACTACGGCTTCGGCCTGGGTACGGCGGTGGTGGTGTACGCGCTGGCGGCGCGATGGGGGAACCGAAGGACCGGACTGACGGCGGCGGCGTTGTTCTATTGCCTGCCATTCGTGGAAAACTTGAGCCAGATGGCCGACATTGATCTGGCGACGGCGTTTTATGCGGGGCTGGCGTTTGGCGCGGGACTTTTATGGGTGGAGCAGGATGCGGTTCGCAACGGGAACGCGGTTGCGGCCGATTCCCGCCTGTTGTGGCTGTCGGCACTGGCGGCGGGCGCGGCGGTCGCGACGAAATGGACGGCCGTTGCGGTTGTGCTCTTGCCGCTGGCCGTTTTTTTTGCAGGTACGACCAAATCCTTGCGGGCGCTGCCCGTCTTTTGTCTTCTGGCCGCGGTTCCCGTGCTGCCTTGGGTGGCAAAGAACTGGCTGCTGATGCATAACCCGGTTTATCCGCTGTTCAACGGCCTGTTTCACAATCCGCATTGGAGTGCCGGGCAAGCCGCCGTTTTCGCCCGGAAACACTATGCCAGCTTCGGTTGGGAGGGATGGCGGCAGTCTGGCTCGTTGATCGTGCAGTACTCGTTCCAGGACACGGGGACGCTATTGCTGTTAATGACCGCCCCGCTGATTCTGCTGTTGAAGGACGTGCGGGGTAACGCGCGCCGCGCCGGCAGCTTGTTTGTGCTGGCGTATGCCGGCTGGTTTTTGCTGACGTTTAGGCCGTGGCGCTTTCTGTTTCCGGATTTCGCGCTGGCGGCGATCGTGGGCGCGGTTGCGCTCGAGGCGGTGGCCCGGCCGGCGCGAATTGTGGTGGCGGCGATGATACTGGTCGCATTGATCTGGCGGGGGGTCAGCTGTTTCGTTGACATGGAAAATTCTGAGCGCGTGCCCGCCCAGGTCGGTTTCGTCAACTGCGCACTGGGTCAGGTGTCGCGTCAGGAATTCCTCGCGCGCATCAACCAGGGTGGGACGTTCGAGGCAATTCTGTGGATGAACGAGCATCTGCCCGCAACCGCGACGGTGCTGTACGTCGGTGAGGCGCGGACGTATTACGCGCGCCACCAGGTGTTGTGGAGCACGGCCTTTGACCGGCATCCGCTTGACTCGCTCGACCGCCCGCCGGCAGACCCCGGGCAGTTGTTTCGGGACCTGCGCGCCCGAGGCGTAACCCATGTGTACGTGAATTTTCCCGAATGGCTCCGGTTACGGACGCATTACGGCTATTTACAGGACATTGATGAGGAAGCGTTTCGGCGAATGCTTGAGGAGCATGCCCATCAGATACATGTGACGAGCCAGGGCGCGGTTTGGGAATTGGATTCCAGTCCCACCAATGACTTTCACGCCGGAGCGTCCGCGCTCCCATCAAACCGCTGGTTGCCCGCCGCCACCGGCGCCACTGCCATCCAGATATTTTAACCAGCCCCGAAAGGTTCAGTCATCAACCGGGCTTTTTGCAGCCGTCGTCCTAGAATAGCGCAGTACGTCTTGTTGGACGGCCGGTATATATTGTAGAGAAAACCGTAGGCCTTCTTGTGCCAGACCAAAGGCACTGCGATCAGCGCGCCTTTGAAGGATGTCCGGTAAACATCCTCGGAAACCTTGACCATCCGCCCGCATTTCACCTGGTCCTCGAAAGAGTTTCGGATGCCTTTAATAACCAATCCCTCAATTTGGTCGGGCTTGAGCGGGGTCGGATTGAACAAATGGTCTTTGGCGGCTTCACATAGTTCAACATGCAGATCGAAGATGTCCATCACACTCTTCCGCCAAGGCACTTTGACCACCATCTTGTCCGGCGGATAATAGAAAATACTCGCGTGTTTGCTGTTATTGGTCGTGATGTTCCCGTGGGGGGACAGGTCTGTGAAATTCGACGAATGAAAAGTCCGCTGCCTCACTGCGCACCTTGACAATCGTGGCGACATAAAGCTGATTGTCCGAAAGGAACACATCAATGTTCATTTGAACTGACGAGCTCATGCTCACGTCATATTTGCCCACCGGCTTGAAACCCAGATCCGCCAGGCCTTGAACCTGAAAGCTGGCCCGGGCCGTAAGATGCGGATCGGAGAATCGTGAAGAAGTTGGCAGAATTTTTGGGACCCGATGAGTTTGTCGCGCACTATAAACCATTAAGATGCCAAGCCCGACGAATACCATCTCAAACTGAAAATGGTTGGTAAATCCGGTCCACAAAACGTGTAATAGATCCATCTGGTTCTTTCCGGTTGAATGGTCATTTAAGTCTTACCTGCCAGTCGCATCATTTGAAACTCCATGGCCGTTGGCTTCAGCCAGCGTCCGAAAACATAAAGCAGATATTAGACCACGCGCCCATCTGCCTTGGTTGCATTTCATGTCCTGATATGTATCCGGACGGATGTCCACGGATTGTACAACATCACGTTTGTCGGGATTCTCTCATTCAGCTATCGAACGCACTTCCAGATTGGCTGGGAACCTGCTGGCGTTCTTTGGAATTTTAGAAGTGTGCGCTGCCAACCAGATTAAATTCACATGCATGGAATTTTTGTTCAGTTAGCCAACGCGATCGTCGCGATTTGGCGGGGACGTTCCGCTTTCTCCCAACCAAGCATGTTTGGCGACCCCGAAGTCGAGCGGCGGTCGCACTTTTGGCTGACCATCATTGCCGTCATCGTGACGATCCTCGCGCTGGCGATTGCTGCCGGGGCCGTTTGTCTGCTGTGGTCGGCTTTCACCAGCTATCAACGACACCACCCCCCATAATCATGAACGACACTCAACCCGGTCTGTTTACCAGGATCATCGCAACATTTTTTCTCCTGGTTGGGAGCATTTTGGCCTACATCTTCGTGGTTAAAATTTTCGTCTGCATTTGGAATCGTCATACCTATTTGATGCCCGGGTTCGTTGCCTTGGTTGCGGGCGTGTTGATTTACGGCGGAACCAAACAGTGGGAGCGCTGGCGCTTGGTGCTGGGCAGGATTTGGCTCGCACTTTGCGGTCTGGCTTTTTTCAATTCATTTTATTATCTGAAACTGGCCAATTTACCGGGCCTTTCCCCAATGGTCTTGATGGGCTACTCAAACGGGTCAATGGTGATGGGTTGCGTGGCCTTCGCCCTTGGTATCGGTCTCATTGTCTGGCAGAAAATCCTCGATCGGGAAGAGCGTAGCGATGATGCCACTTAACCGATGGCGCTTTGTTGATTTAACTTCACTTACTTGGAGGGACGGCGTGTCGCCGTCCCAAAAATTCAGGGCCGCCGACACGGCAGCCCTCCCCGTTTTAATCAAACGGCCTCTTCTCTGAACCAAAACTTTTCCCGACCACGGCTCCGATGACCGAGCCGATGATCGCTCCGGCCGCGAAATCCGAGAACCAATGGATGGTCATGGAGACACCCAGGCCGACATAGCAAGCGTAGAGGATCGCCACCCAACCCAGCCACCGTGGTTTCGGACAGAGTGTGAACACCATCACGGCCATGGCGAAGGCGATGGTGGCATGCGACGACGGCCAGCCCCAGAAGACTCCGCCGCGCAGCCAGCCGAAGCGGAAGACATGACTGATGTCCGCGCCGACGCCGTGCGAAGGATGGACACGGCCTGTAACCGCTTTGTATGCGGAAGAGACAAGCGAACTGAGAAGCGCAGCCTGACCAACGGCCCAACCGGTCAGAATGGTTCTGGAACTTTGGATAATGAAGCCGACGATAAACAGGAACAGCGGCAAGGCGAGAGGCAGCAGCCCGCCAATCACGACGGCCGGAAACATCCAAGACCAGAGCGTCGGATTGCGGGTGGCGAGGAAATAGCGCCAATCGAAGCCGGACAGGACTAGGATGACCGTGAGCAGGATAGCAACGATATGCCAGACGAGTTTCCAGCCCTGGAAGCAGCCCATGAGGTTGCGGGGCACTGTCACCAGAAATTGTTTCATGCAGAACTGGGAGGGACGGCGTGTCGCCGTCCCAAATCAAAAATTGGGGCCGCCGACACGGCAGCCCTCCCCATTCAATTACACCGCTTGTTGCCCGCCGCCATCGGCACCGCCGCCGTCCAGATCTATCAGGATGTCCCGCGGCTCGGCGCCTTTGCTGGGGCCGACGATGCCGCGGCTTTCCAGTTCGTCCATGATGCGCGCGGCGCGCGTGTAGCCGAGGCGCAGCCGCCGTTGCATCAGCGAGACGCTCGCCTTTTGCTCGCTGCGGATGACCTCGATGCATTGCTGGATGAGGTCCTCGTCCTCGTCAATGCCGGTTTCGTTCCCGAAACTGGCGGCGGGCTGGGAAAGCTGCCGGTGAATTTCCAGGTCGTAGTTCGGTTTGCCCTGCTTGGCAATGAACCCGACGATGCTGTTGATTTCCTGGTCGGTGATCAATGCGCCCTGCGCGCGAATCAGTTTCGCCGAGCCGGGCGGCAGATACAGCATGTCGCCCTTGCCGAGCAATTTGTCGGCGCCCATCGCGTCGAGAATCGTCCGCGAATCCACGCGCGAGGCGCACTGAAACGCAATGCGCGCGGTGATGTTCGCCTTGATGACGCCGGTGATGACGTCCACGCTCGGCCGCTGCGTCGCGACAATGCAATGAATGCCCGCCGCGCGCGCCATTTGCGTGATGCGCGCGATGGCCATTTCCACGTCGGCCGGCGCCACCAGCATCAGGTCGGCGAGCTCGTCAATGATGACGACGATGTAGCTGAGCCGTTCGGGAATGACGATGTCCTCCTCGCGCGGCACGACGATATCCTCGTCCACCTCGACGGCAAAACCTTCCGCGCCCGGCTCGACCTTTTCCCGTTTGGCGGTGAGCGGCAATTCGGGTTCAGTCTCCCGCAACGGCTTGTCTTTGGGGCGGGAATTAAACGACGCAATGTTGCGGCAACCGCAGCGAGCGAAAATCTGGTAGCGTTTTTCCATTTCATTCACCACCCAGCGAAGAGCGAGGATGACTTTCTTGGGGTCGGTCACGACGGGCACGACGAGGTGCGGCAGGGCGTTGTATTGCTGCAACTCGACGACCTTGGGATCAATCATCACGAACCGGAGCTGGTCGGGCGAAAATTTGTAAAGCAGCGACGTGATGATGGCGTTAATGCAGACGGATTTGCCGGAGCCGGTGCTGCCGGCAATGAGGATGTGCGGCATTTCGGACAAGTCGGCCACGATGGGATGGCCATAAACGTCCTTGCCCAGCGCAATGGGAATCTTGGCCTTGCTGTTGCGCCATTCCTCGGATTCAAACATGTCGCGCACGATGACCTTGGACTTGACCGGGTTGGGCACTTCGACGCCGACGGAGCTTTTGCCGGGGACGGGGGCGAGGATGTGAATGCGCTCGGCTTTGACCGCGGCCGCGATGTTGTTTGAAAGGGCGGTGATTTTTTCGAGTTTCACGCCCGGCGCCGGATGAAATTCGTAACGCGTGATGGTCGGGCCTTTGGTGATGTCGCCGAGCGAAACTTCAATCTCGAACTGGGCGAGCGTCTGCTGCATCAGCCGCGCGTTGGCCATCAATTCCTCCTTGGACTCCGTGGGCTTTACGGTCAGGTCCGGATACTGGAGAAAATCCAGCGGCGGCAACTGGTAATTGCCGATGATGGGCGTCGCGGCGACCGTGAGCGGCTTCCGCTTTTTCGGCGTTTTCGGTTTGGCGGCAGGCGGCGCGGAACCATCGGCGATGTGAACGGCCGGTTCCGCTTTTTCACCATCGGATTTTCCCGCTTCAACTTTTTCCGCGGCCGGCGTTTCGGTTTTGACGGCGGCCGGTTTTTCCCCGGCTTCCGTTTTTTTGCCCAGAATGTCTTCGGCGGTGGCCGCGACCGCTTCGCGTGGGGGAGGCGGTTCAACTTCCTTGGCGGCCTCAGTTTCTTTGGCCGGTTCGGGCAAGGTGGTTTTGCGCGCCCGCACCGACGCCGGTTTGGCTTCGGGCACGCTCAAATCGCGGACGGTCGGTTCCGGCACCGGCAGCAAATCCGCGCCCAAGCCGGACCGTTGGACTTCCTCCTGCAATTTTTTGGCCTGCTTCTCGAGGTCACGCGCGCGGCGTTCGAGTGCGGTTTCATCGGCGGATTTGGGTTCGGCGGCGGCGGGTTCTTTTTGAAGGAAACGGCGAATCCATTCGCCGAGTTGAAAATTGGTCAGGAACAACAGGCTGATGAGAGACAAGGTGGCATAAACAATAATCGCACCGACGATGCCCAGCAGGCAAAAGCCGTAATTGTAATATTGGGTCTGTCCGTAGGTTGCAAATCCCAACCAGCCGCCAAGGCTTTGGGAACCGATGGTTTCATGAAATTTTCCGCGCCGACCGCCGTCGTCCATGATGAACAAGAGTCCGGTGACCGAGATCAACAGCACTGACGACCACAACAACGACCAGTGTACACGTTCGCGCAACCAGCCAAGAAAATTCAGCAGATACGCCACGCCAAACGCTGCCAATAAAGGAGGTAAAAGATAAGCCGCCGCGCCAAATACGAAGAAAAATCCATAGGCCAGCCAAGCGCCCAGCAAACCAATCGAGTTATGCGCAGGTTTATTAACACTGGGGTTCAGGAACGAGACATCATTATGATCAAACGAAAATTGCGCAACCAGCAGCAGCAACGCGGCGGCCAGCAGCGCGACCCCGATGACATCATTGAATCCGCGGCCCGAATCCGACGGCGACTTGCGTGACATGGCCGGAGCGTAACAATTCGGCGCGGCGACTTCAAAGCGGGAAATTCACCTTCCGGCGGCAGTTCGCGGTGGCGTGCGCCGGCCAGGACACAGCGAAATCCACGTCATATCTTTTTTGTGAACCGCTGGATTAAATCGGCTTAAATAATGTCCGACAGCGGGGGTTTTTCTTGCTAATCGGTCTCCACCGTGGCATAATTTGCCCATGTTCCTTCGGTGGCGAGTCTCCCCTGTTGTCCGATCGGGCATTCTTCTGCTGGTCTTGTTGTTTGCGGGCCGGGAACTCTCCTATTCCGTTACCACGGTGTCCGGTTATGTGGTTCACGTCTGGCAGGAGGAAAACGGCCTGCCCCAAAACTCGGTCACCTCGGTCGTCCAAACGCGCGATGGTTACATCTGGATCGGCACTTACAGCGCGCTGGCGCGATTCGACGGCGTCCGGTTCACGGTTTTTGACGCCAGCAATACGGGCGTACGCAGTTGCCGCGTGACCAGCTTGTTTGAGGCGCGGGATGGAACTCTCTGGATCGGGCTGGAAGACGGGACGGTGATTCGTTACCAGGCCGGAAAATTTGAACCGGTGAATTTTGAGAACCGCGGGAGCAACAAAGGCATTTTTCACATCGGCGCGGACGACGCCGGCGAAATCTGGGTGGCAGGTCGGGACTGCCGGTTCACGCGGCTGCGGGACGGGCGGACGTGCCCGCCGCCGGCCGAAAGTCCATGGTATTGGATGAGTGTGGCGACCGCGTACGACGGCCTCTGGGTGGCAGGCAACAATGTCGTGTCCGCTTTCAAGAACGGCGAACTGACGCGCCTGCACCTTGGCTCGCAGCCTTTGGAAAATATCCGGGGAATTTGCCCGGGCCGGGCCGGCGGTTTTTGGGTGGTAAGCGACGGCTCGCTGCAGGAGTGGAAGGGAACTAAATGCGTCAAGGACTTGGGCGCAATGCCGTGGGGATTAGTTCAACTTACGACGATGTTTGAAACCCGGTCGGGGCTCGTGGTGGCGGGAACCTTCGACCAGGGACTTTACGTGATTTCCAGTCCGGGAAAAGCATTGCATTTTTCCCGGACCAACGGCCTGCCCGACGACTGGGTGACGGCCGTGACCGAGGATCGCGAGGGCAATTTGTGGGTGGGCACCCGTGCCGGTCTGGTGATGCTCCATCCCACGAGCATTACCACGCTGGCTCCTCCGGACAAATGCAATGGGTATCCGGTCTTCTCGGTCGCGCTCGGCGCCGAAGGAGAGATTTGGCTGGGTACCGAGGGTGCCGGAATCTACCGCCTCAAGAACGGCGAATGGTCTCATTATGGAGTCGAGCAGGGTTTGGCCAACACCTACGTCTGGTCGGTTTCAGCGGATGCCGGCGGGCGGATTTGGGCCGGCACGTGGGAAAGAGGAATTTTTGTCCGGCAGGGCGATGTTTTCGGGCCCTTGCCCGGATTGGAGACCAACGCGTCGGCGTTTGCCGTGTTGCATGAGACAAACGGCGATTCCTGGGTAGGAATGAGCAGCGGGTTGTTGCGTTATCATTCCGGCCAGGTGGAATGGGTAACGCAGGAGAAGCAGATGAAATCGCCCAACGTCCGCTGTGTCGTGCGGGACGGCGAGGGCACGCTTTGGTTTGGCATGTTCGGAGGCGGGCTGGCCTGCCTCAAGGATGGAAAGCTGCAACAGTTCTGCATGGCCGACGGCCTGCCCAGCGACTTCGTTCAATTCCTGAAGCCGGAAGCCGACGGCAGTTTGTGGATCGGAACGTTCGGCGGCGGGCTGGCGCGGCTGAAAAAAGGACGTTTTGCCGTGGTCGGCAGAGACCAGGAATTGCCGGGCAACAACATCCAGCACATTGAAGACGACGGACGGGGATTTTTCTGGATCAGTGCCAACACAGGCATTTTGCGCGTCAGCAAGGCGGAGTTAAGCGCTTGTGCCGATGGTTTGAGCCGGGAACTTCACTACCGGCTGTTTTCCGCCAACGACGGTGTGCCAACGATGGCCCGTTCCAGCGGCCTGCAACCGGCCGGCTGCAAAACACCTGACGGGCGGTTGTTGTTTCCGAGCAGCGGCGGACTGGTGATGATTGATCCCGGATGTATTCAGACCAATCTCCTGCCTCCGCCGGTGTACATTGAAAAAGTGTTGGTGGACGACCACACTGTGGAGAGGGACCCGGCAAATTCTCCATTGTTGCGGATTCCGCCGGGACAGCATCAGGTGGAAATAAGGTACACCGCGCTTAGTTACAGCGCGCCCGACCGGGTGTTTTTCAAGTATCGGCTGGATGGGATGGATAAGAACTGGGTTTCGGCGGGAATGCGGCGCATGGCCCATTACAGCTACCTTCCGCCGGGCAAGTACAACTTTCACGTCATTGCGTGCAACGACGACGCGGTATGGAATGAGGCGGGGGCACAGGTGTCGTTCGTGGTGCGGCCCTATTTCTGGCAGACACTCTGGTTCCGGATCCTGGCCTGGGCAATGGCATTGTCCGCCGCCGGTGGAATTGTATGGCTGGATGCCCGGCGGCGGCTACAGCGCAAACTGGCGCGTATCGAGCAACAACGTGCCGTTGAACAGGAGCGCGCCCGTATCGCGCACGACATTCACGACGACCTCGGCACTTATTTAACGCGCATCACCATGCTTTGCGACCCGGCGCGTAGCGGGTCAGGAAACGTCCAGCAAGCCACCACCAGTCTGCAGTGCATCCACGAAACCGCAACTGAATTGACCGAAGCCATGGCGGAAACCGTTTGGGCAGTCAACCCGCATCACGACACGTTGGACAGCTTGATTAACTATCTGCAAAAATTCGCGCAGGAATTCCTGGAACACGCCGGCATTCGTTGCCGGCTGGAGGTGCCTTTCGCACTGCCGGACTGGCCCCTGTCCGCGGAGACGCGCCACAATTTGTTCCTGGCGTTCAAAGAAACCTTGAACAACGTTGTGAAGCACGCCGGCGCCTCGGAAGTGCATGTTTCCCTCACGCTGGAACCAGCCGGGTTTCTGCTGGTCGTCAGTGATAATGGCCGGGGATTCACCAACGAAACCGCACCTGATGGGGTCGTGAAAAATCCGGCGGAGTTCAATGGCGGAAACGGCTTGCGCAGCATTCGCCACCGCATGTCGGGAATCGGCGGCGGTTGTGAAATCCGAAGCGCTCCCGCGCAGGGAACGCAGGTGCATTTCCGGGTTCCCGTCCAGACGCCGCCAACAGGCAATGGCGACCCGCCCTAAACCGGAGGCATCGTTAGAACTGGTGACTACCCAATACACGTTTGCCTGATAAAATATCTGCTCATGTCCGTATCGGTTTCAATCGTGGAAGATGATGCTTCGGTGCGGAAACTGTTGGTGGAGTGGATTGAACAGGCTCCGGGATTTCGTTGCCTCAGCCGGTTCGCCAACGCCGAAGCCGCCCTGGCCCAACTGCCGGTCGCCAAGCCCGCCGTGGTCCTCATGGACATCAATTTGCCCGAATTGACCGGCATCGAATGTGTTCGCCGCTTGAAACCAATCATGCCTGAAACCCATTTTGTCATGCTCACGGTTTATGAAGATTCTGAGCACATTTTTGACGCGCTGGCGGCGGGGGCGGTCGGTTACCTGGTAAAACAAACCCCTTGCGATCAGTTGATCAAATCACTCAAACAGGTTTGCGGTGGCGGCTCCCCCATGAGCGGTTATATCGCCCGCAAGGTGGTCCAGTTTTTCCAGCACGGCGAGCAGACGTCGCCGGGGGTGGAAGTTCTCACGGCGCGGGAACGGCAGGTCCTGGAATTGCTGGCGCGCGGATATCTCTACAAGGAGATCACAGACTCCCTCGGGATCACCGGGACCACGGTGAATGCCCACGTGCGCAGCATCTATGAGAAACTGCATGTCCACTCCCGAACGCAGGCCGTGATCAAATATTTCAAATCCCAAGGCCGGCAAAAGGAATCGTCGCCGGCGGTCAAACCTTGAATTCCTCCGTGAACCTGACTGACCCAACGCAAATGATATTCAACGAAACCAGTGATGACGGAAGAACCGATGGTTGTTCAGCCGCGCGGTTTCCGCAACCGAATTTCCCATCGGTCAGACGTGAGTGCGCCTGACATACCTAACAACCAAGCAGTCAACTAACAACAACTAAAAAAACAAAAAAATGAAAAAACTAATTCTCTCCGCTCTCATGGCGGGTGGCATAACAATGGCGGCAAACGCAAGTACGGGCTATGATCACGGCTACTACTGGCAATTATATGTCTCTGGTGGGTCAGCCAGTATATCCTTCCCCGGTGCGGGAAGCTACCCTGGCAATTTCGCTTGTTCCTGGAACGGTGTCAGCGATGTGGTTGCCGGTAAAGGCTGGCAAGGCGGACCTAGAAGTGTAAACTACAATTGCGGCGCCATGAGTGGTAGCTTCAATAATTTCGGTGCCTATGGGTGGACGACAGGCCCGCTAGTTGAATTATACGTCTGTGAGATGGGCTCTGTGGCGAATGGATCGTATATGGGCTCCGTTAGCAGTGATGGGCATTCATACAGCATATATCACCATCAGCAAGTAAACCAACCTTCCATTCAAGGCAATGCAACTTTTTGGCAGAACCTGGATCAATGGGGCGGGTCAGGGACCGGGAGCAGCCACACCATCACCCTTAGCAACCACATCAACGCCTGGAATAGTCATGGAATGGGTCTGGGTGGTTTCAATGAGCTGATATTGGCGGTAGAGGCATGGGGTGGTAAGAGTGGGTACTGCAACGCAACGGTGTGGTAACAGGTCCCCTGCACGGAATATTGAGAAAGTCTTTTTGATATTGCCAAGGCCGGCCGGCCTCACAGCCTGCCGGCCCTTTTATTTCAAAAGACGATTCAGAAGAGTGAGGTCAATAGTTTGAATTGGTGTCAAGAAACACCTTGTGCGGCCAAACCGTCCACTGTAATTTTAAGCAGGCAGCAATTTGGTTTATGAGTAGCGAATTTCGTCGTCAAGCGTCCCTCGTATTAAATGTCGTTCTGGCCGTGACGGTTGTGGTGCTGGTCCTGCACAAATCGGAACGCGCGCCCGCGCCATCCGCCCGCGAGGTCAGCCCGGGAAAAATGACGAATGAAACGCCGGTCTTCACCAACCAGCCGAAGTTGCCGCGATACACGGACATCGCATCCGCATCGGACCGGCGGCGGTGGCTTATTGACCAGTTGCGCGCGGCGGGTGTTCCCAACAACGTCCTGGCGCGAGTGGTCCTGTCGGATCGCGAGGAGGACTGGGAAAGGCACTTTGAAGAATTCCATGGGGATGCCGACAAAATGGCTGCGATGCAACTGGAATACGATATGGGCAAAGACGCGGAAATGCGCGCTGCGTTGGGAGAGGAGGGTTTCAAGCTGTGGGACCAGGGGAATATGCTGCGGGAAGCCAACATCGGCAAGATCCAGCTCACAGCCTCCGAAACCAATGCGCTTTATGACTTGAAGAAAAAACTGCAGCAACGCCACTTGGACCTGGAACAGGCGAGGCTGAACGGAGAGATGGACGATGCTGAAGTCAACGATGAGGAAAGTAAGGCATATTCCGAATATAACCAGCAAACGAAGGCCCTGTTGGGGGATGAGCGCTACGCGAAATCGCAGGGAATCGACGATGGCACCGCTGCCACTAATTTACAGCAGGAGCTGGCCAAAGTGAACCCAAGTGATTCCCAGTTCCAGGACCTTTTGAAAGCGCAACAGCAATTGAACGAGAGCCGGTCGCAACTCGACAAGCAGTTTCAAGATGACCCGTCATCCCCGGATTACGCGGAGCAAATCAAGGCGCTGGACGCGGCACGCGACCAGGAATACCAGCGCGTGCTCGGCACCAACGCTTTCGATACTCTCCAAAAGGCGCAGGATGACGGCTACTCCAAGATGAAGAAATACGAAAACACTTGGGGGCTTGACGACAACAAAATTGATTACGTGTATGACGCCCTCAAGTATTACCAGAAAAGCGTGCAGGATTATCAGGCCCAGGCCAAGGCGCTTGAAGCCCAGGGCCAAAGCGTGGACTGGGACGCGGTGAACAAGAATCTGCAACAATTTGCGGATCAAACCCAGCAGGCACTCCAAAATTCCCTCGGCCAGGACAGCTTCAATAAAATGCAGCGGAACGGAGTGTTTCAGTTCAGCCCTCCTCAAGAACTAACCGGGCACAGCCCACCGTCTCAATAAATTGCGGCGGAAACGGCGGGACCGCCTTCGTGGGCAAGCGGATTTTGAGCTTATCTGAATATTGTATGACCAAATTATCTTAATCTCAGATGCATGTGATTCTTTGATCTGGATAACGGAGACATTTCAATGAGAAAACCATTCATTTTCTGTTTAACGGCAATAATGGTTGCTGTCAGCGCTTCTGCGCAAGCAGAGCCTGATAACTTTGTATTAGTCAAAGGCGGGACTTTTATAAACACAAAGTGCACCAACTACTACGGAAAAGGTGTAACCGTATCGAACTTTTATATCGGCAAATATGAGGTAACTCAAAAAGAGTGGATTGAGGTAATGGGAACTAATCGCTCAAAATTCAAAGGCGACAATTTGCCGGTAGAAATGGTAAACTGGTATGACTGCGTTGAGTACTGTAATAAAAGGAGTATAAAAGAGGGCTTAAAACCGTATTACAATATAGATAAGAATAAAAAAGACCCGAATAATCATACTGTTGTCGATGATATAAAATGGACGGTAACGATCAATGCGGGAGCTAATGGTTACCGATTGCCGACAGAAGCAGAGTGGGAATATGCCGCAGGTGGAGGTCAGATGAGCAAGAGTTACACTTACAGCGGAGGCAATGATGTAGATAAAGTAGCATGGTATTGGAGAAACTCTGGAGATACATACTTAGCAGGATTTTGGTTCTGGTCTACGATAGAAAAAAACCATTGTAAAACAAAACCTGTCGGTGGCAAGGAACCCAACGAGCTGGGGCTTTACGATATGTCAGGTAATGTAAGGGAATGGTGCTGGGACTGGTACGGAGACCTGGACAGTAATGGAACTGGCCCTAAAGGAAGTTCTAACGAAACTGGCCGGGTTTGGAAGGGCGGCGGTTGGATGGGCGGCGACTTCTGTTGCGAGTTGTCTTTCCGGGCCAGCTACGAAGCGAATAGCAGGGGCAACGATCAGGGTTTTCGTGTGTGTCGGGCCACCGCGCCCAGCGTGGCGGCCGAAACCAACGCCAACCCGGAAACTGCCAAGAAGGCGCTGTTTGGCGATCCCGCGATCGTCAAAGGCGCGGGTTTTGAAATCAAGCGCAGCGAGTTGGACCAGGTGGTTTCCAGGGCCAAGGCCAATGCCATGGCCAATGGCCAGCCGTGGCAGCCGGAAATGGAAGCGGTCAATTTAAACCAATTGATCAGCATTCAGGTTTTGCTCCAGAAGGCCAACGCCGCTGACCAGGCGGCCGGCCAGATCGAATCCGACACGCAATTCACCAACGCGCTCAAGCATTCTCCCTCGCCGGAGGCGTTTGCGCGCCACCTCAAGGACCAGGGCATCACCGAAGCCGAGCTCCGCGCCAAGGCGCTGCAGGAAGCCGTGGCCATCGCCGCTCTCAAGCGCCTCCTCGGGGTCTCCGTGACGGACGACGAAGCCAAGCAGTATTACAACCAGCATCCGGCCGATTTTGAACAGCCGGAACTGGTGCATGCCCGGCACATCCTGCTCAGGACCGTCGACCCGTCCACCCGCCTGTCGCTGGCAACCAATATTATTGCCAACAAGCGGAAGCTGATTGAGGAAATCCGGCAAAAGCTCGTGGCCGGCCAGGATTTTGCCACCTTGGCCCGGCAATATTCCGAGGATCCCGGCTCCAAGAACAACGGTGGCGAATTGCCGCCCTTCCCCCGCGGCCTGATGGTGCCGGAATTTGAATCCGCCGCCTTTGCCCTCGCCACCAACCAGATCAGTGACGTCGTCACCACCCAGTTTGGTTATCACCTGATCAAGGTGCTCGACAAGACCCCCGCCAAGAAGATTGATTTCGCCACCGCCGACGCCGACATTAAGACCTATCTTTCAAACACAAAACTGGCGAAAATCGCGCCGGATTACGTGAAGAAACTGCGTGTCGAAGAGAAGGTGGAAATCCTCGACCCCGATTTGAAGGCTTTGGACGAGCAATTGCAGACGACCGCCGCCTCCGCCGCAGCCGAAGCGGAATCCAGCTCCACCAATATCACCAACACCAATAAATAATCACCAAGCCTTGCCAAACGCGGCATGGCCGGCGACAAAATCATTTATTCAAACCTAAATAGAATTTTGTTGAACCGGTCGCTGCCGAGATAATTTTACAGGGCCTGTTGAGTCTGCGTTGAGAACTGTTGCAGGTTCTTGTTCACCGCGTCCCAGTCCACGTTTTGCCCTTGTGCTTCGAGTGCTTGGGCCTGGTTCTGGTAATCCTGCACACTTCTCTCGTAATATTTGATCGTGTTATACATGTAATTGATGTTGCCATCGTCGATTCCCCAGGCATCGGCATAGTGCTTCATCTGGGTGTAACACGTGTCCTGCTGTTTCTGCAGTGTGTCAAAAGCGTTGGTGCCCAGCACGCTTTGGTATGCAGCGGAAGTCGTGGCCGCACAAGGCGTTTTTACGATCAATTCTAACTATTTGACCTGCCGGAAATTTTATTTAGGCTTGCAAACAAATGAATCCACCGCCGGCCACAAACCAACGTGGCAATTGAAAACCGATTTGCCCAACAGCACATGAGTAATCCAACACCCCCAGCCCGTCCGCTCTCGTTGCTGTCGGTGGTCATTCCGGCGCGCAACGAGGAAGGCTGCATCTGTTCCACGGTCGAGCACCTGCACTTGGAATTGCGCCTGCACGACGTGCCGCATGAAATCATTGTTGTGGACGATGGCAGCACTGATCGGACCTGGGAATTACTGGCCCAGACCAGGGCCGGACTGTCCGAGCTGGTTCCGGTAAAAAATGAGGGCCTGCACGGTTTCGGCCGCGCCGTCGTCCGCGGTCTCGACCAAATGAAGGGCGACGCCGTGGTCATCATGATGGCGGATGAATCCGATGATTGCCGGGACGTAACGCGCTACTGGGAAGAATTGAACAAGGGCTGGGACTGTGTGTTCGGCAGCCGTTTTGTCAAAGGCGGCGGCACGGTGGATTATCCCAAAATCAAGCTCTTCATCAACCGGATGGCCAATCTCTTCCTCAAGACCCTGTTTGCCATCCGCCTGAACGACACGACCAACGCTTTCAAAGCCTACCGGCGCGAAGTGATTGACGGATGCCGCCCGCTGATCTCGCCGCATTTCAATCTCACCGTTGAACTGCCGCTCAAGGCCATCGTGCGCGGATATTCCTGGACCGTGATTCCCATTACCTGGCGCAACCGCCGCAGCGGTGAGGCAAAACTGATGATGCGCGAGATGGGCAGCCGTTATCTTTTCATCTGCCTTTATATCTGGCTGGAAAAATATTTCAGCCGCGGCGACTACCGGAAAAGAAGTCCGAAATAATCCGCGGTGGCATCACGCGTTGTCCGTAAATTACTTCGCCCGCGGCCGTGCCCGTTTGTTTCCGCCGGCGGTTTCGCCCATCGGAAAAGCCATGTATTGCGCCGCGTTGGCGTAGCAGATGTTGCGAACCATCGGCCCCACCAGTTTTTCATCGTTGGGAATCAGACCGTTTTCCATGTCGCTCCCGAGCAGATTGCAGAGCACGCGCCGGAAATACTCGTGGCGGCAGTAGGACATAAACGAGCGCGAGTCCGTGATCATGCCGACAAAGCGCGAGAGCAGGCCGAGGTTGGACAGCGCGTTCATCTGCCACGCCATGCCCTCCTTTTGGTCCAAAAACCACCAGCCGGAACCGAACTGGATTTTGCCCGGCATCGTGCCGTCCTGGAAATTCCCGATCATCGCGGCAAAGGCGTAATTGTCCGCCGGGTTCACGTTGTAAATAATGATTTTCGGCAGCGAATTTTCCCGGTCGAGCCGGTCGAGGTAAGCCGCAAGAGTGGAGCATTGCGGCCAGTCACCGATGGAATCGAAGCCGGCGTCCGGGCCGAGTTGTTTGAGCCGGCGGGTGTTGGCGTTGCGCAGCGCGCCGATGTGAAGCTGTTTCGTCCAGCCTTTTTTCGCGTCGAGCCGGCCAAAGAACAGCATCATGAACGAGGCAAACTGTTCGTGTTCCGGCGGTGAAACGAAATCGCCGCGCCGCGCCCTGTCAAAAATGGCGGCGGCGGTCTGGTCGGAGCAAAAATTCGTGAAGCAGTAATTCAAGCCGTGATCGGACAGCCGGCAGCCTTGCGAATGGAAAAAACTGTGACGCTTGCGCAACGCGCTCAGAAACGCGGAAAAGCCGTTGATGTCCACGTTGCTGGCGGCGGCAAGTCGTTCCACCCACCGGTTGAAACCGGCGGGTTGGTTCACGGCCAGCGCCTGGTCGGGGCGGAACGCCGGCAGCATTTTGGTCGGATGTCCCGACGCCGCAAAGGCGCGATGATATTTCAGGTTGTCCGCCGGATCATCGGTGGTGCAGACCACCTTGACCTTGAATTTTGTCAGGATGCCCTGTGTGGTCAGTTCCGGCGTGGCCAGTTTTTCGTTGGCTGTTTTCCAAATGCGGTCGGCGCTTTTTTCGTCCAGCAACTCCGTAATGCCGAAGTAGCGCTTCAATTCAAGGTGCGTCCAGTGATAGAGCGGGTTGCGCAGCGTGTACGGCACGGTGGCGGCCCAGGCACGGAATTTCTCATGCGGCGTGGCGTTGCCCGTGATAAAACGTTCCGCGACGCCGTTGGTACGCATCGCGCGCCATTTGTAATGATCGCCTTCAAGCCAGATTTCAAAAAGGTTTTTGAACTGGCGGTTGGTCGCGATGTCGCGCGGCGAAATGTGGCAGTGGTAATCGAAAATCGGCTCGGCCTCGGCGTATCGGTGGTAAAGCTTGCAGGCCGTCTTGGTGCTCAACAAAAAATCTTCGTGGATGAATGGCATACAACAGAACTAGGGGCCGAGCAGCAGCGGTTTCATGTGCCGCTCGAACAGGTTTTCAGTGACGTTTTTGGCAATGACGGCTTCATGCTGCTTGAGCGCGTTGAGATAATGATCGCCCTTCTTCGCGGCGATTTTGAAACCGACGTGAATCAATTGCCGGAAGCTTGAATTAAAAGCCTTGTTTTTCGGATCGTGCCGGAGCGCGGAAACAAATTGTCCGGAAGTCCAGCCGCTGACGGTCTCCTTCGTCGGCAGTTTCTTACGGTCAATGTCAATGACCGTTGCGTACGGCGCGCAAAGTTCGTCCACGTGATCAAGCGCATCGGAATAAATTTCCTTCGCCAGCGCGAGGCCATCACCGCCCGCTTCGGCGAGACCGATGACTTCTTCAAGCCACGTCGTGCCGGCCGTCTTGAGGTGCAGGCCGGCGTTGAATTTTTTCAATGCGCGGCGGATCGGCGCGTAAATGGAAAACTTGTCGCTGCCGGAATGGACGCTGAGTTTGAGCGAGGCCGGCAGGCCGTATTTCCTGATGGCAAACGCGATGACCGCTAGGTCTTCGTTGAATTCCTGCTCGAACTGCTTCACATCACCGACGTAATCCACGCCCTTGTTGAAACGGCCGGTGAATTTCGGCGCGATGGTCTGAATCGGAATTTTTTCGTCAGCGAGCGCCGCGAGAATGATGAGCAGTTCCGGCGGCGTTTGCGGACTGTCGGTTTCATCCATCGAAATTTCCGTGATGAAATTGGCTTCGCCCTTGACCCGGGCAATGTGCCGGTAAATTTTCCCCGCGTCCTGCACGGCGAGCAAAAATTTATTGGCGGCACGTTCAACTTCCGTGCGCGTCGTTTCGAGCGGGCGGTTGATATGCGGGATGACCATCTTGCCCAGCAGTTCGGGGTGATGATCGACAAACGCCTTCACGCTTTTGGGATCGGCGGGTTTGCCAATCGAGTCGGCCACGTCAATCGTGAAGAAATCCGAAGGCGCGATGAAACGATCCACGGTCTCGATCCGGCTGTGGTCGGCGTCCACGTGATACGGTTTTTTCCAGCCGAGCGCTTTCACCGCCGCATCCGCCTCGGCGCGCAAACTGGACGGTTCGGTGCCGATGAGCGTGTGTTCGCGGTACGATTTGTTCCAGACGGGCACGATGTCCGCGCCGAGTTTGGTGGCCAGGACACAGGCGCGCAGTTGGGCCTTGCCCTGATGCGCAAAACGGTCGCCCATGCCAAATGAAAATTTCCCCAGTGCTAAATATTTATTCACAATTCTTTATTTAATGACTGGCCATGCAACAGATTCGTCCGCCGGAACATCATGCGTCTTTTGCAGAATTGTTTAAGAATTCTGCACTTAAAATGAGGAATTGTATAGCCAATTCGCACTTTCGCGCTTGCCAAGACGCGGCGGGACTGCCAGTTTTAATTTTTAGTGCGCGGTTAGCTCAGTTGGCAGAGCACTACCTCGACACGGTAGGGGTCATTGGTTCAAGTCCAATATCGCGCACCAGCCTTCGCTTGGAGCGCAGCGTAAAGCGAAGGTTGCCGCGCCGTAGCGCGACAGCGCGAAGGCGGGCGAATGGCGTGACTCATGAAGCGCTCCAAGCTACGGCCCGGCAAGCCAGTCTCTTCAAGCGAAGAACAAAATTTGTCGCCAGGTGACATTTCTTCAATGGTACCCTAGAATCAATTTGTCTATGACCCGCTGCCTGCTTTTGGTTATAGCCTTGCTTTTGGAGTTGGAGGTTTGCACCGCCTCTGCCCAATCGAATGACCTTTCGCTCATGCAAAGGCGCTGGTTCGAGACGCGCACCGCGCATTTCAACATCTACAGTTGCGGCGCGCCCCAGGACGTTTACAAGCTCTCCGCGCGTCTGGAACAGTTTTGCGAGGCTTACACCCTCATGGCCGGAGCGCAGGCGGTGGCCTCCCCGCCGATTGTGGTGATGGCTTTCCCCGACCACGAAACAATGAAGCCGTTCCTGCCGCTTTACCAGGGCCAGCCCGCCAATCTGGCGGCCTTCTTCCAGCGCGGCAGCGACGAAAACCTGATCGTGCTCGCCCTGCCCGGCACCAATTCGGTCTTCACGGACATGGAGGTCATCTTTCACGAATACACCCACCTGCTGTTCCGGCATAACGACCGCGTCTGGCCGCTCTGGCTCAAGGAGGGAATGGCTGAAGTCTATTCCACCTTCAAAACGACCGGCTACAACGCCCGCATCGGCGACCCGATTGGCCATCATTTGCGCCTGCTGGCGCAACAACCCCTTATGCCACTGGCCGAGCTGTTTGCCGTCACTCACGACTCGCCCCAATACAATGAGCGCGAACGGCAGGGAATCTTCTACGCCGAATCGTGGCTGCTCACGCATTTCCTGATGGCGGGCGACAACCCGGCTTACAAAGCCCGCTTCGGACAGTTCACCCAACTCCTCCGCCAGGGCCAGTTTCCCGAACCAGCCTTCACCAACGCGATGCAGACCACCTTGCCGGCGATGGAAGCCGAACTTCGCCGCTACCTGAAAGCGGGACGGTTGACCCCCATTGAACTGGCGCTGAAGGCAGACATCTCCTCACCCATCACCCTGACCACACGACCCATCACCCCCGTCGAGAATTACTTCCGCCTCGGTGATGAACTCTTCCGGATCAATCGTCCCGACGCTGCTGAACAGTTTTTTACGCAGGCGCAAAAGCTCGCGCCCGCCAGTCCCCTGCCTTGGGAAGGACTGGGTTTGCTCGCTGCCGGGCGGAGGCAGCACGATGAAGCCTTGCGCGATTTGCAGGCGGCGCTCCAGCTCGGTTCAACCAGTTTTCTGGTTTTTTATATTTATGCCCGGGAACAGTACCAGCTCACGGCGGATGCCCAGGACCGGCATGCCCCGCTCAAAAATGACGCGGCGGCGGAAATTCGAGGTGAACTCCAGAAATCCCTCGCGCTGATGCCGGACTTCGGGCCGGCGCATGAACTGTTGGGCTTCTTCGAAATGGTCCAGGGCGATAATCTCGCGCTGGCGGAGCAACACCTGCAACGCGCCATCCAACTGGAACCCGAAAATCCGTCGTATCTGTTTTCGCTGGCCCAGGTGCAACTGCGAAACCACAACCTCGACGCCGCGCGCATCACCCTGCAACCGCTGCTGCTGCCCAACGTGGACGCGAAACTCCGCGCGCACGCCGAGGAGATGATTCAGGGAATCGCCCGCAACCATCCGGTTTATTGATCCTTCGCTGAAAAAACTCGCGGACAGGCTGTCCGCGCTCCTATTTTCTCCGCGTGCATCTGGCCCATCTGCGACTCCGGGACTTCCGCAATTACGCGCGGTTGGACGCCGACTTTGCGCCGGGCTTCCACCTGCTGCTCGGCGACAATGCGCAGGGCAAGACGAACATTCTCGAAGCGGTTTATCTCATGGCCACGCTGCGTTCGTTCCGCGGCGTGGGCGGCGCGCAGATGATCCGGCACGGACAAAAGGGCTATTTCGTCGGCGGTTCTGTGGTCGGTGGAACAATTCCGTCCATCTCCCTCGCCTCCCCCAAGGAAGGAGAGGGCCGGGGAGAGGCGGCCGAAATTTCTCAAACTCAAAACCCCTCGCCCCAGCCCTCTCCCCGGTTGGGCGGGGAGAGGGAGGCAAAAATGCTGACCAGCCACAGCGAACGTGAAGTCAAAATCTACTGGTCGGCGCGCGAACGCAAACTGGCGCTGGACGGCCAGCCGGTCAAACGCCTGGGCGATTATCTCGGCACGCTGCGCGCGGTGGTGTTTTGCACGGAGGATTTGCATCTGGTCAAGGGCACCGCGCGTGCCCGCCGTCGTTTCCTCGATTTGCTGCTCGCCCAAACCCAGCCGGCCTATTTGCCGCTGCTCCAACGTTACCTGCGCGCCATCCGCGCCCGCAACGCGCTGCTCAAACAACGCGCGATTGACGAGGCTGCGCTCGACAGCTTTTCACAGGAACTGGTGAAGCTCGGCAACGAAATCATCCGCGCCCGGCGTGAACTGGCGCCGAAGTTTTCCCCTCTCGCGCGGCTGGCGTATCGCCGCATCTCCAACGACGCTGAGGAATTGCGCATCGAATATCAGCCCAGCGTCAAAAAGGACTTCGCCGTCGAACTCGCGCAATCCCGTGGACGGGAGCGGACCTATCGCTCCACGCTCGTCGGGCCGCATCGCGATGATTTGCAATTGTTGCTTGACGAAAAATCCGCCGCGCAGTTCGGCAGCGAAGGCCAGAAGCGCACACTGGCCATCGCGCTGAAAATGGCGCAGGCCGAATATCTCACGGGCATTCACGGCTCCGCGCCGGTGCTGCTGATTGACGACGTGATGGGCGAACTGGACGTGAAACGCCGCAGCGGTTTCCTGCCGTTGCTGGAGCAGGCGCGCAAAACCAGCGGCCAGGTCTTCATGACCGCCACCGGGGAAAACTGGCCGGCGGAACTCGGCAAGGATTTACAGCGATGGCAGGTTCAGGCGGGAGCTTTGAAGCGTGGCGATTGACGGCTTTTTTAAATCGTGAACCCATTGAGATGCCGGAAGTGGAAAAGGTGGAGGATTGAAAATAACTGTCCGGTTTTGCCGTTCGGCGGACACGATATGCACCCGGCCGAAGGCACGGTCAAAAACCGCGTGTCGAACATCCTCGGCAAATTGCAGGCGCAGAACCGCACCGAGGCCGCCGACATTGCACGGTGGCGGGGACTGATCTGAACCAGCCGGAACACCACCGAAATTGAAAGGGTGGGCTGGCTCTCCGAGCCGGCCGCGGCGCGGTGGGACACCGCGCCCTGCCAAAGAATTCCAATCAAGGCGAGCGGAAATCCCATTCGCCTTTTCATTTCCCGCGGCGGGAAGGTGACGCCCTACAGTGAAAGGAGCCTGGCCGCTTCGCTCATGGTTTCACAGGTGACCGCCCGCGGTCGGTGCGGGTAATGGAATATGGAAAGGATGTTCAGCCCGATGTCTTTCTTTGGATCGGGAATGACGCGGATTACCAGTCCCACGCCGTGCTGGTCACACAATTCCATCACCTTTCCGACTTGGGTCATGCAGGCGGGTTCCATGGATTCCAGCCGCTCCAGGTCCACCAGCAAGTGGAAGCCGGGCGGCAAATCGGCCAGCAACGCCGGCAGCTCTTCCAGTCCGCGCTGGAGGTCCTTGGTCCGCACCTGTTGGATGTAACCCAGGTAGAGCAACCGTTTCGCTTTGTTCGTCATGGCCAGAAACATGCCCACAACCTAAGCCCTCGCGGGCGGAAATTCGACGAAAATACTGCTGCTAATTTCAAATGATGCGAATCGAAATGCCGTTTTGCCGTTTCACTGGTCCGCAACTTGATTTTGATGTTTGTGATCGTTAGGCTCACCGAGTGGCCATTTTTACCCATCCTTTGTTAGCCGATGCGATTAACATCCCATTCGTCCTGGGCTTGGGGCTGGTTGTATTGGTGCCACTGATGTTGTTTGAAGTTGGAATCGAGGCGCTTATTCTTTCCAAAGTCTGGCGACTTCCCTATGGCAACCTGTGTCGTTATTCTTTTCTCGCGAATTGCTGGTCGTTGGCGGCAGGCATCCCTACCAAGATACTAAACTCTTTTCTGTACGGTATGATTTTGTTCCCACTGGACATGGCTGGGTTCTTGGCGCGGTATCCGTTCGCCGTCACCATCGGATCACTGATTTTCTTTTTGGTGACAATTTTGGTGGAAGGAGCTTACGCTTTTCGCTGGCTGCGGCGTAATGAATTCACGCTCGTTCGCCAACAAATCTGGCGCGGAGTTATTCTGGCAAACCTGGCGAGTTATGCAGTCGTTGCGCCCTTGCATTATTATCTTACCCGACCAATAAATGATGTTCGAGAATTTACCCGGGATGCGCGTTGGACCAGCCATCCTGCCACCAAAGTCATTTTTACTGCTGCCGACAATGGCTATCTGAAGGCCGTCAACATTGACGGTTCAGCCGCCGAGACAATCATGCCTGTGGCGGCCAAGGATTATCTGGTTTCCGCCGACCTCAACATTTGCCTTTTCCGCGGCAAAGACGGGAATCTCTACCTTTATCGGAGAGACCGGGGACAGACAAATATCATATGGAAGACCAATGAACGTTTTCGAATGGATGAGGTGGCTTTCAGCCCATCGGCGGGACGGGTAGCCATAGTTACTGAAAACGGGAAAAATATCGAGGTTGTCGAAGTAAAAACCGGGAGACGTATCTGCCAACCTTTTTTGGGTGCCGATTCGCCTTGCTATGACATCTCTCTCGCATGGTCCAAGGAAGAAACAAAATTTTATGTGACTTCCCGTGAAAAGCATTTTGTTGTAACGGTCGGGACGAAATTGCATCTCACGACGGAAACGCTCAACAACACCAACACACCGGAATGGAATCTCGCAATTGAAACGTTCAATAATACTAACGGCTTGGAATTTCTGACGTGCTACGGACGAATCTGTAATGAGGGCCGGTGGGGCGGCGGGGATGATTGGGGGGCGTCGTTTGGTATAGACGAATGCAGTGGCTTGCGCGCTTGGTCTACTCCTGGCTTGGGCAGCAACCTGAGGATTTATCGCAAAGATCAAAATAAATGCAACTTTCGTGTTTTGACGGTGGCCGTCAACCCCGGCTTGTTACGCCTCGGGAGCTTTTCTTTTGAAGATGTGGTATTTCTTGATGGCTGTGGTGAGTGCCTGTTTCAGGCGAACGATTACCTTTACCTGTTGGACATCGACCGAAAGCGGGTTGGAACGGTGGTAAAGGGGGAACGATTCATCCTGTTGACCCCGCGATATCAAAAACACCTTTAAGATTTAATTGGCGTCATCATTTCATGTTTTGCATCGGCATAGACCTCGGCGGCACGAAGATTGAAGGCATTGTTCTGGACGCGCAGGGCAAGGAGCTTTTTCGCAAGCGCGTGCATACGCAGCAGGAAAAGGGTTATGCCCACATCCTGAGCCGCATCCGGGGACTGTATGACGAACTGGCCGCCGGCATCCAGGGCGCGGCGCATACGTTCGGCATCGGCACGCCCGGCGCCATCTCGCCGCGCACCGGCCTGTTGAAAAATTCCAACACCGTCTGCATGAACGGCCAGCCGTTGAAGGCGGACCTCGAACGGATTCTCGGCCGGAAAATCGAGATCCAAAACGACGCCAATTGTTTCGCGATGGCCGAGGCGCTGCACGGGGCGGGCCGGGGAAAGAAACTGGTTTTCGGCGTCATCATGGGCACGGGCTGCGGCGGCGGCATTGTCCACAACGGCGAAGTCATCACCGGCCCACAAGCCATTGCCGGTGAATGGGGCCACATGTCCATTGCTCCGGACGGTCCGCTGTGCTACTGCGGCCAGCGCGGCTGCGTGGAGACGTTCATCAGCGGCGGCGGATTGGAGGCGCGCTACGCCGAACAGTTCGGCAAGAAAAGGTCATTCAAGGAAATCGTGCAGGATTATTACGCCGGCGACGCGAAGGCCGTGGCGTTCATGAAAATTTTCTTCCGCAATTTCGGTCGCTCACTGGCCAATCTCATTGACGTGCTGGACCCGGACGTGATTGTGCTCGGCGGCGGCGTGTCCAACTTCGACGCGCTCTACACCGAGGGCGTGGCGGAAGTGGCGAAGCAGGTATTCAGCGATTCGCTGGAGACGCCCATCGTGAAACACCAGCTCGGTGATTCCGCTGGTGTCATCGGCGCCGCCTTGATTGGGGTTTGAAAAGTAGAGCAGGCATTCCTGCCTGCTGGTTGGGCGACATTCTTGTCGCCCGGTTCAACACGGGACAGGAATGTCCCATGAACCCGCAGACAGGAATGTCTGCGCTACAACGTCAGCACGTACTTGCTTGCAACAAATGGAGACGACATTCTCTCGTTCGTGAATCCACGCAGCGTGAAACCTGATCCGCGTCCCCTTGCATCTGATTTTCATTCCCGGGGAGTTCTGCCCCATCTCAAACGCGAAGGTGCTTCTTACTTTGTGACATTTCGCCTTGCCAGAACATTGCCCAAGGACGTCTTGTTGCGTTTCAAAGGCGAGCGCGAAGTTATCACGGCACAAGCGCTGGCCGCCAAACGCCCGTTGACGTGGCACGAGCAGGAGGAACTGTTTCACTGGTATTCTGCACGTGTGGACAAATACCTCGATGCGGGTCACGGCGATTGCTGGCTGGCAAGGCCCGAAATCGCCGATCTGGTTGCGGGAGCAATGAAATTCCACGCTGGGGAACGCTTCGATCTTCATGCATGGGTGGTGATGCCGAACCATGTGCATGCCGTGCTGCGTCCAAAGCCGGACTGGACGTTGAGCGAGACGCTGAAAAGTTGGAAAGGATTTACCGCCCGCGAAGCCAACCGATTGCTGAAACGCACGGGAACAACCTTTTGGCAGGTGGAATCGTTTGACCATCTTGTCCGTGATGACGACGATCTGCATCGTTGTTGCCATTACACGACAATGAATCCCGTGACTGCGGGTTTGTGCGAACGTCCGGAAGATTGGAAATGGAACAGTGCGTATCGTCCCACCGGGTAGACCAGGCATTCCTGTCGCCCGATTTACACGGGACAAGAATGTCCCGTGAACCCGCAGACAGGAATGTCTGCGCTACTCTCAAGGCGAGAGTCAAATCCGTCTGTCTTTTCCGTTGCGACATTCTGCGCCATTACAATTCCCGCAGGGCGGCGGCGATGGGCAGGCGCGCGGCGCGGATGGCGGGGAACAGGCCGCCCACCAAACCGATCAGCGCCGACCACACAATGCCGCGCACCAGCAACTCCGGCGTGACCTTGAAGGCGAAGGTGAGCTGGCTGAAGCTCTGCCAGTTCATCGTCGAGGTGTGAAAATTATTGAAGGCGAAATACGCCAGCCCGCCGCCAATGATGCCGCCGATCAGCGCCAGCAGCAGCGATTCCAGCATCAACGAAACCACCACGGCGCTGCCGCCGAAGCCGAGCGCGCGCAACGTGGCGATTTCCCGCGTTCGCGCCGCCACCGCGCTGTACATGGTGTTGAGCGCGCCGAACACCGCGCCGATGGCCATCAAAAATGCGATGAGAAAACCGAGCGTCGTGATCAATCGCGTGAGGGTTTCGGATTGTTGGGCGTAATACTCGGCTTGCCGGACGACTTTCACGCTCAATTGCGGGTTCGAGGTCAATGAATCCTTGAACTCCTGAAACGCGCCCGGCGAATTGAGCCTGACGGAGACGGACTGAAACGAGTCACCGCGATTATACGCGTCCTGCAACACCTTCGCGTCGGTCCAGATTTCAGATTCCGCCACCCCGCCGTTGGCTGAAAAGATGCCGGCAACCGGCCATTCGTAGCGGCCCACCTTTATTTTCGAGCCGACGTCCAGTCCGGCGAATTCCTGGGCCGCGCCGCGACCGACGATGACTTCGTCCCTGCCCCAATCAAACATCCGGCCCTGGATGATTTTCAAATTGTCACGCACCAGCAACGCCGCGGGTTCCACTCCGCGCAGCGGCACATTGGCGTCGGTGCCGGTCGTGCGCTTGGGCAGGTCAATGACGACGAACAATTCCGCGGAGGCGAGTCCCGACCCGTCGGGATTGCGCGCCACTCCCTGGGCGTCGGCGATGACGCGCGTCTGGTCGCGGCCGAAACCGCTGACCATTTCACTGTCGGCGCCGCTGCGCAAAACAATCGCACCGTCGGGCGAGCCGGAAACGGTCATGACCTGCCGGAAACCCGCCGCGATGGAGAGCACGCCGACGAGCACAGCCACGACCCCGGCGATGCCGATGACCGTCGCCGCGACCGCGCCGCGCCGCTGGGGGAGGCTCAGCAGCCCGAACTTCGTGATCGAGCCGATTTGGGAAAACCAGTTGATGGGGCCGGCCATTAGTGGGTTGAAAGTTGAGGGTTGAGAGTCGATGGAAAGGTAGGGACGCCGCGCCGCGGCGTCCGGTCGGCGCAGCGCGCCGACCCTACCCCGAAGTGAAAATTAGTTTGGAAAATCATTTTACATCCTCCGCAAGGCGTCGGCGACGCGCAGGCGCATGGCTTGCAGCGCCGGGAAAATTCCCGTGACCAGACCGAGCGCGACGCTGAGACCCAGGCCGATGAGCAGGTCGTGCGTCGGAAAAAAGAACATCGGCAGCAAACCGCTCGTGGGGTCGCCACGGGAAATAACCAGCCACGCCAATCCCAGACCAACCATGCCCCCAAGCACCGTGAGCAGGCACGACTCGGCGAGCACGAGCGCGACGATCTGTCCGTTGGTGAAGCCGATGGCCTTGAGCACACCCAGTTCACCGGTCCGCTCGCGCACGGCCTGCGCCATGGTGTTACCGGTCACCAGCAGAATGGTGAAGAACACCGCGCTCAGGATTGCCGCGACGATGAAGACGATGTTGCCGATGGCCTTGGCCCAGCCTTGAATGAATGCGCCCTCCGGCTCCGTCTTGGTTTCCGCCGACGAATTCTCGAATTCCTCATCCACCCGTTTGGCCACTTCCGCCGCCTGCGACGGGTCTTTGATGCGGATGGTATACCAGCCGACTTGCCCCTTGGCGAACTGCCGGGCTTCATCGAAATAGTCATAACGGAAAAACATTGGCGTGGTGTCAGTGCCTTTGTCTTTTCCGTCGTAAATGCCCACGATGTCAAACGTCCATGTCTGGTTGCCGTTCGCCTGCGACCAAATGGTGGAGCGAATCGGCACTTTGTCGCCGATTTTCCAGCCGAATCGCTCCGCCGTCCGGTGGCCGACAATCGCGCCCGTCCGCGTGGCCAGCCAGGCCTTCTCCTCGTCGGGCGGCAGGATGATTTCGGGATGTATCTTGAGAAATTTTTCCGGCTCGACCGGATTTTGCATGAAGAAATTTTTCGGGTCTTGGTAAATGCCACCGAACCAGGTCTGGTACGTGGCGAAATCCACGCCGGGGATTCGCTCCATCCGCGCCTGGTAACTCTCCGGCAACAACTTCATGATGGACACCTTGTGGCGGACGATCAACCGGTCCGCTCCCGCCATTTCCACGCCGCCCACCAGCGCCTGCTGGATGGCCGAAAGAAAACCAAACAGGACAAATGCCACCACAATGGACAGCAGCGTCAGCGACGTCCGCAACTTCTTCCGCTTCAGATTGCACCAGATGAGGTGGAAGAATTTCATGGCGCGTGGCATCGTAGCCGCCGACGTGAGGAGGCGGACTTGCAAGCTTCAAGAATTGTCCGCCTCGTTACCTCGGCGGCTACAGGGAATGGGCTCATTTCACCGGTTCGTTGCTCAATTGGCCTTTGTCCAGATACACCGTCCGCGTCGCGCGCGCCGAGGCGTGCGGGTCGTGCGTGACCATGATGATGGTTTTGCCATGCTCCCGGTTCAGCGCCTGGAGCAAATCCAGAATTTCGTTGCCGGCCTTGCGATCCAGGTCGCCGGTAGGTTCGTCGCACAATAACAGCGTCGGGTCGGTGACAATGCCGCGGGCGATGCCCACGCGCTGTTGTTCGCCGCCGGAAAGCGTGCGCGGATAATGCTTCGCGCGGTGCGACAACCCGACCACCGCCAGCGCCGCGTCCACGTGTTTCATCCGTTCCGTCTTGGAAAGATGCGTCAACAGCAGCGGCAGTTCCACGTTCCGTTCCGCCGTCAGCACCGGCATCAGGTTGTAGAGCTGGAAGACAAACCCGACGTGCCGGGCGCGCCACGCGGCCAGCCGGTGGTCGGACAACTGGTCGAGACGCTCGCCCGCAACGGTCACGAGGCCCTTGGTCGGCCGGTCAAGGCCGCCGATCAAATTCAGCAGGGTGCTCTTGCCCGAACCCGACGGGCCCATCAACGCCAGAAATTCGCCGGCGGGTACCTGCAGATGCAGGTCCGCCAGCACGTGAATATCCTCCGAGCCGCGGTGGAAAATTTTTTCCACGCTTTCAACGCGCACCAGCGCGCCATTGTTTGATTGGTTTTCGTTCATAACTTCCTTGCCCTGACGGCTGTTCCATCGGTGAAATCGGCGGGTGGGTCCGCGACCACGCTTTCGCCGGCGGAGACGCCTGCGCTCAACACGGAGTCGTCACCTTGCGTGTCAATCACCGTGACAGCGCGGCGTTCGGCGCGGCCGTGCTGGACGACGAACACGACATTCCGTCCGTCCCGGCTTTGCACCGCGCTTTTGGGGACCGTCACGGAGCGATTCGCCGCGGCCGGTCCGCCGCCGGTTTCGTGAAACGCCACTTTCACCGACATCTCCGGCAGGATGCGCGGGTCAAGCTGGTCGAAACCAACGCGCACCTTGACCGTGGATTTTTGCCGGTCGGCGGTCGGGATGATGGCGATGACCTTGCAGGGAATTTTCCATTCCGGATACGCGTCCAGCGTGGCCACGACTGGCTGGCCGGGTTGAACGCGGTTGATGTAACTCTCGTTGACGTCAATTTCAATTTCCAGCGAGCCCATGTCCACGACGGTGCCGATGCCGGTGCGGGTGAACCCGCCACCGGCCGACACCGGAGAAATCATCTCGCCCGGCTGGGCGTCCTTGGTCGTCACAATGCCGTCGAACGGCGCGCGGATGATCATGTCATCCATCTGTTGCTGCCACATGGCCACGTTGCGATCCGCCACGATGACATCCACTTCCTGCTGCGCCAGGTGCGCTTGCAACGATTTGGCATTCGACTCGGCCACGTCCAAGTCGGATTGGGATGCGATGTGTTGTCTGGCCAGTTCGGTAATGCGTTGAAATTCCTGGTTTGCCTGCTTGAGTTGGGCGCGGGTTTCGTCCAGTGCCGCCCGGGCCGATTCCAACTGGGCCTGTGCCACATCCAGGCTGGCCTTGACGTTCGTATCATCCAGCCGTGCCACCACCTGTCCCTCCTTCACTTTCATGCCCTCCTCGATGAGCACCTCGACGACTTTGCCGGTTACTTTGGACGAAACCGTTGCCTGCCGCCGTGCCGTGACGTAACCGGAGGCATTCAACACTGTCCGCTCTCCGCTGCTACTGCCACCGATTTCGCGCGCGACCGCCGTGTGCACCTCGATGGCTTTGGGCCGCGTCAGCCACCAAATCACCCCCACCGCCAGGACCAGTACGAAAATGCCAATGGCGACCGGCCGGATTCGTAAATTCGATTCGGGTTTGTCGCTGCGCTTGATGCGCAAGTCGTCCAGCGTGGGTTTCTGCGGATCCATAAATCTGGCCGGGCACAGGAAACCGGTTTTTGTCGTCAGGGTCAATTACGTTGTCCCCGGCTGAACTGGCCATTAAGTGGCCAAAAGAGACTTATGCCGGCCACCCCGATGTGCCGGTTAAGCCGGAGCACGATCGGTATTAAACGTAGCGCAGGCGTCTCGCCTGCAACCGGCAGCCGAGACGGCTGCGCTACTTTCAAGGCGAACGACAAATCCGTCCAGTTTCTCTCTTTCTCCAATCGTGACGCGTTACGCGCCTAAACTTTTTGTGCAAAGGCACTTGCGTCGCAAATACGCAGCCAATGAAACATCCGGCAGCAACAAATAATTTGATTTCGAGCAATCTGTGATAAGTTAGAGTGAAAATAACAATTATGTAATTTAACTTATAACTCATCGCGACCGGCCGGCCATGATCCCGAATGGGGATGCCGTTTTAACCCTGACGGCGCCGGTCGCGGTTTTCTCCGCATTGAAAGCCATTGAAAAATGAAAGCCCCGCTACCAACCAACGAAGCCGAACGGCTCGCGGCCCTGAAGGAGTATCACATTCTCGATACCGGGACCGAGCAGTCCTACGACGATATCACCACCCTGGCCGCGCATATTTGCGAGGTTCCCATGGCCATGATTTCCCTGGTGGACGAAGCCCGGCAGTGGTTCAAATCGAAAGTCGGATTGGATCAGCGACAAACGTCTCGCGACGTCGCGTTCTGTGCCCATGCAATCCTTCAGAACGAACCCTTTATCGTCGGAGACGCAACGAAGGACCGGCGGTTTGCCGACAATGCACTGGTCACGGGCGAACCCCATGTCCGGTTTTACGCGGGCATTCCCCTGATCAACCCGGAAGGACTGGCCTTGGGAACACTCTGTGTCGTTGATCATCAACCGCGCCGGCTTTCGGCCGCACAGCAGAAGGCGCTGCAGGCCCTGTCGCGGCAGGTCATGTCACTGCTGGAGTTAAGGCGGGTTTCAGCCCGCCTGGCGGATGCGCTCGAACACGTCAAAACGTTACAGGGATTGCTGCCCATCTGCGCCTGGTGCAAGCGCATCCGGGATGACAAGGGATACTGGGATCAGGTTGAGGCCTACCTCCATAAATCCACCGGTGCTGATTTTACCCACGGCATTTGTCCACAGTGTTTGGAGAAGGCGCATGCCGAATGGGAGCACAAACGATCAGCCACCAAAGCTGCGCCCGCGGGGAATTGATATGCGCCGCGCATCGGCGCGCCGGGCGGCAGGAACTTGCCGGTCACGGCGGGTGTTGGCAAAAAGCGTTTCTCTTTGGGCCGGTTGTGGTAAGGTCGGTGCAGAAATCAATGGCTTGAATTATGAGCAATCCCTTGCTGCCCAAGGCCGACTCCGAACTGGATGCCATGATCCTCAATGAAATTCAGGTGCTCCTGTCGGAAAAGCGCACCTCGCTTTCCACCATGCGCACCGGCATCGCCGTCTTTGCGTTCCCGCTGTCGGTGTTGAGCATTTTAATCGCCACGTCGCACATGTATCAACTGCACGAGGTGGCGCAATGGCTGGTGCCGTTGCTGCTGCTGAATCTGGGCCTCACCGTGCTGGGGGTTTACCTGATCGCGCATGCCTTCCGGCGGATTCATCACTACGACCGGCTGATTGACGAATTCAAACGCAAGCACAGCAAGCTGGCCAAATTGCTGGAATGAGGCGGGTCGAGGGGCAAACCCGGCCGATCCCGCCGCAGGATTTTCAAACGAAGCTGATGGGTTGCGCGCAACCGTCTGACTGCTATTGTTTTTGCGTGACGACCATCGTGATTGCCACTCGCAACGCCCACAAGGTGGGTGAAATCCGCGCCATCCTTGGCGGCGCGTCCCAATTCCTCACGCTCAACGATTTTCCCGATCCGCCCAAAGTCGTTGAGGACGCCGACACCTTTGCCGGCAACGCGACGAAGAAAGCCATTGAACTTGCGCGCTGGCTGGCCGTCAATTTTCCTCCCACCCATCGCTCGTCACCGCTTTTTGTGCTGGCCGACGATTCGGGGCTGGAGGTGGACGCGCTGGACGGCGCGCCGGGCGTGCATTCGGCGCGCTTCGCTGCACCGGATTCCGCCAAGTCCGGCAACACGCCCGATGCCGACAACAACGCCAGGTTGTTGCGCCTGCTCAAGGACGTTCCGCTTGAAAAGCGCCGGGCGCGATTTCACTGTGTCATCGCGTTGGTGGCGATTGATTCGCAGACCGCCATTCACAATCCACAATTATTCGATGGCGCCTGCGAAGGGCGGATTGGGCTCGCGCCGCGGGGGAAAAATGGCTTTGGCTACGACCCGCTGTTTGTGCCGGTGGGGTTCGAGCAGTCGTTCGCCGAACTGGGTGAGGACGTGAAAAATCGCCTGAGCCACCGCGCCCGGGCGCTGGAAAAAGTAAAGGCGTTTTTGGAGGGAAGTGCTTCGTCACTTCCCTGATTTCAACCCGAACTCAACGGAATTGGGGCACGAAAAAGGTTCTGGAATTCTGACATTTCCGATCAGGTTTGCTCCACGCTTTCCAAGCGTTCCAATTTGCGCCTGATTGGGTTAATCTTCCGACCGGCATGCCGCCGTTACCTTCATTTTGCCGGGCTGAACTTGTAGAGCTGCACGCCATGGCCGGGAATGGCCAGCGGCAAAACGCCTTTGGCCGCGTCCACGTCCGGCAAATCACTCTGCCGCCACAGATCGCGGACATGCAGTTTGCCGTTGAAGCCAAGTGACGCCAGTTGGTTGAATTCCAAGTTCACCGGCGTGGTGCTGAGATTAAAAAAACCGACGGCGCGCCCGCCGTCTTCCAGTTCCTTTTCATAGACGCGCACGTCACCGTCGCGGATGACGCAAACCGCCTGTTTGCCCAGCGCGTCCTGGTCAACCGCCAGCACTTCATCGTTGCTCAAAAGATTCAACGTGAAATCGTCCAGCCGGGTCATGTCACAACCGATGAGCAACGGGGCGGACAGCAGGCACCAGAGGCTGATGTGCGTGTATTGTTCGTCCGGCGTCAGGCGCGTCGGATGCAGATGTCCCCAGCCGACCTGGCCGACGATGAGCATGTCAGGGTCGTTCCAATTGCCCGGCTTGGCGTCCGGCGCGGCCTGGTTCTGATCGAAGCCGTTTTTGCTCATGCTTTTCCAGGTGTCGGTGATGTCGCCGGTGGTGCGCCAGCAATTGCCGTTCACCGAACCGCCCCAGGTCCATACGCGGGCCATGCCGTATTGGCAGAGGCTGAAGACGATGTCGCGTTTTTGTTCGCGCAAAAGTTTGCCCATGAGGTGATACGGGCAGATCGCGCCCTCGGTATTGGTCGCGGTTTGACCATAGAGACGCACGTTCATCACGTTGGTCATTTTGCCCGAGGCAATCCCGCCGTAGCTGCACCAGTCGTATTTCAAATAATCGAAGCCCCAGCGGGCGTAAGTCTGAGCGTCCTGTTCCTCGTGCTGCCAGCTTCCGGCGCAGCCGCCGCATGTCCAGGGACCAGGCGAAGAATAAAGTCCGGCCTTCAAACCGAGCGAATGAATGTAATCCGCCATGCCTTTCATGTCGGGAAAGCGCGAGTTGGGTGCGATATCGCCGTGTGCATCGCGGAAAAGCCCGCGCAGCGTCGGGTCCTGCGAGTCGCGATGATTTTGCCAGTAATCATCCACGTTGACGTAAGTCCAGCCGTGGTTGATGAGGCCGCTCCTGACCATCGCATCCGCCGCACTCTTGACCTTCTCCTCCGAAACCGCGCTGGCAAAACAATTCCAACTGTTCCAACCCATCGGCGGCGTGAGCGCTATCTGGTCGCCGCAGACAATGCGGAATTTTTTCTCCGCCGTGCCGAGCGCATTTCGCGCCACGAGAGTGACCACGGTTTCACCCTTTTTCTTCAGCTTGCCGGTGACGCGTCCGGTCTGGGCATCCAGTTTCAAGCCGCGCGGCAGGTTCGTTGCCAAAAACGTCATAGGCCGGTCGCCGGTCGCCGGAATGGTGTAAAGAAACGGCGAGCCTGGCCTCACGCCAAAAATGTTCGGGCCGTTGATGCGCGGCGGGGTGGGGGCGGGTGGCGTGAGGATGTAGGGCACAACCGGCAGGTTCGTGTCGGCGGCGCGGAGATGAACAGCGCAACCAAGGCAAAGGGCAAACAACAAGCGTGATTTCATCCGCTGATTTTTTCGGCGGGAAAATTGCGCGTCAAGCCCGGCCGCCGGGAATTTTCTGGCAGCCTCCGCGCATGACACAACCAAGCAACAGCGAACGAGGCTTGACATAATGTAACAACCCACCACCCGTCCTGCGGACACCCTCTCCCTGCTCGGCAGGGCGAGGGGCGCGTTTCTCTTTCGGGAATTCGGTTTCTTTGTTTTTGGTTGTTCAAAATTACTTCAGCAAGCTGCCAACCTGAAGCTTCCGCCGCAGCTTGCCGTTGTCGGCGCACATCCGGAATTTGCCGCCCGGCGCGGGCCGCGTGTAAAATTCGCCGCCGGCGCGTTCCACCATCAGCCCGCCCGCCGCGATGTCCCAGAGATTGATGGTGCGTTCGATGTAGGCATCCAGCCGGCCGGACGCGACGTAGGCCAGTTCAAGCGCCGCCGAACCCATCACCCGGATTTTCAACGCCCGGCGGGAAAGGCGGTTTAAGTACGGCAGGCTCTTCTCCAGGTTGCTTTTGCTCTTGGAAAATCCCATGGCGATGATGGCGTCGCCCACATTCGCGCGTTTGCTGACGCGGACAACCCGTCCGTTGAGCCGCGTTGGACCGCTGCGCGTTACCGTCCAAAGCTCATCTGTGAACGGACCGTAAATCACGCCCAGAATGGTGACACGTGACATGTGACACGTGACAGGATGGCGTGTGTGACTCCGGGTGTTTTTCTTGTCACCTGCCACTTGCCACTTGTCACTTTTCGATTGCAACGCAATCGAAACCGCCGCGTGCGGCAGGCCGTGGAAGTAATTCACCGTGCCGTCAATCGGGTCCACCACCCAGCGGTATTCGCTGTTCGCATCGCCGGAGCAACCCTCCTCGCCGAGCAGTGAAATTTGCGGGAACGCGGCGCGCAGAATTTTTTCGATGAGTTTCTGGCAGCGCACATCCAATTCGAGCTTGATGTCGTGGGCGTAGGCGGAATTGACGCGTTTGGGCGCGTGCCAGTTGGCCAGCATGAGTTTGCCGGCGGCGCGCGCGGCCCGGACGGCGACTTTTTGTGCAGCTTGTAAATTCACAAGCCAACTTGATGCCAGCAGAAGGGCTTGCGGTCGAGATTATTTGGAAACGCCGCCGAGGATTCAAGGCTGTGTGTGCAAATCCCAGGTGTCAGAAATCTCTTCTCCACCTTCGGGATTAAAAAAGACGAGTTGCAACTGATTGTTGGTTTCGCGCAGCAGATAATTTCCCGGCGAGTCTTCTTCGTGAAATTGCCCGCCAATAAATTCATTGTCCCATCCGTACCAACTTTTCGAGCCATCCCAATGTTTGGGGCCGTTATTTGGATCTGAAATTGTGTCCCGAAGTTTGGCTCGGGCTTCAGCAATGGTCTGCCAGCCGCCATCGTCCAAAGTAAGACGAAGCATTATTTCCTCTTGGCGCATGTTGTTATATGAGCGACGATAACCGCCTTTCACCAATTTCACTTCGATTTTCGGCAAAGCGAAATAAACCAAGCCGACAAGAACGATGCTGGCGAGTATAATTGCCACCATCCGTCGCGGGAGTTTGGTTTTATGGGTTTCGCTAGCGAACGCCAAAAGGCTGGCCGCGATCATGCCAGCGGCAAAAAGTTCTACTCCCCAGTTCAACGCCGTGGTTAAGGCCCCCTGCCAACTGAACAAACGGTTCCTTTTCTCAAAAAATGGCGGCTGGCTAAAATTGATCCAGACATCTTTGTGCATCTCGGCGGGTGAAAGTGTGGCCGTGAGTTTGGTGGCCACTGTTGAATCGCCAATCCATTTGTGCAGCAACGGATGGGCGATTTTCGGTCGCGTGCAGCTTTCAACTTTGAAATGCGGCGCGGAGGTGCGCCTGTCGCTGAAAACGTAGAGGTCAACCATCAACGGCCCATTGTCCACGCCGGTCAGCCGCATCGGATAAACCGGCTTGTCGGTCTTGAAGGTGAACGAAAGCGGATGCGGCGTGCTGATTTCGCTGTCCGGCTTGTCGCGCCGGACTTTCGTGGCCACGAAAACCCAACCGTCTTTGACATAGCTCGTGATTACCGATTCCGCATTGGTCAGCACGGCATATCCATTTTCCGAGAGCCAGGTTTGCAGTGCCTTCGTGTCATGCGAGGCGATGGTTGTGGTTTCAAATATGCCGACCAGCTTGCGGTCGAGGATGGAAACATTTTGCCCCGAAGTTGTTGATTCGATTCCTCCTCTTTTGGCTGCGGAAAGCGCAGGAAGCAGGAGGGCGGCGAGAAAGAGAAAACCGAAAAAGAAAATGAGGGAAATTATGAAATCGGCCGATGCGTATTTTTTCAGGAGGCGAAACAGACAAATCAGTCCAATGATTATGAGTATTCCCAGATAATATCGCGGAACATCATGAACAATTTCCGGCCGGAAAAGATATTGCAGCGTGGGAAACAATCCGGTGGTGGCTTCTTCGATGACCGGCTGGCTCGGCAGGGGAACCACCCACGCGAAATTTGTTCCCGCGCCGGTGAAGCGCGTTTCAATCACGATCCGCTCGGTGCCGTTGGAATAGCAAATCAGCGCCCGCTGGTCGGGGATGGTGATTTTGGCGGGATAGGCAATGGTTGGGATCACCATGCCATCGGCCAGCGCCGCCAGCGGCAGGAACAGGAGAAGCAAGAATGAAAAGATTCGTTGCACTCTGGCGGAGAGGCTTATCGCTCCCGGACGTGAAGGCAAATCAAATTTTCTCCGGTTGCGAGATTGGAACGGAGCGCTGGTCTCCGACCCGGCGCGAAGCAGCGTGAAAACATCGAACATCCAACATCGAACGCCCAACATCCAATAAATGGTTCAACAGCAACAATTGGAAGTTTGATATTGGATGCTGATTGACAATACGCCGGGTCGGAGACCGGCGCTCCAATTGCAAAATCTTTTCGCGTGGTTCGTGTATTTCGTGGTTAACAAAATTAACCTTGCAACGCGGCGAGCGCGGCTTTTACGTGGTCGCGCTTGGCCTGACAGTCGGCCAGCCGTTGCTGATGCTCGGCCAGAACATTCGGCGGAACTTTCTGCGTGAAGTTCGGGTTGTCCAGCTTCTGTTGGACCTTGGCCGCCTCGGCCTCGATTTTCCCCAGCTCTTTTTTCAGCCGCGCCGTCTCGGCTTCCTTGTCAATCAACCCTTCCAGCGGCAGGAACAAGTCGCCCAGTTCGGCGCGCACCGTCAGCGTGTTTTTGCCGGGCTGATAATCCGCGCTGACCTCGAACGCCTCGGCGTTCAACAGCAGCTTGAGCACTTCAACGTCGTGCGCCGCCAGTTCGCGCGCCGGTTTGAGGATGAACTTGATTTTCTTGTTCGCGGCGATGTTCGCCGTGCGGCGCAGGTTGCGGCCCTGCGTGACCAGTTCATTGCGGGCTTCAATATGTTTTTCGTCCTGCCCGGTCAGGCCGTAATGCAATTTAAAGTCGTCGTCGAGCGGCTTCGGCCACGGGGCGAACATGATGGTTTTGCCGCCCTGGTTTTCCGGCATGTCCTCGGCGTAACCCATCCCGTGCCACAATTCCTCCGTGATGAATGGCAGGAACGGATGAAACAATCGCAGCGTGTGCGAGAGAACGAAATCAATGACGGCCAGAGTGTTTGCCTTGCGCGCCTCGTCCTCTTTTGTAGGAGACGACGTGAGGAGTCTCTGATTTTCTTCAGATGAAATTTGAGTCTCGTTACCTCGACTCCTACTGATGAGGACAGCCTTGCTTGTCTCGACATACCAATCGCAATACTCGCTCCAGAAAAACCGGTAGAGCGTTGCGGTGGCGTCGCTGAATTTGTATTCGGCGAAGGCATCGGTGATTTCCCGGATGGCCGCATCGAGTTTCAGTAGGATCCATTTGTCGTCGGACGTGAGCAGCTTGGGATCAATTTCGCCCTGCACTTCAAACGCAGCGCAGGCGTCCCGCCTGCTCTCTGTGGTTTTCCCTTCCAAGCCCGGTGCAGCCGGGACGGCTGCGCTACTCATCATTTGCCGGAAGCGGCAGGCGTTCCAGAGCTTGTTGCAGAAATTGCGGCCCAGTTCGACGTTCTGTTCGTCGAACAAAATGTCCTGGCCGAGCGGCGCGCTGCGCATGGTGCCGAACCGGAGCGCGTCGGCGCCGTATTTGCCGATGAGGTCGAGCGGGTCGGGCGAATTGCCGAGGCTCTTGGACATCTTGCGCCCCTGCTTGTCGCGAATGATGCCGGTGAAATAGACGTTGCGGAACGGCAAATCCCCCATGAACTCGTAACCGGCCATGATCATGCGCGCCACCCAGAAGAAAATAATGTCTGGGCCGGTGACGAGGTCGGTGGTCGGGTAGAAGGCCTGGAGTGTTGGGTTGTTGGAGTCCTGGGATTGGTTACCCATCCAGCCCATCGTCGCAAACGGCCAGAGCCAGGAACTGAACCAGGTGTCGAGCACGTCGGGGTCTTGCTCCCAATTTTCCAGATTGGGCGGCGGCTCGACGCCGACGTAAATTTCGGACTTCGGATTTCGGATTTCGGATTTTCCCGGTTTGAGATACCAAACTGGGATGCGATGACCCCACCAAAGCTGGCGGCTGATGCACCAGTCCCGGATGTTGCCCATCCAGTGGTCATAGACCTTCGCCCAGCGCTGCGGATGGAAGCGCATCTTGCCTTTCGGAGGGCGGAGCTCTGCGACGCCCTGATTTGAAGCGGGGCTCGTGGAACTCGCCCCTCCGACATCAGATTGCTCCACACACGCGCGGGATTTCTCCACGCTCGGATATTTCAAAAACCATTGCTCGCTCAGATACGGCTCGATGGGCACATGGCTGCGCTGGCTGTAACCGACGTTGTGGACGTAGTCCTCGGTCTTCAACAGCAGGCCCTGTTCGGTCAGTTTCTCAACCACGGCCTGGCGCGCTTTCATGCGATCCAGGCCATCAAAGTCCTTGCCGGCTTCCTTCGTCATGTGACCGTTGGGGCCGATGACGACCGTCAGCGGGAGTTTATGCCGCACGGCCATTTCGTAGTCAGCCGGATCGTGCGAAGGCGTCACCTTCACGCAGCCGGTACCGAACTTCGGGTCCACCAGTTCGTCAGCGATGACGGGGATGGGCTTGTTTTGGAGCGGTAGAAGGACTTTTTGCCCGACAAGTTTCGTGTAACGCGGGTCTTTCGGGTTCACCGCCACGGCTTCGTCGCCAAGCATTGTCTCGGGCCGCGTTGTGGCCACGACCACGAATTCATCGGCCTTGGGCCGGCCTTTGGCATCGACGAGCGGGTATTTGATATGCCAGAGGTGCCCTTTCTCCTCGATCATTTCGACTTCCTCGTCGGAGAGCGCAGTGCGGGCGGCGGGATCCCAGTTCACCATGCGTTTGCCGCGATAGATGAGGCCCTTTTTGTAAAGCTCGACGAATACTTTCTGGACGCAGCGCGAATATTCCGGGTCCATCGTAAACCGTTCGCGCGTCCAGTCGCACGACGCGCCGAGCTTTTTCAACTGCTGGATGATGATGCCGCCGTGCTTTTCCTTCCATTGCCAGACGCGTTCGAGAAATTTTTCGCGGCCCAGATCGTTGCGATGTTTGATTTCACCGGATTTTTTCAGCGTGCGTTCGACGACGGTCTGGGTGGCGATGCCGGCGTGGTCGGTGCCGGGCAGCCAGAGGACTTCCTTGCCGTCCATGCGCGCCTTGCGGGCGAGGATGTCCTGGATGGTGTTGTTGAGGACGTGGCCCAGGGTGAGCATGCCGGTGACATTCGGCGGCGGGATGACGATGGAATAGGCCGGGCGTTTGGCGGACACGCGCGCCGGGTCGGCGGTGAAGCAACCTTGCTTCAGCCAGACGTCATACCACTTGTCCTCAACGGACTGCGGTTCATAGGCCTTGGGAATCTCAGACATGGCAAAAGGGTTTTTACGCGAATTTCACGAATTGGCGCGAATTATTTTTTAAAATCTGGTGGCTCAATCAATTTGGTTTCCGAACGGATGACGCGTTTCCAAGTCAGTGAATCTTCGCCGAAATTGACCAGCAGCCCCAGCTTCAACTTTGAAGCAGCCAGATAGTTGAGCACCCGCTTGACGTGCGCATCCGTCAAACATTCACAGGCTTTGCCTTCAAAAAGAATTTTGTCCCAGATGACAAAATCGGCGAAATAAAAGTGGGGGAGAACCACATCTTTGTAGTCCACTTCATACTTTCGTTCGCGGCTGAACGGGATATTGGATCGTTGCAACTCGACCACGAGAGCGTTCTTGTAGATGACTTCGTCGTAACCTTTGCCCAATTCACGGTGAATCTCCATGTAAAAACCAACGAGTTTGAAAACCTCTTCCTTGTAAAGCAGGTCACTCATTGGTTTCGTCTGAAAATTGGCGGTAATTCGCGTAATTCGCGTAAAAGGGTTGTTGCAGTTCACGTCTCATTTTTTCAGGAGCGCGTACTCCATGCTGTCCACCAGCGCCTGCAAGCTGGCTTCGATGATGTTTTCGCTTACGCCGACGGTGCCCCATTCGCGCTTGCCGTCGGTGGATTCGATAAGCACACGCGTCTTGGCGGCCGTGCCGGTGTCGCTGTCGAGGATGCGGACCTTGTAATCGGTGAGCGTCACCTTTTTAAGTTGCGGATAAAACTTCACCAGCGCCGAGCGCAACGCGCCGTCCAGCGCGTTCACCGGACCGTCGCCCTCGGCCACCGTCTGCGCGCGCCGGGTGCCGACGCGGACCTTGACCGTCGCTTCACAGACGGATTCCTCGGCGTCGCGGCGCATGGAAACGTGATAGGCGTCCACGTAAAACAGCGGTTCGCGATGTTTGAGCGTCTTGCCGATGAGCAGCGCGAGCGAACCTTCGGCGGCCTCGAACTCGAGGCCCTGGTTTTCCAGTTCCTTGACGCGCTGCGTGATGGCTTTCACTTCCGGCATTTCCGGTGTGAGCTTGAAACCAAGCTCCGCCGCCTTCAGCAAAATGTTCGAACGGCCGGACATGTCGCTGATGAGCACGCGGCGGAAATTTCCGACGGCCTCCGGCTGGATGTGCTCGTAGCTGCGCGCGAGGCGGTCAATCGCATGGGCGTGCATGCCGCCCTTGTGCGCGAACGCCGTCTGCCCCACCCACGGCTGGCGCGGGTCATGCCGGACATTGGCGATCTCGTCCACGAACTCGGACAGTTCCTTCAGCTTGGCCAGCGAGTCCGCGGGCACGCCGGTTTTTTTCAACTTGAAATGCACCAGCGGGATGATGCTGGTCAGATTGCAATTGCCGGTGCGTTCGCCGTAGCCGTTGATGGTGCCCTGCACCTGGGTGGCGCCGGCTTCGATGCCGGCCAGGGCATTGGCCACGCCCACGCCGCAATCGTTGTGCGTGTGGATGCCGATACGGGCCGTGAGTTTGCCCTTCGCCAACGCCGTGATGCGCGCGATTTCCTCCGGCAGACAGCCGCCGTTCGTGTCGCACAACACGATGCACGCCGCGCCCGCCTTCTCGGCGGCCTGCCACGTGGCCAGCGCGTATTCCGGCTCGTCCTTGAAACCGTCGAAGCTGTGTTCGGCGTCGTAGAAGACCGTTTTGCCGTGGTCCTTCAAAAAGCGGATGGTGTCGCCGATCATCGCCAGGTTTTCGTCCGGCTTGGCACGCAACACCTCGGTGACGTGCAGCAGCCACGTCTTGCCGACGATGGTGACGACCGGCGTTTTCGCGTCAAGAATCTGCCGCATCAACTCGTCCTTCTCGACGGCGACGCCCTTGCGGCGGGTCATGCTGAACGCGGCGATTTTGGCGTTCTTCCACCTGCGCCGGCCGGCCTGCGCAAAAAACTCCATGTCCTTGGGGTTCGAGCCGGGCCAGCCGCCTTCGATGTAATGCACCCCGAACGCGTCGAGCTTCTCGGCGATGCGGAGCTTGTCCGCGACCGAGAAATTGATGCCTTCGCCCTGCGAACCGTCGCGCAGGGTCGTGTCATAGATTTCGACCTGGGGTTTCATAAATGGCCCGTGAAAAAACGGCAGACAATATCCCTGAATTTGGCGGCACTGGCAAATCCCAAAACGGGGCATTAACGCAAAGACGCCAAGGTGCCAAGCCGCAAGGGGAAAAATCAACCCCCCCCAACGGGGTTTCATCAATCATGCGACGGGAGACGATGCAACACCGATGGGGTTGTGGATTTTGTTGGACGTTTCCCCAAGGTAGCTCCTTCGTCGCAACCTTGGGCTGATGGATCGAATCCCGTTGGGGTTCTCAAATGATATGCCTTGTGTCGTTGCACCGCTTGCCGCGTCGGCGTCGGCAGTGAGCCGGCGGTTTGGTTGAAGTTTTAATATAATTTTATTTTTTATGAATTATTACTTAATGAAATAATTGCTAATAATTGCGTGACAAGTGGTTTGGCGGCGTTAATTTATACGCCGGTATTTTTTTTGGCATTATGAGCACACAAATCAACTTCTCGCTGCGTGAGCAGGACATTCCAACCCAATGGTACAATCTTCTGGCGGATTTCTCCGAGCCGCTGCCGCCGCCGCTGCATCCGGGCACCAAACAGCCGATCCCGCCGGAGGCATTGCACGCGATTTTCCCCGAGAACCTCGTCAAACAGGAAATGTGCCCTGACCGCTGGGTGCCGGTTCCCGACGAAGTCCGCGACATCTACAAGCTGTGGCGGCCCACGCCGTTGCTGCGCGCGGTGCGCTTTGAGAAAGCGCTCCAGACCCCGGCGCACATTTACTACAAATACGAGGGCGCCAGTCCCGCCGGCAGTCACAAGCCCAATACCGCCGTCGCCCAGGCTTATTACAACAAGGTCGCCGGCACCAAGCGCCTGGCCACCGAAACCGGCGCGGGCCAGTGGGGTTCGTCACTGGCGCTGGCCTGCAAACTCTTTGGCCTGGAGTGCAATGTTTACATGGTCAAGGTGAGTTACCAGCAAAAGCCGTATCGCCGCATGCTCATGCACACCTGGGGCGCGACGGTGCATCCCAGCCCCAGCGACCAGACCGAATTCGGGCGCAAGGTGCTCCACGACGATCCGAATTGCCCTGGCAGCCTCGGCATCGCCATCAGCGAAGCCATCGAAGACACCGTCAAACATCCACAGACGAAATACTCGCTCGGCAGCGTGCTCAATCACGTTTGCCTGCATCAAACCGTCATCGGCCAGGAATCCATCAAGCAGATGGAAATGGCCGGCGAGGAGCCGGACTCGATCATCGCCTGCTGCGGCGGCGGGAGCAATTTCGCCGGCATCGCGTTTCCGTTCCTGCACAAAAAAATCACCGGGAAGAAAAAATATCGCATCGTTGCCGTCGAGCCGTCCGCGTGTCCGTCACTGACGAAGGGCGAACTGCGCTACGACTTTGGCGACACGGCGGAGATGACGCCGTTGCTGATGATGTACACGCTCGGCCATAAGTTCATGCCGCCGTCCATCCACGCGGGCGGGCTGCGTTACCACGGCATGTCGCCGATGGTCAGCCACGCGCTCAAGCTCGGGCTGATCGAAGCGGAAGCCTACCATCAGACGAAAGTCTTCGAGGCCGGGACGCTCTTTGCGCGCAGCGAAGGGATTGTACCCGCGCCGGAATCCGCGCACGCCATTGCCGCCGTCGTCAATGAGGCGGCCAAGGCGCGCGAAGCGGGCAAGAAACGCGTCATTCTTTTCAATCTGTCCGGGCACGGGTTGCTCGACCTGAGCGCCTATGAGACCTACCTCACCGGAAAACTGCAGGATGTTTAAAACAACAACCCAGAAAAACACACAATCCATAACCATGAAAACTCGAATTCAATTCCTACTGCTGACGGCGTCACTGGTGGCGCTGCCGGGTATTTTGCAGGCCCAACCCTCGGCCCAATATGTGCCTGGCTCTGAAGGCATCAAGGGCGCCTCGCTGCCACCGCCGGGGGTTTATTTCCGCGACTACAATTATTTCTACTGGGCCAACCAACAGAACGACCCGTCCGGCAAGAATCTCCTGATTCCAAACTTCGAAGCTTTCACTTATGCGAACATACCCCGTGTGATTTGGATCACCGACACAAAATTCCTTGGTGGGTACGTCGGCGTGGACGCCCTGCTTCCACTGGTGGATCAACACGTGAAGGCACCGGGGTTTGACAGCACCACCTTCGGCATCGGCGACTTTTTTGGCGAAGGCACGCTCTCCTGGCATATCAAACAGTTTGACTTCGCGGTCGGCAGCGGCGTTTGGGCGCCCACGGGCGATTCCGCTCCCCCGCCCACCACGCGCGTTGGTGCGGGCTTTTGGACCTTCATGCAAACCGCCGGAGCCACCTGGTATATTGATGAGGAAAAGACCTGGGCAGTCTCGGCGTTGAATCGTTACGAATTCAACACCGAACAACGCGACACGCATGTCACACCTGGAGATGCCTACACACTGGAATGGGGCGTCAGCAAGGGCCTGAGCAAGGCGGTTGACCTTGGCATGGTGGGTTATTACCAGCAACAGGTGACCGCCAACAGCGGCTCGTCGCCCGGCAGCCGCAACCGCGTGGCGGCCGTCGGCCCGGAAATCAGCATGGCTTTTCCAAAGCAGATGTTCTTCGTCTCGGTCCGCTACAATTACGAATTCATGGCCGAGAACCGGGTGCAGGGCAACGCCGTCACCCTGACCCTCACGAAGCGGTTCTAGCCCGGGCGCGGAAAACATTTCCCGATTGTGGGAGGGCCGGCACCTTGCCGGCCCTTTGTTTATCCGGGGCCGATGGCAGGGTAATGGTTGCGATTTCCGGTCATGGGACCAAGTTGCAGAATGGAAGTTACCGGGAAAATCCAATGCCCATTCTGCGGGCAGGCGTTCGAACTGGTGGTGGACACGAGCGTGCCGAGCCAGCAGTTCACAACGGACTGCGAGGTGTGCTGCCGGCCGTTCGAGGTGTTCGCCGAATGCGAGCCGGGCGAAATTCTGAGCTTGGACGTGGCGACGAATTGAGGCAGCCTGCGCGCAATGCAATTCACAAATCGGTTTTTTCGGAATCACGCCGTCTTTTGCCGGCGGTCGCAGGGTGGAAGGCAACGCTGGCATGGGTTGATCTTCGCTGTTTTCCTCTAGTCTGACATCCCTTTCCACCCGCCATGCTTTCAGTCCATCGCTCCGGCAAGTCAACGGAAACGATCCCGCTGTTGGACGTGGTCCGGATATTGGCCGCATGGATGGTGCTGGCATGGCACACCAGTGATCACATTGGCTATCGGTTGCCGGTTTTCGGGTCGGCCGCCATTGCCGTGGACGTATTCATAAATGTATCGGGATTTTTGATGATTTTCCATTACTGGGAACGGCGGGAGAAGGAGCCTTGGAACGAGCCGGCAACCTGGTGGCGGTTTTATGTCCGGCGTTTTTTCCGGATCGCCCCGCTTTATTACTTTTTACTCCTGTTTCTGATTGTCGTGAAGTTGACCCCCCGTGCCTGGGGGGCGGGCGCAGGCCTGCCGGCGTGGCAATGGCTGCTGCTGCGCCTTTCGTTTTTGTTCGGCTTTCTGCCCCATGAATCCACCAATTGCGCGATGCCGGACTGGACCTTGAGCCTGGAAATGCAATTTTACGCCTGTTTCCCATTCCTGGCGCTGGCAATGAACCGGCTGGGTGCGGGTTTGTTTTTTTTCCTTTGCGCATTGGTGGGCGCCTTGTGCCGTTTTTCGGTGGGTTACTATAACGACGCCGCTTCCGGCCTCTGGCTGTACTTTGACCAGCCCTCCATCCTTCCGGTTAAACTTCACACTTTTGCCGTCGGCATGGTGATTGCGTGGGTGCTCGTGCGGGGAACACAGGAATTAAAATCCAAATGGTTCTGGGCGGCTTTCCCGGTTTATCTGTTGACCTGCAAAGAAAATTTCCTGTGGTTGCTGGCGGCCATTTATTCGACCGGCTATGTCGTCTGCCTTATTCCACCGCTGCGCGCCCGGTTTTTTGGCCTGGTGCGGGCTGCGGATCAAATGCTGCGAAAATTGCCCCTGAGAAAAACCCTGGCCGATTGTTCCTACGGCACCTATCTCATTCACAGCATTGTCATCGGCCTGGTGCTTTCGAAAATTTGGCCGGCCCTGCCCAAAGGCCAGGGCTCGCTCGGGCAGTTTCTCCCCGCTTTCATGTTGAATCTGGGGCTGACGACCCTGTTGAGTTATTTGCTGGATTTGGCGATCGGGAGACCGGGAATCAATTGGGGCAAAACGATCATCCGGAGGTTTGCCACGGGTCGTCCGGGTGCGACCGGAGGCCGGGCCGGGTGAAATTCCGGGCTTGGACAGGGTGGCAAATTGAGGCAGCCTGCGCCGATGCATAATTTTGCAGACAAAGTCCTGTGGATTTACATTGTCCTGCTGCTGGTTGGCGGACTGATCGGATTTTTCAAGGCGAACAGCAAGGTGTCGCTCATCTCATCGTCGGTATTTGCCGCGTTGCTGGTATTGACGGCGGTGCCGGGAGTGTTTCAACCGGCGTTCGCGCGCGGACTGGCGAACGTCATCCTGGCGGCGCTGCTCGTGGTGTTCGCCGTGCGGCTGGCCAGGACGAAAAAATTCATGCCGAGCGGCCTGATGCTGGTGCTGACGATTCTGGCGCTGGCGTTGCGGAACCTTTTCAAGGACTGAATTGCCGGGCCGGGTGAAATTCCTTGCACCGACGGCCTCCGATTCGTAGTTTACATTTCCTTTTCGGTGCACCCATAGCTCAATTGGATAGAGCGGCTGACTACGGATCAGCAGGTTTCAGGTTCAACTCCTGATGGGTGCGCCAGTTCTGCTTCAGCGACCCATTCCCCTGCTTCGTTCATGGACCAGCTTTGCTTTTTAAATAGGTGCCAAAGCCGATGATGATGGTCGAGAGAATCAATGTCGCGATGCCTCCGGCAATCAAGGTATGGGCTTTTTTGCTGGAGCCCTTCCACTCATGCAAAATCCAGCCCCACATTGTGCTGAAAATGATGATGCTGGCCATGTGCAACGTCCAACTGGCGAACTTGAACTTGCCCATTTGCGTCTCACCCATCGTGTAGAAGAAGAATTGAAAATACCACAACGTCCCCGCCAGCGCGGAGAACAGATAGTTGGCGAGCATGGGGACCTGGAGGTCGTTGGGTGACGTCGCAGACGCCGTTCCCGGTGCGGGAGCATGCTCGGGACGGACCTGTGAAGAAAGGTATTGGTAGCCACTGCGATTTTTAACGTTCAACAGCACACACCAGATGAAGTTGGTGGTGAACCCGCCGAGCAGCACCACCACGAGTTTGGGCAGGCCAACCCACAAGGCCTTTGTGCCGGCAACCGCGGACGCGTCGGCGATCGGGTTGCCCGCGGTCAGGGCGAACGAGAAACACGCGCTCATGATGCCGGAAAACGTCGCCACCAAAAGGCCCTTCGTGAAATTGAATTCCTTGATGACCTTCCTTTTTTGCTCCTCGGGCATTTCCCGTTCCTTCGTCCACCCCGCCAGCGCGGCAATGCCAATGCCGAGCAAACACACCGCCACGCCCGCCAGGGTGATTTGTCCCGGCGTCGCCGAGGCAATCTGAACCATGGTTTCCGGCACCGGGATTGGCCCGTAAAACGTTTTGACAATCGGCGGCAACAACGCGCCAAACGCGGCGCAATAACCCAGCGCCACACCCATCCCCAGCGACATGCCGAGATAACGCATCGTCAACCCAAACGTCAGCCCGCCAAAGCCCCACATCGCCCCGAAGAAATACGTCCACCACAACGTGCCGGCCGATTGCTGCCTCAACACGCCTGGCAGGTCATTCGTCATGAACGACGCGAACACCCACGGGCAGATGATCCACGAGAAAAATCCGCCGACGAGCCAGTAGGTTTCCCACGACCATTTCTTAACGCCGCGATACGGCACGTAGAAACTGCCGGATGCCAGACCGCCGAGCCAATGAAAGAAAACGCCAAGAAATGGATTCATGGTTGGTATGTGTGATGGAGTGTTGGTTTAGTTCCGCTGGCTCAAGACCTTCTTTTCGTAGTGCTTCACTTCCGCCAGCCACGCCTCGCCGGCCGGAACGCCTTTGCTCCCGCAATAAAAATCCCAGACCGCGCCGAACGGCAGCGATTTGATTTCCTCCTGCAACGCCAGCCGCGTCGTGTAATCGCCGGCGCTTTCGGCGGCGCGCAGTTCCGCCGTCGGTTCCAGCAATGCGAAGAGCAGGGCCCGAAGCATGTTGCGCGTGCCGATGGTCCAGGCGGCAACCCGATTGATGCTGGCGTCAAAATAATCAAGCCCGATGTGGACACGGACGGTAAAACCGTTCGCCACGATTTCACGGGCGATGGCCTGCAAATCGTCGTTCCAGATGACCACGTGGTCGCTGTCCCAGCGGACGCCGCGGCTGACGTGCAGCAAAATCTCCGGCAAAAATTGCAGCACGCTGGAGATTTTGTCCGCGATGCCCTCGGTCGGATGATAATGGCCGGCATCGAGTGTCAGCAGCTTCTTCCGGCTCACGGCGTAGCCGAGATAAAATTCATGCGAACCGACAACGTAACTTTCACTGCCGATGCCGAACAATTTCGGCTCGACCGAATCAAGATTCAGATTCGACGGGACCGGTTTCTTGAAAATCATGTCGAGCGATTCGGCGAGCCGCGCGCGCGGCGCGTTGCGGTCGGCGGGCGTGTCCTTCATGCCGTCGGGAATCCAGACGTTTGTGATGCAGGTTTTTTCAAGCGCCGCGCCGATGGCCGCGCCGATGTCGCGGCAGCGGAGGCAGTGCTCGATCCAGAACCGGCGGATGTTTTTGTCCGCGTGCGACAGCGTGAAACCGTCGGCCGCTTTCGGATGCGAGAAGCAGGTCGGATTGAAGTCCATGCCGATGCCGTTTTGTCTGGCCCACGCAATCCAGTTTTTGAAATGTTCCGGCGTGATTTGGTCGCGGTCCACTTTCCGGCCGCCGAACTCGCCATAGCAGGCGTGGAGATTGAGGCGATGTTTGCCCGGAATGAGTGAAAACGTTTTTTCCAGGTCGGCGCGCAATTCGTCCGGCGTCCGCGCCTTGCCCGGATAATTTCCCGTGGCGACCAGTCCGCCGCCCAACGTCCCGCCGAAATTTTCAAAGCCGCTGACGTCGTCGCCCTGCCAGCAGTGGAGCGAGATGGGAATTTTCTCCAGCATCTTTAGTGCGCGGTCCGCGTCCACGCCCAATGTGGCGTAGCGTTCTTTGGCCAGTGAAAAAGACTTTTCAATGTTGTTTTGTGAGTTCATCGCAAATGAAAGATAAACGGGATTTTTGCTGCCGGAAACTATCCGGAAAATGCGCCGGCCAAGGCAATCACTATTTTGAGTTATGTCGCACGCGACAGTTTCCAGTTGCCTGCGCATGCATTTATTTCACGGTGGAGATGCGCGAGAAACTGGGACAGGAAATTATTGAAATCAAGCCAGTTGCAGAGCAAATAAAATACAGAAGCTGAGGTGACGAGGCACACTTTCAGGTTCAATTCCACTGTCCCGTCAGGGTAAACGCCGACCAGAAGTAGGGATTGGAAAAATCTTTTGAGCGGAGCAATTCCAACTGTGCTTCACGCCATGCGTGCGCTCGTGGCTCGCCCGCGCGCCAGCGTCGCATGAATTCCGTCACCAACGTGCTTGTTGCCTTGTCGCTTACCGGCCAATGACTTGCCAGCACAGTCTGCGCGCCGGCGATGAGGAAGGCGCGGCGCAACGACATCATGCCCTCGCCAATTTTCACCTCGCCCGCACCGGAGTCGCACGCGCTCAAAATGACCAGTTTCGTCCCCTGTAAATTGAGCAGCGATGCATCCAAGCCCGTGAGCAAACCGTCCTCGGCCAGCGCGTTTGTGATTTGCATGGCATGGTTCGCACCGGCCAGCGCAATTCCGCAGCGCACCATCGGATTTTCCCAGTTATTCTTCTTGGCATAGGGCAATCGTCTCGTCTGATTCGGTTTGGCAGACGAATTCGTCGAGTTGAATTCCTGGTCAGGAAAATAAAAACCATGCGTCGCCAGATGCAACACGCGCGGCGATTGCACAGCTTTCAATTCTGCTTCACGCGCATCCGCGCCCAGATACAGGATGGCGTCATCGCCAAGCAACTTTGCCACGCTGCGCGCCTCGGCTTCCGCGCCGGGCAATGGCTGGAATTTTATGCCGTCATAATCGCGGGTCAACGAACGTAACGCCGACGGCCCGACGGCAAGTTGAAAGGCTGGATTCAATGGACGCGCGCCGGCAAGGTTGAAATTAAAATCAGGATTGCCCATGACGATTGACTTTGAGTTACGGACATTGGCGGCGGAAATCGCAAACCGCACAACCTCGCGCCCGCTGGTCACGTAACTGATAGTCTTTTCCTCCACCAAAAATTTGTTGCCGACCGGCAGCATTTCAAACGGCACGCGGCTCAATTGACCGTCGGGACAAATGACAAGGTGCGAGACATTCGTCAGATACCGGGCGAGCGGGGCATAAACCAGTCCGCTCAATTGTTCCAACGCGCCGGCCAAATCTTTGGCGGCAAATTGTCCAGCAGACATCCGCTTGCAGACTAGGGCAATGGATTCGTTGATAGGCGCGGCTTCGCCCAAATCCACGCGCTCGACAACCACGTTTGTTGAACCGTTCACCAATGGAAAAGTTAAATACGCGGCGTAGCGTTGCTCCTTCCATTGGTTTGTCCTGGCGGCAAAATCATAACGGCGATATTGAATGAAATCCACCAGCGCGGACTGCGATGGGAGACTGCGGGCGATGTCGTTCAACGTCAAATTCCGCTCACGGATTGTTTGCGCCGCCATGGCGACACGCTCCGCTAATTTGGCCTCGATTTGACTTAACTCATCCTGCAATTTGTGGCGCTTGGCTTCCAGCCGCGCTTTTGTGAGTTCGCTTTGATCAAGGTCTTCCAACTCAGATTGAATAGAACGGTATTGTTCGCGTAGTTTTTCGGTGGAAGTTCGCGGATCAGCTTCAAACGCAGCTTGGGCAGCACGGACTTCCTCTAGGAGCGCTTTGTCCAAGGCCAACGCCGTGGCTCCGGCAACCCGCGCGCTGACCAAGGTCTTCGCCGAACCTTCCGCGCAGACGGAATGAAAGGACTCCGCTAATTCGAAAGAATCTTGAAGCAATAGCAATGCATCGCGATCTGACACATCGAGAATTTGGCCGACAAAATAATGGCGCTGCCTTTTAAAAAGCTCGACGTAAGTGGAAATGCTCTTGCCAAATTCATCCTGCCTACCGAACAGCCTTGCGATGTCATCAAGGTCCCAAAGCACGTCAGGATGCTCCAAACCGGAAAGCTTTTCATCAATAGCCAAAGCGCGTTGAAAGGCTGAAAGCGCCTCAGGATAATTTCCAAGGTCGCTATAGATTTGTCCCAAGACAGACGAAGCATCGGAAATCAAGGGATGATCAGGTCCCAAAGTCTTTTCTCCAATCGCAATGCCATGCAGGGCTGTCGCGAGCGCGTCGTGGTAATTCCCAAGCCCGTCATAAATCCATGCCAGTGTGCTAAGGCTGTCAACGACATCTGGGTGATCCGGTCCTAGTTCTTTTTGCCTGATTGCCAAAGCACGCTGGCATAATGGCAGCGCATGAACAAAATCTTCTCTCATGCAAAACAAGTCAGCCATGTCATTCAATGTTGTAGCAACCTTGAAATGATTGGGACCTGCCATTTTTTCGGTGATAGCCAAACTCCGTTGGTAAAGAGACAATGCGATTTCGTAGTCACCCATTCCTTCATACTCCCACGCCAGATCGCTCAACGCATCCGCCACATCCATGTGCTCTGGGCCGAACGATTGTTCCCGAATTGCGAGGCACCGATGAAGAAGTTGCGCCGCTTGAGCCAAATCGCCCAGTTCATCATACAAGGAAGCGAGTTTGCTGCACAAGTCAGCGACGTTTGTGCTGCTGCCGCCCAACGTTCTTTCTGTCGAATCCAGTTGTTGCTTTACCTCTCGAATTGAATTGGTCAGCTCGGCGTAGCTCTTGGCTTCCTTGTATTCGAATGTCGTGCGTGCGAAGTTGGTAGCCACATTTTGTGCGCAAAAACCGTGGTAGGAAAACATACCCACCAAAACTATAACCAGCATCACGCGTATGTTTTGGACACAGCGCATAGTTCAAATTTTGCCAGACTGCAAAAAGATGGTCGAGCCGGTAGTTTCATCGTGCGCAACGAGAGTGACAGAATTTCAAATCAGCGTGGCGGAATACCACCGTAGGACGAACAAAGCCATTCGATTTTCGTGGGCGGCGGCGGAGTGCCACCCCGTCTCCAAGCGCGGTAGCCGTTGCCATCACCAATCCATTCACCGCTGGAATTCTTCGTCGGCACCGTGGAACTGGTCGTGCTGGTTCGGCCATTCACCCAATAACCCACCCACCAGGTTGTCCGCCCGTCATAATTGCCCCAAGCGGCTTGGCGGCTTTTCGGTTCCGGCATGATGTATATCCAACCGGCATGTTTGAGTTCAACCGCCGTTTGGATTGTTGAATTGCCGCAAGAAAAATCTCCAGACCGCAATTCGGCTGGAATGGAATTTGTCGAGCCAGCCGCAGGCGTGCATGAAACCGCACTAAGCATCAGCGCAAGCAGGGCAAACAAATGTTTGAAGGAATTCATGGCTCTCAAATGGGTGTGGTTTGTTTACCAACCGGCCGAGTAGCGCGGAACACGGATCGTCCCGTAACCGCGATAGCTCAAATTATCGGTCAAGGTGTTGTTGGGCGGCGTGCGGTAATAAGGGAGAACCGTCGTGCCGTCAGCACGCGTGTAGCCGTTCACATGCACGGAGGGATACGCGGCGTAGGGATTGCGATACACATAATCGCGACTGGAGCCAGAGTAGCTGGAATAGCCACCGAGCGAGCCGAAATCGGAACGGTAATATGGCGCAACGTAAGTGCCACTGCTGCGATAGTAACCACTCACCCAACCGGCTTGGGCGGCAAGCGTTGTGGCGAGAATTGTGGCAACGATGATGAGTCTGGTTAGAATTTTCATATTTTTGATGGGTTTAAGGTTAGTTTTTAAGCGGAAATTGAATCCGAATTTACATGGCTCATTTCACCATTCGGAAAGGTCGGTGAACGTGGTGTCTCCAATAGTTATCGAGTCGCCGGAAATGATGTCGCCATCCGAGGTGGAATAGTTGTGAAAAGTGAAATCACCAATCGCGGTGCTGGTGCCGGAAATGTCCAAAGAATCGGAGCCATAGCCGCCGGAGGCGTTGAAATCGGAGAATGCTGTGTCTCCAATAACAGTGGTGGTGCCGGAAACATATCCGCCGTCGGAAGTGTAATAATTGTGGAATGTAAAATCGCCGATGGTGGTGCTGGTTCCCGAAATGTCACAAAAACCGCATCCATAACCACCGGAGACATTGAAATCGGAGAATGCAGTATCCCCGATGACGGTGGTGGTGCCGTAAACATCCACTTGGGCTTGCAGGGCAACGGCAGTTCCGAACATCGCAGCGGCGAGGACGAGTTTGGTCAGAGTTTTCATATTTTCGATATTGTTGTATTTGTTGTTTTGGTGTCCGGTCATCGAACAGCCTTCACTCACTTCATCGCAATCGGCTCTGCGGTTCTTACAACTTTTTGATGCTTTGACCGCACGGATGACTTTGGGCAATCTGAAGCGGTGAATCCGCCAAACCTGCGCGCCCTCCAAAACGGTAATCCTGATGCGTGGGACGATGCGTTTCGTTGGCTGTGGCCGACAGCTTTCGCGGTGGCGCAACTGAAACTTCAGCCGTATTTCCCGAACGAGGTCGAGGATGTGGCAATTGAGTCACTGGAGGAATTGGTGGAAAAGGTGAGCACGATTAAATCTGTGGAGGAATTAAAGCCGTTGGTGGCCAGCATTGCGCACCATCGGGCGGTAAGTTTGTTGCGGGAGCGGTTTGCCAAAAAGCGCGGTGAGGGCAAGACGGAATCACTGGACGCGCCGATGGAGGAGGACGGTGAAACCAAGCCCGAACCCGCATCGTCCGATTCCCCGCTGGATGCGCTGGCGGAAAAGGAACTGGCGGCGCGATTGAAAAAATCGCTTGCAGAATTAAAGCCGCCATTGGGTGAAATACTTTCTGATTTTTTCTTGCATAATCTGCATTACGAGGAAATTGCCAAGAAACGGCGCGTGGCTGTCGGCTCGGTGGGTGTTTATTTGAAGCGTGGGCTGGAAGCGATGCAGCGCATTTGGGGTCGAGACGAAAAATAGTTGAAAGATGCGAAAGGCTTTTTGCGATGAATTCAATGAACGTGAATGATGAACGCTTTTTTGATCTGGCGATGAAGGTTATCGCCAGCCAAGCCAGCGACGCGGAACACGCGGAATTGGACGCGCTGCTTGCGCGCGAGCCAGAGCTACGCGCGGAGTTTGCGCGGTTGCAGGCAGACGTGCGCGTGGCGAAGGACGCATTGCCGCTCGTGAGTGCGATGGAAACAACAGGGAGCGAATTTCCGACTTACGCACGGGAACGGTTGCAGACAAAAGTGCGGCAGACGCTCGGCCGGCCTGCGGCGAAAAAAGAGCCGGATCGCAGTTTTGCATGGGGCTTGCGCTGGTGGCTTGGTCTGGCGGTAGCAACAGCGGTAGTCATGCTGGTGGTCTTGCCAATGTTCCGCCCGCCGACCTCGCTGACAATTCAACTGGCGATGCTGGAAAGCGGCGGCACTCGAGGTTCGGCCACGGACGAGGTCGCGTTGCTCAAGCAAACTTGGCAAACAACGGTGGTTCATTCTTTTTCCGACGCCGAAGCACTGCGTGCATGGGAGACCAACCCGGCGGACGAACGAAGGCAACCAACCGTCAAAATCATTTACGATGCGACTGCCGGCGAAGTTCGCGTGTTAGGACGGTGGAAGGAGAAACCACTGGACAAAACTTTTCTGGTCGAGCGTGACCTTGCGACGACGCTAAAGCTGGTCAAGGATTACGTTGCTGAACAGACAAAACGGTAAGGAAATCCGTCCACGGGTATTGTCTTGCGTTCTCCTTTGCCGCAACATTACGGGGACAAGTCCGGGCAAACGTGAAAACCACTGCCATCCTGCTGCCGCTGAAGATCGCAGAGAAATATATTTCTGTGAACAGCCTTTGCTGATGGTAGGGCGCGCGCGCTGCCGCGCGGAGACATGACAATCCGGCGGCGCCGCAGCGCCACCCTGCCATTCACTTATTGTCTCTGAGAAATGGCGCTGGAGCGTTTACAGTTATGATGTAGCGCAGGCTTTCCAGCCTGCGGGTTTTGGCGACTTTCCAGTCGCCACTTTCGTACGGATGGAACACGGGACAAGAATGTCCCGCAAACCCGCAGACAAGAATGTCTGCGCTACATGAAAGATGGAACCGCTCTAATCACGGGGCCGGCCGCAGATTTTCCCACCGCACTTTCCACTGGCCGTTGTCCGGAAAACCGGGCGCATTCCGTTTCGGTGATGAATCCCAGCCCGCGGCCATCATCGCCGTGGCGTAAAGCAGGCCGCCGTTGGCGGGCAGATAAATCGTCAGACCGGGCCGCTGATAAACCTGGCCGTTGAGCGCCCAATGATTTTTCGGCGTGTCGAGCAGCAGCGCATCCACGGCGCGTTCCGGTTGGCCCAACCGCGCGGCGCACATCGCCAGCATCGGATAATCCCAGCCCCACGTGTCCGGCCAATTCCAATTTTTCCAGACCCAATCCAGCGTGTTCCGCATTGTTTCCACGTCAATTCCCGGTCCCGGCACGAAACTCAGCGCGCCGGTCACGGCGGGATGGTCCTTGTTCCAGTGCGGATTCGTGTAGGAATCCGGCGCGGTTTCGGTAAAGAGATATTTGCCGTCACCCACCGGTGGCCGGGCGAGGCCTTTCAAGACCGCGTCCCACTTTTCATCACGCGGCAGGCCGAGACGCGTGCGCCATTGCTGTGCCGTTGCCAGACCCCAGCGCCAGCAGGTCAACTCGAACGTCGGGTTGAAGGTGTTTTCCTTCGGGAAAATTTCCTGCGCGCATTGCAACGTCGGGCCGAGTACGTAACGTTTGGTTGCGTCGTCCCAGGTCGCGTAGCTGGCCATGAAATCCGCCGTCTGGAAAACAATGTCCCGGTATTTCTCCAGCGTGGCCTGGTCGCCGTGGATGCGATAACACAACTCGGCGTAGAAAATCGGGTGCGACTGCTGCCAGATGAGGAAAGGTCCGACGGGCGACGGCGATTCCGCGCCGCCGGGACCGGTCATTTTCGGCCAGCGCGCTCCGGCGTAGCCCTGCTTTTGCGCCATGGCTTCCGCCCGCGGCAAAATTTTCTGATAGTAGCCGAGACTTTTGTCCAGCAGCGGCAGCCGGTTCCACAATGCGAAATGCGCCTCGTGCCACCAGTGCATTTCCAGATGGAACTTGCCTTCCCACGTGTTGTAGGTCAGGCCGGTCTCCGCCGGCGGATATTCCCCGGCGTCCTGAATGGCGGTGAGGTATTGCGACAACACGATCCGCCGTTCGAGTTCAAACCAGCGCGGATCCTTGCTGCCGGACAAATCAATCGCGCCGCCCGTGTGCCAAAAATCGTTCCAATGTTTTTGCGCCGCCCGCTTTGCCTGCGCAAACGTCGGCAAACTTTTAGCCGTGAGATTCGTCGGTGCAAAAGCGCAGACCAGTTCCAGCGTATCCGCAGAAGCGCCGATCTCCACTCCGGCTTGAGGCGGTGATGTGCCCAAACGTGCCGGGTCGGAGACCGGCGCTCCCGCCCTCGAATCCGTGCCGGTGCAAATCACAAACCGGTGTTTTTCGGCCTCGCGCAACGCCGCGTTCTTCGTCCAGCTTGCCGCCACGAAATACTCGTCGTTGTCCAGCTTCCGGAAAAAATTGGCCTCGTCTGGCCTGGGTTGGTTCAGGAAAGTTTCATGCGCCTCCGGCTTGCTCCAATCCGCGGTGATGGTTTCACCCGTGCCATAGGGAAAATGAATTTGAATCGCCAGCCGTCCCGATTTCACCAGCGGCGATTCCACATGCACTGCAATCGCATCAAGATTGGGATCACAAACGGTTTCCACCGTGACCGGCCGGCCGTCGAATTTGAAATGGCTCATGATTTCGCCATCCCACAAATCCAGCGTTTGTTCGATGTCCGTCAAATCATTCGTCCGTGCCGGCGAACCGTCTGCGTGCGTGAGGACAAAACCAATCTGGCCGAGGTGCAACCGATGCGGATTGGCGCGCAGCCATTTGATTTCGGGCGTTTGATTGTTGCCGGGCACGTCGGCGTAGGGAACTTTGCGCCCGTTCAGGTCGGTGAATTCCTTGAATTGAAAATGGTCGCTACTCCAGCCGTTGGTATTCGGGATCGTGTGCCAGCCCCAGTCCGACAACGTGCCGAGCGGAACGGTCTGCTCGAACGCCTCCGGAAAGGTTTGCAACCCGGTGGCGTCCACGGTGAAGGCGAATCCGCCATTGCCGACGGTCAGCGGATTGTTGGCGTCGAACTGGCGCAGCACAACGTTGTGCCGCGTCACCAGCGCCTGCCGGTCAACTCGCCTCGGTGAAACCACCGACGCAGCCTGGGTCGGCCCGGCGTGGGCCGCAACCGCGCAGAGCAGGACAATACTATGAAAATGCAGCCAAAGCGCAGTTTTCAATTTCATGGTTCGAATTGATTGTTACCAAATCGGGAGCAAACGACACATTAAAATCTCCATGGCCAAATTATTCCTCGGACTTGATTCCAGCACCCAGAGCCTCAGCGCGGTGGTCATTGACTGTGACCGCCGCCGACGTGACGAACTGCCGGGTCGAACGCATCGAGGTTTCCAAGAGCGCCGCGCTGGGCGCCGCCTTGCGGGCGGCGCACGGCTGGCTGGTCCAGGCCGGGGAAAAACCGAAATGGGAACAGGTCGTGGCCGGTTTCACCGACCCGGTCCCGAACAGCGAAATCCGTCCGAACCCGGCGGCGACAAAAGTTTATGACAAACTGGTCGAGAAATATGCGGCGAGTGAACGCGAGGCATTGAAACGAATTGGTGAAGCCAAACGTTTGTCTGTTGTCAGTTAGTGGAGTGTTCTGTGCCGTTGGCAATGCTTCGATGAGCCATCCGATTGAAACGTTTCGCCATTTTGATTTTCAGGGCACGGATCATATCGCCGTAGCCTAGGCGACAGGGATTGCCGAGCCGCGAGCGCGAGGCGTTTAGAAAATCTGTCGTTCGCAGATTTGAATTTTGAAGCCGCAGCCGGGTTGTTAGCCTAGGCGCATGAAATTTCCCGCCGTTTTGTTTTTACTGCTCGCGCCCACCTCGTTCGCCGCGCCGCTGGCGGTGACATCATTTCACAAAAACCCCGACGGCGTCACATTCACCACACCGTCCGGCGCGATTAAAATTCAGGTCTGCACCGACCGCATCGTGCGCGTCGTCTATTCGCCCACCGACAAAATTCCCATGACCAAAAGTTTTGTCATCACGCGTGAATGGCGGCCCATGCCGTTCAAGGTGGAGGCCAACACCGGTGCCGTGACCATCGTGACGCGCGATTTACGGGTGCAAGTCAGCCGCGGTTCCGGCGCGGTAACATTCCTCGACCGGGTCGGGAACGTTTTGCTCGCGGAAAATCCCGGCGCGCGCCGGTTCGCACCGCACGGGGAATTTTTTACCGCCGAGGATTCGTTCGCGTCGCCGCCGGATGAGTTTCTTTATGGCCTCGGTCAATATCAGGAGGGGCTTTGGAACTGGCGCGGCGTCCCGCGCGAATTACACCAGCACAACACAACCGCCACGCTGCCGGTCGTGGTTTCGAGCCGTGGCTACGGCCTGCTTTGGGACAACGCCTCGCTCACGGACTTCAATCCGCTGGACAACGAAATCCCGCTGGTACCGGAGGAAAATTCCGGCGCGACGAACCCGCCGCCGAAAATTCCCGTGCGCCACGGCACGTTCACGAGCGGCGCGGCGGGCGAATATCTTCTCTTCGCGACGGGCGATGGCAATCGTGACGAATTCACGATTCTTGCTGACGGCCGGGAAATCACCGGTGTGAAAAATTATTGGACGCCATTCAGTCTTTGCGGAAAGGCCGTGCTGCCGGCGAACACCAGTTGCGCCGTGACCGTTCGCGGCGGCGGCAAAAACGTGAAGCTCTTCGCCGGTTTGCCCGGTGACGCGATGACGTTCCGCTCGCAATTCGCCAGGGCCATTGACTACACGTTTTTTTACGGACCGGAACTGGATGACGTGATTCGCGGCTACCGGCTCGCGACCGGCGACGCCCCGATGTGGCCACAGTGGGCTTACGGTTTCTGGCAATGCCGCGAACGTTATTCGAGCCAGCAACAGTTGCTGGATGCCGCTGCCGAATTTCGCAAACGCGGCCTGCCGCTCGACCTGATCGTGCAGGATTGGAAATACTGGGGCACCAATGGCTGGGGCAGTTACGAGTGGGACCTGAAAAATTATCCCGACCCGGCGGGCATGATCGAAAAGCTTCACGCGCAAAACGTGAAGTTCATGATCTCCGTCTGGTGCAACCCGCACGGCCGGACGCTGGCCGATTTGAGGCAAAACAACGCCCTCGTCGGCGAATGGGTGGATGCCTACGGGCCGGTCGGCCGCAACATCCGCTGGCAGCATCTCCATGATGCGTTTTTCAAAATCGGAACGGATGCGTGGTGGGGTGACGCCACCGAACCCGGCGACACGGGGAACGCCCTGGCCGGCAAAAACACCTTTCTCGGGGCGGGGGACTTTTTGCGCAACGCGTATCCCTTGTTTGCGAGCCAGTCCATTTACGAAGGCCAGCGCGCGGCGAATCCGGCCAAAAGGGTTTGCATCCTCACGCGCTCGGCATTTCCCGGTTTGCAACGTTACGCCTCCGCCATCTGGTCGGGTGATGTTTCGGGCAATTGGGAAACCTTCCAGCGTCAGATTCCGGCGGGCTTGAATTTCTGCCTCGCGGGCATTCCGTATTGGACAACCGACTGCGGCGGCTTCTGGCATCCCGCCGGCCAATACACCTCACCCGACTACAACGAACTGCTCGCGCGCTGGTTCGAGTGGAGCGCGTTCTGTCCCGTGCTGCGAATCCACGGCGGCGGCACGGAAACCGAGATGTGGAAATGGCTGCCCGAAACGCAGAAAATCCTGCTCGCCTACGACGAACTCCGCCACCGGCTGCTGCCTTACAATTATTCCGTCGCCTGGCGCGTGACGAGCGACGGCTACACGATGATGCGCGCCTTGCCGCTCGATTTCCGCGCCGACAAAACCGCGCTCGCCGTGTCCGATGAATTCATGCTGGGGCCGGCGTTCCTCGTCGCGCCCGTGACCGAACCGCAGGCGACGAACCGGCCGGTTTATCTGCCTGCCGGAACCGGCTGGGTGAATTTCTGGAGCGGGGAAAAATTTGACGGCGGACAAACCGTCAACGCCGCTGCGCCGCTGGAGCAAGTGCCCCTGTTTGTTCGCGCCGGTTCAATTGTGCCGCTGGGCCCGCTGGTGCAGTTCGCTGGCGAGAAACCCGCCGACCCGATTGAACTGCGCGTTTATCCCGGTGACGACGGCAGCTTCACGCTCTACGAAGACGAGGGCGACAACTATAACTACGAGCGCGGTGTCCACGCGACCATCCCGATTTCATGGGACGAGAAAACGAAAACACTCGCCCTCGGCAGACGGTCGGGAAAATTTCCCGGAATGTTGGAACAACGGAAATTTCGCATCGTGTTCGTGTCGCCCAACCACGGCATCGGCGGCGCGGTGACGGAGAACGCCGATGTCGAAGCGGTTTACCGGGGCCGCGCGCTGAAAATTTCCGCGCCGAGGTGATCAATCCAAATTTAGGCCTTGTTGCCGTCCCACTGAAACGTTTTGCCCTTCTTGATTTTCACGTCGCAGGTCACGGCGCCGTAGCGCAGGCAGCAGGGATTGCCAAGCAGCGAATGCACGGTGGCGGAAACCAATTTTCCGTCCTTCCAGGTGATGTCCACCCCAAAACCGCCGCGGGCGCGCAATCCCTTTACGCTGCCATCGGGCCAGGCCTTCGGCAGCGCGGGCAGAAATTCAATTTCGCCGTTCTGGCTTTGCAGCAACATTTCGGCAATGGCGGAAGCGCCGCCAAAATTGCCGTCAATTTGAAATGGCGGGTGCGCATCGAACAGGTCCGGATAAGTGCGCTCCGGACTCAACAGAAATTTCAAAATGCCGTAGGCGTGATCGCCGTCGTGCAGCCGCGCCCAAAGGTTTATGCGCCATGCGGTCGCCCAGCCGGTGGCCTTGTCACCGCGGATTTCCAGGGATTTTTTCGCGGCCGCGGCCAGTTCGGGCGTGGTGTAAAAATCAATCTGGTCGCCGGGGAACAATCCGTAAAGATGCGAGACGTGGCGGTGATGAATGTCGGGCGCATTCGTGTCCCAATCCTCAAGCCATTCCTGCAGTTGTCCCGCCGGGCCAATTTGCAGCGGCGCGAGCCGGGCGCGCGTGGCGGCGAGCTGTTTGCGGAATTTTTCATCCCCTCCCAGAATTTCCGAGGCTTGAATGCAATTCGCGAACAGATCGCGCAAAATTTCCAGGTCCATCGTCGGCCCGGCGCAAAGGCTCGCGCCGTTGGGATGCTGGTTTTCGGGGGACAGCGACGGGCAGGTGACGAGCCAGTGGTGGGTGGGTTCCTCGACGAGCGTGTCGAGGAAGAATTGCGCCGAACCCTGCATGGCCGGATAAATTTTTTTCAGGAATTTTTTGTCGCCGGTGAATTGATAGTGTTCCCAAAGGTTTTGCAGGAGCCACGCGCCGCCCATCGGCCACAGGCCGTATTGCGGGCCGTCAATCGGCGCGGTCGCGCGCCACAAATCCGTGTTGTGATGGGCCACCCAGCCGCGCGCGCCATACATCACCCTGGCCGTGTGCGCGCCGGTTTGCGTGAGGTCCATCACCATGGCCGTGAGGGGTTCGACACATTCGCTCAGGTTGCCCGGCTCGGCGGGCCAGTAATTCATTTCGGTGTTGATGTTGATGGTGTATTTGCTGCCCCACGGCGGGTTCATCGAATCGTTCCAGATGCCCTGCAAATTCGCGGGCTGGCCGCCGGGACGCGAACTACAAATCAACAAATACCGGCCGAATTGAAAATAGAGCGCAGCCAGTTGCGGATCGTTGCCATCGGCAAAATGGGCGATGCGCTCGTCCGTCGGCAGCTTCATCGCGTCCGTCTCGCCGAGGTTCAATTCGACGCGGCGGAATAATCTCTGGTGTTCGGCGATGTGATCGCGGAGCGTTGTGTCAACACAATCGGCAACGTTGCCGCACCACCATTTATAATATGCTCCGGCGATTTGTTGTTTGGTGATGGCTTCGGGGTCGCCGCTGACATCGTGATAATTTTTATAGCTCGTCGTGGCGGCGATGAGCAACGTGACCGAATCGGCATTGGTGACGGAAATTTTGTCCGCGTCCACCGATATTTTTCCCCGAGCTGGCAACACGAGCACACGCGCCTCGAATTTCAGCGCACCCTTGATTCCACTGGCTTGACCGTTCACGCCCCGCATCACCAGCGTCGCGTCGTTGGTCAAGCCAACGACCGGCGCGTTGGTGTTGATTTCCACGCTCATTTCCGCTTTCTGCGGCGTGTTCATTCCGACGGTGAAGGAAATCTGTCCTGGCTTGTCCGCCATCAGCCGCATGACGATGACCTGGTCCACCGGGCTGGAAAATATTTCGCGTTTGAATTTCACGCCGCCGCTGGTGTAGGTGACGCGGGCAACGGCGATGTCGAGATTCAAATCACGGCGGTAATCCTCGACTGCTGCGTTGGTGGGAAAGTTAAGAATCAAATCACCGAGCGTCTCATAAGGCATTTGCCGCAGCGGTTTGGCCATCATTTTTTGGCCGGCCAATTTTTGCGCCTCGGCGTATTTGCCATCGAAAATCAACCGGCGCACTTCCGGCAGCGCAGTGGGCGCGTTGGTGTTGTCCGGGTCATACGGCCCGCCGGCCCAGAGCGTGTCTTCGTTGAGTTGCAGTCTCTCGCTGGTGATGCCGCCGAAAACCATCGCGCCGAGCCGTCCATTGCCAACGGGCAGCGCGCTGACCCAATTGGTCGCGGGCTGGCGATACCACAGGCTCAACGGTTCCGCCGGCGCCGGCGCCTCGCCTGAAAATTCTCCGGTGAAGACCGGCAGGGAATTCGCGGTCTCGCCGGGAACGCCGTGGACCTGGGTAAAAATGGAAAAAAGCAACGCCCCGATGGCGGGCGTGAATTTTTTAAAAGTGCGGTTCATGCAAAGCATCGGCCCGGTTCTGTTTTCAGTTGCGAGAATTTTTACAACGCCGGCTCGCGCCGGCTCACCCCGTTTGCTGGTGTTGCTGCCGGCTAATGCCCCTTATTTCGCAGCGGTGATTTTCAGCGGCACACGCAGGCGGATGTCGTCGGACGCCGCGCCCACCAGCAGTTCGTAGTCGCCGGGTTCGATGCTGTATTGCTTTTTGGTTGTGTCCCAACTGCGGAACCGCTCCACCGGAATGTCCATGGTGAAGCGGGCCCCCTGGCTGGCCTGCAAATGAATCCGCGCAAAGCTGCACAGCGCGAGCCGGGGTTGGGGCCGGGCGGAGTTCATGTGCCGGAAATAAACCTGCGCGACCTCATCACCGTCCCACGCGCCGGCGTTGAGCAGGGAAAACGTGAGTTTGATCGTGTCGCCCGCGGCGAAATTGGTCCCGTTGAGCTTCGGGCTGTTGTAATCGAACTTGGTATAGCTCAGGCCATGGCCGAAGGCGAAGTCCGGCCGGCCATTGAAGTAACGGTAGGTGCGGTTGGACATCGAATAATCTTCAAACGCCGGCAGGTCGGCGGTGGCGTGGTAAAAAGTTACCGGCAAACGTCCGGCGGGATTTACATCGCCGAATAGAATGTCGGCCACGGCGCGCCCGCCCTCTTCGCCCGGATACCACGCCTGTAAAATCGCGGTCAGGTTGGTGGCTTCCCACGGCATGGCGATGGCGCTGCCGCTGCAATTGATGAATACGACCGGTTTGCCGGCTCCCTGCAACGCCTCGAGCAGTTCATTTTGCACCGCTGGCAATTCGATCGCCGTGCGGTCGCCGCCGTTAAAGCCATCGTAATCCACCCTCATCTCCTCGCCTTCGAGCCGCGGGCTGATGCCGCCGACGTAAATGATCACGTCTGACATCCACGCGGACGAAATGGCCCGGGTCCATGTTTGCGCGTCGGGCCGTCCCGACCCGTCCCGACCTAACGCCAGGGGACAGGCCGGTTCGTAAACCACCTGGATGTTCGTGCCGGCGGCGCTCCTGATGCCGTCGAGAATGGTCACCGGACGGGCGGGTGTGCCGTTGTAATTACCCAGCAGCACGGCCACGAAATTGGCGTTGGTGCCGATGACGGCGATGCGCTTGATTTTGGCGCGGTCGAGCGGCAGCAGGCCGTCATTTTTCAAAAGCACGATGGATTCGCGCGCCATTTTCAGCGCCAACGCCTCGTGCGCCGGCGTGTCGTTCTGAGAAATGGGGATTTGCGCATACGGAACTTTTTCCCGCGGATCAAACAGTCCCAGCCGGAACCGCGCTTCGAGCACGCGGCTGACGGCCGTGTTAATTTCCTTTTCCGAAATCAATCCGTCTTTGACCGCGCGCACCAGCAAGTTGTAATCCATGCCGCAGCAGAGATCGTCGCCGGCCTTCACGGCGGCAGCGGCGGCCTCCTCCAGCGTGGCGGTAAATTTATGATTGGCACAAATGTCATAAATCGCGCCGCAATCGGAAACGACCTGGCCGGCAAAACCCCATTGTTTGCGCAGAATGTCCGTGAGCAAAAGCAGATTCGCGCAGGCGGGTTTGCCATAGACGGAATTGTAGGCGCCCATCACCGCGCCGACATGGCCTTCGCGCACTGCGGCCTCAAAGTGCGGCAGATACGTTTCGTAAAAATCCCGTTCGGACGGTGCCACGTCAAAACGGTGGCGTTCCAGTTCCGGCCCGCTGTGGACGGCAAAATGTTTCGCGCCGGCCATCGCCTTCACGTATTTCGGATCGTCACCCTGCAAGCCGCGAATGAACGCCACGCCAAGCCGGGCGGTAAGAAACGGGTCTTCCCCATAGGTTTCCTGGCCGCGGCCCCAGCGCGGATCGCGGAAGATGTTGAGGTTCGGCGTCCAGAACGTGAGGCCGTAATAGCGCGCGCTTTCGCCGTTGTGTTTGGCGGCGTAATCGTTGTGCTTGGCGCGGGCCTCGGTGGCGATGATGTCGGCGGCTTCATGCAGGAGCGGCGCGTCCCAAGTGGCGGCCATGCCGATGGCTTGTGGGAAAGCCGTGGCGGTGCCGGCGCGCGCGACGCCGTGAAGACATTCGTTCCAGTAATCATAGGCGGGAACGCCAAGCCGCGGAATGGCCGGGGCGGCATTGCGCATCTGCTGCACTTTTTCCGCCAGCGACAGCCGGCGCACCAGGTCGTCCACGCGCGCGGCGGTTGGTTGCGCGGCATCCTTCCAGATTTCCGGCCCGGTAACGACGGGCGGTTCCAACGCGGCGGTGTCTTCGGCATTGATCAAATCCGCTGCGCACATCGAAATGATGGATTGGCCGGAGGCATCCCTGAGTTCAAATGTGTTCAACTTGGCCGTGTTGGTGCGACCGGTGAAGGTGAGTATGAGCGGCCCGCGCGATACATCGCCGGAAAAATCAATCTGGTTGGTCAGCAGGAGAACCCGGCCCGCGCCGCCGGCGGCGGTGAAAACGTCGAGATTGCGCGCGAGCGTCTGGTTGCCGCAGGTGATATCAAACGTGCGCTTGCCAGCGTTGGTAAAAACGATTTCCGTCACCCCGATTTGGACTGTGTATTTGCCCGCCGGAAGATTGGGGACGGACAGCGTGAAATTCGTTCCGTAAATTTCCTCGCGGAACGTTTCTTCGTCGCGTCGCGCCGCGCCTTCAATCGCCAGGCTTTCATGTCCCCGGCCGTGGTCGAACTGGCCGCTGACCAGGACCTTCCGGTCGCAGGCCACGCAGGTTTCCTCGTTGGCGAAGGTGATGCTGGTTGAAAGGCAAACAGCAAGAACCGCCAATGCAGAAATAGCGTCCCGTTTCATGGTGGTGAGATTACAACACCCCGCCGTCGCGCCAACAGTTTTTTAAGGTAGTTTTTTAAGGCACAATTAATGTGCGCCAGCATGTTTTTGTTATACGCTGGCCTGTCAGCCATTACAAAACTTTGTCGCATATGCGACAAAGTTTTGTATAGAATTATTTGCCTGATCTTGCTAATATCCGGCTATGAAACCTCAAACGGAAGAATTTCTGAATTTCCTCCTCTGGTCCGCTGAGACGTTGGCCCGGCCCACATTCCGCAACCTCACGGACTCCTACGAGAGTTGGGCCTATCGCAACAATCTGATGCGGCAGGTCTCTACGCTGGAAGATCAGCAGTTTATCGAGCGTGATCCTGCCGCGCCCGATGACCGCATGTATCGCCTCACCTGGCAGGGCCGATTGCGCGCGCTGGGTGGACGCGATCCACGGGCCAGATGGGCGCGCGAATGGGACGGTCGCTGGCGGCTCGTGCTGTTCGATGTTCCAATCACGCAGAATTCACAGCGCGCGCAATTGCGACGCTATCTCCGCGATAAAGGCTTCGGCTGTTTGCAAAACAGCGTCTGGATTACACCTGATTCGCTGGAAGAAGAAAGACGCATCCTCGTTGGCGGCAAGATCAATGTGGAGTCGCTCCTCCTGTTGGAGGCGCGGTCGTGTGCGGGGGAATCCGACGCTGAAATCGTCGCAGGTGCTTGGGACTTCGAACGCATCAATCAGCGCTATGCCCGGCATTTGAAAATTCTTGGCGAGCGGCCGGTCGGGGCGCTTGGGAACGAAGCAGCGGCCAAGGCGTTACGGTCTTGGGCGGTGGCGGAGCGCGAAGCGTGGCTGGATGCGGTGACCCATGATCCGCTTCTACCGGAAAGAATTCTACCGCCCGGTTACCTGGGGCAACGGGCGTGGCGCCAGCGGATCAAGGTACTCCGGGAAGCCGGGCGACAACTGCGCGCTTTCAACCCTTGATCCGCCATTACAAAACTTTGTCCCACGTGGGACAAAGTTTTGTATGACTCATCAAATACTATGCCCAGACTTTCAACCCGCCGGTTTTCAAGGCACCGCCGGTCGCGGAGTGCAGGGCTGCGATGGGACGGACACGGTGGCCGGCGACAAGCCCTCCGCACTGGCGGTCAGCTTGATTTCGCCGGGTTCCTTCGTGGATTGCACAATGACTTGCGCTAGGCCGTTGAACACGCTGCGTTGCCAGGCCGGCGCGACGGACTTTTCCTGAAATTCCAGCGTCACACCCTTGTTAAGTCCACCCGGTCCGCCCCAGTTCGCCACCGCCACGGCGATGGTGTTTTCGCCCGGATGCAGGAACGGCTTCAAATCAAAGACGGCGGGCACCTGCCAGTCATGCGCCTCGCCGACCTGTTTGTCGTTCACATAAACCCAGCCGTCCTCGTCTATCCTGCCGCAGCGCAATTCCACCGTCTGGGCGGCGAGGTCCGATTCGGTCACCTGGATTTTCACGCGGAAAACCGCCTGCTCGCGTTCTCCCAACGGGCCGCTGTCGGATTGTGGATTCGCCGTCTCCCAGTTCGAATCGTCAAAACTGGTTTTGAGTTCGGCCAGTTTTGGATCGTTCACGTTCGGCAATTTCTTCCAGCGCCAGCCGTCATTCAACGGGACCGAGCGCACGGAAAATTGCGGGAGGAAAACGTCCGGTTCGTGGCTGCTCGGGTCGCCGTTGCCCACGCCAATCATTTTTCCGGGACCGCTCAATTCAAAGTGCACCAGGTTCGTCGCCACCGGCACCCGGCGGCCCTGCGCATCGGTCACGGAAACAGCGAACACGCTTAAATCCTCACCGTCGGCATTGATAGTGGAGCGGTCGGGCCTGAGCTGGACGGCAGCGGGTTCGCCGGTCGTTTCAATCTTGGTTTCGGCAATGACCTTGCCGCCGTTGTATCCTTTGGCTGACAGGACGCCGGGCGCGTATTTCACCATCCAGGTCAGGTGCGAATTTCTTTCCATCGTTTTTCGGCCCAGGCTCTGGCCGTTGAGGAACAGCTCGATCTCTTCACAGTTGCTCAAGGCGTGCACCTCGATTTCTTCGCCTTCCTTCCCCGGCCAATTCCAGTGCGGCAGCAGGTGCAGCACGGGTTTGTCCGTCCACCACGACTGGTAATAATAAAAGTTGTCCTTTGGGAAACCGCAGGTGTCCATCACGCCGAAGTGCGAGTTGATGCACGGCCAGCCGTAGGGCGTGGGTTCGCCGCGGTAATCGAAACCCGTCCAGATGAAGCCGCCGGAGAGCCACGGGCGCGGGGCGAAGAAACTCCACCACGCCTCGGCGCGGTTCGCCCACTCCGGCGCATTCGAGTCGTAGGCGCTCACGTAGCCGCGGGTTTTGTCGTTGGCATAAATGCCCCGGGTGCTCACGGTGCTGGCCTGTTCCGTGCCGACGTTCGGCTGGGCCGGATGCGCCGCGTGATAGGCGTCCATGTTGTTCGTGCCGATGTGATAATTCCAGCCGCGGACTTCGATGATGGAATTGATGCCTTGGAATTCATTGCCGACCGGCGCGGCATAAGTCACCGGCCGCGTCGGGTCGAGCTGCTTGACCAGGTTCTGCATCGTTTCGGCGACGCGTTTGCCGGTGGGCGTGCCTTGCACGCGGAATTCCTCGTTGGCAATGGACCAAATGGCGACGCTCGGGTGGTTCCGGTCGCGTTGGATCTGGCCCTGCCAGCGGCGCAGATTTTCCTCGTCGCTGCCGAGCAGCCGGTTCTCGTCCATGACCAGCATGCCGAGGCGGTCGCAGGCATCGAGCAACTCGGGCGTAGGCGGGTTGTGCGACGTGCGCCAGGCGTTGTCACCCATCTCCTTCAGCTTTGCGATGCGGAAATACTGCAGGGCATCCGGCAATGCCGCGCCGACGCCGGCGTGGTCCTGGTGGTTGCACGTGCCCTTGAGTTCGTAAGGTTTGCCGTTCAGCAAAAATCCTTTTTTGACATCGAACGCGACGGTGCGGATGCCGAACGGCGTTTCCTGGCGGTCAACCACTTTGTCGTCCACTTCAACCGTCGTGACGAGCTTGTAGAGTTTGGGAGATTCCGGTGACCAGAGCGCGGGCGCGGCCACACGCATGGTTTCTTCAACCTTCGCTTGCGACCGGGCCTCGAGATGAGTGTGTTGATGTTTCGCGTCGGCGATTTTCCCGTCCGGGCCGATGATTTCACATTTTACCGTGGCTTGGGCGGCGTTGGTTTGGGAATTGAGCAACCGGGTTTGAACGTGAATATCCACCTTGCCTCCCGGCACGTTGTTTTTGAATTTGCTGTAAACGAAGATGCCGTCCGGGGCGATGGCGATGGGCGCGGTTTTTACGAGCCAGGTGTGGCGGTAAATGCCGGCGCCTTCGTAGAACCAGCCCTCGAATCGCGACGCGTCCACCTTCACCGCAATGACGTTTTTGCCGCCGACATTGGCCAGGTCGGTGATGTTGTAGCGGAAGCTGCTGTAACCGCTTTCGTGATGGCCGACGAACCAGCCGTTGACGAACACTTCCGCGTCACGGAACACGCCGTCGAACTCCAGCCAGATGCGTTTGCCGGCGTCGGACTCCGGCAGATCAAACGTGCGGCGATACCACGCGACGCTGTTGCGGGCGAAGCCGGGGCCAACCGGTTTGAACCCGTGGCTGTCGTTGGCGCCCGGGTCGAAGGGCAGTTCGACCGCCCAGTCGTGCGGCAGGTTCACCGTGCGCCAGCTCGCGTCGCTGTACAATTTGCTGGCGGGGCCGCTGCCGGTGCCGGCCTTGTCCAGGCCGCAGGCAAAACCCCACTCGTTGCCGAGGTGAAATTTCCAGCCGAAGTCGAGCAACCGCCGTTCGCGCGGCGCGGAGTTGGTGTCGGCGGCAAAAAGGCTGGCAGTCAGAACCGCGAAAAGCGCGGTGACCAGGGGACGGCGGAAAAACGCGGTGGCTTTCATAGCTGACGAAGTTAAGAATCAAACCCGCGAAGGCAACCCGAAAGTCTGTCATCAAAATTCACGGGCCATATTTTGACCCTGCCCCCGGAGCGCGGCTGTGTCCCGTAAAGCGGGACCAGCCACAGCCACTTCGCAAACCAACCGATGGGAATGCGCCTGATGTCGCAAAGCTTTTCCACGTACTGCGGCTGGTGCCGGGTGCACAGCCGCGCTCCAACCTTGCTGCGTTCAGGAACAGTGCGCGGAGGCACCCAAATGAACGGCACCCAGTCGGGGCTTTGACTGCCGCCGCGTTCCGTCACGGCGCGCGCAGGGCACTCTCCGAGTTGGCGATCCAGACAACCATTTCCCCGGGCCCGCGGTTGGCCCAGGCGAAATACGGGATGGCTTTGAAGTCCTGCAGGCGTTTGAAGCTTTTTCCGAATTCGTTGGTGGCCACGTTGAAACCCTTGCCTTCGATGACCTGGACGCCGTTGAGCAAGGCCGGGTCGAACCGGGTGGTGAGCGGCTGGTCGTCGGGCAACAGCAGTTTGTGCACCTTGCCGTTCGGGGTGTCGGGCCACTCGGCGCAAAACACAATCGGCCCGCGCTGCAACGCGATCCGGCCGCGGTCGGCCGGGACATTTTCGCTGGCCGCCACGTGCCGGATGAGCATCGGCAGATCGAGTTCAATCATGTCGCCGGACTTCCACGAGCGATCCAGGCTCACGTAACCCTTGTCGAGCTTGACCGGCACGTCCTGGTCATTGAGCCTGAGGGTTACCGGTTCGTTCAACGCGTCGGAAAATTTATAGAGGCCGCCCGGCACCACTTCGTTGCGCGCCCAGCCGGGGATGCGGACGTTGACGGTGAACTTCGCGCTTTTTGACCAGTCCAATTGGACGGTCATTTTGACCGCGCCGTCCCAAGGGTACCGGGTCTGCTGCGTGATTTTGACCGTGCGCCCGTTCCGCAATTTGAAGTCGGCCGTGCCGCCGGCGTAGAGATTGACGTAAATGGTGTCGCCCGATCGCGCGTAAACGTAGCCGGGCACGGACGGCAGGAAACGCGTGATGTTGCCCGGGCAGCAGGCGCAGCCGAACCACGGGCTGCGCTGGTGGGAGCCGTCAGATTCGAGCGGATTGGGATAAAAGAATTTCGTGCCGTCGAGCGAGACACCGGAGAGGAGCCCGTTGTACAGCGTGCGTTCCAGCACGTCCACGTATTTGGCATCGCCGTGCAGCAGGAACAGGCGCTCGTTCCAGTAAACGTTGGCCACCGCCGCACAGGTTTCGTTGTAGGCGGTGAGGTTGGGCAATTCGTAGTCGTCGCCGAAAGCCTCGCCTTTCGCGCGGGCGCCGATGCCGCCGGTGAGGTAAAGTTTTTTGCCCACCGCGTTTTTCCAGATCGCATCCAGCGCCCGGACGTATTGCGGGTCGCCGGTCAGGGCGGCGACGTCGGCCATGCCGCTGTAAAGATAACCGGCGCGCACGGCGTGACCGATGGCCTCGGTCTGGTCCACCGGCGGGATGCGCGATTGATGGTAATCATCGCCGCCCGGCCGGGTGCCGCGCACGTCGATGAAATATTTCGCGAGGTTGAGGTAGCGCGGGTTGCCGGTGACGCGGTAAAGCCGGGCGAGTCCCATTTCGACGATTTCGTGTCCGGGCCAGAGATGCAACTGGTTGGTGTCCGGGCCGAAGGTTTGGCAGAGCAAATCGGCTTCCTTGAGCGCGAGGTTGAGCAGGTTGGTTTTGCCGGTGGCCTGGTAATGCGCGGCGGCGGCTTCAAACAGATGTCCAGCGTTGTAAAGTTCGTGGCTTGACTCGGGGTCGTTCACCCACCGGTTCGTGCCGGCCCAGGGGTGCGGATGTGCGGGATCAATGGTGCGGGTGGTGTAAAGATAACCATCCGGTTCCTGGGCGGCGGCGAACTTGGCGATAAGCGAGTCGAGATAGGCCGACATTTGGGGATCAGGGTGGATCGCCAGCGCGTAGGAGGCGCCTTCGAGGACCTTGTAAGGGTCGGTGTCGTCGAACGGAAATCCCGGTGGTTTGCGGTTCTCAATGTTCTCGCCGCGCAACACGGCCGCCGCGCGTTCAAAATTGTCCATGCGCCCGGACGCCTGGCACTGTCCAAAGGCATGGGGAATGGTGACGGCGCGGTTGGTTTCGAGGCGGGGCGCCCAAAAGGCGTCGTCCAGGTGAACGGCGGTGAAGGGCACGGGTTGGACGGGGTAATCGCGCGGCGCGGGACCGGCCGCCAGCAAATTGAGACAGAAAATGGCAGTGAACGCACCGGCAACAAAACGACAACTGGAGAATGCGGTTTCCATGGCGACACACTTATTTGACCGGATGGGGCATGGCAACAGCAAACTACCGGTGCCGGCGTCAAAAAAGGTTGTTAAAAATCCAATAAAGAATCAGGGGTCGGCATTGACAGGGCATACCCCGGCTGAATAACTTCTATGAGCATTCCGCGGCGTGTTGTGATACCGTGTGAGGCAAAAACATCGTGGCAGAACAAGACGATTATCTGGTGGATTCGTTGGTGGACCTCGGTTTCGTGAACACCGAGCAGGTCGCCGAGACGCGCGCCGAAGCCAAGGCTTCGGGCGTGGGCGTGGTGGATTTGATGCTGGCCAACAAGCTCATTCGCCCGGCGGACGTGACCCAGGCCAAGGCCGCGCAATTCGGCGCGGAAGTTGTTCAACTGGCCGGGATACAAATTCCCGACGACGTCATCGCCATCATTCCGCGCCACATCGCCAAAAAATACCGCGTCGTTCCCGTCTTCAAAACCGAGAGCAAGGTCGCCGTTGCCATTGCCGACCCGTCCGACCTGAATACGATTGACACGCTGACGCATTTGCTCAACGCGGAAATCGAGTTGCGCGTGGCGTCGGAGCAGGACATCGAAACCGCGCTCAACAAATATTACGGTGGGGGGAAAAAGGGCATTGTCGAGGACGCCCGTTTCAAGGATGTCATTCAGGAGCTGACGGAGGAACATGTTGAAGCCACCCTGCCCGGCGCGGATGACGGCGGGTCGGTGGACGCGGACGCGCCGCTGATCCGGCTGGTGAACCAAATCATCGTGGAAGCCTTCAAGTTGCGCGCGTCGGACATTCACCTGGAGCCGCTGTCCAAGCGGTTTCGTTTGCGATACCGCATTGATGGCGTCATGCAGGAGATGAAGGCGCCGCCGAAACGGTTGCAGGCGTCCATCATCACCCGGCTGAAAATCCAGTCCAACATGTCCATCTCCGAACATCGCATTCCGCAGGACGGACGCATCCAGTCCAAGGTGGGCACCAAATTGATTGATCTTCGCGTGTCCTGCCTGCCGACGTATCATGGGGAAAGCATCGTGATGCGTATTTTGGACAAGGAAGGATTGAAGCTGGGGCTGCCGGAACTCGGATTTTTTACGGACGACCAGCAGTTGTTCGAGCGGATCATCGGTTTGCCTGATGGCATTTTGCTCGTCACCGGTCCGACGGGTTCCGGCAAGACCACGACGCTTTATTCCTGTTTGCACTTCATCAACCGGCCGGACCGGAAAATCATCACCGTCGAAGACCCGGTGGAATATATTCTGGCCGGCATCAACCAGGTGCAGGTGAACGAAGCGGTGGGGCTGACGTTTGCCGCGGCCTTGCGCTCGATTCTCCGTCAGGCGCCGAACATCGTGATGATCGGTGAAATTCGCGACCTGGAAACCGCGACCATCGCCATCAACGCGTCGCTGACCGGTCATCTGGTTTTCTCCACGCTGCACACGAATGACGCGCCGAGCGCCGTCACGCGTCTCATGGACATTGGCGTGAAGCCCTTCCTGGTCGCGTCTTCCACGCGCTGCCTCATGGCGCAGCGGCTGGTGCGCAAAGTCTGCAAAAAATGCGCGCAGCCGTATCAGCCCACGGACGCGGAAATGCGCGCCTTGAGCCTGACCCCGGACCAGTTGCAGGGGGCCACGCTCCAGAAGGGCCGCGGCTGCAACGATTGCTCGAACACGGGTTACCGCGGCCGCTTCGGCATCTTTGAAATATTCGTCATTGACGATGAAACGCGGAAGTTGATTTACGACAAGGCGACCGCCTCGGTTTTGCGCGCGCGCGCGCGTGAAATGGGCATGCGCACCCTGCGCGAGGACGGCATCCGCAAGGTGCTCGCCGGACTCACGACGGCTGAGGAGGTCATCCGCACGACGCTCGGCGACGAATCGTAACACCCAGGAAATTTATGTCATACTCGATGTCTGACTTGTTGCAGCTGGTCGTGGCCGAGGGGGCGTCCGACCTGCATATTCGCGTGGGCGTGTCGCCGACCATTCGCGTGCATGGCATTTTGCACCGCGTGGAAGGCCCGGCGCTCAGACCGGAGGATACCGAGGAGTTGATGCGCAGCATCACGTCGGAGGAACACATTCAAAGCGTGCGCGAACGCGGCGGCGCGGACTTCGGTTTTGCATTTGCCGATGCGGCGCGGTTCCGCGTCGCCGTATTCAAGGAAAGGGGCAACTTCGGCATCGTGCTCCGGCAGATTCCGAACAAAATGCTGACGATGGAGCAAATCGGCATTCCGCCGAGCGCCAAGGAACTGCTCTATAAGCCGCGCGGTTTGGTGCTGGTAACGGGACCCACCGGTTGCGGCAAGACGACCACGCTCGCTTCGATGATCAACATCATCAACGAGGAACGCGAAGAGGCGCACATCATCACCATCGAAGACCCGATTGAGTATTACCACAAGCACAAGAAAGCGCTGCTCACGCAGCGCGAAATCGGCGTGGATGTGCCGAATTTTGCCGAAGGATTGCGCCGCGCGCTGCGCATGGACCCGGACGTGGTGCTCGTGGGTGAAATGCGCGACCTGGAAACGATTGACGCCGCGATCACGGCGGCGGAAACGGGCCACCTGGTCTTCGGCACGCTGCACACGACGGGCGCGGCCAAGACGGTTGATCGTATTGTCAACGCCTTTCCGAACAACCAGCAGGAGCAAATCCGCATCCAGCTTTCCACCGTGCTGCAGGCCGTGATTTCGCAACTGCTGATTCCGCGCATTGACAAGCCGGGCCGCGTGGCGGTCTTTGAAATCATGGTCAACACCCCGTCCATTGCCGCGCTGATTCGGGACAACAAGACGTTCCGCCTCAATTCGGACATTCAAACCGGCGCGAAATTCGGCATGGTGACGCTCGACAGTTTTCTGCTCGAAAAATACCAGCAGGGCATGATTGCGCGCGAAGAAGTGATCACCAAGGCGCAAGACCCGACGACGGTGTTGCAGAAATTGCAGGAATTGGAACTGGCCCAGGTCGGGCCCAAAGGATAATTTTGTAACATGGCGGAAGAGATTTCAAACCCATTGCTGTCCCTCGTCAAAGAACAGGGGCTGATCGACGACCTGCAATACGAGGAAGTCGCCTCGGAATTCAAGCGCAGCGGCACGAAGGTGTTCCAGCTCCTGCAGGATTTCGGGATCATGAAAGTTGACGACATCCTGCACGTGATGGCCACCAATCTGGGCACGGAGATCGTTTCGTTGAGCGACCGTGAATTGTCGCCCGACCTTTTGAAAACGATTCCGGCCAATGTCGCGCGGATGTATCATTGCGTGCCGGTGGCGTTGAAAAATGGGATGTTGCAGGTCGCGCTGGCCGATCCGCTCGATCCGGCGCACGCGGATGAAGTCGGTTTCGCCAGCAAACGCGACGTGCAAGTGGTCGTGGCCGATCCCGTCGAAATTGAAAAGGCGGTCAACCGTTACTACGGCCAGGAGGAAACCGAGGATTTTTCGCAAATTCTCAAGGAACTCGGTTCGGACAAGGAAATCGAGCGCGAAGCCAACGAAGCAGGCGCGACGGACGATGCCAAACTGGCCGAAAGCGTGGCCAACCAGGCGCCCATCGTGAAGTTCGTGAACCTGGTCTTGTTTCAGGCCATCCAGGACCGCGCGAGCGACATTCATTTCGAACCGTTTGAAACCGAATTTCACATCCGCTACCGCGTGGACGGCGCGCTTTACGAAATGTCGCCGCCGCCGAAGCACCTGGCCTTGCCGGTGATTTCGCGCATCAAAGTCATGTCGAACCTGAACATTTCCGAGCGGCGGCTGCCGCAGGACGGTCGCATCACTTATAACGTGGCCGGCCGCCAGGTTGACCTTCGCGTGTCCACCCTGCCGACGCAGTTTGGCGAATCGGTCGTGTTGCGCGTGCTCGACCGCGCGGCGGTCAATCTCGACCTCGACACGCTGGGATTTCCCAAATATCTGCATGATTATGTGTCCGAGGCGATTCTGCGGCCCAATGGAATTCTGATCGTGACGGGGCCCACCGGCTCAGGCAAGACGACGACGCTTTATTCCTGCATGCGGCGGGTCAACACAATTGATTCCAAATTGCTCACCGCCGAGGACCCGGTCGAATACGACATCGAAGGCATCATGCAGGTCGCCATCAACGAGCCGGTGGGGATGACCTTTGGCAAGGCGCTGCGGTCGTTTTTGCGCCAGGACCCGGACATCATCATGGTGGGCGAAATGCGCGATCTGGAAACCGCGCAAATTTCCATTCAGGCGTCGCTGACCGGCCACCTGGTGTTGAGCACGCTGCACACCAATGACGCGACGGGCGCGGTGACGCGCCTGATTGACATGGGCGTGGAGCCGTTTTTGATTTCTTCGACGCTGATGGCCGTGCTGGCGCAGCGGCTGGTGCGGACCATTTGCACGAATTGCCGGACGCCGTTCGAGCCGACGGAGGAACAACTGTCCCTGTTGAATCTTTCGGCGCACGATTTGGGCGACAAGGCCTTTCATTACGGCCGCGGCTGCTCGACGTGCAACGACACCGGCTACAAGGGGCGGAAGGGCATTTTTGAACTGCTCATCATCAGCGAGGCGATCCGGGTGTTGATCAACGATCGCTCGCCGACGATTGTGTTGCGGCAAAAGGCAATCGAGCTGGGCATGGTGCCGCTGCGCGATGACGGCTTGCGCTGCATTTTTGAAGGTGATACCACTATCGAGGAAGTTGTCAAATACACCTGAGTTAATCCGCTATGCCAAAATACGATTATGTGGCGCTGGACTCCCGCGGCAAGGAGACGAAGGGCACGGTTGAAGTCGCCAGCCAGAACGAGGCCATTGGCCGGGTCAAGGAAATGGGCTTGTTCCCGACCAAAATCGTGGAAACCGAAAAAATTCAGGAAAAAAAATCATCCCTCAAGAAGACCCGGTCCGCCGCCCGGGCCGGCGGCAAAAAAGGCGGCGCCCTCAACATCAACCTCAACATCAACATCCCGGGGCTGAGCGGAAAGGTCAAACCGAAGGTTCTGACCGCGTTCACGCGGCAATTGGCGACGCTGGTGGACGCGGGTCTGCCGCTCCTGCGCGGACTGCGCGTGCTCGAAAAGCAGGAACGCAGCGCCGCGCTCAAAAAAATTCTCGGCGAACTGGCGCTGGCGATTGAAGGCGGCAGCACGTTTTCCGAGGCGCTGGCGCAGCATCCAAAAGTTTTCAACCGCTTGTTCGTGAACATGGTCAAGGCGGGCGAATTGGGCGGGGTATTGGAAGTGGTGTTGAAACGCCTGGCGGAATTTTCCGAAAAAGCGCAGAAAATCAAAGGCAAGGTCAAGGCCGCGCTGTTTTATCCGGTGGCGGTGCTCGTCGTGGCGGTGGGCATCCTGATTTTGTTGATGGTCATGGTGGTCCCCAAGTTCAAGGAGGTTTTCGCCGGCATGGGCGTCAAGATGCCGGCCTTCACCCTGTTTGTGCTGGCGGTCAGTGACCTCATCAGACTCCACATTCTGCCGACGCTGGGCGGGGTGGTGGTGGTGGTGATTTTGTTCATGTTGGCCATCAAGACGAAGATCGGCCGTTATATCTGGGACAAAATCAAACTCAAGGCGCCGGTTTTGGGGCCGGTCATCAGCCGGGTGGCCATCGCCCGTTTCACCCGCACGCTGGGCACACTCGTCAGCAGCGGTGTTCCCATTTTGCAGGCGCTGACCATTGTCAAGGAAACCGCCGGCAACGTCATCATCAGCAATGCCATCAGCAACGTGCATGAAAGCGTGAAGGAAGGCGAAACCATCACCGCGCCGCTGGAAGCCTCCGGGGTTTTCCCGCCCATGGTGGTCAGCATGGTGGACGTCGGGGAACAAACCGGCGCCTTGCCGGAAATGTTGCTGAAGATTTCCGACAATTACGACGAGGAAGTGGACAATTCCGTGGCCTCCATGACCTCGCTTTTGGAACCCATAATGATTGTCTTTCTGGCGGGCATTGTCGGCAGCATCGTTATTGCGATGTTTCTGCCCCTGATCGCGATGATTACCAACCTTAGCGGGGGTGGTGGCGCCGGTGGCGGTGGCGGCGATTGACCGGCGGCCATTTCAGAAAACCTTTGTTTTTGAAACAAACGCAAAAAATAATTGACAAAATGTGGCGCTCGTGCGTAAATACAATGTAAAGACATTGCATGGGCGTTCTATTTACAATTAACTCGATATGGAGTTCGATTGGAATAATCCGCCCTTTGAGTTGGATGGTTCTTTGACTCAGCGGGAAATTGAAGAGTCTTTTGAGGACCCGTTTGCCATCCGGCTGTTGCCGGACTCGCCGCGATTTGGCGTGCAGGCGCGTTTTTTCAACCTGGGAATGTCGGCGGGCGGGGTCGGAATTTTCAGCGTGTATCGGACCAACGGCCGGGTGGCGCGGGTGTTGCACGCCCGGGTTTTTGAACCGGAAGAACGGTTCTTTTACCAGCGGAAACTGGACCAGACTCTCAATACCGGTGAAAAGTGATGGGGCTGGGGTCTGGCGTCTGGGGTGCGGGATATTTTCCCCAGAACCAAGACCCCGGACACGAGACCCGATTTAATGATGCGAACTTTTGCCAATTGGGAAGAGGTGCCGATCTTCGACAGCGAAGAGGCCGAGGCGGAATTTTGGGTGGAGAACCGGCCGGACTTGCGCCTGATGGAGGCGGCCACGGCCGGCAGTGCGGAAGCCGCCGAGTCGGTGACCATCACGCTGCGGATTGACCCGCGGATGCTCGCGCGGATCAAGCGGCTCGCCCGGTCGCGGTATTTGAATTATCAGAGCATGATCAAGCAATGGCTCAGCGAACGAATGGAAGACGAATTGCGCGAAAAATGAAAAATAATCCAACAGTCGAAGGTCGAGGGACGATTTTCGGAGGGGCGAGTTACACGAGCCCCCAACCTTGCTCTTTTTATCATTTCAAATTAGGGGCTCGTGTAACTCGCCCCTCCGATGCGCCCGCCTTCACCCTCATCGAACTGCTCACCGTCATCGGCATCATCGGGGTGATCGCCGGGTTCGTTTTGGTGGTGGCCGGGCCGGTGAAAAAGCGGCAATACATTTACAACACCCAGGCGGAAATGGCGAAATTGGAGACGGCCATCGAGCGCTACCATGCCGCCTATGGTTTTTATCCGCCCAGTCCGCCCACTCCGCCGGCGGCGGGCATCCCGTCATCGTATGTCAACCAGCTCTATTACGAATTGGTGGGAACTACGAATAGCAACAACGTTTATCAAACCCTCGATGGCAGCGCGCAGATCAAGGCCGGCGATGTGCCTAATGCCTTTCCAGGCGTCGGCGGTTTTATGAATTGCAGCAAGCCCGGTGGTGGCGAGGATGCATCCGCGGCCAGGAATTTTCTTCCCGACTTGAAACCGAACCAGATTTGGAAAGGATATACAAACTCCCCCGCTACCGAGGGGGTAAACCTGCTCATCGGCTCCGTGAACGGGCCGGACGTTTCCTACCAGCCGATGAATTGGCAGGACCTGAACCCCTGGCGCTACAATTCGTCCAGTCCCACCAACAATCCCGGCTCCTATGATTTGTGGGTCCAGCTGGTGATTGGCGGAAAAACCAATCTCATCTGCAACTGGACCGAACAGGTGCAGATTAACAGCCCGTGGCCCTGAACTTTTTATGTGTGTTGCGCGAAAATCCGGACCCGGCCGCGAATATGCCGTCGCCGTTGACTGGCATAATTGCGCGTGGTCGCCGCGCGTCGTGGTGCAATTTCCGGCGGCGGCGCAGCCTGACCCTGTGGCACAGACTTCCAAGTCTGTGTACCCCGAAGGCGTTCGGGGCTGGTCACGGGTTTCAAAACCCGCAAACCGGATGATTCCCGGCGCCTTGCCGGCCTGGCCGCCGTCGCGCCGGAGCGGCGCTTTGGCGCGCCGCGAAGGCGGAAAGCCGGCGATACAGCAGGTTTGGAAACCTGCGCCACGGGCCGGCGTGTCCGGCCGCAACCGGATTTATTTTTAAACCCATGAAAACCATCCCTACCAAAAGTGACATGTGGCAAGTGGCAAGTGACAGGAACAGCCGCCCGCCGCGGAATGAAACCCCTGTCACGTGTCACGTGTCACGTGTCACCCGCCGCCCGCGTGCGGCTTTCACCATCGTCGAATTGCTCACCGTCATCGCCATCATCGCCATTCTGGCGGCGATGCTCCTGCCGGTGCTGTCGCGGGCCAAAGTCACCGCGCAGAAAAAGCAGGCGCAGGTGGAAATCAGCCAGATTGTCGGCGCCATCCAGCAATACGACTCCGTCTATGGCCGCTTTCCGGTCACCGCCAACGATCAAGCCCTGGCCGGGACCAACGATTTCACCTGCGGCGGCACCAATTACGCCAGTGATGGCACTCTATTGTGGACATTGGGAATCACGAACAATACCGAGGTCATTGCCATTTTGATGGATATTACCAACACCACGGTGACGTCGGCGAACATGAATCATCAAAAAAACCCGCAGCAGGTCATTTTCCTGAATGCAAAACAGGTGAGTGACCCGACCTTGCCGGGCGTCGGCCCGGATGGCGTTTATCGCGATCCGTGGGGCAGTCCTTACATCATCACCATGGATTTGACCTACGACGAGCAATGCCGGGATGCCTATTATTGCCAGCAACTGGTGTCCCAGAATCCGCCCGGCAGTCCCACCAGTCAGACGGGGTTCAATGGTTTGTTCAATCCGGACGTGAATGGCCAGAGCGACAATTTCCTGTATCACGGCAAGGTTATGGTCTGGTCGGCCGGGCCGGACCGGAAGATTGACTTGCCACCCGGGCCGCAGCGGGCGGACCAAGGTTTTAACAAGGACAACGTCCTGAGCTGGCAATGAAAATATCAAACCAGTCGAGAGTCCAGCCGTCTTCGCTGCGCTTCGCCGCGCCAGGGAGTCCAGAGTCCAGAGTCCAGCGACGGCGGACTGGGGACTGTGGACTGCGGACTGGCAACTGTGAGTCCGCCTTCACGCTCATCGAGTTGCTGGTGGTCATTGCCATCCTCGGTCTTATGGCGGGGTTGGCCGTGCCGGTGCTCAAGAATTTCGCCAAGTCGGACGCCACCCTCGGCGCCTCGCGCCAGTTGCTCGACGGTGTCGCCCGCGCGCGGCAACTGGCCATCGGCCAGCGCACGACGGTCTATATGGTTTTTGTCCCGACGAATTTCTGGACCCCCACTTGGATGGACGCAAACGGTCAAAACCCCACTACCGCATGGAACAACCTGACCCCGGCCCTGCAAACCGCCGCGATCAATTTGTGCGACAAGCAATTGACCGGTTACACGTTTGTCAGTTTGCGTTCGGTGGGCGACCAGCCGGGGCAGGGCCAGCCGCACTATCTTGCGCCGTGGCAGACGCTGCCGGACGGCACATTCATTGCCTTTCAAAAGTTTTACACCACCAATACCATTGTTGATCCAATTTCCGGCGCGTCGTATCCCATTTCCGAATTCAATTACACCAACAACTTTCCGTTTCCCACTGAAACGGCGACCACCAATTCCGTCTGGCTGCCTTGGATTGCGTTCAATTATCTCGGCCAACTGACGGTGGATGGGCAGACGGTGGCCGGCGCGGACGAATACATCCCGATTGCGAAAGGCAGCGTGTTGTTCGCGAGGGATCCGACGACCAAGGCGTTCCAATTCAATTCGCCCGACGTCGCGGAAAATCCGCCCGGCAACAGCACCAACATTTCCTACAACATCGTTCACATTGACCGGCTGACGGGCCGCGCCGTGTTGGAATATCACAAGATGCAATGAAAATTTTCTGCGAGTCCAGAGTCCAGCCGTCTTCGCTGCGCTTCGCCGCGCCAGGGAGTCCAGAGTCCAGAGTCCAGCGACAGCGGACTGGGAACTGTGGACTGCGGACTGGCAACTGTGAGTCCGGCTTCACCATGGTCGAGATTGCCATTTGCCTGGCGGTCATCGGCATCGCGCTGGTCTCCATCATCGGCGTGCTGCCCATTGGCATGAACACCCAGCGGGACAACCGCGAGGAAACCATCATCAATCAGGACGCCACTGTTTTGATGGAAGCCATCCGTGGCGGCGCGCGCGGACTGGATGATTTGACCAATTACGTCTATGCCATCACGAATTATTGGACCAATGTTACCAGTCACGTTCCGGGTATCAACGGTTACAATTATTCCAATGTCTCCATTGCGTCGGGATATTATTCGTCCGGTTCTCCCATCACCAACGGCCTGAACATCGTCGGGCTTTTGAGCACGCCGGAATACACGGACAACAACGGCTTGCCGATTCCAACTTTAATCTACGGTGGTTACAGCAATCACGTCGTCGCCTATGTCCGTTCCATCAGCGGACCGGCGGTGGAAAAGCCGCCGCAGGACAACGACATCGTCCGCAGCGATTCCTTCGGCTACCGCGTTCTTTGTGTCAACGCGCCGGTGGCGATGGACACCAATATATTTGTTGACCTCTGGAATTTGTCTCAGTCATACAGCGCCGGCGCCCGGGTTATGTATAAATGGAGCCAATGGCAGGCAAGCGCGTCCACGATAGCCGGTGAAGCCCCAGGCCAGTCTTCAAAATGGGCGAAGACACCTGTTTACGACTTGGAGCTTGCGCCAAATTTACATGAATTGCGCCTGACGTTTCTCTGGCCGCAACAGCCCAACGGCAATGTAGGCCCCGGCCGCCAGACCTTTCGCACGATGGTTGCCGGACAAATCGTGACCAACAGCGTTGCCGGACAGATTTTATATTTTTACCAGTCGCAATCTTTCGTTCACACGCCGTGAGCCTGAAATTTCCAATTACAATGAAGGTAGGGCAGACCTGCTGGTCTGCCCCGAAATCAGGGCGGCGCGGCAACGCCGCCCTACCATCGTGCATCGCTGCCTTCACGCTCGTGGAGATTCTCGTGGTGGTGGTGTTGATGTCGTTCATCATTCTGGCGTTGATGGCGGTGTTCAACAGCACGCAGGCCGCGTTTCGGGCGAGCCTCACGCAGACCGACGTGCTGGAAGGCGGCCGCAGCGTGATGGGGCTGATCAAAAATGATTTGGAGTCGGTGACGCCATCCTATTTGAACGCGACAAATTTTTATGCGGCAGTAAGCAACAGTTTCCCACAGACGCTGACCGGCAGTTCCGCTTCGCATACAAACGTCATGGAGGATGTGTTTTTCATCACCCGCCAGAACCAGACCTGGAAGGGCGTCGGCTACTTTGTCCGCACGAACCTCCTGTTTTCGGGCCAGGTGGGGACGCCCGGTATTTTGTATCGCTTCGAGACGAACTATTCCGTCGCCCAATTCACGCGAAATCCGACCAACCTGTTTGGGGCCTTCAATCAGGTCCGCGACCCGAGTGGGTTTCAGCTTGCCGCCAAAAATAATATATTGCCCCCCGGCGTCAGCCAGGTCCTGGGTGGCGTCATGAGCTTCAAGGTCCGGGCGTTTGACACCAACGGTTTTTGGATTACCGCCAATCATACGAACCTCACGGTCATCAACATCGTGGCCATAACCAATATCACCAGTCCCGAAGTGATGCTATACACCTTCTACAGCAACGCGGTGCCGGCGACGGTGGAAGTCGAACTGGGCGTGCTCGAAGACCGCACCCTCCAACGCGTCCAATCCCTCGGCGGCTTGACCCAAAGCAATTACCTCGCGCAACAGGCCGGCAAGGTCCACCTGTTCCGGCAGCGCATTCCGATTCGCAACGTTGACCCCTCAGCCTATCAATGAAGATTAAACGAACATCGAACATTGAACATCGAAATCTGAACTCCGAACGGAATCAAAGCTGCGCCGCTCTTTCATTCAATGTTGGACGTTCGGCGTTGGGCGTTCGACGTTTCCGTTCCTCGCCGCGCTCGGGAGTTGCCCTCATCATCACGCTTATTTTGCTGTCCGTGGTGACGTTCATGGCCATCACGTTTCTGGCCCTGAGCCGCCGTGAACGCAGCGCCGTTGCCACCGTCACCGACACCGCCAGCGCGCGGCTGGCCGCCGATGCCGCGCTGGCCAACGCCGAGGGGCAAATCATGGCCAATGTTCTCACCACCACCAACCCCTTCAACTTCACCTTGCTCGTCTCGACGAATTACATCAACGCCTACGGCTTCCAAACAGGCATCGCAAATCCGACCAACGTCAACTACGATTATTATCATGGGGGCGGCGCGTTGATCCAAAACGACTTCCTCCAAAATTTGGCCAACCTGTATTTCAGCCCGCGCACGCCGGTCTATCTGAGCAACATCGTCACCCACGTGATGGAAAACCGGTTCTATCTCGATTTGAACCGCAACGGACGTTACGACACCAACGGCTGGGTGGCGAACGTGGATAATAACAACAATTCGCTCGGTCCCAATGTTTTCCAAGTTGGCGACCCGGAATGGATAGGTGTTTTGCAGCGGCCCGACCAGCCGTATGGGCCGAACAACCCCTTCGTGGCGCGCTACGCCTTCATCGCCGTGCCCGTCGGCAACACGCTCGATTTGAACGCCATTCACAACAATGCCAGAAGGTCTGACCAAGTCACTGCCGATGATGGCTTCTTTCGCAATCAAGGCGTCGGCTCGTGGGAAATTAATCTGGCTGCTTTCCTGGCTGATTTAAATACGAATCAATGGTTCCAAAACCCATTTACATCGATTTCTTACTACGACTATGAGCCGACATACATTAGCGGACCGCTTGCTCAATACAGAGCTTTTGACGATGCGCTTTCGTTGCTGAATTATCGGTATTATACTAATTACAACAATCTGGCCTGGGTTCAAAATCTGTTCAACGTGTCCGGGCAGGCGGCATTTCAAAACAATATTGACGGCTACAGCGACGGGCCGCTGATGACCACCCTGTCGGGCACAAACTATTACTTCCAAAGTGTTAAATTACCCTGGGCCGGCGCGGACAACACCAACCATTTCTTCACCCATCAGGAATTGTTTGATCCAACGAAAACTGAAATCAACGTAACACCACCTGGTTTTGTCGAACATTTGAAGCAGGCCGGCACGAACACCTTTGGCGGCACCACTGTTTCCACCTACGACCGCTACACGTTTTACCGGCTGCTCTCGCAACTCGGCACCGATTCCACGCCGGAATCCGGCAAGATGAACCTGAATTATTCCAATGCCCTTGTTTTGTATGACAGCTACGGCGTGGCGACAAACATCTCCATCATTCCCGGAGCCGAAACCAATTTTATGTCATGGCGTCCGTTGGATTTTTTCACTGTCGCTGCCGACCGGTTGCTGCGCGCCTATACCACCCAGTGGCGCAACAGCAATCCCACCTATTTCGCCACGAATTTTTACGCCGTTCCCGCCAGCATTTTCACTAACGTCAATTTTACCGCGGATCGATGGACCAACTATCCTGCCTTTGGGATAACGAACATTCCAGTGTTGGTGAGCAACCAGTTTGTCTATTCGCCCGCTGTCAACCGCTTGCTCCAACTTGCAGCGAATATGTATGATGCCACGACAAATCGATACTACGACAATTTACAGCCACCAAGACCGCTGCCCACTGTATTTCGACCTTTCTTTAACAAGGTAGTTACTCTTACGACTACCAACGTTTTCATTTGCGGGTTTGTTGAGGTAACAAATGTTTACCAAACTGATACTCCTTTGTCGGTTCCGTTTAACTTGGCGAATTCCAATGATCTCGCACAATTGAGAACCAGCGGGCCTAATTACATCAACGTGTTCGGCGTTCCGATGATTATTGGTGCCAAGAAAGGTTTTCCAAACTTCAATGAATTTTACATGGAAAGCGCTTTTCAAATTACGCGCAAGCTAAGGGTAACTCGAGTAAACACTAATTTGACGATTAATTTACACCCCGACAACTTTCATTTTTATGAAATGTTCAATTTGAGTCTCAGCAACCACTTCGGTGTGGAGTATTGGAACTCCTACAGCAACAATTACACCCGGCCAATTGACGTTTATGTGACCAATATTCTGGTCATGGCGCTGACCAATGACGAAAATAATTTTAATTACACCACCAATTTGATTGCCGGCACATTCCAACCGTTTTCATACAACGGCTACCCGGTCTGGCAGGGTTATACCAATATCTATCCTTTTTATATGAGCAGCAATTCGTTCCCGATTCCATTGCAGACAAATTTTTCTGCCGTGCAGGTTTCCACGTATCGTTTCGATGGTGGCACGCCCTTTTTAACCGCCAATTTGTATTTGGATTATGAAACGAATGTCCCTGTCTTCAACGGTATCAACACAACGCTTCCCCAGCCACATTGGGGCTTGGTGATGAACAATAACTTGCAGGCGTTCATGATAGATCACGCAACCCGGCGATTGATTGATTATGTGCAGTTGAGCGGACCGAACAGCGTTCGCGACTTGTCCTTGGAAATTCAGACCAACTACGACACTGTCGGTTCAGGAACAAACACTTGCTATAATGATTTATGGGATCCCACTGTTCAAAACGGCATCCCTGCTGGAATTCAGAATCAATTAGCCGTTTCGGAAGGAAATGGAATTCCCACTTATGATCCATCAACGTGGGGCATGGATCCAAAGAGTGCTTACAATCAAATGAACGGTCTTATCGTTTTTTTGAATGGTCGAAACAGCATGCCGGTAACATATCCCGGCTATCCAGGACTCAGTCCGGCTCAAATGGGTTTAGCCACGACTACCAATCACATGGATACAGCTTGCCAACCTTCAGCGCTGGTAATCCAAGACATCGTTTGGCAGGCGAATGATCCGCTGGTGCATTATATGGCCAGTGATTTAAACGACCCCACAACCGGAAATGGGTCGCGAGAAAAGCCAAATTGGCCCGGCAATCTGGGCAAATTGAACCAACGCTGCGAACCATGGATCGGCAACCCTGCAATTACGGGCACGAATATCCTGGCGATTAAAGACCCACTGATTACCTGTTCGGATGATTGGATTTTTCCCACGAACAAATTCCCCACCGTCGGCTGGCTGGGCCGGGTGCATCGCGGCACACCGTGGCAGACGGTTTATCTCAAGTCGTCTGATGTTTTGTCTTATCAAAATAATTTCGGCACTTATGGCAACAGCGGCACGAATCTCTGGGTTAATTGGACCGGCAATGTAAACTTGTTTGATGCAACCAACACCGCGCCGGTGCAGGACCGGTTACTCTTCGACCTCTTTACCACCGCGTTCAATGACAACGCCACGCGCGGAACGCTGTCGGTCAATCAGGATCATCTCGCCGCTTGGTCAGCCTTGTTCAGTGGTATCGTTGTGCCGACAAACCTCGTTGGAGAATACACAATCATTCAACCCGCCGGGCCGGCTTGGACCAACTCGGCGTTGGGCCAATTGGTGAACGGCATCAACCAGACGCGGGCCAACACCAACTTGTTCCTGATGCAAACCTTCGCACATGTCGGCGACATTCTGGCCACGCCACAACTCACGGAGCAATCGCCCTTCCTTGCCGGGCTCAACCCGAACGATGAACTGTATGAATGGCTGCCGCAGCAGACGATGTCGCTGTTGCGCTGCTCCAGTTCGCCGCGTTATGTGATTTATTGTTACGGCCAGGCGCTCAAACCCGCGCCCAATGGCATTTACACCGGCAGCGACCAGTTTTTCGGCATGGTCACGAATTATCAAGTCGTGTCGGAAATCGCCACCCGCGCCGTCGTGCGCTTTAACAGCGCGCTGACCAATGTTATTGTTGGCACCAACAATTTAGTTGGTGGCACCAACTGGTTCACAGTTCCGGTCGTGACGAACAATAATGCCGTGATTGAAAGTTTTAATATTTTACCACCAGATTAACCGCAAAGAGCACAAAGAGCACAAAGATGAAAATGATCGTTGAATCAATGGTAGGGACGGCTCGTCCACCCTCCGCAGTACTGCTACGGAGGACGGGCCGAGCCGTCCGCACGAAACGGTCGCCCCGGCGGGGCAACCCTACCCCAACGCGCCATCCTCCATCATCTATCGTCGCTTTTTTAGCGGCGACGTGAGATAATCATCAACTGACTCAAAGTTTATGCATAGGCGTTTGTGGATTTGGATGTTGGCGTGCCTGCTGTGCCTGGCGGGCGCGTGGTTCTTCTGGCCTCGGGAAAAAGGTAGGGACGGCTCGCCGAGCCGTCCGCCCGTAGCGGTCGCCCCGTCCGCCTTCGCTCCACTTCGGCGCGACAAGACGGTGCAACCCCACCTCCAATCGAGTCACACGAACCAAACGGTCGCCCCAGCGGTGCAACCCTACCTTGTGTCCGGCACAAACAAATTCGTCTTCCGCCTCAGCAATACAACCAAGTCGCTCGATCAGTTGACGCACGACAGCCACGCGATTCTGCTGGAAAACGCGCTGATTGATTCGAGCCAGCCGCTGAATCTTTCCATTCCCAAAAATTTGCAGTTGCAGGGTGATCCGGGCGCTTACATCGTCCAGGCGCGCGGCCCGATTGACAATGCCTTCCGCGCGATGCTGGCATCGGCGGGCGCGGAGATTGTTTCCTACATTCCGAACGACGCCTACCTCGTGCGCGCCCCGGCGGGCGTGGCCAATGGATTGGCGGGAAACCCGCTCACGCAGGCCGTGATTCCCTTCGAGCCGTATTACAAAATATCCTCATCCATGCCCGTGACGGTTGGACAAAAAACGCTTTCTTCCGCGCCGACGAAAACCAACCGGGCGGCGGGGCCTTCGTTGCTCACGCTGGCGGTGAAACAGTCGCCGCTGCCCGCGGGAACGTATTTGACGCTCGGTTTGTTCAAGACCGGTGCGGCGGCGACAGTCGCGCAGATAGAAAAGCTCGGCGGCCGGATTATCGCACGGGACAATTCGCCGTTCGGGCCGGTGGTTCGCGTGCAGCCACCGGCGGATTGGGTGGCGCTGGCCGCATTGCCCGGCGTGCAAATCGTCGAACCGTGCCGCCAACGCGTTCGCGCGAATGATTTGAGCCGCGCAACCACCGGAGTTGCCGTCAATACGCTCGTGGCGACCAATTACATGAATCTGAACGGCAAGAACGTAATGGTGGAAGTGAACGATTTCGGGATTGACGCGACGCATCCGGATTTTACCGCTGGCGGAACCCGGCCCACTCGTATATTTGGCGCTCTATTGACCGATACCGACGGCCACGGCACGCACGTGGCGGGCATCATTGGTGGTGATGGCACGGAATCGCTGACTGTGACCAATGCACAGGGTTCCATTATGCCGGCCACCAGCGGCCAATTTCGCGGCATGGCGACGAATGTAACTTTGTTGTCCATGGACATGAACCTTTCCGACCAGGAACTTCAAGAAGCGGCAGCGCTCACGAATGCGCTGATTTCAAACAACAGTTGGAACTATGGCGACAGCAGCTACGACTTGGCGGCGGCGAGTTACGACGCGGCGGTGCGTGACGCTCTGCCGGAGATGACGGGTTCGCAGCCGGTGTTATTCGTGTTTTCAGCGGGTAATGAGGGCAACGGTGACGATACAACGGATCCTGGCAATGGCACCCCGGATAGCATTCTTTCGCCAGCCACGGCCAAAAATGTGATTACCGTGGGTGCAATTCAAGAATTTCGTGATATTACCAACCAAGTGATGACGATATCGTCGGATGGCACGACTACTAACTACGGAACGCCTTGGCAACCGGAGACATCGACGAGTTATCGCATCGCCGGTTTTTCCAGCCGCGGGAACGTCGGCATTGGCACGGAAGGAACGTATGGGCGATTCAAACCGGATGTGGTCGCGCCAGGAACGTTTGTAATTTCTACTCGCTCCAGTCAGTGGGACATTGCCACTTATTTTTATGAGAATCCGACGAATTATGACGTTAAAGATTTATCGGTCACTCTCCAATCGGGAACGCTGGGAGAGGGCCAATTCTCATCGGTGCCAGCGAATGCCGTGCAAGTCGCTATTCAGTTGTTCCCTAATGCGCGTTCACCCGAGCCTTTCCCGTATCTTCCTATTTATTTCGGGCTGGTGGGATCTTCGACCTACCCTTACTCTACCATGAACAACCAAGTTTCGATACCACCGGATGGTGGCCTAACCATAGCCAATATCCTCAACACCGAAACATACTACGGTTTCAATTACGCGGTTAGCAATAGCACCAGCGAACCGATTGATTTTGATATATTCCTAACCACCGTCACAACCAATAACCCTGGGAATTACTTTCTGGTGTTGAGTAATTTGAACCAGTCCATCGGCACACTCAATCCAAGCAGCACCGGGCCGGGACCGTATTACCGTTACGAAACCGGAACAAGCATGGCGGCGGCGGATGTGTCCGGCGTGCTGGCGCTGATGCAGGATTATTTCACCAATCAACTTCACTCCACACCCAGTCCGGCGTTGCTCAAGGCACTGCTTATCAATGGCGCACGCACGACCGGACGTTATTACGATTTACAAGTCCAAAACGCGATTAATTATGAGGGATGGGGGTTGGTCAACCTGCCGAATTCACTGCCTCTTGGGGTGACCAATCAATTAACTGCCGCCTGTGCCAGTTTCTTTGTTGACCAAAGCCCGGCCAACGCGCTGGCGACAGGTGATGGCCACACGTATTCGATAACCATGGCAACTAACACCGTGGGATTACGCGTTACCCTTGCATGGACGGATCCACCGGGCAATCCTGCTGCGGCCATCAAACTTGTAAACAGCCTCGAACTCGTCATCACCAATCTGGATGACCCCGCAAATCCAATCGTTTTTTACGGGAACGATATTGCTGGGGGCTACACCTACAATACACCGGAGAGCCCCACAAATGCGCCCATTGACTCCATCAACAATGTTCAAAACGTATTCATTCCACCTCCGCTTGGCACGAAATATTCCGTCATCGTCATTGGCCAGAGTGTCAACGTCAACGCCGTGACCGCCCAGACCAACAATGCGGCGGGGCAATACGCGCCCAACGTGGTGCAGGATTACGCGCTGGTGATTTCCTCCGGCAACAGTGGGGTAAACAACGCCTTCACGGTCACCGACAGTGGAATTGTCTCCAACCCCACTTCCGACCAGCAAATCACTTATGTGGTCAGCCCCGACGCGCCGTATGAGAATCAATTGGCCGGCGCGAGCACGCCGCTGCTCGGCACCAACACGGTGCCCATAGGCACCATTTCAGTTCTCGACACAAATTACAATCCCGTCGCCATCGTTCCCGGCTTTGCAGCCAACGCTATCGTCACTTTGGGCATGACCAACCAGTGGCATTTCTACGTGATGACCAACCCCGGCCCGGTGCATTTCACCAACGCCGCGTTCATCACTTTCGATCCCGACACGCTTTCCATTCCGCGCATGGGCGTGTTTGCGGATTCAGAGGACGCCACGCGGCCGGAGGCGGACATTGACCTTTACGTCAGCACCGATCCGACGTTAATGAATCTTAATCCCGCCGCCATATCCAACTGCGTTCACGGCACTCAGATCGGCTTGTCAGCGACCGGCGTTTTCAATGGCGCGTCCCTCGGCCGCGGCGGCAAGGAGTTCGTCGTGGATATCGGTTCCGCGCCGGGCGAGGTTTATTACGTGGGCGTGTATTCGGAGGACCAAGAGGCGTCGCAATACGGATTCATCCCCATTTTTACCGATGTCCCGTTCAGCCAGATGAATTCGAACGGCACGCAAATTGTCAACGGGTTGGTGTTGCCGGTGAACATTCCCGATGGCAGCTTGGCACATCCAGGTTTGGCTTATGTATTCGCCCTCGCCATATTTCCCATGGAAATCCAGCGCGTCGTGCCTACAACCATTATCCCCCACCAACATTTCGGTGATCTCATCGGCGGGCTGAAACACGGCGGCATGAATGGCCTGTCTCAGTCTGTGGTGTTGAATAATCATGATTCGCTGTATAACGATTTAGGCATTTACACGAACGTTTACGATGACAGCGGCCAAAACAACATCGCCGGCTCGCAGCCGTCGGACGGGCCGGGCAGTTTGAACAATTACGTGGGCCAGTCGGCCATCGGCCCATGGATTTTGACCGAAGCAGACACGTCACTGACGCAGACCGGCGCCGTGACCGGCTTCCAAATGTTAATCGAGCCGCACCAGAATTTGGGCAAGGGAGTCTATGGCACCGTCGGGCCGATGGGTTGGTGGTATGGTTACATTGATGTGCCCTCCGGGACGGCCAGCCTGACGATCTTGGCCACAAACCTGACCCAGACCCCATCCCTGACCCCCCCGTTGGAACTTTATGTCAATTCCAACGGCATCCCGACGCTGACGGGCACCAATGAATTCGGGCCGACGGGACTGACCAACGGCACTCCGCCGGGCAACTCGATTTACATTGGCTCGCCGCCGCCAGGCCGTTACTGGGTGGGGTTATACAATGGCAGTGTGCAGCAGCAGAATTTTTATCTCATCGCCAATCTCGGCCTGGTCACTCCGCCCGCCCAGGTGATTTTCTCTTCCGCCAGCCCAGTGCCGATTCTGGATGATGCGGTGACGACCGATAACATATACGTGACGGCGGACCAGGCCATCTCGTCGGTGGACGTGGGTCTGCGGGTGGACCATCCGCGCGTATCGGATCTCGTGTTCCATTTGATCAGTCCGGACGGCACGCGGGTGTTGCTGGTGGAGAACCGCGGCGGTGCCACCGCCAACATGGGCGCGACCATCGCCGTCAAGAACATCGTCCCGGTCTCGTCTTCCGGCGGCGCGCGCGCGTCCATCGGCATCATCAATGTGGCCATGGACACCGGGACGCTGGCGATTTACTACAATTTCTACAGCCTGCCGGACGAGATGGCCGTGTATGACCAGGGCAACAACCTCATTTTCGATTCCGGCATGATCAGCGGCAGCGGGGTGTTCAATGTTGCCTACGTCAATTCCAGTTATCTGACCATCAAGATGAACCCCAACGGCAACAGTGGCGGCCCGGGCGACCTGTGGGATTACACGGTGAGCGCCTTGCAGGCGCGGCAAACCTATCTGGTGCTGACGGAAGACACGAACAAGACCACAACGCCCATCAAGTTCGCCCCGCCGCCGTTTGTGCCGGCGATACCGGCAATGACGATCAATCCGCCGGAGTGGCACAGTTCGTTTGAAGGACTGCCTGATACGAGGATGCTGACCGGTAGCACTTTTGGCGGATGGACGGTAACCAACGGCGACATCGAAGTTCTTGGTCCCGCCACAGGGCCTGGCGCCAATGCAGATGAAGGAACCAACTTCATCGATCTAGACGGGTTTGATCCCGGGGCCATTTCAACCAGCGTTTCCACTGTGCCCGGAAATTACTACACATTCAGCTTCACCTATTCACAGAATCCGGACGGAAAGCATTCCGGCTTTCCGACCGCTCAAGTGGCGGTAACGCAAAACGGCAATCCTCTGGTCAACCTCTCGCTTACGAAAAACGATCCTGGTTGGGCCAATTTGACATGGTCAACCACGTCGGTGGTCTTTCAGGCGACATCTCCAACGACGACATTTGCGTTTCAATCTTTGGATGGTTCGGGCAGCGCGTACGGTGTGCTTCTGGACTGCATTGACCTGACGTCGGCAAACCTGAACGATGGTTTTGAAAACACTTACGCCGGGGATTACGTGGCGGGAGTCAATCCGGGCTTTGGCGGCTGGACGGTCAACACCAATCAGGTCACGGTGATCACCGACACCAATCTGGCCAAGTCGGGCAGCAACCTGCTGGCGCTGGCCGACGGCCAGATTTCCCGGATCCTGTCCACCATACCGGGCCAGACCTACACCCTGTCGTTTGCGTATCGCGGGCCGGGCATCGTCAGCCTGTGGAGCGGGGAAAGCAACGCGGTTGATTCCGTGGGTTCAAACAACGGCACGCTGACCAATGGCGTCACCTTTGCCAACGGCATAGTGGGCCAAGCCTTTGCTCTCGACGGAACAAACGGCTACGTGAACATACCGGATTCACCGTCGTTGGATTCATTAACCCAAAGCATCACCGTTGAAACATGGATGAAGGCCGGCCAGGTGACCCCCAATGCGGATTGGAAGGGACTGGTCACCAAGGGCAATAACTCCTGGCGAATGCAGCCCACGACATTTGCCGAGAACGTTACCTGGGCGGCGGACGGCACCAGCAATCCTTACCTGACTGGCATCCGGAACGTCAACGACGGCCAGTGGCATCACGTGGTGGATGTTTATGATGGGGTCAACCTCTTGCAGTATGTGGACGGCACGCTGGATGCATCGCAGGCGGCGACGGGTTTGATTGCCCAGAACAACGAACCCGTGTGCATTGGAGCCAACTCGGGGGCATGGGTTCCCGGTATTGGAGTTCACCTGGGATACTTCTTCAACGGGCTTCAGGATGAAGTGTCCATTTACTCCCGCGCACTATCAGCTTCGGAAATCAAGGCCATTTACAATCAGGGCACCAATCACATGGCCAAATACGAAACCAACGCGCCGGCCGGCATCGCCTCGGGCCTGGCGGAGGCGCAGGTGAAGTTGAATGGCACCAACCAGCCCATCTTCTTTGGCAACAACACCAACTGGCAGACCATCACCTACAGTTTCATCGCCACCACGACCACCACGCCGCTGCAAATCACCGGGCTTGAGCCGGGCATGTTGCTGGACAATTTTGTCACGACCACGATCCCGACGAACAATTACGACCTGTATTACCAGCCCGAAGAATCCCTCGACCTCCTGGACGGCGAGAATGCGGAGGGCCAGTGGACGCTCGAAATCCAGGACGACCGCGCCGGCGCCGGACTCACGAACACGCTGGTGAGCTGGCAGTTGCGGTTCAATTTCCCCTACACGCCGCCCACCATCACCACGCTCACCAACGGGCAGGTGATAAACAGCAGCAACCTTCCCCCCGGCGGCATCGCGTATTACCTGGTTCTCGTGCCGACCAATGCGGACATTTCCACGAACATCCTGTTGAACACCACCGGTCCGCTGAATCTGCTGTTCGATGCGTTCACGCCGCCCACCGGCATCCTGCCGACGGATTATCTCATCCTCAGCAGCCTGATACCCGGCGGTTCGGCCATTTTGACCCTCTACAGCACACCGAATTTTGCTCAAGGCGGAACTTATTATCTGGGCGTGCAAAACCTGAACGGCTACTCCGTCAATTACGACATTCAGGTGTTCTTCCATCTGGTGCCGCCGCCATTGAGCCTGCCGCAATTGCCCGAACTGATCGCCTATACGAACCAGTTGTTTACCGTGACCAACGCCGCCACGGGCGGAGTGCCGCCGTTGACCTACGCGCCGCTGACCAGCACCGTGCCCGGTGCCAATGTTCCGGTCATTGATGCCTACGGGGCCATCACCTGGACCCCAGACGGCAGCCAGGCGCCGGCCGTTTATACCCTCACCAACATCGTGAATGACAGCTCATCGCCAGTGCAGTGGGCGACCAACATTTTCCATGTGCTGGTGGTGCTCACCAACGGCCAGCCGGCGTTCCCCGGCGCGGAAGGCGCGGGCGGCTTTGCCATCGGCGGCCGCGGCGGCGATGTTTACCACGTCGTCAACCTGAATGATTCCGGGCCGGGCAGCCTGCGCAACGGCATCATCTCCACCTTTGGCAGCCGCACCATCGTCTTCGACGTTTCCGGCACCATCAATTTGTATTCACCGCTCCAGATCAACAATCCCTATTTCACCATCGCCGGCCAGACGGCGCCGGGCGCGGGCATCACCATCCAGGGGTTGACGTTCTCGGCGGAAACCGCCCCAGGCGCGGGAGATCATGCCCACGACGAGATTTTGCGCTTCCTCCGCTGCCGTCCGGGCGACATTTATGCCCAGTACTTCCAAGGCGATTCGTTCCATTTCCTCGGGGTCACGAATTCGATTGCCGACCATCTTTCCGCGTCGTGGAGCCTTGACACCGTCCTGTCCACCATGTTTTCGACGAACGTCACGGTGCAGTGGTCCATGATTGCCGAGCCGCTCGACCATTCCGCCTATCCCGGCGGTGCCGGTTTCCAGGAGCACGGCTACGGTTCGCTCATCCGTTACGGCTCCGGCGCCATCAGCTATCTGCACAACCTTTACGCGGACAACTACAGCTGCAATCCGCGGGTGGGTGACAATATCCAGTTGGATTTCATCAACAACGTGGTGTGCAACTGGGGCGCTGCGGCCGGTTTAAACGGGGACGACGCGACGAACAACCCGGGTGGCTACACCAATTATCTCAACTATCGCGGCAATTATTTCATCGCCGGCAGCAACAGCGCCAATCCCAGCATCGCCTTTGACTCCGGCGTGCCCAACCCAACCTTCACGCAGATTTACGAGGCCACCAACTTGATTGACACCAATGCCTTCAACATCGTGCTCGACGGCACCAACACCGATTGGGGCATGTTCAGCGGCAATTTGACGCAACTTGGCAGCCCGACCCCCATGACCAATGGAATCCCGGTCGCCACGAATGATCCCGCGTTCGCTTACGAGCAGGTGCTGGCCTTTGCCGGCGCCTCGGTGGCGGGGGTCACGGCGGCGGGCAGTCCGGCGGCCGGCACGTCCCTGTTGCGCGACCCGGTGGACACCAACATCGTCGCCAACGTCCGCAACAAGAGCGGCCAGATCATTGATTTCATCAGTTCGAACAGCTTCGCGGGCGGTTATCTCAGCACCAACTTCGGGGTGACCTGGTCCGGTTACTCGAATGCCGCCGCATATTGGGTTTCCCAGGGACTTACCAACTTCGTCGGCGTCAATCCCTGGCCGGTGCTCGCTTCCGCCCCGCAGCCGCTGGACAGCGACGGGGACGGCCTGCCCGATTACTGGGAAATCACGCTGGCGGCGACCGGCGAGGCCAGCATGAATCCGGCCGTGCCGAACAACAATCACATGAACCCGGACGGTTACACGGACCTGGAGCATTACCTCAACTGGCTGGCCGCGCCGCATGCCTTGACTGTCTCGAACACGCCGGTGGACGTGGACCTTTATGCGGTCGTGGGCCTGACCGGCAACCTCAGCTTCGGCGTGACCAATGGCACCAACGGCACCGTGACCCTGGGAATGGACGGCCACACGGCCATGTTCATGCCCATGAGTACCAATATCGGCTTCGCCTCCTTCGGTTTCACCGTCACGAACCTGGCCACCACCAATGGTTTTGGCCCGGTGACGGTCAGCGTCATGATCAGCGTGACCAACATCGTCACCAGTTCGCTGCCGCTCACCAACGCCGTGCCGCAGACGAACACGGTCCCGGCCGGCGGGATTGTCTATTACCTGATTGACGTGCCGGCGAATGCGCAATTGGCCACGAATATCCTGTTGTTTGCCGGTTCGCCGGTGAACCTGCTGTTCAGCCGGGCGGGCTTCCCGACCGGGACCAGCACGGGCGACTATTTCCTGCTGACCAATTCGATGGGCGGTATTTCCCTCTTGGGCACAGCCACAAACTTCATCCCGACGAACATTGTTGCCGGGGGGACGTATTACCTCGGGGTGCAAAACCTGAGCGGCGCTCCGGTCAGTTTTGCGCTGGAGGTTGATTTTTATCCGCCGCCATCGGTCCCGGCCGGGGGTGTCATTTATTTGCCGGTCACCGTGCCGGCGAACGCGGACTATGCCACCAATATTCTGCTCTACGCCACCGGGCCGCTGAACATCTGGTTCACGACGAATTCGCCGCCCTCCATCACCAACGCCAACGACGTGCGGTTGCTTCCCGACGCCGCCTATCCAAGCGGAACGAACGGTTCCGTCGTGTTGAGCGCCGGCACCACGCCGCCGCTGGTGCCCGGCTCCACCTATTATCTCGGCGTGCAAAACACCAACAGCTTCACCGTCTTCCTGGCCCTGGAGGTGAACTTCCATTTGATGTCCGGGGCCATCACCAACCCCATCACCGGTCTGACCATCACCTCCACCAACATCGGCGGAGCGAACGGTTTCCTGCTCACCTGGTATGCGCCCACCAATGATTCTTTCATGGTGCAATGGACGGGCAACCTCGCGCCGGCGGTGTGGAATATGTTCACGAACGTCATCACCTACACCGGGCCGGTCACTCCGACGAATGGTTTGTTCACCTTCTTCGACGATGGCTCACAGTTCCCGTTCGGCCCGATGCGTTTTTACCGGCTGATCCTCCTGGGTTCGGTCCCGGACCTCACCAACGGTGTGCCGCAAACGAATTCGGTTTCGCCCGGTGGCACCGCCTTCCTTTTAATCAACGTGCCGGCCAGCGCCACTTCGGCGAACAACACCCTGATTTCCGCCACCGGGCCGGTGAACGTGTTTTTCAACCAGACCCATCTGCCCACCGACAACACCAACGCGGGTGATTTCCTGGAATTGGCGGCCGCCACCACCGGCAGTTTCCTGCTCAACGGCAGTTCTGTGCCGCCGCTCGTGCCGGGCGCAAGCTATTACCTCGCCGTTCAAAACCCCGGCACCAACAACGTCACGTTTGATTTCCAGGTGACATTCGGTTTTGCCACGCCCAGCGTGGTGTCCAATTTCAGCATCACCGCCACCAACATCGGCATCTGGCTCAAATGGAACGGCCAGACGAATTATCAGTACCAGGTGCAGTGGACGACCAATCTCGCGCCGCCGGCGGCGTGGCATACGGTCTCGAACATCGTCCTGACCTCCACCACCGGAGCCTTCACCTTCTTCGATGACGGCTCATTGACGGGCGGGTTCGGCCCCGTGAAATTTTACCGGCTCATCGCCTGGCCGTTCATGACGCCGATACCGCAAACGCTGTCCATTGCCAGCGTCACCGTCACCAGCATTGGCGGGACCAACGACCTGGTGCTGCGCTGGAGCGCGCCGACGAATTATCACTACGGGATTCGATGGACGACCAATCTTACGCTGCCCTTCAGCAATTGGTTCGTCATTGCCAGTCCGGTTCTCACGCTGACCAATGGCGTTTACACCTTCACCGACAACGGCCAAACCGGCCCGCCGACGACCGCGAAATTTTTCCGGCTCTACGATTATTAGTGATGTGGGTTGCGCCGGTGGCGGGACCGAAAGGCGCGTGGGTCATGAAGTTTGATGACCGATGAAAATGCTGACGATTCCGATCTTGACGGTGTTGTCAAAGCGGCAGGAGGAAATCCTGCAGGCCGCCTGTGAAGGGCTGCCGGACAAGCTCATTGCCGACCAGTTGGGAGTTTCTCCCCGCACGCTGGAGGGCCACTGGCGCGCCATCCATCGCAAGCTCGGCTCCGAGAACCGCTGCCAGGCGGGCTTCATCTACGCCGCCCGGCGGGAAAACCCGCAAGGGAAAGTCCTTGCGTGATTTCCCGCTCTGGCGCGCGTTGTCGGGAGGGGTAGGTTTGGTTGAACGGAACGATACTGAACATGTCGGGCGCCACCAGCCGGGATTCGGTCATGTGAAACCGGCTGATGACGCCCGCCAAAAATGAAAGGCGCGTAAAATGAAAATCGCACAGACCCCGATCAGAAGTGCCGAGGGCCGAAGGAGGAGAACCCGTCTGCACCAACTGATTGCGATCATGACATGCCTGACGACCATTCTGATCTCAAACCGATCCAATGCCGACGGCCCGGTTCCGGCACAAGTGACGCAATGGGGAGACTATGGCCTCGACCAGTCCAGTGTTCCGGCAACGCTGACCAACATCGTGGCCGTTTCAGCGGGAAGTGTTTTTAACGCGGCGCTCAGGAGTAACGGCACGGTCTTCGCTTGGGGTGACAATCAATATGGCGAGACCGATGTTCCCCCGGGGCTGAGCAATGTGACGGCGGTTGCCGTTGGAACATTGCACGGTTTGGCATTGAAGGCCGACCACACGATTGCAACCTGGGGATGGGATAGCGGCAATGGCGAAACGGTCGTTCCGCCCGACATGACGAATGTGACGGCCGTCGCAGCTGGAGACGAGCATAATCTGGCGCTGAAAGCGGACGGCACCGTGTCTGGCTGGGGGTGGAACGGATTTGGCCAAATCAGTGTTCCGGCGGGTTTGACCAACGTCATTGCCATCGCCACCGCTACTTATCATAGCTTGGCGCTCAAGAGCGACGGCACCGTGGTTGGCTGGGGTGACAACACCTATGGTCAGACCAATGTTCCTGTAGGGCTGACCAATGTAGTGGCGATTGCCGCCGGTGAATATCATAGTTTGGCGCTGCGGGCTGACGGTGCCGTTGCGGGATGGGGTGCTGTCGGTTCCGGCATTGACTATGGCCAGGCGGTCATTCCGCCTGGACTAACCAATGTGGCGGCCATCAGCGCCGGCTTGTACCACAGTCTGGCACTCAGGAGCGATGGGACGATCGTTAGTTGGGGAAGCCAGTCAAATGCGCCCCCGGGGCTTACGAATGTTTTGGCCATCAGTGCCGGCGGGACACATAGTCTGGCTCTGGTGGCGTCTCCTTTCATTGTGAATCAGCCAACGAACCAGACCTGCTACAGCGGCTTGAACGCTTCATTCAACGTGTCCGTGATCGGTGTTCTACCGTTCGCTTTTCAGTGGCAACTCAATGGCACCAACCTGGACGGGGCCACGAATGCCTCCCTAGCTTTGACAAATGTGCAATCTGTCGATCAAGGAAATTACAGGGTGGTGGTTCAGAATGCCTACGGAGTCGCCTCCAGCGTGAGCGCTTCGTTGACCGTGCTCGATTCTCCTCCCGTGATCAATACCCAACCTGCCAGTCAGATCACGGTGGCCAACCAGACGGTCACGTTTGCGGTCAGCCTTGAAGGCTCGCTGCCCTTTGCTTTTCAATGGCAATTCAACGGAACGAACATTGACGGAGCCACCAATGCTTTCCTGACGCTCGCGGATGTGCAAACGGCCAATCAGGGCGATTATACCGTCGTGGTGAATAACACTTACGGCAGTATTGTCAGTTCCAATGCGACGTTGACGGTCGTACCTTCCTTGGTCGTTGCATGGGGCGACAACACTTACAGCCAGACCAATGTCCCTGTCGGGTTGACCAACGCCGTTTCCATTGCTGCCGGTGCCTACCACTGCATGGCGCTCAAAAGCGACGGGACCGTGGTTGTATGGGGCGAACCTTGGTACGGGAATGGTGATTACGGCCAGACCAATGTGCCGGCAGGTTTAAGCAACATCGTCGCCATCACAGCGGGTCGCGCTCATTGTCTCGCGCTCAGAAATAATGGCAACGTGGCTGCCTGGGGCGACAATCAAGCGGGGCAAACCAATGTCCCGTCGGGTTTAAGCAATGTGGTTGCGGTTGCGGGAGGCGGCTCCTTCAGTCTCGCATTAAAAGCCAACGGTATGGCAGTTGCCTGGGGAGGCTGGTCGGAAGCAACAAATGTTCCTTTGTCTCTAAGCAACGTGGTCGCGATTGCGGCGGGTTGCTTTCATTCTCTCGCGCTCAGGAGCGATGGAACGGTGGTCGCGTGGGGAAATGACTACGGTGGCCAAGCCACAGTACCATCGGGGTTAAGCAATGTCGTAGCCATCGCGGCGGGCTATTCGCACAGTCTGGCGCTCAAGAGCGACGGCACCGTGGTCGCCTGGGGGACCAGTTATTATGGCATGTCCGGACCGGTAACTCCGCCGGATGACTTGAGCAACGTGGTAGCCATCGCTGCCGGTGGCGAATATTCCGGGGACCACAGCTTGGCTCTGAGGAGCGACGGGACAGTGGTCGCGTGGGGATACGATTATTATGGTCAGACGAATCTTCCGCCCAGCCTGACGAATGTAACGGCCATTGCGGCGGGAGGATACGACAGCTTGGTCATCCTGAATACTCATCCACCGGTGCTTCACGGCGCTTTGTCAGATCCCATCTGGAATTCTAATAGCTTCAAACTTTCATTGCCGACACAAAACGGCCGGGTTTATGCGCTGGAGTACAAAAAGTCGCTGACGGACAGCAACTGGACAGCCTTGCCGCTGGTCGCCGGCAACGGCGGCATGCGAACGCTGACCGATGCCACCGCCACCAACTCGCAGCGCTTCTATCGCGTCCGGCAATGGTAGATTTACCGCTGCGGCCCTTTGCTGCATTTTTGATCTGCTCAATCTTGCTTTGCTTTCGCGCCAGCATGGGGTAGCCTTGTCATTTTGTTGAAAGCGAGAAATTCGCGGCCATGAGCAAGGAATTCATCCGCATCGGCGGCGCGCGTGAGCATAATCTCAAAAACCTCACGCTGAACATCCCGCGCGACCGGCTGGTGGTCATCACCGGCCTGAGCGGGAGCGGCAAATCATCGCTCGCGTTCGACACCATTTACGCCGAGGGCCAGCGCAAATATGTCGAAAGCCTCTCCGCCTACGCCCGGCAGTTCCTCGACCAGATGCAAAAACCGGAGGTGGACTTCATCGAGGGCCTCTCGCCGGCCATCGCCATCGAACAGCGCAGCTCCGGCTCCAGCCCGCGCTCCATCATCGCCACCACGACGGAAATTTACGATTACCTCCGCCTGCTTTACGCGCACATCGGCAAACCCCATTGCCCGGACACCGGCGTGCCCATCGTTTCGCAAACCACCAGCGACATCGTGGACAAAATCCTCGCGCTGCCGCCCAAAACCCGCGTGATGCTGCTCGCGCCGGTCGTCCGCCGGCAAAAAGGCGAGTTCCGCGACGTCATCGAACGCCTCGCGCGCGAGGGGTTCGTCCGCGCCCGCGTGGACGGCGAACTCGTCGAACTCGCCGCCGACACGCGCGTCAAACTCGACAAAAAGAAATTTCACACCATCGAGGCGGTCGTGGACCGGCTGGTGATGGACAACAAAATCCGCGTCCGGCTCGGCGATTCGGTGGAAACCGCGTTGCGCTGGGGTGAAGGCGTCATGTTCACGCTGCACCAAGCGCCGGGAAAGTCAGTAGTCAACAGTCAGTCGTCCGTAGCAAAAACTACTGACCACGGACCACTGGCTACTGACTCTTGGATTGAGACCCTTCATTCCAACAAAATGTGTTCGCCGGCCACGGGCAAAAGCTACGATCCGCCCACGCCGAAACATTTTTCGTTCAACGCCCCGGCGGGCGCGTGCCCGGTCTGCCATGGCCTCGGCCAGAAAATGATTTTCGACGAAAGCCTGGTCGTGCCCGATCCGGAAAAGTCGCTCGAGGACGGCGCCGTCCAGCCCTGGCGGCGGGCGGGCAAGCGGATGAACATTTATTACAAGGCCATGCTGCGGTCGGTTGCGGCGCATTTCGGCGTCAGCCTGGAAACGCCCTGGAAAAATCTGCCGGACGATTTCAAAAAAGTTTTGCTGCACGGCTCGGGCGAAACAGAAATTGATTTTCATTTCTGGCGGGCGGGCAGCCAGCACACCATCAGCCGTCCGTTCGAGGGCGTGCTGCCGAACCTGGAACGGCTGTTCACCGAAAGCGAAAGCGAGTTCGTCCGCAACCGCATCAAGCCCTACATGAGCCCGCAATTTTGCGACGTCTGCAAAGGCAAACGGCTCAAACCGGAAATCCTGGCGGTGACGCTGGGGAGCGCGGGCGTCCCGCCTGCTGTTCCCGGCGTCCCGCCGGAAACTTTGTCGGACGCAATGCGCGCAAAAGTCTTCGGCGAGACGCCGAAGACCGCAAGCCGGAGGCTCGCGCTCCCAAAAATTCCCGGCCTGTCCATCATGGACGTCTGCGCGTTGTCGGTGGAAAAGGCCGATGAATTTTTTGCCGGTCTCCAGCTCACGGAATTCGAGGAGAAAATCGCGCACGAGGTCGTCAAGGAAATCCGCGCCCGGCTCGGCTTTCTGAAAAACGTCGGCCTCGGCTATCTCACGCTCGACCGTGAAAGCAGCACGTTGAGCGGCGGCGAGGCGCAACGCATCCGGCTGGCCACCCAGATCGGCGCGGGGCTGGTCGGCGTGCTTTACATTCTGGACGAGCCGAGCATCGGCCTGCACCAGCGCGACAACCACCGCCTGCTGGAGACGCTCAAGGGCCTGCGCGACCTCGGCAACACCGTGCTCGTGGTCGAGCACGACGCGGACACGATTCGCAATGCGGATTACGTCGTTGACCTGGGTCCTGGCGCGGGCGTTCATGGCGGCGAACTCGTCGCGGCGGGCACATTGCCGGAAATTTTAAAAAACCAGAATTCGCTCACGGCGCAATATTTGCGCGGCGAACTGACGATTCCCATCCCGAAAAAACGCCTGGCGCCGACGGAGGAGCGCGGCTGGCTCGAAGTGCTCGGCGCGAAGGAAAACAATCTGCACAACATTGACGCGCGGATTCCGCTCGGCACGTTCACCTGTGTCACCGGCGTGAGCGGTTCGGGCAAGAGCACGCTCGTGGACGACATTTTGCGCCGCGCGCTGTTCCGCAAGTTTTACGGTTCCAAGGAAACGCCCGGCGCCCACCGCGCGCTCAAGGGTTTTGAGATGATTGACAAGGTCGTCGTGATTGACCAGTCGCCGATTGGCCGCACGCCCCGCTCGAACCCGGCCACCTACACCGGCATGTTCAACCACATCCGCGATTTGTTCGCCAAACTGCCGGCGGCAAAAATCCGGGGCTACGCGCCGGGCCGGTTCAGCTTCAACGTCAAGGGCGGCCGCTGCGAAAAGTGCGAGGGCGACGGGCTGCTCAAAATCGAAATGAATTTTCTGCCGCCGGTTTATGTGACGTGCGAAGTCTGCGGCGGCAGGCGCTACAACCGCGAGACGCTCGAAATCACCTACAAGGGCAAAAACATCGCCGACGTGCTCGCGATGACGGTGGACGAGGCGGTGACTTTTTTCCGCGTGGTGCCGCAGATTTACAATCCGCTGCTGACGCTGGCCGAGGTCGGCCTCGGCTACATTGGCCTGGGGCAGGCGGCGACGACGTTGAGCGGCGGCGAGGCGCAGCGCGTGAAACTGGCGGCCGAGTTGAGCCGCAAGGCCACCGGGCGCACGTTTTACATCCTGGACGAGCCGACGACCGGCCTGCATTTCCACGACGTGGCCAAACTGCTCGAAGTGCTGTTCAAGCTGCGCAACGCGGGCAACACCCTCGTCGTCATCGAGCACAACCTCGACGTGATAAAAACGGCGGATTGGATCATTGACCTCGGCCCGGAGGGCGGGGATGCTGGCGGCCGCATCGTCGCGGAAGGGACGCCGGAAGAAGTGGCCCGCTGTGCCGGAAGTTTTACCGGACAGTATTTGACCCGCGTTCTGCAGCCGTCGTGAATCAGCTCTTATTCTAAAAAACACAGTTCAACCACGGATGAACACCGATGGACACGGATACCGAGCATTTGCACAAAACCGTCGTTCACCGGGAGGTGAGCGGACAGCGCCGCCCGAAATCCGTGTTTATCCGTGCGGATCCGTGGTTTAATGATTATTTTGGCTGGTTCAATTGCGGAATTTAAGTTTATGAAAATCGCTTTATTTGGTCTGACCGGGATAAAAACCGGCAAGCACAACCTCAAAGACCCGCGCCTCGACGAGGCTGACAAACTGGTCGAGGCGGACAAGAAAACCCACGCGCAGGTGGACGTGGTGGGCGAGGACCAGTTGATTGACGCCGACGCCATCCTGGTGTCGGTGGAAGGCCGGGCGGACATGATTTTGAAGGACCTTGAATTTGTGGAAACGCGCCTGGGCCGCGACCCGCAGGAAGCCGAGCGCCTGGCGCTGGAAAAAATTAAGGCGCTGCTCGAGCAGGAAAAATTTGTTTTTAATTCCGGTTTGACGCCAGCTGACCTCTCGGCCGTCGCCGCCCACAACTTTTTCACCGCCAAACCAATCACGGTCGCGGAAACGGCGGACCTGGAAAATCCCGACGCCCTGCTGCTGCGCGCGTTTCGGGAGGGCGGCTACATCTGCTTTCTGACCGTCGGCGGCAAGGAGAACCGCGCCTGGCCGATTCGGCAGGGCCTGACGGCGTGGGAAGCCGGCGGCACCATTCACACGGACATCCAGAAGGGTTTCATCCGCGCGGAAATCATCAGCTTTGCGGATTTCATCACGGCGGGCGGCGAGACCCAGGCCAGGCGCGCCGGCAAAATGCGGCTGGAGACGAAGCCCTACGTCATGCAGGACTACGACCTGACGAACTTCCGGTTCAACAAGTAGGCGCTTGGGCGGAAAAATCGTGGCGGAATGTTCGCCGGGAAAATCACTGAAAGTGCCAGCAGCCACACGGGTCGGTGTTTGAAAAGAATTTTGACAAATTGACAAGCCTGGCATTGTTACAAATAACCATGATGACCGAATTTGCAAAAACATTCATGACCATCGAGTTTGTGAAGGTTTTGTTGGGGATCTTTGGGATGGTTGCGGCTGTGTATGTCTGGATATGGTTTAACCATGCCCTGGCGGCTCAGACGGCCGGCTGGAAAAATCTGGTTGAAAAATTTCCGGCGACGGAAATTGAAAGGCCGGGCGACACGTTCAAGAAGCAGACCGGCTGGATCGGCAACACGGAATTTAGCCGCAACTTTACCGTGCAATTGATTCAGGAAGGAATGCGCATTTGTCCGTTTTTTGCCTCTCGCTCTCCCCTATTGATTCCGTGGTCCAAAATTACGGAGGTCACCGTGCCGCAAGGAACTGTCTTCGGCGTCCAGCAATACATTACGTTGACGGTGGAGTGGGAAAAGCAGTTGAAATTTTCCCTGCCGCCCAAAGTTTTGCCGACAATTGAGGCAAATGTTTCCATGAGCCGTTTCCGAAAAATTGAAATCGCTCCGTTGTCCGAACTGGTGAAGGAACGATGGAAGAATTGGAAGAGCAGTTAAGTTCCGCTTTTTACAACTGCGTCGAACAGCTTGAATTTCCTCCAGTTTTTTCATCAGCCGGCGTTTGGGTTGATACTGAATTGCGTTCGAAGTGCTACGAATTGATTGACACTCCTCCTCTCCCGCCCTGCGGGCACCCTCTCCCCCGCTGCCAGCGGGGGAGAGGGCGGGGCGAGGGGGCGCTTCGTCGATTGTTTGA
>JBEKXN010000005.1:0-165271 GCA_049511835.1 Verrucomicrobiota bacterium | reverse complement strand
GTTTCGGGTTGGCGCGCCATTCCTTGTCGTAACCCACCCGCCCACCGTGGCCGTAACGCGCGCGAATAAACATCAATTCGCCCATCACGCCGGACCCAAAAATTTCCCACGCCTTGATGAACGCCGGGTGATAACGATGATTAAACCCGACGCGGACGCAAACCCCATGCTTCTCTGCGAGTGAAATCAATTCGTCAATCTGCTTCACGGAAATGCCCGCCGGTTTTTCGACGATGACGTGTTTGCCGGCGCGGATGGCGGCGGCGGCAACCCCGGCAAGCACGGAATGGATGGTCGCCACGATCACTGTATCCACCTGCGGATCGGCGACGGCTTGTTTGAAATCAACGACGGCGCGGCCGGCTCGCGCAAGTTTTACGAGTTCCTCGGCGCGCGACAAATTCGTGTCACAGGCCACAACGAGTTTGGAACCGGCGGGCAACCCGGCCAGTCGTTTTTTTCCGATCAACCCGCAACCAACAATCGCGTATTTCATTTATTGTCCCAGGTTTTGCCGCGATCTTTCGGCACAATACGGCGCAGCGTGTAAATATCGCCGCTCAAATCGCCCTTGAATTCGTGGAGTTTTTCCCACGGATCCCACTGGGCGCTGATGAGCTTGCCGGTAATACCATCGCTCTGCGCACTGGCAAGATAGACCGCGAGGTTCGCACCCAGTTCCAGCGGCGTGGCGCCTTTATCTTTCCATTGCTTGTTCTTCTCGTAAAACGCCGCGCCGACTTTTTCCGGCCCGGCCGCCAGAACTTCATCCACCAGCCGTGTAGCCAAAGCGCCCGGCGCAATGGCGTTCACGTCCACTCGGAAATTTTTCAGTTCTTCCGCCAGGGTTTCCACCAGCCGGACGGCGGCGGCTTTTGACGCGGCATACGCGCTGATGTTGGGCAGCGGATTCGTCGCCCCGCCGCCGGAAAGGACGACAATTTTGCCGCGCCCGGCTTTTTTGAAATGGGGAATGACCGCGCGGCACGGGAGCAACACCCCGTAAAGATTGATGTCCAGCGCGCGACGCCAGTCTTCGAGCGAAACGGATTCCGTCGCGCCCATCGGGCCGTAAATACCAGCGTTTAATACCAGCGCGTGCAGCGGTCCGAGTTCACGCAACGCGAACGCGACGAGTTCGTTCACCTGGGTTTCGCTGGAAACGTCGCAGATTCGGGCCAAAACTTTTCGCGAAGGAAATCGTTTTGCCAGTTTGTCGCGCGTGGCGAGCAACTCCTTTTCCCCGCGCGCGCAAAGGACGGCGTTCGCGCCTTCGGCCAGGAAATGCCCGGCGATGGCTTTGCCGAGTCCCTGGCTGCCGCCGGTGATGAGCGCATTGATGCCTTTAAGTTTCATGTTCAAACGCGACCAACGGAAAGATGTTCGACGCCGGGCAGGTTTTTCAATTCCTTTTCCAAAAAACGGTTGGCGTCCACAAAAATGCGCTGGCGCATGGCCGGGGCAGTTTTCGCCCAATCCGCCCCGCGAAATTCAGGCCACTCGGTGCAAACCACAGCGGCATCCGCGCCGCTCAGCGCCCCGATCATTTGGGAGGCGAGCCGCGCCCCGGCGAGTTCGGCGGGCAATTGTTTCACCGCCGGGTCAAAGGCGTGAACGCCCGCGCCCTCCGCCAGAAGATTCCGGCACAATTCCACCGCCGCGCTGCGGCGGAGGGTGTCGGTGTTGGTGGTGTAAGTCAGGCCAAGCACGGCGATTTTCTTTCCGCGCAAATCGCCGAGACGCGATTGCAATCGCCGCAACGCCCAGCCGCGATGCAGATCATTGCTCTGCGTGATGGCCGGAATGACGGAAATTTTCTCATTTTTCGCGGCCGCCAGTTTGGTCAGCGTGACCACATCACGCGCGAGCGTGCCGCCGGCAAACGGACCGCCGGGGCCGAGATAAGCCCTTGGCCCGACGCGCGGTTCGCTTTTTAAACCGGCGGAAACCTCCTGGGCATCCGCGCCGACGTGTTCGCCCAATCGCGCAATCTCGTTGATGAACGTGATGGAAAGCGCGAGAAATGAATTAAGGGCGTGCTTCACCATCTCGGCCGACTCGGTGCGCATGAATAAAATTTGCGGAGTGAACGGTGCAAACAGTTTTTCGAGGAGCGTTTTTTTCGCGTCGTCACGGATGCCGACGATAGCGCGCCCGGCTTTTTCAAACGCGTCAATCGCCCGGCCCAGCCGCAGATTTTCGGGCGAGCAGGCGAAATGAAATTGCGGAAATTCGGCTTCCAGCCGGCGGCAGGTGCCGACGGGCAGTTGGGCGGAAATCAACACCAGCGCGCCTTTGGGCAGCTGAGGCAGCGCGCGGCGGAGACAGGCGAGAACGAATTCCACATCCGATTCGTCGTTTTCATTGACCGGAGTGTCGTAACAAAGCCAGAGCACATCGGCGCGGGCGCACGCGATTTTGGGATCGGTGGTGAACGAAAGTTTTTTTGCGGCAAGACCGGCCGTGATGAGTTCATTCAGCCCCGGCTCGAAAAGCGGAGCCTGGCCGGAATCAAGTTTGGCGATGTTCGCCTCGTCGAAGTCGAGGCCGACAACTTGAAAATGCCGCGCGCAGCACGCAGCGGTGACGCAGCCGAGATGCCAGAGGCCGAGGACGGTGACATTCATCGGCGTTGGAGCACCCACTGGTTTTGCTGGAGCCATTGGAGCGTGCGGATGATGGATTGCTCGATGGTGAGCGTGGTTTTCCAGCCGGTGGCGCGGATTTTTTTGGTGTCGAGAAAAATAAACGGGTTGTCGCCGATCCAACCCTTGTTGCCGCCGCTGTATTCGAAGCGCGGTTTCAACTTCAGCGCACCGCAGATGAAACGGATGGAATCGTTGACCTGCACGTATTCATCAGCACCGAGGTTGTAAATTTCCACGCGGTGCCTGGCTTGTCTGGCGGTGGCGCGATCCACAACGTGCAACATGGCGTCGAGACAGTCTCCAACGTAAAGATAGGATTTGCGTTGTGCGCCATCGCCCAAAACTTTCAAGTGGCCGGGGTGGGCGAGCAGTTGTTTGTAAAAATCCAACACGTGACCGTGCGTGTAGCGTTCGCCGAGAATCGAGACAAACCGGAAAATGTAACCTTCAAATCCGTAGCCCTCGCAGTAGGATTGAATGAAACCTTCACCGGCGACTTTGGACGCAGCATAAAGGGAGGTCTGGATCGGGAACGGATGATTTTCCGGCGTCGGGATGATTTCCGCCTCGCCATAGACGCTGCCGGTGGAGCTGAAGGCGATGCCTTTGATGCCGTTGTCGCGCATGGCTTCCAGCACGTTGAAAGTGGCAACGGTGTTTTGCTGCAAATCCTTGTGCGGGTGGTCCAGACCGAACCGGACGTCTGCATTCGCGGCCAGATGAAAAACAAAATCGCATCCCGCCATCGCGCGGCTCAACGCGGACAAATCCAGACCATCGCCTTCAATAAGTTTGAATTGGGGATTGGTTGACGCCGATTCCAGAAATTCACGCTGGCCGGTGGAGAAATTATCCCAGCCGACAACGTGTTTACCACCGGCAAGCAGGCGGTCAACGAGACTGCTGCCAATAAAACCGGCGGCCCCGGTGACAAAAACTTTTTCCATGATTAAGCGTGAAGTTTAATGTGTGCTGGCAGGGCTAGCCAGCCTTTTTGAAAGGCAATGTCTTCCCCAGGCTACGAATTTACCGTGGCCACCGGTTTTTCCGCCGGCAAAGCAGGATTGACGGAAGCGCGACGCTCAAGCCACCGGCGGTCAATGGGGTTGTAGAAGGTGCATTCCAAACAGGTTTCCGGGCGTTTGCCAGAGTAGAACCCTTTGATGACGTTCCAAGCCTGGTCGCTTTTGGAAATTTCTTCAAGCGATTTTTCGCGGATATCGCCGACCACCAAATCGTCAAGGTCACTGCGCGTGAGCCGGCAACCGCAGAGGCGAACTCTGCCGTCGTGACGGACGACAAAGTTAAAAAGATTTTTGCACGGCACATTCAGCGACGGCGGCAGTTTGCGCAACCGCATGAAACCGCTCAGGTCGGTCGGCTGGATGGTGCCGCCCCAGTTGTCGAAATCCACGGTGAAATTAATGCGAACCTTTTCGGACAGGTAGGGTTTGATGTTTTCGGTGAAATCCTCCGAGTGAATTATCTGGCTGGGTTTTTCCGCGTTGCGAAACCGGATGACGATGCGGGCCGGTTCGCCTTTGGCGCGATTGTATTCAAGCAAATTGCGGATGCCGGACATGGCGTCGTCATAATGTTTAACGCCATAGATTTTTTCATACGCTTCCCGGCTGGCGCCTTGTGTGCTGATGAAAACGCCGCCGATGCCGAGGTCAATCAGGCGTTTATAAGTGCCGTTGCGATTCAGCAAAATGGCGTTCGTGGTCAGGACAACATTCTTGATATGGGCCTGATTCACCGCATAGTCCACCTTCTCCAGCAGGCCGGGGTCCACGAGCGGGTCGCCCACGACCGGCGTAAGATCGAGGCTTTGGCCGCCGACCGCCGCCCATTCATCCGCCGCTTTTTTGAAAACGGCGAACGGCATGATGCCCGTCTGGAGGGTTTTATTGGCGACAACTTTTGGATAGGCACAGAATGAGCACTTGGCGTTGCATATGTTCGTCACGTTCGTCATCAGCGTCGAGGAAGGTTCCAGGTGGCGGTATTTCCACAGTTCTTCCGGAGACACCATGTTTTGGGAAACCCTCCGATAATTGAGACGTCTTTGGAAATTTTGAAAATAAAACGCGCCCCAATAAACCACATCGGCGGCCAGACCATTGGTATGCACGGCGTGGTAAATGTGCCAACCCAGTTTTCGCAGCAGGCTATTCACTATTAAAAAAGCTATAGTCTTCAATCAGAAAGTCAAATCGGTTTGGCGGGAGAATACAATTTAATTGCTCCATTTGCAGTCTTCTGTTAATCGACAACCTAGGAATCACGACACGACATGGCCAAAAACATAATTCTCCGGTTGCTGCACCGCTACGCTGATCGTCAGCGGACGCTGGGCATAGAACGGTGCAATGATTGGGGCGGAAAGACCGTGGTTGAATTGGCGCCGGACAGTTTGGTTGATGTGGGTTGCGGCGATGGGGACCTGCTGTTTCGGTACCTGAAGAAAAGTCCGCGTGAATTTTACGGCGTGGAAGGCGCGCCCCTGCGGAAGGCCCGGGCCGAGGAACGCGGCCTTAAAGTTTTCAGCTATGACTTGAACGGGCGCTGGCCGTTTGAGAACAATAAATTTGACGTGGTATTCAGTTCCCAAGTCATTGAGCATCTGCACAACACCAGACTTTTTGCCGAGGAGGCTTTTCGTGTGCTCAAGCCCGGCGGTACGGCAGTCATCATGTCAGAAAATCTTTCCAGCTTGTTGAATTGCTTTGCGTTGTGCCTGGGTTACACGCCATTTCCGCTCATGCAGATTTGTGGGCGTTACCTCGGCAATCCCCTGGGGCTTCACTACAATGAACCCATAGAGGAACAGGTGCCCATTGACCATCCGTTTTTCTCCGGCATCTCAGGTCATGTGCGGGTGCTGACCGTTCAGCAAGCAAGGGAATTATTCACGCTAACCGGTTTTGAAGCCGATGTCCGTTCCATCAGCATATTGCCGCTGCCTGATGCTTTGAGCCGGGTGCTGGAGGGAAAGATCCAAAAACGCGGACACTTCCTGCTGATTCGGGCCCGCAAACCACAGTAACCCGAGACGCGTAGAATCCGCTTGCGCCCGAAGCCCGCTCCCGCCGAAGCTATTTATTTAAGCGCAAAGACGGCCGGTCGGGAAAAATCTCCCGCCGCCGCCAAGCCGCCAATTATTATGAGCACTGTGATTGTAACCGGCGCTGCCGGCTTGATTGGTTCAGAAAGCGTCAAGCGGTTTGCCCGGGAGGGCTTCCGGGTGGTTGGCATTGATAATGACCTGCGACGCTGGTTCTTTGGTGACGGCGCCTCCACGCTGGCCAACCGCCGGAAACTCATCGAGTCCATCCCGAATTATCAACATCACGACTTTGACATCCGCGACCGTCAGGCTGTCGAAAATCTGCTTCGCCAGCTCGGCAAGGACGTCACCCTGATCATCCACACGGCGGCGCAACCCTCGCACGATTGGGCCGCGCGCGATCCGCACGCGGACTTCAGCGTCAACGCGAACGGCACGCTTAATTTGCTGGAGGCGACGCGACAATTTTGTCCGGAGGCCGTTTTCATCTTCACCTCCACGAACAAAGTTTATGGCGACACGCCCAATTACCTGCCGTTGGTCGAACTGGAAAAACGCTGGGAAATCAAATCCGGCCACGCCTACGAGCCCGGCATCCCGGAAACGATGAGCATTGACCAGACCAAACACTCGTTGTTCGGCGTGTCAAAAGTCGCGGCGGACGTGCTGGTGCAGGAATACGGGCGCTATTTTGGAATGAAGACCGCGTGTTTCCGTGGCGGATGTCTGACTGGCCCGGCCCATGCCGGCACGGAATTACACGGTTTTCTTGCTTACCTGATGCGTTGCACCGTGACCGGCACGCCCTATCGGGTGTTCGGCTACCAAGGCAAGCAGGTGCGCGACAACATTCACAGCCACGATCTGGTCGAAGCCTTCTGGCAGTTTTTTCTCAAACCGCGCTCCGGCGAAGTTTACAACATCGGCGGCAGCCGCCATTCCAATTGTTCCATGCTCGAAGCGATTGACCTGTGCGAGCAAATCAGCCGTCGCAAATTGGAATGGACTTACGAGGAAAACAACCGCATCGGCGACCATATTTGGTGGATCAGCGACGTGCGGAAATTCCAAAGTCACTATCCCGCCTGGAAATTTCAATACAACCTGGGGCGGATTCTCGAGGAAATCCATCAAGCCTGTCTAACCCGCTGAACCATGCCTGCCTTTCCAGAAAGCATTTTGATCACCGGCGGCGCGGGCTTTGTCGGAGGCAATCTCGCCGTGTTCCTGAAGCGACGCCACCCTGCAACTCGCGTCCTCGCCATGGACAACTTGCACCGGCCCGGTTCCGAATTAAATCTTCCCCGGCTGCGAGGGGGTGGAGTGGAATTCGTCAAGGGAGACATCCGATTCACCAACGAATTCCCCACCGGACCGTTTGCGTCCATCATCGAATGCTCGGCTGAACCTTCCGTGCTGGCGGGTTACGCCAACTCGCCGGACTATCTCCTGGAAACAAATTTTCTGGGCACCTATCGCTGCCTGGAAAAGGCCCGACAAGGGCAAAGCAATTTTTTGTTTCTTTCCACCAGCCGGGTTTATCCCATTGCCCCGCTGGAAGCGCATCCCTGGCGCGAAAGCGAAACGCGTTTTGAGTGGCTGGACGTCGCCGGAGCACCGATTTCGTCGCAAGGGGTGCGGGAAGAAAGTGCGTCCCAAGGTGCGCGCTCGCTTTATGGACTGACCAAGTTTGCCAGCGAAGGGTTGATCGAGGAATACCGCGCCGGATTCGGACTTCGAGCAGCCATAAACCGTTGCGGCGTCATTGCCGGCCCGTGGCAAATGGGCCGGGTGGATCAAGGCGTCGTGTCGCTGTGGGTACTCCGCCACTATTTCGGCAAACCGCTTGCTTACATCGGCTACGGCGGCACCGGCAAACAGGTTCGCGACGTATTGCACGTGGACGACCTCTGTGAACTGGTTGAGGAACAACTGGCCGATTTTCCCGCCTGGGACGGCTGGCTGGGAAATGTCGGTGGCGGGTTGGAAATTTCCGCTTCGCTTCAGGAACTCACCAGCGCGTGCCGGAAAATTGTGGGGCGGGAAGTTCCCATTGCCGCCGAACCGAAAAATCGCCGGGCGGATTTGCGCATTTTCCTCGCTGATTGTTCCAAATTGTTTGCGTGCACAAACTGGCGTCCCAAACGGGGCGTGGAAAAAATCGTCGCGGATGTTTTTGCCTGGGTGCGCGTTCACGAAAAAGAATTGCAACCGCTCGTATGAAAAATGATTTGCCCCAATCAAATGATTTGCAAATGAGCGGGCTGTTGCAAAGCGGCATCGTGTTTTCCGCAATCAGTCTTCTGATCACCCTTGTCCATTATGTCTTTCAAATCATCGTCAGCCGGCAACTTGGCGGCGAAACCGGCGAATACGGCCTCGCGCTCACCACCATTACTTTTATTGGTTTTCTCGGACTGCCACTGGCCATAGCCACACAAGCAGTCACACACTACATCGCGCGTTTTCATTTCAGTGGTGACGACGCGCGGCTGCATGGTCTGCTGGCCGGCTGCCGCAAATTTCTTTTTCATGTCACAATCGCCGGTTCGGTCATTGCCATCATTCTGGTGAAACCGTTGGGTGATTTTTTCCATATTCCGCGCACCAGTCTCACGCTCATCGCGCTCGGGTGTGTGCTGGGCGGGCTTTGGGGTTCCTATGTGACGGCGCTATGTCAGGGGCTTGCCTGGTTCAAACGGCTTGCCTTCATCGGACTGTTGGCCGCGCTGGCGCGGGTTTTGTTTGGCTGGCTCACGACCAGAATCTGGCCCACGGCCGAATGGGCGGTTTTGGCTTCGGCGGTCATGTTGCTGGCCAATTTGATTTTGCTTTTCTGGAAAAATGATTTTCCGCGCCGGACCGACACCGCCATTTCGCCGTGGGACCGGGAATTTGTCCAATTCCTCGTCGTCAGCGCCGCCTGTATTGTTGGCTCAAATTGTTTCAGCCAGGGTGACCTGCTCGTGGCAAATAAATTTTTTGCCAAAGGCGATCTGGATGCTTACAGCTCCGCCGGATTGCTCGCCCGTGCATTGCCAACGGCCGTCGGCCCGCTGCTGGCCGTTTTGTTCACCCATCGTTCCAGCCGGCACCACGGCGACGCGTTGCGCGAACAGTTGAAATTGCTCGGCCTTTACGCTTGCGGCCTGCTCTCCGGCGCCATCGGCCTTTTCGTGTTGAAAACGTTTGTCCTGCAACTCCTGCATCGAAACACACCGGAGGCCGCCGGAATGATCGGCCAGCTTTCCATCACCATGGTTTTCGTCGGCTTGCTTCAAGCGCTTGCGATGTGGTCACTGGCCAGCCGCTGGATCAAACTTTCAATGCTTTATGGCGGACTGGGCATCGCCTACTGGATTACTTTGCTGTGCCTCGGCAAATCGCCGGCGGACCTGTTGTGCGTCATGCCCGCGGCGGCGGGCGTCGCGTTCGGCGCGGTGTTTTTGATTTGGCTCATCGCGCTGCTCACGCACAAAATTGGTGAACCAGCAAAGCTGGTTTGAATTTGTTGCCGCCTTCGGCCACACTCACACCATGCAGTCCGGTCCAGAAAATCTGCCGCGCGTCAGCTTCATCATGCCGACGCTAAACGTCGAGGCGTTGCTGGGCAACATCCTGTCGTCCATCACACGCCAGACATATCCGCGCGACCGGTATGAAATCATCCTCGCCGACGCGCACTCGGCCGACCGCACGCGCGAAATCGCCAATAAATTCGGCGCGATCATTATTGACGACGACGGTAAAAACATGGAGGAAGGCAAACGCCTGGCGCTTCAGCACGCGACCGGCGAATTCATCGTGTTTGTGGACGCGGACAACGAAATCACGCACCCCGATTACATCGAACTGGCCGTGAATGCGCTCGCCGCCAATCCACAGGCGCTCGGCGTGGAAAGTTATTATTTGCCATCGCCCCAAATGAGTTCGTTCTGCGCCTATATCACGCACCGGCTGCACATCAGCGACCCGATTGCCTGGTTGATGAGCGCAAACCCGCAACTCGTCGCGCGCGATGGCGAAGTGGAACGCTGGACTTTGCCCGGCGACTCGCTTTCGTATCCACTGGGCGCGAACGGGTTTGTCTTTCGCCGCGCCGATTTGGAATCAGTGAAGGCCGACGAACATTTTCAAGATACACACGCGGCGTTGCATCTCATGCGTGAGGGCAAACGCGAATGGCTGCGCATCCGCGGACGCGGTGTTCATCATTATTACGTCCAGACGCTCTGGGGCTTCGTGCAAAAACGCCGCCGCGCCACCGTCCATTTTCTGCGCGTGCAGGAGGAGGCAAAAACAAACTGGATGAAGGAAAAACCACCCGTGCCGCTCTGGCTGGCGGCGATTTATTGCGTGACGCTCGTTGGTCCGCTGTGGCACTCGTTGCGCGGCTTGATTCGTGATGGCGACGCGTGCTGGCTCTGGCATTTGCCGGCGTGCTTCTTTGGCGGCGTGCTCGGCAACGCGTGGGGCGTTTGGACTTACAAAACGCGACGGGGCGAAAAAAACCTGGTCGCGAAACTGAAGCCGAAACAAACTTTGAAATAAATGGAAAGCCTCAACGAACACTTTGGCCGTGCGGACGGCCAGCCGCTGGTCAGTATCATTGTGCTGAATTGCAATGGCGCGAACTGGCTGCCGAAATGTTTTGGGTCCATCAAGACGCAAACGATTCTCAACCAAATTGAGATGGTCATGGTGGACAATAATTCCACGGACGATTCGGTCGCGGTTGCGCGAAAACTGCTCGCCGATTTTCCATCGGCCGGCATCGTGCGGAACCCGGAAAACCTCGGCTTTTGCGAAGGCAACAATTCCGGGGCGCGCATCGCGCGGGGCCGCTGGCTTTTATTTCTGAATAACGACACTTGGCTCGAAAACGATTGCATGGAAAAGTTGATCGCGGGAACGGAAAAACTAGGCGCGGTCGCGTCCACCCCGCTCGTTCTGAATTATCCCGACAACTCGTATCAGGATTTCGGATTTTACGGCTTCGATTTTTTTGGTTTGCCAAGTCCATCGGCAAAGGCGACAGCAACGCGCGAAATTTTCATCGCCGGCGGCTGTTCGTATCTGATTCGTGCCGACGTTTTCAATCAACTGGGAATGTTCGATGCGGAGTATTTTATTTACTCCGACGACGCAGATTTGTCATGGCGGGTGTGGCTTGCCGGCTACGAGGTGGCGGGAATATTTGAGGCCAAGCTGCATCATCGCGGCGCGGCGGGCGTGAATCCGTCAGGCGGAATTGAAACGGTTGAATTTCGCACGAACGACCGGAAACGATTTTTAACGAACCGCAATTGTATTCTGACTTTGCTCAAAAACGGGCAGCACATTTTGCTGTTGCCAATCATTCCGCTCATCGCGTTGTTGTTTTTGGAATCGCTCGTCGGCTGCTTGATTTTGTGCCGCTGGTCGTTTGTGCGGGCGAGTTTTTGGGATGCCCTGCGCGACTGCTGGCGGCTGCGCGGCCATATCCGGGAACGACGGCGCGCCGTGGTAAAATTTCGCAAACGCTCAGACTTCTGGATGCTGCGGTTTTTCCGGTTGAAACTGAATCGCTGGTTTGAAATCAAGCGTCTGTTTCAATTCGGCCTGCCGCACGTGGACACGCGTTGACAAAATAAGTTCCGAAATTATACTTTAATGAGCCTTATGCATCATCCCAGTACTGCCCTTCACCTCGAAGCAAGGCCGGCAACCGCTAAATACGACATTGCAATCGCTTGTCGAGTTTGTTCGATACCTTCAAACAGCAAGCCGCCGATTTTTGCCGAAGACAAGCTCAAGCTGGTCGAATTTTGTTTGAAATCATTAAAGGCAAGCCTCGGTAATTTGCGTGCTAAAATGTGGGTCGTCCTGACTGGGCCGCCCGAATACGAGCAAATGTTCGAAAAGGTTTGGCCGAAAGAAGATTTGGTGGTCGTGAACGTCGGTAGAATTGGCAATCCGCGCAGCTTGCGAAAACAGATTGATATTTTGACCACGCAGACCGACGCAGAATTGGTGTTTCTGGCGGAGGACGATTATTTTTATCTTCCCGACAAGTTTCAGTCAGCGGTTGAATTTTTGCGAAGCAGTCCCGACACGAGCTTCATTTCACCTTACGACCATCCTGATAATTACGTTATCCCCTTTCAACAATCTTTGCCGCCGGCGGCGGCGCGAAAATGCGGGGGGCTTTCCTGGTATGCAAGAGCAACAACGACCCACACTTTCCTGACCCGAAAGACCACTCTTCAAAAATGTCAGAAATTATTCCGCGCTTCCTTTTTTGGGGGGTATAAAATTTGGGGGAGTCAAACAGACACGATGCATTGGCTGGCTCTAACCAAAACGAAAATTTTCAATCTGCCGTTATTTTTGAAGTCTTTGGTTAAGTATCATTACTGGGCAGCCTGCATGGTTCTGGCGTGGATTTTTCGGTGGCGGCAGATTTTATTTGGGGAGCGTTATACTTTATGGATCCCCAGTCCGTCTATTGCAACTCACATGACTGCCGGACTGGAAGCGCCTGGCGTTGATTGGCAAAAAGAATTTGGCCAGTGCTTGTCCAAAGTTTGAAAAAATCAATTCAACGACCGGCGGCTTGCCCAAGCAAACGGACCAGCGCAGGCTGTCTCATATCATGAAGGCGGCCAGGGATTTTCTTTGCGCGCCTGGCTTTGTGATTTTTCTTTCAACTGGTGAATCCGGGCAAATTGTCTGGAAGAAAATCATGGCGAGCCATTGCCCCGCCATTCAAGGAGCCCCCGGCGGATGAGGCTGTTTGTCGGAATCGACAGTCATCAATTTCCCGTTTTACCGCCGCACGAAACAAGATCGTTTCGTCACAACCTTCAATCAGTTTTTTCCAGCGCCGCCCAGGATTGGGGAAGATTTTTGCGGACCTCGATTCCTTCAAACGGTTTGCCCTGCCGGGCGCCCGTTTTTTTTGCCCACGCGGCCATCCGCACGACGCCTTCTTCGAGCGGAACATTTTTTATCAGGTCGCCAAAAAGTTTCCGCACTTTTTTGTGCGCGGAATAGGCATGGACGACTTCGTTGCGCGCGTCGAGATGTTTGATTTGCGATTTTGCGCCCATTGCTTTGGCGACGACAGTTGCGAGTTCGTTCACCGAATAAGGTTTATCCGCGCCGACGTTGAAGACCTGATTGTAACTATTCGGCCGCGCGATGCTCGCGGTGATGACGGGAGCAACGTCATCAATGTAGCTGAACGCGCGCGTTTGCTGGCCGTCGCCGAAAACCGTCATCGGTTGTCCCTGCATGATTTGGTTCATGAAAATGCCGATGACGTTGCGGTAACGATCGCCGAGATTTTGGTTTTCGCCATAGACGTTGTGCGGGCGAAAGACGATGTAATTCAGCCCGAACATTTCGTGCGCCTCTTTCAAATCAAGTTCCACCGCGTATTTGGCGATGCCATATGGGTCTTCGGGCTGCGGCACGGCCGCCTCGGTCATGGGCACCTGGTTTCGTCCGTAAACCGCGATGGATGAGGCGAACACGAAACACTTGACGTCGTGATTCACGGCGGCGTTGATGAGGTTGACGCTGCCCAGCAGGTTGTTGGTGTAATTGAAATGTTTGATGAAATGACTCAAGCCTTCGGCAGCGTAGGCGGCCAGATGGAAGACGTATTCAAACTGGTGTCCAGCATGGAGCTTTTGCACGAGTGCAACATCCGTGATCGAACCTCTGACAAATTTCACGCCAGCGGGAACGTAATCGCGAAAGCCGCCGCTCAAATCGTCCAAGCCAATCACTTGGTGTCCCGCCGTGAGCAAATGCTTGCAGACGTGCGAACCAATAAAGCCCGCCGCGCCGGTGACCAGAACCTGTGAACTCATGCGACCAATTTAGCCGGGAAGCCCACTGGCGGCGAGTTTTTTTGAACCCGCCCACTGTCTTGACACTCAACCGGCTACAACCGAGAATAACTCTTCCGTTTTTTTAACCGACCGAATTTTATGAAAGTTATCAAACCAAAAACCGCGCCCAAGCCCCGGGAATTTTTCTCCGCGCCGGTTTTACTGGCGGTCGTTCTGGCCACGCTTTTCTGGAAAAGTTTTCTGCCCAATTACGTCCATTTTTCAAACGACGGGCCGCTGGGGCAACAAAACACCGCCTGGTCACAACTTCCCGCCGCATACACTGGAACTTGGCGGGATTTGAACGACCTTGGTGGCAACGCCGGTTCATCTTCGTTGGACCTTACCACGCTCATCCACTGGACGCTGGGGCCGGTCGGTTACGCCAAATTCCTCGCGCCCGCCGCGCTGTTCATACTCGGTTTGGGCGCGTGGACATTCTTTCGCGCCCTCAAGTTTTCACCGCTGGCCGCCGTGCTGGGCGCGTTGGCCGCCATGTTAAATTCCGCTTACTTTGGTAACGCCTGCTGGGGCGTGGCCTCCGGTGAAATCGCCCTGGGCATGATTTTTTTCGCGCTGGCTTTGGTCATCGCAAACAACACAGAAACTCCACCGCTCATCCGCTGGACGCGCCTCGCACTGGCTGGACTGTGTGTGGGCGTCAATATTATGGAAGCAGCGGACATCGGCGCGCTTTATAGCGTGCTCATCGCCGCCTTCGTGTTCTTCAAATCTTTCACCGATGCGGGAGGAAACATTTTTGCCCGGATTGTGCGCGGCGTGGGAAGCGCAGCGATGGTGGCCGTCTTTGCTGGTTTCATAGCTTTCCAGACGGTCACGTCACTTGTGGAGTCACAAATCCAAGGCATCGCCGGAATCAGCCAGGATGCGGAGACCAAGGCCGCTCAATGGGATCCTGCCTCGCAATGGAGCTTGCCCAAAAAAGAAACGCTCGGACTGATCGTTCCCGGGTTGTTTGGCTACAAGATGGATACCCCCAATAACATGATGCCCGCGTTGCAGGATGCTTATCGCGGCGGAGTTTATTGGGGCGGCAAGGGGCGCGACCCGGCGATTGACCGGTTTTTCGACAGCGGTGGAACTGGTTCGCCGCCATCCAACTATATGCGCCAAAGCGGCGGGGGTGACTACTGCGGAATCCTCGTCGGACTGGTCGCAGCTTGGACCATCGCTCAATCTTTCCGCCGTAAAGATTCGCTCTTCACGGACTCGCAAAAAAAAATCATCTGGTTTTGGACGGCGGTGATGTTCGTTTCTTTGGTGTTTGCCTGGGGAAGATTCGCGCCATTTGATTTTTTTAAAAACACTATTTACGCCCTGCCCTATTCCTCCACCGTCCGTAACCCGGTAAAATTCATCGTCCTTTTCTGCCTGGCACTGGTGATTTTGTTCGGTTACGGCATCCAGGCGTTGAGCCGTCGTCATCTTGATGATCGAGCAGCGGCAAAATCCTCCGGCCTCACCACACAACTGAAAAACTGGTGGGCCAAGGCTGATGGTTTCGACCGGAAATGGACACTTGCCAGCGCAGGAATTCTTGGCGCGAGCGTTTTAGGCTGGCTGTTTTACGCCGCACAGAAACCAAGCCTTGTGCATTACCTCCAGAAAGTGGGTTTTCCCGACGAAAATTTTGCGCGGGAAATCGCCACGTTTAGCATCGGACAGGCGGGCTGGTTCCTCCTGCTTTTCGCCAGCGCCATCGCATTGCTCACGCTGGCCATCGCCGGTTGTTTTGCCGGCCCGCGCGCCCAATTGGGCGGACTGTTGCTCGGCGCATTTTTGGTCATGGATCTAGGTCGGGCGAACCTGCCCTACATCATCCACTGGGATTACAAACAAAAATACGACATTGATCCCAACGATTCCACCAAATCCACCAATCCCATCATCAATTTCCTGCGCGATAAACCTTACGAACACCGCGTCGCCGGCCTGCCATTCCACGCGCCGCAGGGACTGGAATTGTTCGATGAGCTTTACAAAATTGAATGGATGCAGCATCACTTCCCGTATTACAACATCCAATGTCTCGACATCATCCAATTGCCGCGCATGCCGGAGGATTTGAAGGCCTATCTGGAGGCACTTTCGCCCCGCGGCACGATGGAAACCGCTCCGCTCATCGCACGCCGCTGGGAATTGACCAACACCCGCTACCTGCTCGGCCCGGCCGGCTATCTCGAGGTGATGAACCAGCAGCTTGATCCCGCGCAGCACCGCTTCCGCATCGTCCAGCGCTTTGGCATTGCGCTCAAACCAGGCGTGGCCGAATTTCATCAGCGGCTGGAAGAATTGACCGCTTATCCGAATGACAACGGCGACTACGCGCTCTTTGAATTCACCGGCGCACTGCCCCGCGTAAAGCTTTATTCCAACTGGCAGGTCAACACCAACGACGATACCACGCTCAAAACGCTGGCGAGCACAAATTTCGATCCGTGGCAAACGGTCTTGGTTTCCATGCCTTTGCCCGTGGCTGCCGCGACCAATCAAAATGCCGGCTTGGTTGAATTCAAGAGCTACGCGCCAAAACAGCTCGTCTTCGCCGCCAACGCCGTTGCGCCTTCGGTGCTGCTGCTCAATGATAAATACGACCCGCACTGGCGAGTCACCGTGGATGGTAAGCTCGCCAGCCTGCTGCGCTGCAATTTTCTCATGCGCGGCGTTTATCTGGCGCCCGGCACACACACGGTGCAATTTCAGTTCAAACTGCCGGATAGTCTGATGTATGTCACGTTGACAGCCATTACCATCGGAATTTTATTGTGCGGTTTCCTGATTGTCTCCAATCGCCATAAAGCTGAACCAAGGTAAGTTCCTTTAGTTTAAGATTACAGCCACTTGTTCCCCATTTCGGTGATAGCCGATGAACTCACACGAAAACCGGGTTCTTGATAGAAACTCTTGAAATGCTTTGAATTCTCCGGCTTCCCATTGGGGATAGTTGAAGTATTCGTCAAAAACAATCACGGTGCCTCGACCGAGACGGGGTTCGAGCAGTTCAAAGATGGTTTTGGTTGAAGAATACAAGTCGCAGTCAACGTGTAGGAAGCCAATCGAACCGCGGTTCTGTTTTAAGAACGGCGGCAGGCTTTCATTGAACCAACCTTTAATCAGAGTAACATTGCTACGAACCTTGGGAAGTCGGGCGACAGCAAACTCCCCTTTCTTCCATCCGTCACCCCACTTCTCCGGCAGCCCCTCAAAAGAGTCAAAACCGAATACAATTTTCCTGGTTAGTTTTGCGATGTGATTGATGGAAACGCCACGGAAAACACCAAATTCGCAAATGAGCCGGTCACCCGAAGTGTCCGCGCGGCCAAAGGCCTTCGTGAGAAGTTCGGGTCTCGATTTTACGGACTCTACGAGAGGCATGTTCTTTTCGATATACTCCACAGTGGACGCCAACGCGCGTTGCTGCCGGGCTACATAAATACTCTTTGCTTCTTGGAGCAATATCCAATCTTGCAGTTGCCCCAGCACGGATCTGGATCGTGCTGTTTTTCGCGTCCAACGGGTTGGGGGTAAAATCTGAGAGCACAAGTTTTTCAAATTGAAAGCCAGTTTTCCAAACATATGGTTATGATCGATGCAAGCCTGTGGCGCCGGACGGACCGAAACACGTCCATCCTCATCACTGACGGCGCCATAGCTAGAATTATTTTCCACCGGCCCACAAGAAGTTTTTACGCAATAAAAGCGCCTGAACCTTGCCACCGGCACGGCATCATGCTATACCATCCTCCGGTGAAGCCGTGTCCTGTTTATAAAACTGATTAAACCGGGAATTTTATCGAACGATAAGATTTATACTTTCTAATCCATGCCCGAAATTGAACAAAATCCCCTGCCCTTGCGCCGTGTCATCGTTCGCGCCACGCGCGAAGTTGCTTGCGAATCACCCGGCCAGCTTATCCCCTTTGGCCTGTGGCGCGACAACAGCCGGCCCCGACGCTTCAACAAAAAGCTTTACGAACTCTTCGGCATAGATTCGCCATTGTGGGGGCTTGACTTGGGTTGTTCAGGCGGTGGGTTTGTGAAGGATTGTCTCGACGACGGCTGCATGGCCGTCGGCATCGAAGGCAGCGACTATTTCAAAAAATTGTGCCGCGCCGCCAAAAATAAAACCATTTTATGAGAGTTGCATTAGGAAGCGCCTACTGGCACTTCAAAAGTTTTTTCAAACCGGGCGCTTCCACAACCGGCGATCTGCCTCCTGAAATCATCCGTCAATTATCTCACGACAATCCCCGGCTCAAGGAACTTAAAGACCGGTATGCTCAAAACACCCGGTTTGCCCACTCCTTCTGGAACTCCTGGGAGAAGCGCGTCAGGCTGTTGAGATTTCGCGGCGAAGACAATTATGTAAGCCAGGCATACTTCCGGCAGAACATACGCCGCTACGAATTGAGCTTCGCCTACGTTGAAGCCACGGATGACTTGGGTTTGCTCAACCTGTTGCATGAAGACCCGCTCTTCGGCGTGAAATTATGGGAGTTTGTCCCCGGCAAGCCAGTGAGCCGCGACCTGCTGGATTCCATCCTGGAAATCGCGTTTTTGCAAAAGGCCCTGGGTTTTCAATTCCAAGACCGGTTGCGAGTGCTGGACATCGGGGCCGGCTACGGACGCTTCGCCCACCGTTTCAACACGGCGTGCCCAAACAGTTCGATCACTTGCATTGATCCCATCGCCACCTCGACGTTTCTCTCGGAATTTTACCTCAAGTTCCGCAACTGCACCGGGACGGAGGTTGTTCCGTTCGACCAGTTGCCCGATCTGCAGGGCCGGACTTATGATCTGGCCGCCAACATCCACAGTTGGTCGGAATGCACCAAGCAGTTCATCAGTTTCTGGCTGGACCAGATCTGTGACTTGAAAGTGCCTTATCTTTTCATCGTCCCGCACGTCGAAAAACTGGAAACGGTGGAGACCAATGGGGTTCATCTGACTTATGATGACGAACTGGAACGCCGCAACTTCAAGCTCGTTCTCAAGCAGAAGAAATTTCACCGCTCCCAACTGGTGCATGAGGCGGGCATCTTCCCGACGGAATACCGTCTGTACAAACGCGAACTTTAAGACACCAAAGATTGGACCCCAAACATTATGCGTGTCGCAGTCATTATCATCACCCGCAACCGCTCCAGTTACATCGGAGAAACGCTTGAAGCCCTCGCCCGTCAGGACTGTCCCGGCTTTGAAGTAATGGTCGTGGACAGCAGCACGGAGGCAGAAAAGGAAAAGACCGCGGCCATCACCGCGCAATTCAACGCGAAATATGTTTCCGAGCCACGTCGGGGACAGGCCCTGGCCCGAAATACCGGAGTCGCCAATACCTCCGCCGAAGTCATAGCATTCACCGACGACGATTGTGTCCCGGCCAGGGACTGGTTAAGCCAGTCCCTCAAAAACTTCGCCGATCCGGATGTCTGGGCCTGCACCGGCCGGGTCATCCAGCACCATTGCGAAGGCGCGGCGAATCTGTTCGAGGAAGTTGCCGGCCAGGACTTGGGCGGCGAGCGACGGACCTTTGCAAAAACGGACACCGGCTTTGGCCCCGGCTTCCTGCTGGGCAACTTTGCCAAAATTTTTGCCAAACACATGAAATCGGGCGCGCCCGTTCCCTTTGGCATCGGTCATGGCAGCAACATGATTTTTCGCAGCGATACCTTTAAAAAACTTGGCGGTTTCAACCAGCAGTTCGGCAACTCCGCCGTGAAATATGCCATTGAAGACACCGAATTATTTTATCGGATTCTAAAATCCGGCCACACGATTGTCTATGAGCCGGCCGCCATTGTCAGGCACAAGCACAAACTGACCGCCGATGAAGTTTTCAAAACGCGCTACATCTACAGTTACACCGGGGCGGCGCTCCTGTGGAAGCATCGCAAAGATGCCCGGATGTTTTTTATGTTTTGCGGCCGGCTGGTTCAACTGCTGATCAAAAACGCACAATATAAAATTCAGCACAACCAACAACTGTCACAGTCGTTCAAGTCGGACTTGCGGGGCTTTCTGGACGGCTGGGCCGCGTGCCGGGAACTTGTAAAAGAAAATTCCGCCGCTGCCAAACCAGAAGTCACAAGCCAGTAGGATGATCTAGAAAATCCCACGGCACGCCGAATTTTTTTGAAAGTTCCGCCGCCAGCGCCTTTACGCCAAACGTCTCCGTCGCATAGTGACCGCCGTAAAAGACATTGATGCCGTATTCTTCCGCAACCGCGTAGGTCCAATGCGGGCCTTCGCCGGTGATGAAGGTGTCCACGCCTTCCTCCACCGCCAGTTTCAAATCGCCGCCCGCGCCGCCGGTCACCACGCCGATGCGTCGGCAAATTTTCCCGCCGCCGGGAATGATTCGCGGTCTGGCACCGGTTGCGCGTACCAGCTTCGCGGCGAGTTCCGCGCGGGAGATTTTGGCGCGCGATTGAAAACCAATGGGCTGGCCGTGAGTGACGAAAAAGGGGCGCAGATTTTTTAATCCAAGCGCGGCGCAGAGCTGCGCGTTGTTGCCAAGCCGGGGATGCGCATCGAGCGGCAGGTGCGAACTGTAAACCGCCAGGTTGTTTTCCACCAGCCGCCGGAGCAGTTCGTATTTTTTGCCGGTCCACGGATGTGCTGGTGACCAGAACAATCCGTGATGCACAATCAGCAAATCCGCCTTGGCGGCAATGGCGAGTTTCACGGTGGCGAGGCTGGCGTCCACCGCCGCCGCGATGTGCGTGACCGCGCCGGAATTCCCAACTTGCAGCCCGTTGACCGCGCCGTCGTAGTCCCCGATTTCGTTGGTGCGGAGCAAAGTATCGCAGTGCTTGACGATGGTTTTTAAGGAAGCGTTTGGCATTTTGCGTAATTTTTGTCACAAGCCGAGCCAGTGTCGGACTCCTTGTTCAATAGGCGCAAGTTGCACCGGAGTCAGGCCGCCAAGTTTGCGAAGCGCCAGTTTCGATGGGATGGTAATCAGGCTTTGAACGACAAAAGCGCCCCGCTTGAGGAAAGGAACGTCAACGGCAATTTCAAATTCCGAACCGCGAAGCGCCGTCGAATGCGAGACTATTGTGATGAGCGCGCGGTCGGCGTCTTGATAGGGGATGTTCAGAATCAAGGCGGGGCGAACCTTTTGCGCCAGGCCAAGGTCAACCAGCCAGACTTCACCGCGGCGGGGCATCTTCCTCCTTGTCGTGCAGGGCGAAGACGCTGGCCGCGGCGGCGGTCAACTCTTCATCCGTGGGCGCGGCGTAATCGAGTTGGGCCGTGCGGTGAAGAATGACGCGGCTGAACTCCCGTTGCTCGCCGGGAGAAAGCCGCTCGAATTCTTCAAGCAAATGCGCGGTCGCTGTGCTCATACTGAAAAGATAATCCACCTTGTTTCATCGGCAAGTGTGAAAAACCGTAAAAAGGCACAAAGAATTTTCAACCACAGATGAACGCCGAAGCACGCGGATTGAAAAGGGCCGCAAAAAGCGCAAAAAAAATGTGAACCGCGAACCATGCGAACCACACGAACAAATTTGGAAACCCGTAGGGCTGGCATCTTTGTAGATTACGGTTACAAAACGAATCAAGCTCCGTAGGAGCGGCATCATCGGCCAACGTCGGAATATGCCGCCCCGACGGGGTTGACATTTTGTTTGGGTTGTGGTTCTACAAAGATGTCGCGCCTGACGGCGCTGGTGGCGGCGGGCCAGACTGCTCGACCAGGAAAGCGCCGAACTGGAGCAGCAGGCGGAACGGCTGGCGGAGGAAATCAAGGAGTTGAACGGGGAAACGGCGGTTGGAATTTCTTGAACCTAAAAAAGCAGTTGAAACCACGAAACACACCAAAGACACGAAATGACAAGGCATTGCCAAGCTCTACTGGTTCATCCAGCGGGTAAAGTTTGCCACCGCATATTTGTGTGGAGCGCGAACAGCTTTGTCCGCGTGTTGAACTGCGATGATGTCGGACTCGCGGACAAAGCTGTCCGCGCTCCTTCGGTTGCGGAAGAATTTTCATTCCGCATGTTGCTTTCTGCGCCAAGGATTTTATAGTGCGTTCGTTTCAAGAATAAATTTATGATCAAGACCCTGGCCCATCTGTGCATCTTTTCAAAGGATTTGGACCGCAGCCTGGATTTCTATTGCGGCGCGCTCGGATTGCGCCGGCATTTTGATTTCATGAAAAACGGCGAGCTGTTCGGATTTTATCTCCAGATCAACCCGAATCAGTTCATCGAAATCTTCAAGGCCGGCCCGGCAGAAGCCGCCGGCCCGCAGCGGATCCATCATCTTTGCCTGGAAGTGGATGACCTTGACGCGATGCGGGACAAGTTGATCCAGCGCGGGGTGAAGGTGACCGCGAAAAAGATGGGCTGCGACCAGACCTGGCAATGCTGGTTCCAGGACCCCGACGGAACGGATGTGGAGTTCCACCAGTACACCGCTCAAAGTTCGCAGTTCACCCGGCAATCCTGCATCGTGGACTGGTAAGTTTTTTAAATGCGATTCTTTCGCCGCAAAAAATTTTCATTCCGCTTGTTGCTTTCTGCGCGGAGAATTTTATAGTGCGTTCAGTTTGAATTCACTGAGATGAGCAAGCCAAATGACGCGGCGCCGCCATGGGACATCGAAGCGGCGCGCGCGCTTTACAACATCCATCGCTGGGGCGCGAAGTATTTCGACATCAACGACGCCGGCCACGTTGTGGCGCGGCCGCTGCAGGACGCGGGCGCGACGGTGGATTTGACGGACGTGGCCGAGGAGGCCAGGTCGCGCGGGCTGAAGTTTCCGCTGCTCATCCGGTTTCAGGACATTTTGCGCCATCGCGTCGAAGCGATCAACCAGTGCTTCCGCGAAGCCATCACCGAATTCAATTACCAGGGCCGGTATCGCGGCGTGTTTCCCATCAAGGTCAACCAGCTCCGTGAGGTGGTGGAGGAGATTCTCGACGCGGGCAAGCCGTTTGATTTCGGCCTCGAAGTGGGCAGCAAACCGGAGTTGTTCGCCGGGCTGGCGCTGCAAAACCAGATGGGCAGCCTCATCATCTGCAATGGTTACAAGGACGCGGAGTTCATCCGGATGGCCCTGCTCGGCATCAAGCTGGGCAAAATGGTCATCATGGTCGTGGAAAAACTGGAGGAGTTGCGGCAAATCATTTCCATTTCCAAATCGGTGGGCGTTGAACCGCTCATTGGCATCCGCACGCGGCTGTTGAGCAAGGGCGCGGGGCGCTGGGCCGAAAGCGGCGGTGAAAACGCGAAGTTCGGCCTGAGCACGGCGGAACTTTTGGAAGCAACGGAAATGTTGAAGGCGGAAAATCTGGGGCACTGTTTCAAGCTGCTGCATTTTCACATCGGTTCGCAGGTGCCGGACATTCTCACGGTGAAAAAGGCGGTGCAGGAGGCCGCGCGGCTTTATGCAAAACTGCACAAGATGGGTTTCCCGATTTCCTATCTCGACGTCGGCGGCGGGCTGGGTGTGGATTACGATGGCAGCCGGTCGGCGTTTGACAGCTCGATGAATTACACGCTGCAGGAATACACAAACGACGTGGTTTATTACATCGCCGACGTTTGCAGCGCCGAAAGCGTGCCGCACCCGGACATTGTCAGCGAAAGCGGACGCGCCATCGTCGCCCATCACAGTGTGTTGATCGTTGAGGTGTTCGGCACGATTGAAAAAATCCGGCCCGGCGAATTTTTGAAATTTGGCGACCACGAACATCCGCTCGTCAATGAGCTGCTCGACATCAGGAAAAACCTCGCCAAGCTCAACAAGCTTGAAGCCTATCACGACGCGCTCGAACGCCGTGAAGACGCGCAGCACATGTTTACGCTCGGCGTGCTGGATCTGCCCGACAAGGCGAAGATCGAGGACCTTTACTGGCAAATCGGCCGCGCCGTGGTCGAGCACTACAAGGGCCATGCCTACGCGCCGGAGGAAATCCGCAAGCTCGAAGACAGCCTCAGCGATCAATACCTCTGCAATTTCTCCGTCTTTCAGTCCCTGCTCGATCACTGGGCGCTCGACCAGCTGTTTCCCATCATGCCGATTGCCCGCCTGAACGAACGCCCCACACACGAAGGCACGCTCGTGGACATCACGTGCGATTCCGACGGGCAGGTGAACAAGTTCATTGACCTGCGCGATGTGCGCGACACGCTGCCGCTGCACAAACTCAACGCCAACGGCAATGGTTTGCCCGAACCGTATTACCTCGGCTTTTTCCTGATGGGCGCGTATCAGGACATCATGGGCGACCTGCACAACTTGTTTGGCCGCGTCAACGAGGTCCACGTTTTTCTCGAGCCCGACGAACCGACCGGCTATTACATCGAGGAAATCATCGAAGGCAACACCATCATCCAATCACTCGCGGCGGTGCAATACGATGAAAACGAATTGAAGCGGCAAATGAAGGCGCAGATTGACGAGGCCATCAAATCCGACCGCATGAAACCGTCCGAAGCCATGCGCCTGCTCGATGATTACGAGCGCGGCTTGAAGGCTTACACCTATTTGTCGTTTTAAGACGGCAGAGAAAATTGTTGGCATGTCAAACCCGGAACCAATTTGACCGAGACCCAAAATCCAGGAACCGAGATCCGAAACGAAGCCGAACTGCTCCGCTCTCTCGGGCGGCTGGCGCGCGGACTTTCCGCCTTGTTTTGGGGATTGCCGGCGTCGCTGGTCATTTGCGCCGAAACGATGCGCGCCGACTGGCTCCGGTCGCTGGGGATTGTTCCCGTGCTGGCCGGCACCGGTTTGCTGCTCTACGCCCTCTGGCTGATGGGCGATTTTCAAAAACAGGAACGCCCCTGGCGCAACGCCCTCGACCGCGCGAAACTCCCCGGCCTCGTCAATTTCGGCCTTTGCCCGTTTCTTTACTGGCAGAATAAAATGCCGGAACAACCTTTGTTCAACGCGGCGGTCTTGGTGCTTGTTCTGTCGGCGCTGCTTTTTTTGTTCAATTTGAACGGCGTCCTCAAACAACTCGGCGCGATGCTGCCGGACGAGACACTCCGCCACGAAACGCGCCTGTTCACCGCGCTCAATTGCTGGCTGCTTGTCGTGCTTTTGTTCCTTGGCGTTGGGTATGTGGTGATGCTGCACAATCCGCGATTGCAACTGGAACTCAGTGCTGCTTCCAGCCGGTTTGATCGTCTCAGCTTTTGGGCACTGACGTTTTTCGCGCTGTTGCCGCTGGCCATGACCATGGCCCTGCTCTGGAAAACCAAGCAGGTCATCCTCGACAGCGTTTTCGGCACACGCCACTGAATCTGTAGCGGCGGACTGTGACCGTCGCAAAACGGCCGCCAGATTTAATCGGTGACGCTCATGGAGCGCCGCGACAATTCAAACTTCGTTTCTCTGTTCCTTTGTTGTTCAGTTTTCCGGCTTTTATTATCATCGCATTCCCTTTCACATGAAACTGCATGTTTTGTCAAAAATAGGCCAACGCACCACCGAGCCGCCCATCTCGTGGCTCATGCACGCGGCGTTGTCGCGGCCCAAATTGATTTCGCTCGCCGCCGGCTTCACCGACAGCGCCTCATTGCCCGTTGCCGAAGCGCGCGCCGCGTTGAACCAGGTTTTGCGCTCGCCTAAAACCGGCCGGCCCGCGTTGCAATACGGCATCACGGCCGGCGACACAACGTTGCGCCAACTAACGGCGGCGCATTTGCGGAAATTAGATTTGGGAGGGACGCCGTGTCGGCGTCCCCAAAATCAGGGACGGCGGCACGCCGTCCCTCCCGAAAGATATTCTCCCAAACGATTGCTCATCACCGGCGGCTCGCAGCAATTGCTTTACCTGACCGCCGAGGCGTTGTGCAACGAAGGCGACATCGTGCTGGTGGAAGATCCGACGTATTTTGTTTTTCTGGGCATCCTGCAAAGCCGCGGCCTGCGCGCGCGCGCCGTGCGGCTCGGGCGCGACGGCCTCGACCTCGCGCACCTGGAACGCGTTTTGCAATCGCTCAAACGCAGCGGCGAATTGCATCGCGTCAAATTGTTTTACCTGGTCAGCTATTTCCAAAATCCGACCGGCGTCACGACCAGCTTCCAGAAAAAGTGCGGTCTCTTGAAGCTGTTGAAAAAGTTCGAGCGCGCGGCCGGGCATCCGATTTACCTGCTCGAAGACGCCGCGTATCGCGAGTTGCGGTTTGATCCTGTAGCGGGGGTCTGTGACCGCCGCACTTCGGATGAAATGGCAAACAGTCGGCGGTCACAGACCGCCGCTACAAGTTACGGGGAAAGATCGGCGTTGGCCGTGCCCGGCGCAGCGGAGCGCGTGATTTACGCGGGCACCTTCAGCAAGCCGTTTGCGACCGGCGTGCGCGTGGGCTACGGCATTTTGCCCGAGCCGTTGTTCACAGCGGTGAAGCACATCAAGGGCAACCACGATTTCGGCACGTCCAACCTGCTGCAACACCTCGTTGCCCGCACGCTGGCGTCGGGAATTTACGGGCGGCATGTCGCGCAGCTGCAAAAGCGCTACGCGCACAAGGCGCGCGTGATGAAGCTGGCGATTAAGAAACATTTTCCACCAGCCGTCGGATGGTGGGAACCGGAGGGCGGACTCTATTTTTGGGCGCGGCTGCCGCGCAATGTTTCGACGGGCTTGAAATCAAAAGTTTTCTCGACCGCGCTGAAAAACGACGTGCTCTATGTGCCCGGCGAAATTTGCTACGCCGCCGACCCGTCGCGGCGCAAACCAAACCACGAAATGCGCATCAGCTTCGGCAGCGCGAGCGAGGCCGACATCCGTGAAGGCATCAAGCGGCTTGGTAAGGTGTTGCGGAAATTGATTTGACCGACGGCCATCTTGTGGCACAATTGGAGCATGACTGTGCTTTTTCGTTGTCGGGTTGAAAAACCGTTGCTGGCCAAGGCCAATGCCGTCACCAAATCGCTTGGCACTTCCACGGCCGAGATGGTTCGTATTTTCGTCACCGAAATCGCCCGCACCGGCAAAGTGCCGGTAAAATTGGATACTTCCAAAGACGGCAACTTGCTGGACATTCAAAGACGAAACAAAATCTGGAGCGAACTCGATGACGCCAAGAGTTGGTGACGTTTTCATTCTGGATTTGGGATTTGACGGCAAAGTGCGTCCGGTGGTCGTTGTGTCGCGCGAGGACACCGCCGCGCCGCGCGCCTTGTCCATCGTTGTTCCGCTCACTTCGCAATTTCGTGGCAGCCGCTACGAAATTCAGATGCCTCGCGTCCCGTGGCTCAAACTACAATCCTTTGCCAACGTGCAGGCCCTCGGCTCGGCGGAACACCATGAGTTGACGAATCGAAGGGGAAAATTTGACGCCTCCGTGGTAAAACAAATCCGCGAAGCCATCCGCTGGGCGTTGGAACTTTAAGGCGTGGTGCAAACCGAACTGTGAAATTCGCATCAGCTTCGGCAACGCGAGCGAGCAGGACATCCGCGAAGGCATCAAACGGCTGGGCAAGGTGTTGCGGAAAATTTTTACAGCGAAGAAATCAGTATAATCGAAGTTAAATCTCGCTCACCGATTTGTCTGAACAGTAGTCGGCGTTGCGTTTGTCTTTACGACTTCGACTTTGCGCTGCGGTCCGCAACCCGTCCAGAGAAATTCTGTAAGGGTAGGAACGGCCCGCCGGGCCGTCCGAACGGTCGTCTCGGCGAGACGACCCTACCTAATTCAACCTGGCGGCCAGGCCATGCGGCGGCCGCCGAGGATATGAACGTGCAGGTGCGGCACGCTTTCACCGCCATCCTCGCCGTTGTTGATGACCAGCCGGTAGCCGCCTTCGTTCAACCCCAGTTTGCCGGCAATTTCGGCGGCTTTCAGCAGGAGATGCCCGAGCAGCGGCTGATCTTCAGCTTTGGCGTCGGCCAGGCGCGGAATGACTTTTTTGGGAATCACCAAAACATGCTTGGGCGCCTGGGGATTGATGTCGCGAATCGCGAACACCAAATCGTCTTCGTAAATAATGGTCGCCGGAATTTCCCGGGCGATGATTTTTTCAAAAAGTGTTTTGCTCATAATTTTGCTCGTTTCGGAGGGCGGAACTCCGCGACGCCCTGATCAAAAAGTTCGGGGCTCGCAGCGCTCGCCCCTCCGAAAATCGTTCATTCCACCACCAACGAGCATTCGGTCTGCTCCGGTTCGGCGGTAAGGCAGCGGCGGAGGTATTCGATGATGTGGTCCTGCAATTTTTCGCAACGGACACTCCAGCGCCGTGCGCCGGTAAGCTGCTTGACGCAGCCGCGCAGTCCGCGAAATCGCAAAACGCGCGGCGACTGGCGGAGTTGGGCGCGCAGTTCGTCGCGCAGGCGCGGGAAAAAGAAAAGTTCGAGGCTGTCGGCGGATTCGCGCGCAAACAGGCAAAGGTCGGTTTCGACAATTTCCCGCGAGCGGCTTTCCAGCGCGCCGGCGCGGATGACAAAGCCGAGCTGGCGCAGAACTTTTTCCAGGGCGCCGGCGAATTCGCCGATGGTGACGGTTTCGCGCTGCAGTTCGTTTTTGAAATAGTGGAAGACGGACGCAGCGGCGTGGCTCAACACTTCCGGATCGAGCAAACCCTCGGCGTTGCCGGTAAGTTCGACGGAAATCATTTCCACCGAGCACGGGACGCTTTCGCCGCTGGAAAGTTGAAAGATCAGGCAGCCGGATTGGAGCGCGATCATTGCTTGGCCTCCAGTTTTTTGACTTCGTGAACAAAGTCGGTGGCTTCCTGAAACCGGCGATAGACGCTGGCAAAACGCACGTAGGCGACTTCATCAATGTCGCGCAGCCCATCCACAACCATTTTGCCGATGAACTCGGCGGGCACTTCGCCCTCGAATTTACCGGTCACGGTGGCGACGATGTGGTCCACCAAATCTTCCATGGCTTGCGGACTGACGGGGCGTTTCTGACAGGCTTTTTTGATGCCGGACAAAAGTTTTTCGCGGGTAAATTCCTCATGCCGCCCATCGCGCTTGAGCACCATCAAGCCTTCACGTTCGACCTCCTCGTAGGTTGTGAAACGATGGTTGCACTTGGAACACTCGCGGCGGCGGCGAATTGTGGCCCCTTCACGCGACGCGCGCGAATCAATGACTTTGTCTTCCTGACAGCCGCATTTGGGGCAACGCATAAGACCACTTCTAATTGTGGTTACACGTTTGTAACATACCAAGTTTTGTGGTGTCAAGGCGGAGTTGTTGGATAAATGCCGATTGTTAATAACTTTTTTTACTGAATTTGCCCCAAAACCGCCCTTGCATTCGCTCGATTTTCAGCTATTTTATGCGGCTCCCGTCTCTGGGGAAGACACGCAATTTTAATTATTTGATTTATGGCAACAGCAAACGACCTGCGCCGCGGCATGGCGATCAATTATAACGGCGACATTTGCGTGGTGTTGGACATGCAGCACCGCACGCCGGGCAACCTGCGTGCGTTTGTGCAGGCGACACTCCGCAGCATCCGCTCCGGCAAGTCCTCCGATGTACGGTTCAGCTCCACCGAGCGCATCGAATCGGTGCCGATGATCACCAAGAAAATGGAATACAGCTACAAGGACGGCGCGGACTACGTTTTCACCGACTCGGAAACCTACGAAACGGTCACGCTTGCGGCGGAATTGGTTGGCGAGGCGAAGAATTATCTCGTGGAAAACAGCCCGGTGACCGTGACATTCGTCGAGGAAAAGGCCGTGTCCATCGAATTGCCGTCGAGCGTGGCATTGAAGGTGTCCGATGCGCCGGAAGGCATTCGCGGCGATTCGTCGAACAATGTGCAAAAGCCGGTGACACTCGAAACGGGCATTACCGTGCAAGTGCCATTGTTCATCAAGACGGGCGAGAAAATCAAAGTGGACACCCGCACCGGCAAATACATGGAACGGGCGTGACGGGAATGGAGTGACGGGCCGAGGGGATGCCGGGGGCGGTTAAATCAACACTCCGCTCTTTTCCTGTGTAATTGCTTTTCAACCCGGACAATTTCGGCTATTTCTCCCGCATGGCCGAGCGGCTTCAAAAAGGAGAGAAGATTCTTCGGGGCATTGCCGTCTCCGACGGCGTTTGTCGCGGGAAAATCCTCGTGCTGCATCGCGCCCGCCACATCATCGCCCGGCGCGAAATTTCAGCCGGCGAAGTGGCCGGGGAAACCGGCCGTTTTGAAAAGTCACTCGTCCAAACCCGCCAGCAAATTCTGGAGGTGCAGCGCAAGGTCGTGGAAAATCTGGGCGCGAAGGAGGCGGACATTTTCGAAGCGCATTTGCTGATGCTCGAGGACCATGCCTTGGTGGGCGAAGTCATCCGTCAGATTAAAGAAGAGAAGGTCAACGCCGAATATGCCTTTCACACCGTGGCTGAGCGTTACGCCGAGGCGCTCCTTGCGGCCAACGATGAGTATCTCCGCGAACGCGCCACCGACATGCGCGACCTGACGTCGCGGGTGCTGGACAATCTGCTTGAGGTGAAGGACGCCTTTGACCTGCACCACCTCGCCGAGCCGTGCATTCTGGTCAGCCACGACCTCAGCCCCTCCGCCACCGCGCAACTGGACAAAAAATTCGTGCTGGGCTTTGCCACGGACATCGGCGGCAAAACTTCGCACACCGCCATCATGGCGCGGTCACTGGGCATTCCCGCTGTCGTCGGATTGCAAACCGCCAGCCAGGAATTGGACAGCGGCGACTACGCGTTGCTCGATGGCTACAACGGCTCAATTGTCGTCAATCCCACCGATCAAACCCTTTTTGAATACGGCCAGCTTCTGCAGCGCAAGGCTTCGCTCGAAGAAAAGCTTCACGAAATCCAGCAGCAACCCGCCGTCACGCTCGACGGCAAAGCCATTCACTTGTCCGCGAACATCGAAGACGCGGCGGACATCGAATCCGTGCTGGCGCACGGCGCGGAGGGCGTCGGCCTGTTCCGCACGGAATATCTGTTCATCAACCGCGACCGTCTGCCGACGGAAGAGGAGCAGTATCAAGCTTATCGAAAGGCGGCGACCGCGTTGAAACCGCAATCGGTCATCATCCGCACGCTCGATCTGGGCGGCGATAAATTTGCCTCGCACTTGCAACTGGCGCAGGAAGTCAATCCGTTTCTTGGCTGGCGGGCGATCCGGTTTTGTCTCGCGCAGCCCGAATTGTTCCGCGCCCAGCTTCGCGCCATCCTCCGCGCCAGCGCCGGGGGCAACGTGAAGATGATGTATCCGATGATTTCCGGCCTGGACGAATTGAAGCAGGCCAATGCCCTCGTCGAAAAATGCAAGGCTGAATTGCGCGCGGAAAACGTGCCGTTCGACGACAAAATCGAAATCGGGGTGATGATCGAAATTCCGTCCGCCGCGCTGATTGCCGACGCGCTCGCCGCGCAAGCAAAGTTTTTCAGCATCGGCAGCAACGACCTCATCCAATACACGCTGGCCGCCGACCGCACGAACGAAAAAGTTTCGCACCTTTACGAGCCAACGCACCCGGCCATCATCCGCTTGATCAAGTTGACCGTTGACGCCGCCCACCGTCGCGGCATCAAGGCCAACGTCTGCGGCGAAATCGCCGGCGACCCGGTGCTGGCGCCGTTGTTGATCGGCCTCGGCGTGGACGAATTGAGCACCGCCCCGACAGTTGTCGCGCAGGTCAAATACATGATTCGCCGGCTCAAATTGACTGAAGCGCGCGCGCTGGCCGACTTTGCACTCCAGTGTGAATCGCCGTCGGAAATTTACGCCCGCTGCCAGACGTTCGCGCGCGAAGCCGCGCCCAGCCTTTTCGAAAATAAAACGTGAAAGTCATCATCCTCGCCGCCGGATACGCCACGCGCCTGTATCCGCTCACCCTCACGCAACCGAAACCGCTTCTGCCCGTTGCCGGCAAACCGATGGTTGAGCACGTGCTCGACAACCTCGCGCCCATCAGCGGCATTGACCGCGTTTATGTCGTCACCAACGCCAGGTTCGCCGCCCATTTCCAAAAATGGTCGGACCATTACCGCGCCACGAAATCCAAATTTGAATTCACCGTCGTCAACGACGGCTCGACCGACGACACCAACAAACTCGGCGCCATCGGCGACATCCATTACGTCCTCAAAACGCAAAACGTGGACGATGATCTCATCGTCGTGGCGGGGGACAATCTGTTCAGCGAAAAACTCGGGGATTTCGGGAAATTCTGCCGCGAGAAAAGCGCGCCGGTGCTGGCGCTTTACGACGTGGGCAATCTTGAGGAAATCAAAAAATACAATTCCATCTCCACCGACACCGCCGGTCGCATCACGTTCTTCGAGGAAAAGCCAAAAAAACCGACGGGCACGCTCACCGGCATCGCGCTTTATTTTTATCCGAAGAGCACGATTCCGCTCATCAAGCAATATATCGCCGAGGGCAACAACCCCGACCAGCCGGGCCGGCTGGTGCAATGGCTTTATCCGCGCACGGCGGTTTATACCTGGCGTGTGCCGGGACTGTGGTTCGATATCGGCTCAAAGGAAACGCTGGAGGAGGCCAATCAGATCTTCGCGAAGTTTTCCAGTACGAAGAAATAATTTCCGTTTGCCTGTTCGCAAAATTGTTTTCCGCCAGCTGGTCTTGTGCTACAAACGAACGGTAGCCCATGGACTTTTTTGACCAGGAAGCCCGCGCCCGGAAACAGACCCACCGGCTGATCTGGCTCTTCGGATTGGCAGTGCTCTCCGTTGTTGTCCTGACTTATCTGATTTTGGCCACGGCCATCCTGGCCTTTCGCAAATCGCCGCCGGATGAGATTAGCCTTTCCAGTTACCTGCGCTGGTTGTGGGATGCGAAACTGGTTTGCTGGATTACGCTGGGCTCGCTGATTTCCATTGCGCTGGGCAGCCTTTACAAAATCCGCCAGCTTTCGGCCGGCGGTCCGGCCGTGGCTGAACTGCTGGACGGACGATGCGTCGAACCCGGCACCTCCGATCCGGACGAACAAAGGCTGCGTCATGTCATCGAGGAAATGGCCATTGCCTCGGGAATGTCCGTGCCGGAAATTTACGTGCTCGACAATGAACGCGGCATCAACGCCTTTTCCGCCGGATATACCCGCGATGACGTGGCCATCGGCGTCGCGCGCGGCGGTTTGAAGCTGCTGACGCGCGACGAGCTGCAGGGCGTCGTCGCCCATGAGTTCAGCCATATTTTGAACGGCGACACGCGATTGAACCTGCGGCTGATGGGGTTGATGAATGGACTTTCCTGGCCGACGATTGTCGGCCGGATCCTGGTGCGCGGCAGCACCCAGGCCCCGGAGATCGGCGAGTCCATTTTTGACGCCGACACCAATCCTTTCTTTCTCCCTACCGCGCCCATCGGCGTTTTGTTTTTGATCGTTGGCGGCATCAGTTCGCCCTTTGTACGATTGATCAAAAGCCTGATTTGCCGCGAACGTGAATGGCTGGCGGATGCGGCCGCGGTGCAATTCACACGAAACCCGGATGGCATCGGCGGCGCGCTTAAAAAAATCGGCGGCCTCTACAAACAAGGACGGCTCGACACACCTTATGCGGAGACCGCCAGCCATTTGTATTTTGCGAATTCGGCCTTCGAGCCATTGTTCAATTTTCAATCCACGCACCCGCCATTGGCCAAACGGGTTCGGGCGATTGACCCGGCATTTGACGGCCAGTTTCCCAAGGTCAAGGCGCTGCCGCCCAACCAATTTGAACGCGACCAGGCTTACGAACAGGTTGTGGCCAGAGTCATTTCCGTCGAACAGAAACTCCCCGAAACCTTGACTGCGGATATCGGCCGCCTGACCGCCGACCACATCAAGGCCGCCGCCGCCATGCGCTTCGGCCTGCCGCCGGAAGTAAACCAGGCCCTGCGCGAACCCGCCGGCGCGGCCGGTGTCGTTTATTCGCTGGTCTTGAGCGAGGACGACGCGGTGCGTGCCCGGCAGATGGAAATCCTGCGGGCGAACCTGAACCCGGCCTGGTTGGAGCGCACGACTGCGCTGGCTTCGCCAATCCAGGCCTTGAGTGTCAAATACAAGCTCGCGCTGGCTGAGTTTGCCGTGCCGGCCCTGCGCCAGCACAGCCTGGACGAATACACCGCCTTTGATCAAACCGTCCAACGACTCATTGAATGCGACGGGGCCATCGAGCTTTTCGAATATGCGCTGATGAAAATGATTGCCCGCCAGTTACGGGCCTATTTTGAGGGCCCGGACCTGGACCAGGCACGGTATGGGCGGATTCAGGACGTATTGCCGGAGTGTGCTTTGCTTCTTTCGGCACTGGCACACGTCGGCCAGGAAGATGACGAAACGGCGGCACGCACCGCCTTTGCCCAAGGGCGTCAGTTTCTCGATGCGCCGGGCGATCAAATCCAGTTCATGCCGCGCAAGGAATGGGACCTGGCCGGGGTTGACGCCGCGCTGGCCCGGCTGGCCAAATGTCCGGCCGGCGTCCAACGAAACATCCTGCTGGCCTGTGGCAAGACCGTTGCCGCCGACAATCAGGTCACCGAACGCGAGGCCGAATTGCTCCGGGCCATCGCCGACTCGCTGGATTGTCCCATGCCACCCTTCGTGGACGCCATCCGCAACGAGGAACTGGCTCAGGAAGTGTGAAGCCGGTCACTTCGCTGTCACGACGACATAATTCTTTTTGCCTTTGCGGAGCAGGACAGGTTTACCGAAAAGCTGGTGGGCAAAATTTAAACGAGTCCCTAGAGCGGTTACAACTTTGATGTAGCGCAGACATTCTTGTCTGCGGGTTTGCGGGACATTCTTGTCCCGTGATTGATCAGCACGAAAGAGGCGACTGGAAAGTCGCCTGAACCCGCAGGCTGGAAAGCCTGCGCTACGTAATAACTGGAAACGCTCTAATACTGACACATGATTCAGAAAATGAAAACGCATCGGTCAGTATTGATAACTCCGGCAGGCAGGCGGCATTGACGTGAGCAATGCGACGGCGGGGTAAGCAACGAACCGGGTTTGGTGACGGACCAGTATTACGACACGAACCCTTGGGAATTCACGACGAACTGGTTTTAATGTTTCGACATTGATTTGATGAACGGGCTGAAGGAAAGTTCTTTAAACGGGTTCTGGATATTGACCTGTGTGGCCTTGCCTCAATTTTGGCGGACTACCGACTCACGCCGCTGTGAACACCGGCAACGACAGGCTGAAATGCGAGCCTTTGCCGGGGTCGCTTTGCACGTGAATCAAGCCGCGATGTTCCAGCGCAATGCGCTGGCTGATGGCCAGTCCCAGTCCCGTGCCATTTTTTTTGGTCGTGAAAAACGGCTCGAACAGGCGCTCCAGATGTTCCGGCGCGATGCCCACCCCGGTGTCCTGGATGTTGATCCGCAATTGCCGCTCGCTGCGTTCGTCCTGCACCGTTTCCGTCTTGACGGTCAACACCCCGTTCGTGCCCATCGCTTCGAGCGCGTTGAGCAGAAGATTCATGAACACCTGCTGCAATTGCGTGTCGTCGCCGCGAACGGTGTCCGGCTCGGCCTGGTAATGACGCTGCAGCGAAATCAATTTTCCACTGACTTGATGCTGCATCAGGCGCAGCGAATGATCGAGCACGTCGTGGACGCGCACGGTCGTGAACGCCGCGCGGTTCGGCGCGGCAAACCGCAGCATCTGCGTCACAATCGCGTTGATGCGCTCCAGTTCACGCCCGACGACCTCGGTGAGTTCTGTGTCCTGGCCTTTCTGCGCCAGCAGGTCAACGAACGTCTTGATGGCGACCATGCCGTTTTTGATTTCGTGCGCCATGCTCGCCGAGAGTGTGCCGAGGCTGGCCAGCCGGTCGAGCCGCCTGAGGTTCTGCTCAAAAACCGGCGTGGAAGTCAGGCTGTTCAAAACGACGACAATTTCCACCGGCTCGCGCGTTTTCACGGGCAAAATGCTCGCGCGCAAGGCCGTGGCATGGCCCAAAGGAATTTCGCGGTTCAAAATCGCCTCGCCGCTCCGGGCGGTTTCCTGAATCAGTCTGGCCAGCGGCGCGGGCAATGAACTCAATGGCGCGTTCAGCAACTTTGCCGCGTCCCGGCGCAGATGTTCGGCGGCTTCGGCGGTGCAGGCGACGATCCGTTTGCGCGCGCCCACCACGATCACGCCGCAGGCGAAACATTCCTGAAGCAGACTCAAGGGGTTTCCGCCCGAAAGTCCACCACACCCCTTGCTGCCCAGTTTGTCCGATGACATTGAAATTTGTCAGTTGTTCGGTTGCTAAATCTTACCGCCGCCACTGATTGGAAAAACGTTTCCAATGCACCGCGACAAATCATAAGCCAGCTTTTGGTGTCCTGTCAGCAAAAATCAGCGCACCCGACCGGGCACAATTCGGAGGCGTGTTGCCGAAAAGAACGGACTCGGAAACGGAGCGCGGCTTCCGGAAGCGCTGGCGTCCCGCCGGCGAGTGGGTCGTCGTCAGGCAACCAGCCGGCGGGACGCCGGCGCTCCCAGGAAGCAGAAGAATGACGGCACTGGCAGCGCACCCGGATCAAGCCGGTTTGTTTTGCGTCTGGTGTTTGGACGGCGGACGGCTATGCTATTTTCGCCGATGAAAAAAACTTTTGACCGCATTGAATCTGTCGTCGCCGATATTCGCAAAGGCAAAATGGTCATCGTCGTGGATGATGCCGACCGCGAGAATGAAGGTGATTTGATCATGGCCGGGCAATTCGTGACGCCCGCCGCGGTCAATTTCATGGCCAGATTCGGCCGCGGACTCATCTGTGTTCCGGCGGCCGCCGGGCGGCTGCACCAGCTTGGCATTGACCGCATGGTGCAGCAAAACCGCGAGAGCTTTCGCACCGATTTCCAGGTAAGCGTGGACGCCGCGCGCGGCATCACCACCGGCATCAGCGCGGCGGACCGGGCGCGCACCATCAAAATCCTGGCCGAACCGGCGGCGGTGCCGGACGACCTCGTGCAGCCGGGCCACGTGTTTCCGCTGCGCGCGCGTCCGGGCGGCGTGCTCCAGCGCGCCGGCCACACCGAGGCGGCGGTGGACCTGGCCACGCTCGCGGCCTGCCGGCCTGTTGGCATCCTCTGCGAAATCATGAACGACGACGGCACGATGGCTCGCCTGCCGCAGTTGCTGAAGTTCGCCAAAAAACACCGCCTGAAAATCTGCACCATCGCCGATCTGATCGAACACCGGCGTACGCGGGAAAAACTGGTCGAGCGTGTCGAAATCGTCAAAATGCCGACCGACTACGGCGATTTTGATTTGCATCTCTACCGTTCCAAAGTTGACGGCCAGCATCACCTGGCGCTCGTTCACGGCGATGTGGCCGGAAGGAAAAAAGTTCTCGTGCGCGTCCACAGCGAATGTCTGACCGGCGACGTGTTCGGCTCGCGCCGCTGCGATTGCGGGTCGCAACTGCACCAGGCCATGCGGCAGGTCGCCGCGGCCGGACGCGGCGTGATTGTTTATATGCGGCAGGAAGGCCGCGGCATCGGCCTGGCGCCGAAAATCAAGGCCTACAAATTGCAGGAGCAGGGCTACGACACCGTTGAGGCGAACCAAAAACTCGGCTACGAAATGGATTTGCGTGAATATGGAATCGGTGCGCAAATCCTCGTTGACCTCGGCCTCAAAACCATCCGGTTGCTGACGAACAATCCAAAAAAAATCGTCGGGCTGGAGGGCTACGGACTGAAAATTGTCGAGCAGGTGCCGATCCGCGTGAAACCCAATCCGCACAACGAACGGTATTTAAAAACCAAGCGCCAGAAGATGGGACATCTTTTGTAATTTACGATTTACGCGGAGACACGTTTCTAACCCGTCAATCGTAATTCACAAATCATTCATTTGGGCGTTGCTACGGCCAGTGCTCCATTGTTATAACAAAAGCAAATAATGTGGATTGAAATAACTGAGATGGGCTGAGTATTATGACAATTAACAAAAGAAAGTAGAATAGTTATGCGCTCAACACTCATAAACAAACGGCGGGCGGTTCGGGCCGGCGCCCTGGCCCTGGCCGGCGTGTGCCTCAGCGTGGTTCTGGCGCACGCCGAACCGGAAAAGAAAACGGACCAGCAGACGGCGCCGAAGAAACTTACCGGCGCCGAGTTGTACGCCATCAACTGCGCGCGCTGCCACCCGGAACGCTATGCCACCGAGTTCACCTCGGCCCAATGGAAGACGATCATGCTCCACATGCGGGTGCGGGCCAACCTCCCCGCGGCGCAGGCGAAGGAAATCCTCAAATATCTCCAGGAAGACAGCGGAAACTAGAAAGGGAATTCACCGATGAAAATGCGTTCCATAATTTTAGGCGCAGCGGGGGCGGCCTGCGTGCTGGGTATGGCCCTGCCTCCACGCGCGCCGGCGATGATCAGCGATGAAGATTTCAATGCGTTGAGAAGCATGGTCACCAACCAGGACCAGCGGATTGGCCAGTTGGAAAAATTGCACGAACAGGACCAGCAAACGCATCAACAGGACCAGCAGACCATCCAACAATTGCAGCAGCGGCTGGGCGAAACGCAAACGCTGGCCACCAACGCGGCGCAGAAAGCCGAGGCGGCGGCCAGGATCCAACCGATAAAGCCCATCCCCAGCGGCGCAATGAGCGCGTTGCACAACTTCACGCTGGCGGGCGATGCTGAGGTTCAATTCGGAAAGTCCCAAGGACAGCACAGCACCTTTGCGCTGGCTGACTTCGCGCCGATCTTCCTGTTCCGGGCGAATGACAACGTGCTGTTCGAAGCCGGCTTTGATGTCACGCTGCAAAATAATACCGATTCGAGTGGCAATCCCAATGGCGGCAGTTCGACTGTGGTGAGTTTGAGTTTCGCCCAGTTGGATTACCTGCTCAACGATTACGTGACCTTGGTGGCCGGCGACATGTTGCTGCCGCTGGGCACTTACAGCGAACGAAGCGCCGGCTGGCTCAACAAGATACCGGATGATCCTCTGGTGCGTGATCTCCTGCCAGGCAGTGGTGTCGGTGCCCAGTTGCGGGGCGCTGTCCCAATCGGACAGTCCGGACAGTCGCTCACCTATTCCATTTATGGCGCCAACGGACCGTCGTCAACGGACGGAACAGGCAACTCTGGCATGTTGGATTTGGGCGGGAATGTTGGTGACACGCCAAATCTCCACAGTGACCCCAGCGGCGGTGGTCGCATCGGATGGTTTTATCCGTGGAAAGCTCATTATGATATCGAGCTTGGTGTTTCGGGCCAGTCGGGTGTTTGGGACAACGCCGGGAAACGACTGTGGTCGGCGGCTGTCCTTGATGCTGCCATCCATATCAGCCCTTACTTTGAAGTGAAGGGCGAGTATATCAACACCTGGGTGCAAACCGATGACACCGGCACTATTCATCCGAATGGCGGGTGGGTTCAAGCGGGTTACAAACTGGCGGGACTGAATTGGGATCTGCCCGTCGTGAACGATATTGAACTGGTCAGCCGTTATGACGCAATGAACGACAATCTGGGAACGAAAACGGACCGCGTCACGGCAGGTTTTGTTTATTACCTCACGAACACATTGCTGTTCGAAGGTGATTATGAATGGCTGCACAGCCGCGGTCCGGCGGCGCTGCCGTCCAATGAGTTTGTAGTCCAGCTCTCCTACGGATTCTAAACGGAGTGAAATGCCACTTATGCGAATGAACAACAAATTTGGTGTATTCCTGGGCGTGGCCGCGCTCGCCCTGTTTGGAGCGGGTGTGGCGCGCGCCGACGATCAACTCGATGCGGAAACCAAGGCGCGCATTGATAGATATGAAAAAGGCCCGGCCACCATTGATGTCTCCAAATATCCGCAAGCCATTCAGGACAACTACGAAACCTTCAGCCAGAAATGCGCGCAATGCCATAAGTTGAGCCGCCCCGTCAATTGCGACTACGTGTTGCCCGACGAGTGGTCACGTTACGTCAAGCGGATGATGCACAAGCCCGGCTCCGGCATTGACAGCGCCGATGGCAAGAAAATCTACGAGTTCCTCACCTACGACTCCAGTGTCCGCAAAAAGGCAATGCTCGATGACAAGCTTGCCAAGTTGTCTCCCGCGGACAAGGCGGCCGCCGAAGCCAAGATCAAGGAAGTCCACGACAAGTACGACAACAAATAATTCGTCTCGAAACGTGAACCCGTTATAATACCGCGGGTGACGTTATCGATGAGTGACGAATTAAAATCCAACACCTCTCCACAACCCGATGCCGGGCCGGCGGCAGCGCGTTCGACGGTGCCAATTTGGATCATCGTGCTGACGCTCCTGCTGTTGTTTCTCGGCGCGGTGTATTTCGACCATCACAGCGGCTGGTTCGACAAACAGGTTTACGCGCCATACACGTCCGCCGGCCAATTGGCCTCGTATCAGCCCAAATCCGGTGCTGCCGCAGCGCAGGCGCGTGGCCGAACGGCTTATGAAGCCGCCTGCGGTATCTGCCACGGCAGCGACGGCCTCGGCAAACCTGGCCAGGCACCACCTTTGACCGGCTCCGAATGGGTCGCCAAAGATGTCGCGTCACTCGCGCGCATTCCGCTGGCCGGGCTGAACGGCCCGATTCAGGTCGCCGGCAAGGACTGGAATCTTTCCATGGCGCCCATGGGGGCGGGAATGTCTGACAGCGACCTTGCCGCCGTGCTGACCTATATCCGTGAGTCGTGGGGGAACAAATATGGCGCTGTTTCCGCCGACGAGGTGAAGGCCGTGCGGGCGGCCATCAACGGCAATGCCCCCTCGGCGGCGGATCTGGCCAGGATGACACCGGTTGAACGCGGCCATGCCGTTTTTCAAAAATTCGGCTGCGCCCAATGTCACGGTCCGGATGCCAAAGGCGGCGTGCCCAATCCAAACGCCAAAACCGCGGAACAGGTTCCCAGCCTCATTTACGTGGCCGACGGCTACACCAAGGATGAGTTGATCGCTTTCATCAAAAGAGGCGAACGCGACATTCCCCGAATGAACCCCGCCGGCCCGGAGCCCCCGCACTTCATGCCCCAATGGGGACCCATCATCACGGATGCCGAGCTGGACGACCTGGTCGCCTATCTCCTGAGCTTGAAACCCAGGGGGGAAAACCTGGGCTTTTAGCTGATGGGCTTCAGACTTTGCAGGCGGCATCACCCTGCTGTGCCGGGCGGGTGACAGTTCCAAATTATTCATGTTCATCCACATGCATTCGTGGTTAAATCCTCCGTGATGCTTCGCAAGATACAGCCAAAAAAAAATCAGTCGCACGGCGGCTCGTTCGCCATTGTCGCGTCGCGCTACAATGCGCGTTACGTGGACGCGATGTTACGGGCGGCCAAGGCGGAGTTGTGGCGCGCCGATGTTTCCAGCATCCAAATCATCCGCGTGCCGGGCGCGTATGAAATTCCCATCGTGGCCAAAAAGCTGGCGCGGACTTCGCCCGGTTTGTCCGCCATCATCTGTCTCGGCGTGATTTTGCGCGGCCAGACGGTTCACGCCGCGCACATCGGCGAAGCCGTGAACCACGCGCTGATGCAAATCCAGCTCGCGCACGAAATTCCCGTCATTCACGAAGTGCTGCTTTTGGAAAATGAAGTGCAAGCCTGGGCCCGCTGCCTCGACCCGAAGCACAATCGCGGCACGGAAGCGGCGCAGACAGCACTGGCGATGGCGCGCGCGATGAAACAGTTGCGCGGCTGAGGGGCAAATGGCCGGCCAACAATTTAACTTGGATTCAGAATGCAGGTTTGGCAGTATGGTTTGCCAGTAGAAAATGCAAACGCTTAATCACGGAAGGGATAGTGAACTGCTGACATACGCTCCGTCGCGCCCGGCCCGCGCGGATGTCGTCAACAAACGAAAGAAGCCGCTGAAAGGAAAGAACCGGCCACTCCCGCCGGCCCTGTTCGACAAAGTCAGGAATTACAAGAGCGCCGCCCAGGTTCGCGCCACGGGGCTGTACCCCTACTTCCGCACCATTTCTTCGGCGCAGGACAGCGAAGTCATCATTAACGGCAAAAAAGTCCTGATGCTCGGCTCGAACAGTTATCTTGGCCTGACCAATCATCCGAAAATCAAGGAAGCCGCCATAAATGCGGTCGAGAAATACGGCACGGGCTGCGCTGGCTCGCGTTTTCTGAACGGCACACTCGACATCCACCTCGAACTGGAACAGGCGCTCGCACGGCTGGTGAACAAGGAAGCGGTGCTGCTTTACAGCACCGGTTTTCAGGTCAATCTCGGCGTCATCAGCGCGCTGGTGGGAAAAGGCGATTATGTTCTGGCCGATAAAAGTGATCACGCAAGCATCGTCGAGGGTTGCCGGCTTTCCCCGGGCGAATTCGTCCGGTTCGCGCACCGGGACATGACCGCGCTGGAAAACCGCCTTCAGAAAATTGATCCGGAAGCAGGCAAACTCATCGTCGTGGATGGCGTGTTCAGCATGGAGGGCGACATCATGCAACTGCCGGAAGTTTGCCGTCTCGCCGGCCAGTACGGCGCGGCAGTCATGGTGGACGACGCCCACGCCATCGGCGTGCTGGGCCGGAATGGGGCCGGCACGGCAAGCCATTTCAGCCTGACCGACCAGGTACAGCTTGCAATGGGCACGTTCAGCAAATCGCTGGCGAGCCTGGGCGGGTTCATCGCCTCCGACGCTGCAACCATTGATTACCTGAAGCACAACTCGCGAGTGCAGATTTTCAGCGCCAGCATGAGCCCTGCCAACACGGCTGCTGCCATGGCCGCAGTTGAGATCATGGTCTCGGAACCGGAGCGCATTGCGCAGCTCTGGCGAAACACCCAGCGCATGAAACGAGGGCTGATTTCACTGGGGTTCGACCTGGGCGCTTCCGAGACACCGATTCTTCCGGTTTACTGCCGGGATATGATGGTCGCGTTCAAGCTCTGCAAGCGACTGGAGGAAGAAGGCGTGTTCGTCAACCCGGTGGTGTCGCCGGCGGTGGCGCCGGGCAAGGAGTTGATTCGCATCAGCCTCATGGCCACGCATACGGACCGCCAGATCGATTTCGCGCTGGACAAACTCGGCAAAGCCGGCCGGGAGTTTGGTGTTGTGTGAACGGGGTTGACCTGTTCCCCGGAACCGGGTTCCGGCCCAACGCGAAGGATTTTTCCCCAGCGGGTCAATGAAGGTTCTCCTTACAGGCGCGAGCGGATTCGTCGGCAGCCATATTCTGGACCGCCTTCGCGCGCGCGGCATCCCCACGGCGGTGCTGCTCCGGCCCGCCAGCAACCAACGTTTCATTCATACGCACCTGCCGCAGCTCGACGTGCGCATCGGCTCCCTCAGTGACCCACAAAGCCTTGGTGCCGCCATGCAGGACATTACCCATGTCATTCACTGCGCCGGGTGTGTCAAGGCGCTGCATATTTCGGAATTTTACACCGTCAATCAGATCGGCACGCGGAATGTCGTCGAGGCGGTCAATCGGCAACAAGGGCGGATTCAACGGCTCGTTCACATTTCCAGCCTGGCTGCTGGTGGACCGGCGGTTCCTGACCGGCCCGCGCGCGAAGAGGATCCCCCAAATCCCGTCTCGGAATACGGCCGGAGCAAACTCGCCGGCGAACAGGAAGTGCGGAGCTGCCAGTCGGAACATGTGATCCTCCGGCCACCCGCCGTTTACGGACCCCGCGACGATGCGTTCCTGCCGTTGTTCAAAGCCGTCAAAGCGCACCTTCTGCCGCGCTTCGGCGGTGGCCGGCTGCCGTTGAGCTTCGTTTTCGTGAAGGATCTGGCTGAAACCATCGTGGTCTGTTTGACTCACCCGGCGGCCGGCGGGAAAACATTCTACGCCGCTTCGCCCGAAATCACGAAGGCACACGCACTGACCGATGAAATCGCCTCGCAAATGAAAACGTGGACGCTGACGGTTCCTTTGCCCACGGCCGCGCTGTGGCCCCTGTGTCAAATGCAGGAAGCGATCTCAAGGCTCACCGGCCGGCCGGCCGTGTTAAGCCGGCAGAAATATGCCGAACTGCGCGCGCCGGGCTGGGTGTGCGACCCCGCCCGGTTGCGACAGGAACTGGGTCTCGTCTGCGCCACCGGGCTTAAAGACGGAATCGCCGAAACCCTGGCCTGGTATCGGCAGCAGGGATGGTTGTGAGCCGGATGACGAATTTTAAGTGACACTGGAAACCCAAAACCCGAACGCCGGAAATGCGCGCCCTGCCGGGCCGGCACCATCGCCATCCGCCATCCGCCATCCGTTATTCCGGCACTACGCCTTGATTGACTACGCGACCCAGGGCTACATCGCGTTGGTGGGACTGATCATCGTGTTCGCTCACAGCCCGCGTGTCCCGTTCTGGCCGTTGCTGCTGATGGCGCACGGAACCGGCCTCGTTTTGGTCCACTGGATGATTCAATTCCACAGCCGGCGCCCCGCCAACCGCCTCCTCGATTTTCTCCGGCATTACTACCCGATCCTGCTCTATGCCGGGTTTTACTGTGAAACCGGCCTGCTCAACCAGATGCTCCAAACCGGCTACCTCGACCCGCATTTTCTGCGTTTGGAAAAATGGCTGTTCGGCTGGCAGCCGGGCGTGGAACTCATGGAGCGCTTCCCCTCGCGCCTGTTGAGCGAAGTTCTCTACGCCTCCTATTTCTCCTATTATCTGATGATTGGTGGTGTCGGCCTGACCCTGCTGCTCCGCGACCGGCGGCAGTTTGCGCACTTTATCTCTGTCGTCTCGTTGGTATTTTACTTTTGTTTCCTGATCTTCATTTTCACGCCGGTCGTCGGCCCGCAAATTCTGTGCCCCGGCGTCGTCACCGCGCAATTGCCGCCGGATGTGATGCCGGCGACGCCACCCGTCACGCCAGCATCCGTCGGGGCCGGTGTATTTTTCCGGATCATGGCGTGGATTTATGAGCACTTCGAAACGCCCGGCGCGGCCTTTCCCAGCAGCCACGTCGCCGTTGCCATCTGCACGGTGTATTTCTCCTTCCTCTACCTGCGGCCCATTCGCTGGGCGCATCTGGCCGTTGTGCTCCTGCTTTGCCTTTCCACCGTCTATGGCCGCTACCACTACGTCGTGGATGTGATGGGTGGCGCGCTCACGGCAGCGTTGCTCATTCCGCTGGGGAACCGGCTCTTCTTCAAGTTCCAGCCGGCGAACTCCGGGTGACGAACAAAAGCCCGCCCGGTGGCAACTCGGAATTCGCACTTCGACTTCCGCTACACTTCCCGCTCATAAATCCGGTAAGTCTTGTAAACTTTCCCGCCGAACACTTCAAGCAACCGGCACATCATCACGTTGTCTTCGAGAATCCACGAGGCCTCCGCGTTCTTGAAACCGACCTTGATGCCCGCCTTGAAACCTTCCGTGAGCATCACGGCTTCCAAGCCGCGGTTGCGATATTTTTCCTTCACGCCCAGCGTAATGACCCGGCATTGTGGCGGATATTTCCAGCCCAGCACGTAGGGCAGAAAGCCCAGCAGTTTTGGGGTGAGCACGTGCCCGCGCAGCGGCTTGAGCGCGATGTTGTAATCCGGCATCGCCAGCATGAACCCGACCGGTTCCACCGGCGTCTCCGCCACCCATATCAGCCCTTCCATCAGGAGCGGCTTCAACCGGGCCGCCATGAAATCAATCTCCGCGTCCGTCATCGGCACAAATCCCCAGTTTGCCTGCCACGCGGCATTGTAAATCTCTTTGACCTTGGCCAGGTCCCGCGTGAGCGTGGCCTTGCGCACCGGCGTAAACGTTATTTCGGGATGCCGCTGCCGGGTCTTGTCCGCGATGCGCGCCAGCCGGTCCAGCGGGCACTTCGCGACGTCAATGTCAAATGCTAGCAGGTCCTTGGCCTTGCGAAACCCTTCCGCCGCCACCAAGTCCAGGTAGTAACGCGGATTGTATGGCATCATGAAAACCGGCGGCGAATCGAAGCCGTCCGCCAGCAGGCCGCACTCGTCGTTCGTCGTTGGATTCATCGGCCCCATCACCCGCTGCGCGCCCTGCCGCCGGGCCCAGGCGAACATCGCATCGAACAACCGCCGGCTGACCGCCGCGTCATTCACGCACTCGAAAAAGCCGAAGAACGCAGCGTTGTCCTTCTGCATCCGATTGTGGTTCCGGTCGAGAATGCCGGCGATGCGCCCCACGTCCCGCCCGTCGCGCGTCGCCACCCACAACGCCATTTCCGCGTGCTCGAATAGCGGGTTCTCGTCGGTGAAAACCTTTTTCAAGTCCATCAGCAGCGGAGCCACCCAATGCGGGTCGTCGCGGTAGATGCCATAACTCATCTTCAAGAAGCGGAGCACCTGCCGCGCCTTGCGCGACAACGTAACGATTTCAGTGGTGTTGCCCATTCTGGATGCGGCCGGCGAATCGATTCACCGCGAAGCCGCCCGCGCAAGGAGTTTGCGGAAATTCCGGACAGGTCGTCAATGCCGCTGTGATCACGACATAAACTTTCACAAACCGCTTGCCAGGATAATTCGCAAACATTATATTCAACCTTAGAAAATTTACTTATGAAGTCTGATCCTGATGCAACAAAGACAGTTTTATTTATAGTCGCCGGGTTGATTGGCGCCTGGCAAATCGCCTCGGCAGCGGACATCACCGGCGTCATCACGCTCACCGGCCCGCCGCCGCCGGAAAAGGAAATCACGCCGCTCATGGAAAACCCGGATTGCGCCAAAATGCACGCCACCACGCCCACGACGCATTTTTACGTGGTCGGCGCGAAGGGCGAACTGGCCGACGTGGTCGTCTCCTTGAAGGGGGTTACCGGCAAATCCACCGGTGCCAGCCAGCCGCCCGCCGTGCTCGACCAGAAAGGCTGCCTCTACACGCCGCAGATCCTGGCGATTCAGACGGGTCAAAAACTCGTCGTCAAAAATTCCGATCCCTGCCTTCACAATGTCCACGCGACACCAACCGTGCCGGGCAATCCCGAGACCAACCAGGGGCAAGGGTCCGGTGCCGCTGACCTGACTTATACGTACACGCAGCCGGAAATGTTCCTGCGTTTCAAGTGCGATGTGCATCCGTGGATGTTCGCGTGGGTCAGCGTGTTTGACAGCCCTTACTTTTATGTCAGCGGTCCGGACGGCAAATTCGTCATCAAAAACGTGCCGCCCGGCAAATACACCGTGGAAGCCGCGCACCGCAAACTTGGCACCCAGACGCAGGACGTAGAAGTGAAGGACGGCGATGTGACCGCGAACTTTGTTTTCGCCGTCAAATGAACCTTTTTCAAAACCCCGTAGCGGCGTCTCGGCAGAGCGCCGCATTCTTTACCCAAGAGAGGCCAATGGCGGCGCTCTGCCGAGACGCCGCTACGCAGGAAAAGCATTGAAAGAACCTCAAATAATTTTGCAATCCGGGTGATCTTGGCTCAACGTGTCGCAGGAGATCAAATATCTATGAAGGCAAACGCTGTATCCAAATCGAATCCGTGGTTTTTTTGGTTCGCCGTACTGACGGCGTTCTTCACCTTTTTACTGCTCGGCCTGGGCGGTCTGGTCACCAGCCATGAAGCTGGCATGTCCGTGCCTGACTGGCCGAACACCTACGGCAACAACATGTTTTTGTTTCCACCCGCGCAATGGATCGGCGGCATTTTTTACGAACACACGCACCGGCTGCTCGCTTCGCTCGTCGGCCTGATGACGACGATCCTCGCCGTCTGGCTCTGGCTCAGGGATTCGCGCCCCTGGATGCACTGGCTCGGCGTGGCCGCGTTTCTCCTCGTCGTGGCGCAGGGTGTGCTCGGCGGGTTGCGCGTGACCCTGCACATGGATTCGCTGGGTATCTATCATGCGACCATCGCGCAACTGTTTTTCGTGCTGACCTGCGCGATTGCGCTGTTCGCCAGCCGGTGGTGGAACGGATTGGAACGCCGGCCTCCGGCACGGCGTGAAGAAAATTCGGTGGACAAACATGCCGTGCCGGAGGCCGGCGCTCCATTGCGCGGACTCGTTCTGTTCACAACCATTTTAATTTTCGTCCAGTTGATAATCGCTGCCGCCATGCGGCACCAGCACGCCGGGCTGGCAATTTCCGACTTCCCGCTCGCCCACGGCAAACTCTGGCCGGACACGGGCGCCGAAGCCGTCGCGCGCTACAACGCCCAGCGGGTTTCCATCAATGCCGAGAATCCCATCACCGCCTTCCAGATCGAATTGCAAATGGCGCATCGCCTCGCTGCCCTGGCGATTTTAATTTTGATGGTTGTATGCGCCTGGCAGGTGAGAGGGATCGGAACGCCGGGCACCGCTCCGGCTCGAATGGGCAACCACGTCGAACCCGCCGAGACGGTGCTCGGCGCGCCGGTGTATCAGCGGCTTTCGCTGCTTTGGCTCGGCCTGACGCTTGTGCAAATCGGACTGGGCGCGGCGACAATTTGGACGAACAAGGCTGCCGACGTGGCAACGGCGCACGTGTTGGTCGGGGCGTTGATACTGGCGGTGGGCGCCTTGTGGTGTGCGATTGCATATCGCGAGACTGTAGCGGCGGTCTATGACCGCCGCACTGAACAGCGACGCTTACAGAGCGCCGCTACAATTGGCGCGCAGCCGGCCCTGACTGGTAACAAATGAAATGAGGGCTTCGGCGGAAATTTTAAGCAGAAATCCGGCGCGTTCGGCCGGAGCGGTCCTTGCCGACTTGATCAAGGCGCGGCTGACGACGCTCGTGCTGCTGACAACGTTCGTCGGATTTTACATGGGCGGACACGGTCTGATGGATTTCGCGCTGATGTTTCACGCCCTGGCGGGCACCGCGTTGGTCGCGGCCGGCGCGGCGGCGTTGAATCAACTGCTCGAACGCGAATACGACGCAAAAATGCGCCGCACACAAAATCGTCCACTGCCGTCCGGGCAGTTGGAACCGGCGACGGTGATGATTTTCGGCGGCGTGTGCGCAACGGCGGGTTTGCTCTACCTCGCGCTGGCGGTGAATCTGCTCACCAGCGTCATCGGCGCGGTCACACTCATCAGTTACCTGTTCATTTACACCCCGCTCAAGCGCATAACCTGGCTGAACACGGCGGTGGGTGCGGTGCCGGGGGCGCTGCCACCGTTGATGGGCTGGACAGCCGCGCGCGGCGAATTGAGCGGCGAAGGCTGGGCATTGTTTGCGATCCTGGCGTTTTGGCAAATGCCGCACTTCATGGCCATTGCGTGGATTTACCGCGATGAATACGCGAAGGCCGGTTTCAAAATGCTGCCAGTGGTTGACCCGGACGGATGCCGCACGGGGCAACAGGCCGTGAGCCACGCGCTGGCGTTGCTGTTCGTGAGTTTGTGCCCGTTCGTTTTCAAAATGGCCGGAGTCTTTTATCTCGCCGGCGCGCTGATTTTGGGCGCGGGTTATTTGTGGTTCGCCTTCCAGTTTTTGCGGCAGCTCCGCTTCGCGCGGGCGGAATTAACCCTGGTGCGCGCACGGCAATTGTTTCTGGCGTCCATCATTTATCTGCCGCTGCTGCTGGCGGTGATGGTTTGGGACAAGGTGAATTAAAAAATGACTATGGCGTGTTTTCAAAATCGGCAAACGCTCGCAGCCGAAGTGCGCCCGTCCCCGGGCGCAGCAGCTTCCGTCAGCCAAGAGCGTATGGAATTACGGAAAACTTGTAGTTGGCGAACATGGCTGTGGCCGAGGCCGGCCACACTCCGTATTTTGAAAACACGCCCTAATTCCTAAATCCGAATGACCAAAGAATTCCCGATAACTCAATTACGATACCAGCCGGCACCCGTTCGGCATTTTTGGTCATTTGGGCCTGGTCATTCTTTAGTCATTTGGGCTTCGTCATTAGTCATTTTCCCCCTCGACAAGACATCATGGAACCAGTCGCATAACTTTTATGGCCGCGACCGTTGACCAATTTCCGCCGTACCGAGAACGCCAGGCGCACCACGCGCATGACGGCCCCGGTTTCTGGCGCCAATACATTTTTTCGACCGACCACAAGGTCATTGGCATCCAATACGGTCTGGGGGCGCTGTGCTTCATGCTGTTCGGATTTTTCCTGATGCTGCTGATGCGCTGGCAGATGGCGCATCCGGGCCAGCCGGTCCCGGCCGTCGGCTGGTTGCTGGAAAAAACCTTCGGCCAAGTCGCGGCCAAGGGCGCACTGTCCGCCGACCTTTACAATTCCTTCGGCGCGATGCATGGGACCATCATGGTGTTTCTGGGGGTTGTGCCGCTGGCGTTCGCGGCGTTCGGCAATTACGTCGTGCCGTTGATGATCGGTGCGCCGGACATGGCGTTTCCCCGGGTAAACATGGCGAGCTACCAGTGCTTCGTGCTCGGCGGCATCGTGATGCTGGTGAGCTTTTTCATTCCCGGCGGCGCGGCGCAGGCGGGCTGGACCTCCTACTCGCCGCTGGCCACGTCCATTCCCACGGACGGGCAAACCTTCTGGATCATCGGCATGGCGCTGATCATCACGTCGTCGCTGCTCAGCGCGGTGAATTTCATCGCCACCATCATTCAATTGCGCGCGCCGGGCATGACCTGGATGCGGCTTCCGTTTTTTGTCTGGGCGCAATTCGTGACGGGGTTCCTGCTGCTGCTGGCGTTTCCGCCGCTGGAGGCCGCGGCCATCATGCAATTGATGGACAAGGTGGCGCACACGAGCTTCTTTCTGCCGACGGGACTGGCGATTGGCGGGCAACTGGCAAACGTCAGCGGCGGCGGCAGCCCCCTGCTCTGGCAGCATTTGTTCTGGTTCCTCGGCCACCCGGAAGTGTATGTGCTGATTCTGCCGGCGATGGGCATCGTCTGCGAAATCATCGCCAACAACACGCGCAAACCCATCTGGGGCTACAAATCGCTGGTCTATTCCGCCCTGGTGGTCGGGTTCCTGTCGTTCCTCGTCTGGGCGCACCACATGTATCTCACCGGCATGGGCCAGAAAATCGCCACGTTCTTCCAGGCGACGACGATGATCATTTCCATTCCGTCGGTGATCATTCTGACGTGCCTGTTGATTTCGTTGTGGGGCGGTTCAATCCGGTTCAACACGCCGATGCTGTTCGCGCTGGGGTTCCTGCCGATGTTCGGCATGGGCGGCCTGACCGGTTTGCCGCTGGGGCTGGCACCGAGCGACATCCATCTGCACGACACGTATTACGTCATCGCGCATTTCCACTACGTCGTCGCGCCGGGGACCATTTTCGCGCTGTTCGCGGGGATCTATTATTGGTACCCGAAAATGACCGGGCGGAAGATGAATGAATTCTGGGGGCGGGTGCATTTCTGGTGTTCGTTTGTTTTCATGAACATCGTTTTCCTGCCGATGTTTGCGCAGGGCATGAAGGGAATGCTGCGGCGCATGGCCGACGGCGGCGCGAACTATTCCGCCGCGCGCGTGCCCGGGGTGATTGACACCCTGCCACAATCCATCATGGAACTGCACACGTGGATTCTCTGGGCCGCGATGGCGCTGGGGCTGGCGCAAATCCCGTTCATCATCAATTTGTTCTGGAGCATCAGGCACGGCGAGAAGGTGAACAGCGACAATCCGTGGCAGTCCACCACGCTCGAATGGCAGACGCCCACCCCGCCGCCGCATGGGAATTTTGCCACGCCACCACGAATTTACCGCGGCCCCTACGAATACAGCGTGCCGGGCCATGATGCGGACTTCACGCCGCAGAACGAACCGGAAACTTCAGGACTTTCGGCGGGACCGACGAGCATGGGAAAATGACTAAATCCCAAACCCGAATGACGAAAGAAATCCCAATGCCAAATGTCAAAGCCATTGCTCGCCCAAAGACTATCAATTCGTTATTTGGGCTTCGTCATTCCTTGGTCATTATGGTTTTGTCATTAGTCATTTTTTAGTATGGACATTCCTTACACGGTTCATCCCCGCCCCGACACCGGCGTTTACAACGCCAAGATGGGTATCTGGCTGTTTCTCGCGTCGGAAGTGATGCTGTTCGGCGGGTTGTTTTCCGCCTACGTGCTGCTGCGCGTCGGCGCTGACGAATGGCCGCACGGTTGGCTGAACATCCCTTTGGGCACCGCCAACACGTTCGTGCTCATCACCTCCAGCATCACCACCGTGCTGGCCTGGGTGTCCTTGAAGAACAACCAGTTCAGCCGCTTCAAACTGTTTCACGCCTTCACGCTGGCGTGCGCGCTGTGTTTCCTCGGAATCAAATCCTTCGAATACCACGACAAGTTCACGCACTACGAAATCACGCTGGCCAACGGCAAATTCGCCGACGGTCATCTGATCGGGAAATCCAGGGATTTTGACCTCGAAAAAAAGACCGGCAGCGTGACCATTCACGGCTACGAGGTGGACCAGGAGGTGGAACTGATGGATTTGCAACGGCCCGAAGTCCGGCACATCCAGCGCGAGGAAATCACCATCCCCGCCGCGGAAATCAAGAAAATGGGAAACTACGGTCCGTGGCACAACACCTACACGGCGATTTATTTCACGCTGACCGGCCTGCATGCCCTGCACGTCATCGGCGGCGCGCTCGTCATCGGCTTTCTCTGGGGGCCGGGCAGCCGGATGTGGAAGACCGACCCGGAACGCTTCACCAACCGGGTCGAGGTTTCCGGCCTGTTCTGGCACTTTGTGGATTTGGTGTGGATTTTCCTGTTCCCCGTGCTATATTTGCTTTAGTAATGAACAACAGTATGACAATGAATAATGACCATTCGCCTGAATCGGCGCATTCCGTGCGCGGGTATTTGGTTGTTTATTTTGCGCTGCTGGCGGGAACCGGGCTGACCGTCTGGGCGTCATTCATTCCCTTTGGCAGCCGCGAAATCAACATTGCCGTCGCGCTGTTGATCGCCGGGGTGAAGGCGTTTCTGGTGGCCGGCTACTTCATGCACCTGATTTCCGAGCGCAAAATGATCTACAACGTGATGGGGTTCACGGTGTTTTTTTTCATCAGCCTGATGTTTTTGACCCTTTACGCGATGCACGATTTTCCACCGACAACCGTCACGCACTGATTATGTCGCTCAAGGCCTTCCATCTGGTTTTCATCACCGCCGCGACTCTGCTCGCTTTCGGGTTTGGCATCTGGCTGGCCAGAAATTTTTTCTCCGGCGGCGGCATGGTGAATCTGGTTTCCGCCCTGCTCTCGTTCGGCGCGGGCATCGGATTGATTGTTTATGAATTTTATTTCCTGAAGAAGACCAAGGACGTGGGCTATTTATGAAACAAGGCATGCTTAAAACGGAAATCCACTCCCTCGACGTTTTCAGGGAGAGGAGTGTTTACGCTCGCCCTCACCATGAACCCCAGCGTAGCGCAGGCGTCTCGCCTGCCCACGTCGGCAAAGCCGATGTATCGCTCGGATTGAAGCGTTCGATGGGCAGGCGAGACACCTGCGCTACGTTACTGGCCATCCTGCTTTTAACGCTGTCGTTCTCCCCGACATCACTTTGGGCCTGTGCGGCGTGCACCGGCCGGACTGATTCGCCCCTGGCAGTGGCCATGAACTGGGGCATCGTCACGCTGCTCGGCGTTGTGCTGACCGTGTTGAGCGGTGTGCTGGTTTTCTTCGTCCACGTCATCCGCAAGGAAGAAACGGCGACCCATGACGCGCCACCAGAAAATCCGCCCAAAACATGAAAGAATGGTTTGGCGAAAATATTCTCGGCCTGCCGCAGCTCGCGTCCTCGAACGGACGCGGCGTGGATGATTTGATCATTTACGTCCACTGGCTGATGCTCGTCCTTTTCATCGGCTGGACGATATATTTTCTGTACGCGATCCGCCGGTTTCGCAATTCGCGCCATCCCAAGGCCGATTATCACGGCGTCCGCAATCACACTTCGAATTACCTTGAAGTCGGCGTCGCCCTCGTCGAGGCGGTGCTGTTGATTTTCGTGGCCGTGCCCATCTGGGCGCGCAACGTGAGCCAATTGCCGTCGCCCGCCGAATCCACCGTCATCCAGGTGGCCGCGCAGCAATTCGCGTGGAACGTCCGTTACGCCGGTCCCGACGGCGTGTTTGGCAAACAGGACATGAAGTTCGTCGCGGCGGACAATGTGTTCGGCGTTGATCCAACCGACCCGAACGGCAAGGACGACATTCAATTGCTCAACGAAATTCACGTGCCCGTCAACAAACCGGTCATTATTTATCTCAGCTCGAAGGACGTGGTTCACTCGCTGAAAATCATTGCCATGCGGGTTTGTCAGGACGCCATTCCCGGCCTGCGCGTGCCGGTCTGGTTCACGCCCACGATCATCGGCAAATACCAAATCAACTGCGCGCAACTTTGCGGCAACGGCCATTCCGCCATGTCCGGCGGTTTTCTCACCGTCGAAAGCCAGGCGGACTTCGATAAATGGTTGAAGTCCAAGAGCGGCGCGACCGCGAGCTTTGAATAAGTTTGACTCGCTGCCACAGGTGTTTTAGTCAGATGTTTTGTGGCTGATACTCCTCAACAACTGCCGCGAACGCTCTGGATTGGCATCCTCCTGCTTCTCGTCGTCCTTTGCATGGCGTATGCGCTTTCATTGATGGAATTGAATCGCGCCTATCAACGTGCGTTGCCCGTGCTCAACCCGGTCGCCGATTTCACGCTCATGAATCAGGACGGCCGGGCCACGACGCTCGCCGATTTGAGCAACCATGTCTGGATCGCCGACATCATTTTCACGCGCTGCGCCGGACCGTGCCCCATCATGACGGCGCAAATGAAGTCGCTTCAGGACGCCCTGCCGCAATCGAGCCAGGCCAGACTGGTGACGCTGACGACCGACCCCGATTTTGACACGCCGCCGGTGATGAAAAAATACGGCGAACGGTTCGGTGCGGACTTCAACCGCTGGATGTTTCTGACCGGCTCCAAGGCCGAAATCGCCGGTCTGGCGGGTGACAGCTTGAAATTAAGCGCTGTCCCGGTGAAACCGGAGGACCGCCGGAACGACGCCGACCTGTTTATTCACAGCACGATTTTTGTTATTGTGGACAGACACGCGCGGCTGCGCGGAGTTTTTGAAACCCTGGGCGAAGGCGTGACCTGGACGAATGTCCAGCCGCGTCTCATCACCACCGTGCGCCAACTCGAACGCGAGCGATGACTGCGATGTGCATGCATGAGCTGTGTTGGAGCGCCGGTCTCCGACCCGGCGTTTTGGAGATGGTTATTTGCGTCGAGCCGGGCCGGAGGCCGGCGTTCCAATATTTTGTGTGTTCCCATCTGGTAAAGGCATCATGACCGTCCACGATTTGCCCGCTGTCAACGCTTCGCTCAACGGTTTGAGTGCGATTTTCCTGACCGCCGGTTACGTTTTCATCCGGCAAAAAAACAAGATGGCGCACCGCAATTGCATGATGGCAGCGTTTTGCACCTCGATCGTTTTTCTGGGTTGTTACCTCACCTATCACCTCAGTGTCCAGACCGTCACCCACTTCCGGAATCCCGCGTGGTTCCGGCCGGTTTACCTGGTGATTCTGCTCACGCACACCATCCTGGCCATTATCATTATGCCGCTGATTCTGGTGACGCTGTACCGTGCCTGGCGGCAACGCTTTGACTCGCATAAAAAAATCGCCCGCTGGACGTGGCCGTTGTGGATGTATGTCTCTGTGACCGGCGTGGTGGTTTATCTGCTGCTCTACCGGATTTTTCCACAAAAATAATTTTGCGATGTGATGTGTGTCGGACTAGCTTGTTGGTATGACTTACGAGGTTGAACCCATGCAACAGCCGATTCGCAAGGCTGTCGGGCGTCCGCCCACGCCACGTTTGCGCTTGTGGCGCGCCGAGCAAATGGGACATTTCCTCAAAAAATTTGCCCATGAATCTCTCGCCCGAACCCAACCGGACGCCTTCCGAGTTCGAAAAGCTGTTGGCCGGCCTCGCGCGCAACGGAGTTGATTTCGCCGTTGTCGGTGGAATGGCCGTCATCCTCAATGGCTATCCACGCGTCACAGTGGATGTGGATATTCTCGCGCAAAACTCGCCGGAAAATCTCCGCAAATTGTTGAAATACCTCGAAAGTTGGGGCGAAGGCGCGGCGCGGGAACTAAAGGTCGAAGATTTTCAACTAGAAGAAGGCTCGATTCGTGTGATGGAGGATTTCGACCTCGACATCTTTGTAACCATGCGCGGGAAAACCCTTGATGGTTTTCGTCCCAACCTGCGTTTCTTCGAGTCCGATGGCACGCGCATCGCTTATTTGTCACCCGCTGATTTGATTTTTCTCAAGGAAGGTTCGTGGCGTGAAAAGGACAAACTCGATGTAGCGGCGATGAAAGAAATTCTCACCCGCGAAACGAACCCCAAATGAAATTGCCCGTAAACTGCGCCTGCGTCAGGATTCACGCCAGCCAGTTTCCGGAAAAGGTCCGGCGCGATTTGCTGGAATCGCTCCGCACGCGGCGCGTGAACCACAAGTTTCACTACGACAGCGTCAAGCAAACCCAAAAATGGCTCGCATTACACCAGGCGTACTCGCCAACGCGCACCGATGCGGATTGCCGGGCCATATACGAAAACGGTTTCAAGGCGGCGGCGGCACAAATCAAGGCGAAGAGCGTTCACGTCATCGGCCTCGGCTGCGGCGGCGGACAAAAAGACACGCGCCTGCTGAAATTGTTAAAAAAGGCCGGCCGGGAAATTTTTTACACGCCCTGCGATGTGAGCACGGCAATGGTTTTGACCGCCCGGCAAACTGCGCTGTCGGTCGTACCGGAGAAAAATTGTTTCCCGCTGGTCTGCGATTTGGCGACGGCGAACGATTTGCCTGACCTTCTCGTCACCCGTCACCCGTCACTCGTCACGTTTTTTGGCATGATTCCAAATTTCGAGCCGCAAATCATCCTGCCCCAGCTTGTGGCACTCGTTCGCCCGAAGGATATTCTGCTGTTCAGCGCGAATCTGGCTCCTGGAAACAATTACGCCGCCGGCACGAAAAAAATTCTGCCGCAATACGACAATCTGCTTACTCGCGACTGGCTGATGACCTTCCTGCTCGATCTCGGTGTCGGATGCGGCGACGGTGAACTGCGTTTCAAAATTGAAAACGTTCGGGCGAACGGATTGAAACGCGTCGTGGCGGATTTCCATTTCAACCGCCGCTGCCGGCTCAAGGTCGAGGACGAGACGTTTGATTTTCACGCCGGCAAAACCATCCGGCTGTTCTTTTCGTATCGTTTCACGCCGGAGCGCGTCCACCAGATTCTGGCCCGCTACGGTTTGGAAGTCTGCGAGCAATGGATTGCTAAATCAGAGGAGGAAGGGGTGTTTCTTTGTAGAAGCAAGTAGCCGCGTTTGTCAAAACGCGGAATGATCCGCCGTTTTACAACGGCGGCCACGTCAGAAAACTTTCAGCGTATCCAGCACCGCCTTGATGCGCGGGACTTCGTGCGTGCGGAACAAGTCGGTTTTGCCCAGCGCCGCCAGCACCGCAAAAAACGGTTCGGCGCAGCGGACCTCGTCGCGGAAAAACTCGAAGGCATGCGGCAGCGCGTGACAAATCGGGAAGCCCAGCGTGCGCAACCGGAACGTGTTCAGAAAAACGGTCATCTGATGCCGCACACGCACGCCGCTGTCCTGCAAATTGCGGTAATAAAAGCCGAGGCCGGGATCGAGGATGATTTTCCCCACGCCGTGGCGCTGCGCGATTTCAATCTGCTGTGCAAAATAACCACGCATCATTTCCACCGGATCGGCACTGAAGTCGAAATCGCCCACTTCGCGGACGTTTTTGCCCTGCACGTAACAAATAATCACCGCCACATCGTGATCCGCGACCCGGCGGTATAATTCATCGGTGCCGTCCGTGCCGGTGAGATTCAAAACGTTCGCGCCCGCCTCAAGGCACGCGCGGGTGACGGCGGGTGAATACGTTTCGACCGAAACCAGGATGCCAGCGGTGCGCAATTCCTTGATGACGGGAATTAGTTTGCTGTTTTGCGCCGTATCGTCCACGCGCACGGCATGAGCGAGCGTGGATTCCGCGCCGATGTCCACGATGTCCGCGCCTTGTGCGGTCAAGACTTTGCCGCGCTGGACCGCTGCCTCCGCCGTCAGACAAACACTTTCCCGATACCAGGAATCGGACGAAAGATTGACGACGCCCATGATGGCGGGCTGTGAATTGAAGGCGAACGATTTGCCGCCGATGGAAAACTCCTTCACGCGCGCGGACGCGGCGGCCCGGTTTTTCTCCAGCAATTCAGCGAGTTGCTCCAGCTTCAGCATGGCAACGAAGTTATCCCAATTCCTCAATCACGGAAACGGGAAAAACAAAATCCATTGACGCGGGCGCCGGGTTCGGCTTTAAGAGGCGGACTTCGATGAACGATCTGAAACCAGATGGCTCGCAAAGACGGCTGATCGGCCTTCAGTTGGTGATGCTGGTGCTGTCCGTGTATGTGCTGGTTGCGTTGTTTGCCGACACGGCTTTCCATTTGCCGGTCCAAATCTCGGCCTTGTTGCGAACGTTGGACACCATCATCTGTTTCGTTTTCCTGGGGGATTTTTTCTATCACCTTTACCGGGCGGAAAACCGGCCGGCGTTTTTGAAATGGGGCTGGGTGGATTTTATTTCGAGCATTCCCATGCTGACCGTGTTCCGGTGGGGACGGGTGGTGCCGATGATTCGCTTCATCCGGGTTCTGCGGGGCGCCCGCTCGGTGAAGTACATTCTGCACCTTCTTTTTAAAAACGAGGCCCGGGGAATTTTTGGCACGGTGGCCCTGGTTACGGCCACACTCCTGATCTTTGCCTCCATTGCCATTCTTAACGTCGAGACGGTGCCCGAGGCGAACATCAAAACGGCCGGCGACGCGCTTTGGTGGGCCATGGCGACCATCACCACCGGCGGCAACGGGGACAAATTCCCGGTGACCACCGGCGGTCGCATCATTGGCGTGATCTTGATGACCACGGGGGTGGGTTTTTTCGGGACGCTCACCGCCTACATTGCCTCCGTGTTTCTGAAGCCGGGCAAAACCGGCGCCCCGTCCGAGACGGAGTTGGCGAAGGAATTAAGATTGATCCGCGAGCGCATCGAAAGCCTGGAAACCAAACTGCCCAAGGGCGATGTCAATCTGCCGGCCCAATTTGGAAAGCCGCCCGAGCCGCAGTGAACAGCTTTTGCCGGGTAAAATCGTAAATCGGCAACACCGCTCCGCGCGTGCGGAGTTGCAAATCGTAAAAGGAATGGCACGCCCGCCGCGAGTCGAACGCGGGACCCTCTGCTTAGAAGGCAGATGCGTTATCAAGGCAATTTAATTGCAGAAAACGCTTGATTTCATTGATTATATCGCGTAAATTTGCACTAGTAAAAATGATGTTTCTATACTGATTTTCTATACTAAGGCAAAAATATGAAAACAGACGCAAAAACTGAAAGTCTTTGGCAAAAAACACGGCACGCCAATTTGGTTCGCAACCTTTCATCTGGGAAATACTTTGCCCGGTTCCGACATAACGGCAAGCTCATTTGGAGAGGTTTGGACACCGATGTATTGAGCATCGCTGCCCAGCGGTTGCCGGACAAAATCAAAGCGGTCAAGGACGAGCAAGCTCTGCTCGCGTCGGGCAGTGATCCAAGAATCACCTTTGAAGCTGCCACCAAAATTTATCAGAAACGAATCCAAGCGTCGCCTGACTTCAAACCGAGAACGAAAGGTCACCACGAGGAACGCCTGATTGCCTTTTTTAAATCTTGGCCGAATATAAAAACGAAACCCATCAAAGACATCACTAAAACAGAATGTCTTGAATGGCGGAGTCGTTTCGCCGCCGAATTCAGTCCGTCCACTTTCAACCATACGCTTGGTATCCTTCGGGCCATTTTTGAAATCGGCATCGAGGCGGGTGCGCGGCGCGATAATCCGGCCAAAGCAAAAGAAATGAAGCGCCTGCGGGAAACTTCAAAGCGCCTGCGTTTGCCCGAACCAAAGCAATTTGAAAAATTTGTGAAGGAGATTGAAAGCAGCGGTAGCGGCTTTTCCAAACCTTGCGCTGAACTGGTTCAATTCCTGGCTTTCGGCGGATTTCGCATCAGCGAAGCAAAATACATCACTTGGGCTGACTGTGATTTCAAGCGGGGGAAAATAATTTTGGGTGGTGATCCTGAAACTGGACTAAAAAGCCGCCGTGCCGGTGAGACTCGTGAAGTGCCGATGATTCCCGATATGCGTCGGCTGCTTGAACAGATGCGTGCGAAACGGACACATGAACCACTGACAGCGAAAGTCACGCGCGTCAGTGAATGTCAAAAGGCCATGAATCGCGCTGCCAAGAATGCTGGAATGATACGCATTACACACCATGACTTGCGCCACTTATTTGCCACGCGCTGCATTGAAACGGGCGTGGATATTCCAACGGTTTCCCGCTGGTTGGGTCATAAAGATGGTGGTGCACTGGCATTGAAAGTTTATGGACACTTGCGCGACCAACATTCGGTGGACATGGCTGGGAAAGTGACTTTTTCAGCGCCCGATGACGTTCCACCCGTGTCGAAAAAACAACAAATTTCCGAGCCTGCTCCCGGAATGAATGCGGCAAAAATTAAGGCAAAGTATTCGTATCCGTGGTGGGCTTCAAACGAAGCGATTGAAATTTTTTGGGGACAGGCTAACGAGCCGGTGCAAATCGTGCCGCTGCCGAAATATCTTCAGAGCGCAAAAGCAGCAATGGGGCGTGAAGTGTTTGAACAAGAATTGGCAGAGCCGCAAGCCTTGCTGGATGAATTGCAGGAGCGCGTTGGTGTTGCAATCGTTGAAAAATTGAAAGCGAAGCTTTCAGCCAGCCAAAAACAGCAAGCCGCCTAATCGCATTTAGGCGGTTCTTGCGGCGGGAATGGACAAGGCCAATGCTGCGGATCGTTTTGATGACGGCTTAACTTTCTCAAATAATCAAAGCCATCCGTTGAATAAACCTCGGACATGTCTTTTCTCCAAGCGGGAGTCTGCGATGGCTTTTCTTCAAACGAAACCATCCCGCGGCGAAGGCCGCGCGATTTCGGCAGGTTCGCCACAATCCAGATGGCAACCAGTGCTCCAATTCCCATGATTGCAAGGAATTCCATACGCCGTTAATTTAACATAATTGCGGTCTGTCTTCACCTGTAATCTCAAAAAATCAAGCATTTGGGTTGCGGCTTTTATCAATCAATCCAGTGACAGTTTTATCACCTGTCGGATCATTGGGCGGAAAGCCCTGCGGTTTGTTTTGGCCCTCTTTGTCGCGCTCGCGTTCGTGCGCACGGTTGTTCATTTGCGCAAGCGAACCGAGCAACGAACTACCGCCGCTATGTCCTTCGCCTAATGAAGATGTGGCCAATGATTCTGTCGCGGCGGCTGTGGCCATCGCCCCGGCAGCAATGGCGCTCTTGATTCCGGCTGCACCACCCCCAGCGGCAAACGTGGCCGAACCTGTTGCTGCCGCCGCCCGGCCCGCAGAAAAAGCCCCGCTGAACAAGCTTGAAGCAGCAGATTGTCCCGTCGTTATCGCTCTTTGAATGGCGATGGGCGCGGCAATCGTGCTGAAAATAATCCAGATGCCCAGGAACGCGAGTCCCATCAAATTCTGCAAGGAATAAAGCGTGTTTGGTGCCGAGGAGGCACTTAAAAAACTTTGGTCAGTCATAAAATCAATCATGCCCTGCGTAATCAGCCCAGCCACACCCCAGCCCAGCGGCCAGATCATTATGCCCACCAGATTAAGCAGGTAATTCCGTCCCGTTTGTTGGAGTGAGGGAAACGCCAGCATTCCGATGAAAATGGGGGACAGGGCATAGCCGATAAACAAAATGGCACTTTGCAAAATGTACGCCCACCATTCAATCGTGCTGGCGAGCCACCCTAAAATGATGAATGCAACCGACATTAATGCCTCAATGAGTGAGGGAAAATTGAAAAGTTTCTCCCACCAACTTTTGTTTCCATCAACGGACTTTTTTAGCTGAAGTGCCGCCTGATACTGGTCGTGAATTTTCGCCGGATCAACCTTCAGCACATTTTTCACCGTGTCATCCACAATGGATACAATTTGATTCCCCCAGGCTGGCAGGAAAACAATCAGCATGATGAATACAATCACCTTGCCAACAGCCTGAAGCTGCGCGTAGCCGCTGCGATGGTGGGCGATGGTCGAGGCAATCAAGCCGCCGGTGATGAGCAAAAAAGCGACAGGTGTAAGCAGAGTTTTGAGCGACAAGCATTGCCCTAGAAAATTCGGGAACATGGAATTGAAGTCGCCCATAAAAGTTTCTTCTCAAAGTTTCATCCTCATGCCTGTTGCAATTTTCTCAGATGGGGAATTTTCGTTTTCAACCGATTTTTGTTTGTCATAAAGAGGAATGATGGCATTAAAAACACGCCTGCATTCCGGGCCGGGAAGCCTTCCCAATAAGTCTTCTGCGACAGCCAATTCGACCCTTTTTCTGGCCACGTCGAGCGCATAAAGTTCGTTATTTAGGAAGTGTTCCAGTACGCCGGAAGGGTTTCGACCAACCGCAAGAAAGGAGCTTCCGAGAAGTTTTTTCATGGCTGACTCCGGGCGAAAATTGTGGATAACGCTAAACAGCCTTCCACTTTTTGAATCGTGCAAACAAAACAACAGCTCCGACTCATTTTTTTCTGCGAAGAAGATTTCGAGAACCCGCCATGTTTTTTCATCCCCGCGCACGGTGATTACTTGGGCGTTTTCCGGCGTGGCATTGTCGGCCAATTTTCTTAATCGGGAAATTTGCTTTTCAATTTCTGAAAAAGCAGCCGCCTTTTTGTTGTACAATTGCAATTCCCATTCGACCATTGAAACCGTTTCCCGATAAGCCCTGTATTCGCGGTTCGTCAGCAATCCGGGATAACCCGGCACTTCATGCTGACAAAGTTCTCCCTGTCGTTTTAGCATGATTGCCTCCCGCTCAAAGACGCACCTTCACACTCTTGGCAATTTTTTGGCCTTCAATTTTTTGGCTTTCAGTTGTCGCCGGATTTTCACACCGCGCCGAAATTGCCCGCACCACCCGGCTGTGATTCTGCCTCGGAAATTTTTCTGAAAGACTTTCTTCCACCGTGGCTTCAATATCCTTGCGGAAGAATTGAAGAACAGCGCGCTCACTTTCCACGTAATTTTGCAACAAGACAAAAGCATTGTTGCCGGTCATCTGCAAATCTGAATCACCGTGAACACGTGCGTAAGGTGAATTGGGGTCGAACTTTTCGACAATGCCAATCCAAAATGCGCGGTTCCTTTTCGTAATTGCGATAATCCACCTGGGCGACGACTTCGGAGTGATACGCCTTTAGGAGCGGATAGGCTTTGGCCTTGTCCAGAAGCGCGAGCAAGCGCGATGGCGTCACCGGCTCGGCCTGCACCGATGTGGAATTATCCGGCGGGATTTGAAACGTGACGGACAACAACGGCTCATCGCTTTCAACCAGTTCAATGACATACGTTTTGTTGTTCCACCGGATGTTGACGTTGGTGGCCGCCTTCCTCGCCTCGGCGCGCACAGAAAAGAAAGATGAACCTTTGGTGTGGGCAATGAGGAAGGCGGCGGGCTTTTGCGGATCAATTGTTACCTGTGCCGCATCCATCGCGGAAATCGGCCCCGGAAAACTGATGGTCGTGACGCGGTAGCCGGAAACTGGAATGGTATAGACCGTCTGTTCATCCAGAATAAAATCCTGAATGGTTTTGTCCTTCGCACCCGCAATGAGGCAAATGCCCGTCAAAAAACTAATTGCCAGTCGTTTCATATTTGAAGTCATTTACGGCCGTTGGGAATCTTCCGTTCTGCACCATGTTGGGATTGCGTTGCAACCGGAATGACAGTTTGAAGGAAACCGCTTCGGTGAAAGGTTTATCCTGAAAAACTCCGTCGCGGATGAGCTGGCCGGTCACCTGGGTCAGCACAAAATCTTCGCGCGTATTGAGAATGTTAATCCCGCTGATTTCAACCTTCTGATGCAACTGCTTGGACTTGAATTCCGGTTCTTCGGCGGCTTGATAGGCCGACGCCTTGAGAAAAGCCTGCTTGAGAAAAATCTGTTTCAACAAATCCACGTTATCAAACCCCTTTGGATTGCGTTCCAAAAAGGCTGTGGCGGCCAGTGTGCTTTGCTCAACATGAAGTTCCTTGGCTTCCTCGAATTTCAACAGTGGCGAAACGTAGAATGTGTTGGCCGGGTCAATGACGACCACCCGTTCGCGCTGTTTGAAACTTTGGACGATGAAATAACGGTCAACCGCTGCGCCGACCAGCACGAGCATGGCAAAACCAAACCAAAACCAGACGAGCCGGTCCTTCTGGACAAAAATCCGCGTCGGATCAAAACGCTCTTTTGCCGCTGCAATTTTTGCCTGTCCGCTGTCCGTGACGGCGGTTTCGCGCAGTTCAGTGGGTCGAGTTTCCATTGGTGGGTTGCGCCCAAATCGGTGGCGACGTATTGAGTTTGAAAGTCTTGCTGTAATTGCTGAGGGCAGTCGGCAACTGGTTTTCCGCTGGCGGAAATTTCAACTGGTGCGGACGTAATGGGAGCAGCAAAACAATGATGCTGCTGCCGATGGCGACAACGCCCGCAACCAGTAATAGAATTTTCAGTTTCATCAGTTGCCTGTTGGGAACATCGGCGGTTGCGTGTTGAGTTGAAAATTCGTGCGGTAGTTGTCGAATGTCTCAACGACTTCGGCTTTTTGCTCCTCCTGATCCGCTACGGCCTGTTTCTGGGCGTCATTCCGATTTTCAATGTCCTGCTCAACACTCACCGCGACAGCCTGGTCAATTTCCTTGTCCGTCGCGGCCAGCGCCGAATTCTGGCCGATTAAAACTCCGGTGAGCTTTTGAACTTCGGATGCCGTGGTCGCCGATTGCAATGCTTCCGTGGTCGAAGCAATTGCATCTTTTAATGCCTGACGGCGTTGCAATACGTCCGCCGTGACCGTGGAATAATTGGCGGTGGCATTGTTAATCGCCTCGAAGGGTTTGTAGTCGGTGGTCTCACGTTTAATTTGATTTCCTGAAGGTGTGGCAAAGGTTGCGCCGATTTGATTGTAAAGGCCGTTGGCATCGTAAGTGAGGGCGGCCACGCCATCGGAAGTTTTTTCGACCGCTGAGATGGTTTGGCCTAATGGCGTCTGCATCAGATCGGATGTCAGCGCGGATATGCCGGTGACATTGAGAATTTGCGAAGGGTCGCCGAATTCCTTGTTGTATTGCTGCAACTGCTGAATTTGCTGGGTGAGTTGTGAAATTTGTTGGACTTGATTGTCCACCATGTCCACATATTCAGCGATGTTCTCGGCTTCGGTGATAATCTGTTCTATGTTCACCGTTGGGTCATAAACAACCATCTGCGCGCGGGCGGAGAACGCCAAAGGCAAGGCGATGAGGGTTATTGTGATTATTTTTTTCATGTTTGTTGTCCTTTCTTTTTTATGCAGGCTGCGCCTGCTAGTTTTCGATGCGTAGGTATTTGGTGGTGGGGTTCAAAATTGTTCCGTCAATCGTTTGTTCAGGAACGGGAATGGCATACAGGCTGATGTTTTCCGGCGCGGCCTTCTGCTGTTGCTGGTGGATCTGAACCCAATATTGCTGCTTCACCGCGTCGCTCCGGCCTTTTTCGTAGCCGGTGGTGTAGGCGGCGTCCGTCGCCTTGCCCGCAAGATAATACCCGCCTTCACTCAACAACACGCCGCCTGCGGCTCCGGCGGCGGTGATGCCTGGGTTGCCATGCGACAGTTGATTGGCGATGACGCCGCCGCCCGCGCCTGCGGCCATGTCCGTGACGGGACGAACCACCGCGCAGCCGGTGACAAGGAACGGAACAAGAAAAATTGAAATGGTGTAATGAGGCTTCATGTGGTTTTCACGAGTTGCGGTTTTCGAGAAAAAGTTAAAATCCCCTCGGTGACATTCTTTGCGCCACGCAGTTCCTTGGCGCGCTGTTCGAAATGTTCGCCGCTCGAACTGGAGCAATACAGCATTTCGGGGGACGTGTAGTTATAGGCCGTCCCGCAAATCGGGCGGTTGGAATCAACGTGCAAGTAGGTGAACGCGGAGTATTTCTGTCCGGCTTGATGGTCGGGCAGTGTGTAATTCATTATCGTGTGCTTGGTGATTTCGGGAATGGCGATGTCCCGCGCGATGTCGTCGAGATCGGCGCGGTCGTTCTGGCGCATCAAAAAGAACTGGCGGCTGTTGCCAAACACGGCGGAACGGATGCGTGACTGTTTGAACCGCGCATACTGTTGGACGATGGAAATGTTCCAACAATTGAATTTGCGAAGTTGCGCGTAGCTTTCCTTCACGATTTCCTCGCCGCCCGGAATGTCGAGGAAGCGGGCGACCTCCTCATAGACGTTCCGTTTCCGCAAGGCACGCGGCAGCGTGATGATGTGCTTGCGGGCGTGGTTAGTGATGAGGAAACCCGCTGCGGCTCGCAGTTCCTTCGCTGAATCAGGAATGTAACCCAATTCAAAATGAGCGATTTTCCCGGTGAGCGACAGATTGCTCGCGCCGTCGAACAATGCGCCATAGTTGCCATCCCGACACCACGGCAAAAGCAGCGTTGCAATCTCAATAATCTGCTCGCGTTCCGCGCCGCTCGCGTCCAGCGACATCAATTCCTGCAACATCCGGTGTGCCGGATACTCGTCCGTTTTGAAATACGCGAAGGCGATGTTGCGAACGTCTTTGACCGTGTTTGGGTCTTTGAAAAATTTCAGCACTTCACCCTCGGTCGGTTGCTGCTCGAAAGTTTTTGCTTCATCTTCATTCGATTTCAGCCAATCCCTGAAGTCGGCAAACGCTTCCAGCATGGTTGCCCCCGGTGGCATCTTCTCTTTGCGATAATGTGCCAATGCACATGCGCGGCGGGCGACCTCCATCATTTGACTTTCATTTTTTCGCGACCAATCTTGAAAAACATCCTCGTAAAGCAGATTGATGTATTTGGCAATTTGCGCCTGTCGCAACATCTGTTTATCTTCGCTCTGGCTTAAACCCACCATGCGCGCAACGAGCGCGGTGGCCGACGCGAGGTGATCCGGCGTGAGCGGCAATCCCTTCGTGTCGAGATAATTGATGGTGATGTCGCCGTCCGGCTGAATCACAATCGGCTTGGCATCCGGCTCAACCGTCTGCGTGTAGATGCCGTAGGAAAGCCCTTCCTCAATGATGACGGTATAGGCGAAATAATTTTCTGTCTGCGAAAGCAGATCGCAAATCGTCACGGATTTGCCAGCACCGCTCATGCCCAACAACACCGCGTGTTGCGGTGACTGGTTGCCCGCCGAACCGGAAAAAGTTTTGATGCCAACAATGTTTTGGTTCGGGCCTTCGTAAATCGCTTCTGCCGTATCAAGATGGCCGGTGAACGTGGACGCAATCGGCAGCATATCGGCGACGTAACGGTTCTCGCCGTAAAGTTTTCGTGCGTTGTATCTGCTCCATGTCCAGCCCGGCCATGTCTGGTAAAACAATTTCTTGGAAGTGCTGGGCAGCGTGCTTTCCGCATACTGCGCCGAATTCATGGAGTTGATGGCGTTCTTGATCGCTGTCGTTTTGGCAATCAGCCCTTCTTTGCTCTTGTCCCAGGTGCGAATGGCAAACAACACTTTGAATGGAATCGTATGCCCTTGCATGAGGGCGGCGATTTTCTTTTGTTTCTTGTCCATCACCGTTAAAAGCGAAAGTTTTTTCTCGCTGGCATAGTCGCCGGCAATGCGGTCGTATTCCTTTTCCTCCGTGTTGATTTCCTTGCGGACAGAAAGCGGGTCGAGATTCACCGTGATGGTGTAATCGAGCAAGCGCAGGCTGGTAAGCCGGTGGATGATTCCTGGGTAGGTCATCTTCGGCCAGCGGGACAGGGCGATGATGGAATGGTAGCGGCCATCCATGAAGAAGCCGAAATCGGCCTGTCCGCTGCCCTCGCTGTGCCAGCAATTTTCCTGAATGGACAGTTGCGGGTCAAAACCCTCAATCGGGTCGTAATCAAACCGCTCGGCCAGCGACGGATTGAGAAAGGTTTTGCAGTGCCGGAAATGGTCAGCGTCTTTCATCGGAATAATCCGTGCGCCTTGTCCGGCAAAAATATCCGTGAGCATTTCGTGCGTATGCTCAAACTCCGACCGTAATTGCCCCAAAAGCTGATTGTAGTATTCGGTGAGCGCGGCGGCGGATTTTATGCCTTTGGACGAAGTTTCGATTTTCCGCGACAGATAAAAGACGAGCCGTTGCCGCCGCAAACGGCGTTCGGTCATCAGCCGCCAATACCGTTCAAAGCGTTCATTCCGTGAACGGCGTGTCCAAAGGTTGGCCGCTTTTTGAGTTTCGGCATGATACCGTAATAATTCATGCCGGTAATCGGAATCGCAATAGTATTGAATTTGCAGCCTTTGCTGCTCGGTAATTGACTGCATCAATAACGAGAGCTGGTCTTGAAATCCGTTCAGCTCCGACACCTGCGCGTTGGTCATGTCCGGCGGCTCAAAGATGAATCCCTTTGAGACGTAGCCGCCCGCGTTCAACGAATTGAACACCATCAAATCGTTGACGAAGTATCCGTTTGGCGATTCTTCAAACATAATGGATGTGTCGGTTGCTTTTGAAAATCCGGGCTGAAGCCGGAGCCTTTCAACCAGTAGTCAAGACAGTCAACGTCGTAACCGGCTGGTTTTCCCTGACGGAACACGAAGACGTAAATGAGGCAAAGCGTCAGCGGCACCGCCGCTAAAATGAGTGAAGTGAAAATGCTCATTTTCAACGCGCTGAAGCAAAGCAGCAGAATCATCACGAAGGCGAAACCGCCGCCGACAATGAACCAGAACAAATCGCCTTCCAAACCCCATGTCCGGCCTTTGGAATCGTCGGAGCTGTTCGTTTCCGTGAATCGGATTCCGTCTTTCATTGGAAGGTTCCCACATCCACGGTTGAACTGCCGATGCCAAAAGCGGTGAATAGTGCTTTCACGATGACGGGTGCGCCCGCGATTATGAGTCCGCCGATGATGGAGAGTTTTCCGGTGTCGGCGTCCCCGCGCCGGATGGCGAACCCGCCGCCGACAACGCAAATTGTTCCGAAGATGAATCCTATGAGCATTACGATGCCCAAGGCCGATGAAGCGCCCGATGAAAGGCTGCCCGTGGTTTGTGCCAGAATGGGAGTGAATCCCGCCAGTTTGGTATGCAATATAATTTTCATGCGCTCTCTTTTACTCTCTTTTGCCATGTCAGGTTGTAATGAATTCATTACAACTTTTATCCGGCGTTCTGGCAGGGTTGAGACATGGAAAACGCAATAGATACAGCGGAAAACTCCACCTCGCCGCTTCATTTGAAGCTGCAAGGGCTTGAAAAAATATTAAGCCAGCGCATTCGTGGACAGGCTCATGTCATCCCTCGCGTGGTCTCCGTACTGCAACGCGGCGAGCTTGGATTGACCAAGCCAACCCGTCCGCGCGGTAGTTTCATGTTCCTCGGTCCAACAGGTGTTGGTAAAACAGAGATCACGCTGGCGTTCACGGAGTTTCTATTTGGAGTGGATAAAATTTTTCGCTTCGACATGAGCGAATACCAAACCCAGGAATCGCTCGGCGTCCTGCTCGGTGCGCGGTTGGGCGAGCGTGGCACTTTGGGGATGGCCTATGATAAATCGCCCTGCGGCACTTTGCTCTTTGATGAAATTGAAAAGGCGCATCCGCGCATATTGGATGTGTTCCTGCAAATTCTGGACGCAGCACGGGTGACGATGGCCAGCGGCGATACGTTGGATTTTTCCAAGCATTACATTGTGCTTACGTCAAACATCGGTGCGGCTGAAATTTTGCACGTTCAACATTCCACTCATGCGACAATGGAGCGTCACGTTCTCACCCGTGCGCAACAATCCTTGCGCCCGGAAATGTTCGCTCGCATCACAGAGAAGTTGGTTTTCAATCGTTTGAGCTACGATAACCAGCTCGAAATTGCAAATTTGTTGCTGGCAAATGAATTGAAATTTCTGCGGGAAAAAGGTCACGCACTTACGCCAACTGAATCCGTCCTGCCGTTTTTGGTGCGGCGCGGGTTTCATCCAAAACTTGGCGCCCGCCCGATGCGGGATGCGATTGAAAAGCTGGTTGGCGATGCGGTCTCAACTGATTTACTGACGAGCGGAAAAGCGTGCGGACAACTTACAGTTGAGGAAAACGGCTGCTTCCTGTGCGTGAGAAAATAACACGTGGTGTTACGACAACATTGAGGTTGTTCGGCAAAAAGCAGCGCATATTGGCGATAGTCAAAATCGGAGAACTTCTTAAAAAAACACCATGTCCCCTGTAACAACGCCGCCACTCGCACCCATAGCGCTATTTGGTTGCGAGATTGATTATACGAACAGCCGTTGTATAATCAGCGTTAGGTGCCTATGAGCGAAACGTATCACTATTCTTCACTGTTCCGGTCTGCCGAATACAGGCTCACGGACGAAGGCGTCGCGCTCACCACAAAGAAGTTCGGTCGCCTCACCCGGACATCTGTTCCATTCGACCAAATACCTATCCATTCGTCCACGGCCACTTGGTCGTCCAAGCCTCTTTTGTGGGCATCTGTGATTCTTGCGGTATGTTTTGTGGTCGTCGGCGCTGATCTTTTTTTCGATGCTCACCCTGAACCAGCCGCACTGGTGCTTTATGGTGGGCTTTGCGCAGTCATGGTGGCAGTCTATTTTATTACTCGCACCACCTCCGAAGTGTTCATGTTCGGCGATGGGCACCTTTCGATTTTCCGGCCCACGTCTGACGATGAGAGCCTGACTTCATTTATCCGGATATTACAGCAGCGGAAGCTCAATTTTTTCAAGCAGCGGGTAGCACGTCGCGCCAGTGAGGTGCCAAGCGAAGAGGTTGCGCGTTATCTTATTTATCTTCGTGAGTCCAATCTTGTGGATGAGGCAGGTTATGCTGTATTGCGGTCGTCTCTTGATGATTATTTGTATGCGAAGCGGCCATCAATTGGATTCTAGGAAGGGAGTATCAAATCACTACCCGATTAATTTAGGGCGAAACACACACCATGAAAAATGCCAACGTTTTCGTAGATGTTGACCTGACGCTGGTGGATGCGAGTGGCAAGTTGCTGGATGGAGCGCGAGAGGGTTTGCAGCGGCTCAAAGACGAGGGTTGTCACTTATTTCTCTTGAGTACAGTCGGCATCGAGTATGCCCGCACCGTGTCAGCGCCACATCATCTCGCTAATTTGTTCGAGGGCTACGCTTCCAAGCCAGACATTATCATTGATGACATGCCCTCAACGGCGGTAGCACCGTTCATTTTCAACGTGCATGATGAGACTTCTTGGCAGAGCATGGCCGAGAAGATCATTGATTGAGTATGAAATGAAGAAACGAGAACCAGATGCTGCGGCAGGTAATTTAGCCATTGTCATGGGTGTAGGTTGCTTAAGTATCGCCGTGTTTTCTCACTTGAGCCCAGGGCAAAGACTCGGTGCTGCGGGTTGCGGACTTTCGGGGCTGTCATGGGGAGCAAAAGAAATTGCCGCAGCAAAAAAGTGGAAACAAGAACCGGAAACTGAACACGAGGCAACGAGCATCACGGATAAACTCGAAATTGAGAGATATGAGAAGATGGAAAAAAGTGGCTCGATGCACAATGTGTTGGTATTGTTGGCTTGGATTTTTCTATTTCTAGCTGTGGTTGGTGCTATTGGTGTTGGTTATTTGTTTTGGACGAGAGTAGAGACTCGTTAAGCTCGCGACGAAGTTAGCATTTTGTTAAATTAACTTGCCTTAAGAGCCGATGCTTGATCGCGTTGCCAGCGATTAACTTTTTCGTTGTTCGCTCCAGTTGTCATTTACGCTCTGCTTTTCAACTATAATCGAATACGTCTCCGTCCAATTCCGCTGCCATCGCCAGCCCTCCTTTGTGCCGGGAGCATTTTCCTCTATCCATTTCGTTGCCGCTAGGGCAGAAAGCTCCGCATGACAGTGTGGGCAACGCGGAGAAGCGCTGCTCCTAAAGCGTCCGCCACAGCGACAGGGTTGGAGAAACGGCTCAATGTCTGATGTGATGCTCCGATGCACCTGCAACTTGACCCGTTTTGGGATGTGATTGCACCAGCAACTCAAGAGCGTCACCATTCCACAAGAATCGCAATAAGCATAAGCTGTATCGCCGAACCCGTTGTGAATGATCCGGTAACTGAACGCCTCCTGGCATCGGTCGCATTGCCCAATGGTTCCTGAATCCGTCATAGGTCAAGTCTCCGGTGGAAACGGCTCATCAAGCAACGCATGATGGAATCGGCCCTCGTAAAAGTCCAGGCCATCCAAGAACCGTGCGAAGCTGTGATGTCCCATAAAACCGGCAAGCCCCGCGACAGCCCACTTGTAAGCGTCAAAATCCGCTGCTAATGGGAGAAGCGGTGCGAGCATCTTCGCCCCTTCCAAAGCTGAAGCCACAAACTCCGCCTGCAAAAATGCTGGACACGAAATAGCGCCGGGGCTGTCTGAATTCGCGTAGATAATCCCGGCATGAGTTAGCAAAGTTAGTGCATCTTCAGACGTCGCTCGGCGTGCAAGCTCGATGAGGTGCGTCGCTACGGCATACATCGCGGTGGAAGTGTCTCCTTGATGCTGCACCTCGTTAATGAGATCGCCAAGACGCTCGCTGGACAAGCCACCCTGTTGCGCCTCAGTCAGCCATGCAACAACATCCTCTGTGTTGCCGTAGCTACTCCGCAATTCACTCCATCGAGGGTCTGTCAGTGAAATTGGCATAGCGGAACCAATTCGTTAATCATGCAGCCGAAACGTCTGCCGGATTTTCTCAAAACCCTTGGCGCAAATCTTATAGTCACCGGGAGTTGCATATTCCTCGACAATGCAAACATTGTCACCCTTCTCAAATCCAAAAACCGTGATGCGCCCGCTTTCGGTCGTCCCCTGAACCTTCCCTTCCATCTGAAAGCCCTTGCCGTCAACATTCGACCATTTTGTGATGACTGTGATTGTTGCATTGGCAAACTTCTTTTTGAAGACCTCCCTTTGATTATCCAGCATAGCGTCAACTGAAGAACCCGCCGATTTCTGACGGACTATGACGGTAAAAAGGGCGGATTTTGGGCCATCAAAAAAAACAAAGGAATCAGGATCGTAAGTATCGTCCTTTGTATCCTCGGTCCAGTTGCCCGGCAAAGACAGGGAAAATGTTTTGCGATTTATTTCAATGGCAGGACGCCGATCTGCTTCACTCGTTATTTGAGGCAACATCTGTAACGTCTGAAAAAGTATCAGCAAGTTAACGAGGATTTGCAGAGATGCCCATACAACCGCAATCGCAAGCGCCCACCGCCTTGCTGGTCGTGGTGATGTGGCTCTACGTGACCAGACAACGCATGATGTGACGATAAGAGCCACCAGCCCAAAGAACACGCCAATGAGCGCGACGCGAACCACTTCAGGAGATCCTAATTTGTTGGCGAACGTGAGAACAACCCGAACGACTACAGTGAAGATGAATACGGCAGCAAGGCATCTGAGTCCCGGATCAAAGCCTGATGGTTTCCGCGGTGTATGCTCGACAATTGGCGGCGTGTTCATAAAAGTTGCCCCAAAAGCGTATCAGGCGGTTCTCCTTGTTGTCAAACAACCGAACATGGAACAATTGTTTCTGCTTAACGTTTGGTCGGCTTGTTAAAGGTACTGGAAATTTCTGACGCGATGTTTGGTTGGGCTTGCGCCCGGTAATTTCCGCCGTGTTTTATTCCCGTTGTTGACCTTCGGCGCGGGTATAACTGGATGCCTGGAGTAAAACTTCATTTGGGGGCAACCAATAGCTTACAACACGTTCCTCTTTGTCCTCGCAAATATCAGCAGATAGCGTCATAATATAACTATCCGTTGGACTTCCAGATTTTATTTCTTTGACCATTCGATAAACTTTTCGAGAAGCGCCACTTTAATGCTGGACACTTGATATTTTCCAATCCGCCTTCGGAGAAGGCCGAGAAAGCACAGTTCCGGATGGGAGGTCAATAAAACGTGTTAAGGATGGTTCATGTTCTAATACCTCGTGAATTGCCCATACTTTTGCCGCCTGCGAGTCTTCCGAAGAAGACCCACATAAAAACTGCCAACCACTGTCTGCTGGGTCTTCAGGTTTAGAGCGTTCGGCATGGAGAATGGGTTCACCATTCGCCACTTCAGCACACACAATTGCAGCATTTTTGAGAATGTTTGTTTTCATTTTAACGGTCTGTTCCTGGTAGAGTATCACTTTTGGCGCGGTTTTCCTTGCGAGAAAGCAATTGAGCGTTTTCTGGCGTGTTGGGGCCGCCCTTTGAACGAGGGATAACATGGTCAACTTGCGCTTCGTTTGGGGGTGGGGTAACACCTTTTGCCGATTTTTGCGACGGAACTAACGGTTCGCCACTCAAGTCAGAATGTAATTCGCCTCCGTTACGTTCACGGTTCGCATTAAGGATGTCGCGCTTTTGAGCGCGCGTAAACGGTTTACCCGCCTCCTTTTTAGCAACATCCTCAACGGCTTTCACTCCTACTTTCTCCCCTTCTTTCCCAAGTTCTTTGCCGCCAACTATAAGTACCTCCTTTACTCCGCCTTTCAAGACTCCCTCGCCGCCTAGCGACATGGCATTTAATACATTATCTGCCGTTGCGACTACGACGCCTCCAATCGCAACCGGAATTTCCACCATCCTCCAGCCGAAGGAATCGTGCATCGTTGCCAATTGCCAACTGCTCTTGTATGTCTCCGTGCTGAAAAGCGCATCGCTTACGGTGCTCCAGAAGCCATGCCCGGTCGGGTCAGTATATCGCAATGGGTTGTTGAGACAATAGCTGTAACGATTATAGCTCTGCGGATTGGACAGGTCTGGAATTTCCGTATCCGCCTGAATAAACCGGCCCAATTCCGGGTCGTAATACCGGGCGTTATAATAGTAAAGGCCGGTTTCCGCATCCAGTATCTGCCCGGTGAACCGGCGCGACACCTGGAAGCCCGCTTGTGGGCTGGCTGTCTGCGTCCGTCCAAAAGGATAATATGCGTTCACTTCCGTCTGGTTGCCTAATGAATCGCTCAATGTGCTGGATGAGGTCAGTTGGTCTTCATGGTAATAGTAACCAACCTTGTTCGTGTCGGTTCCGCCATAGAGCACCGAGTTCGTTTCAAACGTGCAAACCAGTTGGTCTCCGGCATAAACATGGAACAGTTTCTTGCCGCCCTTTTCCTCGTAGATGTTCCCGATCCATACCTGAAGATTGGTCGGCGTCTGGTTGTTCCATTTCCACAAGCGCGCGTCGTCCCCCGCGTAACCATACTTCACCAGCATGAGATTTGTCCCGGCCTGCGCGAAACGCACCAGCCGGTTTTCCGCATCATAGACCAGCGACTGTGAATTGGTCGCGCCACCGTGCCGCACAATCATGTTGCCGCATAAATCGTAAAGGTAGGTATAGCCGAAGGCGCTCTTGACGGCCTGCCCGCGCCGAACACCGTAACCGTAACTGGAACCACCACCTTCGATGTTGTTGCTGATGTTTCCGACAGCATCGTATCCATAATTGCCAGACAAGCCTCCCGTTCCTGTGTAGGTCTTGAGCCGGTGCAAATTATCATATGTCATGCTCATTGTGTTGGTGAGTCCGGTGCCGCTGAGAGAAGCAATGTCGTCGCCGGGCGTGTAAGTGAAAGTCCGGCTGAAGATCGAGCCGCTGGAACCTGCCGAGATGTTTTTCAAGCGTTTGGACACGGAATAATAACTACGGATGGTCGTCACAGTGTTGTTATATAAAAAATTAGTCGCGTGCCCGAATTCATCATAGCTTCCCGCGGTAATAGTGTAATAGGGACTGCCTCCGCTGCGGGACACCTGACTGAGGCTTCCGCAGTGGAAGTAGGAATTGGTGATGACCGGGCCGGAGTTTGGATAGGCGGTGGACGTGACCTTGTCCCCGTCGTTGTAGGTGTAGCTGGTGGTGTAGTCCCAATTGATGATATTCAAGTGGCGTGTGGTCTTGACCAGCCGCCCGAACGAATCGTAGCTGTTCTTTTCAAAGCCCTCGCTGTCGGTCGTTTTGTAGAGCAGCCCCGGAAAGACCGTGTAGTTGCCGTCGTCGCTGTTGTCATAAACGTAGGTGTTGGTGAAAACTGGTACGAGCGTCTGGTTGGAATAATTGAGGCTGTAAATTTCCTTGCTCAGTACCCGGCCCAACGGGTCTTGCTGGCCGGACGAGGTTGCGTAATTCAGTTTGATGACATCCCCACGCCCGTCCGTTTGCACGCGAAGCCGGCCGGCATAATCCCGCTGATATTTCCACTGGCCGAGATACGGGTCAGCCATCGCCACCATGCCGCCCGAGTTGTCGAAGGCGTAGTAGATGTTTTCCGAATTGGCGTTCACGATGTTGGTCAAGTTGTCGGCAAGATCAAATTTGTTTGTCGTGATATAGGTGTTTGCGCCGTCCACTTCCTGAATCTGGTTGGTGCGTCCGAAGGCATCCAGACCGTAGCGACGCACCTTGCCATCTTGATCGGTGCAGACAACCCACCACGGGTCAGTGCCATTGACATAACTCCACGTATTGGTCCCCAGGGGAGAACCCGAATCTTGCGTGAGGCCCGCTTTGCCGCTGAAAGCGCCATTAACATCGAAGCTGGCATTCACCGGACAGTTTGTAGCAACGCGTCCGGCGGCATCGAATCCGGTCCATGCAGCCGTTAAGCCGGAAGTGGGTTTGCTAAAAGTAATTAAAGTTCCAAAAATTGGCCAAGTGGTGAGGAAAGCTTTGCCGCGCCCGTCATAGGCGGTTGACACCACCCGGTAATTTCCGCCTTCACCCTGGCTGCGCGACTGGACGGTTCGCCCAAATCCATCAATGTAGGTTCGATTGGTGTACCCGCCGACACCGTCATTAATCACCGTGTCCGTGTAATTGGTTGCCATACCGGAGGTGATGGATTTCAACGTAGCCGGATAACCAAACTTTTTCATCCAGATGGATGAACCGCCGCCAACGGGAATTTTGTCCGTTTCAGTCGGACGTAGGAAAGTATCGAAACTGTTGCTAATGGTGATACCCGTTGGGTCGGTGGAAGATGCAAGCGCGCCCGAACGCGCATCGTAGCTGGTCGTGGTCTGGAAGCCTCCGGTTGTTTTCGTCGCTGGATAAGTATTGTAGGTGGAATCGTAGGTGATGGAGGTCGAGACACCGACCGGGTCGGTGGTTGTGCCGACCATTCCATACGAAGTGTAGCTGCCGTAGCTGTTCGTGGCATAGTAGCCGGATGAAATCCTTGTCAGCTTTGTAGCAATCGCTCCGCTGGACTGGTCGTATGTATATTTCGTTTCCTGAATCACATTTTTGTTTGTGTCCGTGAGGGTGACATCGTCCTGATGGTCGAGGATATAACCGTTGCCGGAGAGAGTTGCATAGTGGGTGCTATGGAATTGGGTGTCTGTGCCATCGGAATCCGAGAATGAAAAACTGCCTACACTGCTGGGGTCGAAGCCCGTTACCAAACCGTATTCGATTTTATTGGTCACATTGCCGGTGGTTGTATCGCAAGCAAAGTCTGTGGCCGTGACTTTGGGCGTGCCGTTTCCGGGATAATCGCAGTCAAAGGTCAGCGTCGTGAACGGGAAATAACGTCCGTTGCCCAAACTGGTCTGGTCAACTTGATTGACCTTAACATGGTAGAGTTTATTGTCATTCCCGTAGGTTTCAACCCGGTAGGCCATACCCGATTTGGCGAAGTTGCCCGCCACGGAATTGGTGTCCTGATATTCGCCCAAAGCTGAATAGTTTCTGCCGCCGCCCGTATGGAAATACGTCGTGGTTGTGCGCAAGGTGGGGTCCGTGGCACTGACCACGGCAAAACCGTGAAACTCGCGCCGAACTCCGTCAAAGAAGCCGCCCGCGTAACCGTAGGTCGTCGTTTGCGGCAGATTGATGCCATCGGATGTGGTCACTGCCGCCGTTACCTGATGCGGAAAAGGCATGTGACTAACGGAATTGGGGTTGGTGGGGTCAACCCGATTATCGTAAGCTGTGGATGGGTTGTAGGTGATGCTGAGATTGCCGCCGACACCGTTGTTGATATTGGTCAGCAAATCCGGGAAGGGTCCGTTGTTCAATTGAACCAGAAAATAATTAGCTGTGGGGGTGCCGTTAAAATATACCGCCATCACCCGATCCAGCAATCCGTCACCGTCTATATCAATCAAAGTGGTTACGTTGCCGTAGCCGTCCACGGAACCTTGCGGACTCCACCAGGGAGCATCAGTGCTCGTGCTATAATGGCCTTGATTCTCGATGTTGGTCACAGTAATGGGCGTGGTGTTGAAACCGTGACCGTTGTTCAAATAAACGAACCATCTTGTGGTTGAGGTGTTCAAGGAGGTCTGATCCAGCACGACACGATCCGGCAATCCGTCGCCGTTGAGATCATACAAACCCGCAAACGGCAAATCCCAGATGGCATCGGAATAAAAAGTGGTCGTGCCAAAGGTAACCAAACCGTTATTCGCCTGGGCAACGACTCCCAGCCATTTGTCAAAAGCTCCCGGAACGGCTGTGGAGGCATTGGTGGATTCAAAGGAATAGCCATTGTTGTATTCCAAGGCAAAGTAAGAGGCTGGATGAGGCAGTTCCTGTCCGGCAAATCCGTTGGTGGGATTCATTGGCCACATGATGTGATCCGGCAATCCATCGCCATTAATGTCAATTATGTGGGAATCCGGAGTTTCAATGCCCGCCCAGTAATAAGGTGGATTAAAACTGGTTTGGCCACCCGGATAATTGTTCCAGTTGAGACTGCGATAGGGGCCAAATGCCTTGGGCTGGGTAAAATTGGTGCCGGTATTGAATTGCACCATGAAATTGGTCATCGCCCCTTGGGTATACCAGCCGGACATCACCCGGTCGGGCATTCCATCGCCATTGATGTCAAAAAACCCCACGTTCGGCCCGCCGGATTCCACGCAAAAATAATAGGCTGAATTCTGGTCGCTCAATGCCACCGGCCCGGTTGACACCGGCCAAGCGGTCACTCCGGAAAATCCCTGCCCGGTGTTCACCTGGACTTCATAATTAGTAAAAGGCGTATAAGGCAGCGTATTGTTGATAACTGAATTGAGGGCTGCCCAATAGTCCATCACCCGGTCGGGCAAACCATCCCCGTTGATGTCCCGGATGCGCCCGTAGGGAGTGTTTAATTGGTCATAGCCGCTGCCGTCGGGAAAGGGATTGGAACCGCTGGGCGTTAAACCGGGGCCGGTGGAGGTGGGGCCAAAGGCATAGCGCGAGCCGAATCCGTTGCCCTGCATCCCAAGATTTTTTTGCACCTGATACCGGCTCGGTGAAGCTGAGTTGTCGTAACTCACCCGGTCGGGCAGCCCATCCCCATCCATGTCAACCAGATCGGCAACCGTATAACTAAATCCACCCTGATCGTTGACTTCTGACACCTCCGGCTCATAAGAACCCGAACTGGTGCCGGGCGTGTTCAAAATCATGTTGGTCCACATAATGGTGGAGCCAAACGATACGCCATTGGGGTTTGCCTGATACGCGAACGTGTTGGTTGAAAATGCGGTGGCGTTATTACCCGCATCAAAACCATAAACGACCACATTCGTCAGCAGAGAGCGAGCGGTCGCCGGAGAGATTCCATACTTAAGATTATAGCTCCAGACGTTCTGTGATCCGGCCTGACACAAAATGTTGGTTAACCGCCGGTCTTGCTCGGCACGGAAACCCGACCTATAAGAAAAGTGCCAATCGTTGGTCCGAACCTCAGTTTGAAAGATGATTTTGTCCGGCCCGACAGCATTGGCTGAATAACCGTTAAAATTGGTGTGGCCGTTGTAGGCGATTTGGGCAGGATAAAGGGTTCTTTCCGGCAGGCCGGTAAAAGGGCTGTTGTAGTTGGTATAGGCAATCGTGGTCCAGTCCCCGGTGGCGGTGACGATCTGGTCCAGCGCCCAATGGAACGTGCCGCTGTAACCGCTCCAGCCGGTTTTGGGGTTGGCCATGCGGGAGCTGGCGCTCTCGCCGAAATAATAGACATCGCCGCTCTTGTCATAGACCGTCCAGTTGTTGTTGTTCGTATCGCAAAAGCACCGCAAAAACTCGGTATCCACCTCGGCCCGGTATTCGACGAGCGCTCCATTGGTTGCCACCGAAAACAATTTATACCCCTTGCCCAACAAATTAAGCATGAATCCTTTGCTGTTGTCATATTGAGTCAACGGAGCCGGGGTCGCGGCGGTCGAATACGCGATGGGAATGCCATCCCGCGTGTTGCGCTCAATGGAGCCGATCTCCAGCTTCCAACCCATGCCGCACCAGCCGTTTTCTTCCGCCGAAGAATATCCCAAAGCCAGATTTGGTTCCGAAGCATTCCGCGCGGGCGCACACGCGATGGGAATCGAATAACCGAAACTGCCGGTGAACAGATCCACCTTTTGTTGCCCCCGCTTGCCCAACAGGTCGGCGGCTTGAACTTGCTGATCAGAGGCGGAATTCGGGCCGCCACTGGTGCCTGAATTTCCTATTTGAGCCGGGCAATTCTGCAAGGTCGTCCACAGGATAATAAACGCGACTGAAAAACGTTTGATTTTTTTCATAATTTCCATAAAATTTCTATCGGCTTTTCGATTCTGATTATTGAATGGGGTTCGCGCTGTATGTCGGCAAGCCCGGCGCAGCTTCGGCTGAATTGGGATTCAACCCGACCTGGGTTTCGTAATTGTCCGGCAGGCCGTCATTGTCCGAGTCCAGTTTCCAGCCAAGGCCGGAAATCAAAGGGTTGGTGCCGTTCAATATCTCGTCTGAATCGGAAATACCGTCGCCGTCCGTATCGGCATTATAGGGATTAGTCTTGGAAATTAAATTTTCGTAAGCATCTGTAAGTCCATCAGAATCAGAGTCTTGCGGAGTCCCTAGCATCAGGAAGGCATCTTGGCTGACGATGGGCAGAGTGTAGGTGTTGGCAGAATTTCCTCGTCCCATCCAATACCAGACGGCGTTCGCTAGCGGCTGTAATGCTCCGGTAGCGAACACATCGTAATAATATCCCGGTAATCCGCCCTGTATCGTGAACGTGACGAGGTTGGTGCCGTTGATTCCCACTGTTGACGTGAGATTGGTAAGCCAGACGACGTTCGCGTTGGTGCTGTAATTGGGCGTGACTGAACCCACCCATTGCAGAAAGCCTGCGCCGGTGATGATGTCATAGGTGCTTGGCAGAGAGGACGGACTGGACGGCGCGGAAGAAATGAACATCGCCATGTTCCACGGACTGATCTGGTAAGCGGTGTATTCCCTATTGAAGATGGTCTGAACATCATTGGAATTGAGCGGATAGTTGTAGGTTGCCACCGTATTATAAAACCCGTGGGCTTCCAATACACCGTTAGAATCGCTTCCCAAATAAAACCCATTGGTAAGAACCTCGGGACCGGGGTAAACTGTCACGCCGGGGCCATTGGTTATCTGCACCCCGTCAATGTAAAGTACCGTCTGAGTTGAGGAGTAGGTCAGGGCAATAAAGTGGAAAAAATTCGTGGTCCAAGAGATCGGGGCGGAAAGGTAGGTGGTGAGGCTGCTCGACAAGTCATTGGTCTGCGCCGAGAAATAGAGGTTGTTGCCGCCATCATCAACATAGATGCTCCAAAGACCGTAACTGGAATCGGACGTGTAACTGCCAACTTCAAACAGGCGTCCCCATTCGCCCGGTCCCGTTCCACCCGCATTCGTACTCGACCATGATGATGGCGCGAACCAGAAAGTTACGGAGCCTGAATCAACCGTCAGGTTCGTGGTTCCATCATTTTCATAGACGTTGTATTGCAACCAGGCCGGAACATTAGTGTCCACCATCAGCGATTTGCCGTTGCCGATCATGACAAAATTAAGATTGGCGAATGATATTGGTAAATAGCCCGAATCGCTTGTCCAATTCGTCTGGTCATTGAAAGACCATGAATCCAGCGGCGTATTGGTGGGGCCGCCTTTCCAGCCGGGCGGAAGAAATTGAGAATAAGCCGCCTCCGCTAGAGAGCAGAGGAAGATCGCCGGAACAATTAGCCGTAGTAACTGATAGTTCAATTTAATGTGATTAACAGTTTTCATAGAATTAACCTTTTGGAAGTCGCCTCCCTTTTGCACCCGCAGCGTGGCTGGATTCACCCGATTCATCTGACAACAAAATCTTGCGGCATGAGTCCCCGTTCAGTCGAGATATTTTCTGTGACTTTGGAGAAACATATCTCTTGGATTTATCATAGCAATGTATCCCGTTGTCAATCATATTTCGCCATGAGTTCAAAATTCCCATCTGGCACGCTTTGGGTGTGGCGAAAAAAACACTCCAGTTCAACATCCGCATGTCCGAAGAACAGCGTACGGAATTGGAAGCCATGTGCCGCCGCCGCCGCCGCCCGTTGAGTTTCCAAGTGGAACATCTGATTGCCTTGGCCAAACTGCTCATTGAATTTTGCGATGGCAACGACGATCTGGAAATTGCGCGTGAACGTCTGGCCACTGCGAAAAAGCGTTTGTCAAAGAAGGGCAGTTGAACCGTAACTGAAGTATTTCGCGCGCGCTTTTCCAAAAAGTGCGCTTCCCAATTAAATTGTTGAAATGGGTTGGTCATGCCGTGGCGGTTTCTTTTGCCAGTGAAAGAATGCGCGGGACAAAATCGGATGCCTCAAATGGTTTCTGAATGAAATCCGCCACGCCAAGATTGCGACCCCGCTGAACGTCGTCCTCGCAAAAGTTGTTGGAAACAAAGACGATGGGAGTTTGAAAAAAGGGGTTTTCTTTTAGAGAACTGCAAATTTCAAAGCCGCCCGGCATGTTCATTTCCAGTGCGATCAAATCGAATCCCCTGGTCTGAGCTAGCTTTATCCCCCTTTCCGCGTTCCATGCGGTTTGGGCTTCGCACCCGGCCTGCGTGAGTAAATACGCCATCATCAACGAAACGCCCGGCTCATCTTCGATGATAAGAATTTTGGTTTTTTCTGCCATGGATCTTCCCAAATAATGTGCTGAGTGCTGCACTCCCAATTCGCTGCTTTGAGTTTCATTGCAAAGCGATTGTTTCGTGTCGCCAAACACAACTGGCGGTTGTCCTGTGACCTTGCCGGACAAATCAGAAATCGGCGCAAATGAATCCCCGTAAGACATAACGGCCAAAATATTAACCTAGTGGTTATCCGGTGTCAACTATGGAAGCGTCATTGCTCACTCTAAGGAGTGAATAACCGCGAAATTCTGCGTGTGCTTGGGCGGAACATCCGTCAAGCCCGCCTCAATGCCAGTCTGACTCAAGAGTGTCTTGCGGAGCTGGCGGGCGTCCATGTGCAAACCATTGGCGCGATTGAACATGGCAATTTTCCGTTTGCCGTGACGACATTCGCGCGCCTTAGCATCTTAATAAATCGTAAATCTTTCAACAGAGAAAAGTGGTAAATAATCACGATGAGCGAGTTTCTGCAAAAACTTTGGGATAAGCAGTTGGCTCACAAAGACGAAAAGCCATCTGCCTCAAACAAATTCAAAACGACCGTAGATCTTGATGTGGTTCTAATGTTCGATACCACGGGAAGCATGTATGGCTTTCTGGAGGAAGTGCAGCGTGAATTGAGCCGTCTCGCTTCGGAGATTCAAGATTCTATTCCAAATGCACGCGTGGGAGTAATTGCTTACGGAGATTACGGCGGTGACGCCTATGTGACAAAAGTTTTAGATCTGACAAACAACTTCAATTCAGTAAGAGATTTTGTGCGTTCAGTCGAAAGAACAGGAGGATGCGATTTTCCCGAAGCAGTGGAAGAAGCGTTTTATCAGGCAAACAAATTGAACTGGCGCATTGGAAGCAGTCGCGCCGTCGTGTTGGTTGGAGATGCCCCGCCGCACGGAGTGGTGGATGCGATGCGTCAGTATGATTATAAAGCCGAAACCAATGCGCTAGGACAGAAGGGTGTCAAAATTTACGCGACAGAATGTGGCGCGAATGAGCCAACTGAACGCGTGTTTCGATGGATGGCTAGACAGACAAATGGTCATTATTTGAAACTGGAAAATATCCGCGACCTTGTGGATTTGCTAATCGGCATCTGCATGAAGGAAGTTGGCTTGTTGGACAGCTACATGGAAAAACTTCGAGCTGACAAAGTATTAATCGAGTCCAAGGCAAGAGTGTTCAAACAGTTAAAGGGTTCTTCTGGTGAATGAAAAAAAAACATCAACTCGATTATTACGCCGTTTTGGGCGTATCTTCCTCGGCAAGCCAAGCAGAAATTAAGGAGGCTTTCAGAAAGTTATCGCTGGAATATCATCCGGATAGGTTAGGAACTGCTTCCACTGGTGTCAAAAAGCTTGCAGAAGAAAAGCAAAAAGACATCAACGGGGCTTACGAAGTCTTAGGCAACTCAGAAAAGCGGCGAACCTATGACGCACAAGTTGCCGAGAGAACGAAGCAGCGAGCGGAAGAAAAAGCCAGGCTAGACAAGGAAGCAAAATATACGCGCATTCGAAACCTCTACGAAAGTGGTGATCTTGAAGGAGCTGTGAAAGAGGCTGAGTCACTTTTTAGAAGTTATCCAGACGATACTGATTGCCAGAACAACTATGCTGCGCTGCTCTATGAGTGGGCGAAGCATCTTGCGGGACAAGGAAAGCTAAAAGAGGCATCGGTTCAATTGAGACAAGCCGCCAAGCATACTCTCGATGATAAGCTCAAGGCCCGGATTCGAGCAGACCTAGAATTTGCCAGACTGCGCCTTGCGAACTGCTGCGCGGTATTGCTTAATGCGCTTCCGCTCGGACTTCGTTTCGCCCGCCTTTGGGTTTTGCCGCCGAATCTTTGTCAGCCTTGCGGCTTCCAGACCGGCATACCGTTCAATCGCACGCAGGGCGTCCGAGGCTTCGACCGCTCCATGCTGGCGCGTGTCGCCGGAAAGAATGACGCGACCGCCATTGGCTTGCACGAAACTCAAAAGTTCGCACATCTGCTTCGTCAAGCGGTCCGCGAGTTGTCTTTTCAAGACGCCTGAAAGTATCCGCCGCTTTCTCCCCAATCCGGGCGAGTTCGGAAATTGGCCGAGGATTAATAGCACATCGTTGTGAATGCAGAAAATCGCCAAATTCACGCCACGTCATTTGCAAAGATTAGCCCGTCATCAACGCCACGTCTATTTCGCTTTGCTGCGATGCGACTTGGCAAAAAATGGGGAGCGGGTATGCTGTTCAAAATTTGCGCTCCCATAGCTCAAATGGATAGAGCAGCGGATTTCTAATCCGCGTATCCCGGTTCGATTCCAGGTGGGAGCGCCACTTCTTTGTTTCATGGGACGTTTCTATACTTTTTTCTATACTGAAGGCTGTTTTTTAGGCAAATGCTTGCGAATGACTGCAAAAGCTGAAACCTTATAAAACCATTATGGATATTGCATAATCCATGATTGAGAATCAAAATCAAAGATAGCAAAAAGCGCGTTTTTTATTTAGAAGGCAGATGCTCTATCCAACTGAGCTACGGGCGCAGCCAGAAAGACATTAGTAGCTGGCTGGCGTCCGCGCAAGCGCGGTTGTCTGGGGGCGCTGGCGCACGATTTGTTAAACCGTTTTCGAGTCAGCATCCCAAGTGGCCTTGAATCCAATTTCTCGCGGCGGCGCATCGGATTTTTTGGGGGAGACGACATACATGAAAGTCACCAGCTCAATCGGTGCCAGCATTGAGGTGCGGGTTCCATCTTCCCCGCTGCTTTCAAGGTATATGTGATCACCAAAAAACGGCCCTACGGAATGCGGACGAAATTCTTTGCCACCGACGTAACAGATCAAATCCAGGGACTCATTTTCTTTCAATTTCAGGGTCAGGAGGACATGAATGCTAACGACGTCTATGGCGATTTTTTTGGCGCGGTTTTTTTTAGGCACTGGAATGCTGGGAACATTCAACAACTTATCTGATGAATCTTCATCCATATTTATTTATATTTGGTTGGTGATTGGCAGCAACTTTATTGCCAGAGGAGGAAACAAAAACGTCAAATCCACGCGCTGCACCGGGTGGGGTGGAAACTTGTTGTTATTTATTGTAAGGCGGGCAGGGGGAAATTGGTGGCAGCATGCCGTCCGCGCAAGCGCGGTTGTCGGGCAAGCCAGCGACGTTTGCCGGTTGCAACGTTTGATTGAAAAGGGCGGCGGCTTTCCGCAAGCTGACGGCGTGAAACCAGGAAGATTCATCGCGCTGTTGCTGGCCGCGGCGTTCTGGGCGGGTTGCCAAAAATCCGCCGACGTGGCGCCGGCGCCGTCCCTTGACGATCTGCTGCCCAAACAGGCACAGCCGAAACTGCCGACAATGAAAATCTATCTGGGCGCGGAACAATTGGACGCCGAGCTGGCGCTCAATGACCAGCAGCGAATGACCGGCATGATGTTCCGCACGAACATCGCCGAAACGGATGCAATGCTGTTTGTTTTTCCCAGGCCGTTTCAGGCCGAGTTTTGGATGAAAAACTGCCCCGAATCCATCTCCGCCGCCTACATCGGCCCCGACGGCGTCATTGCCGAGATCCATCACCTCGAAAAGAACGATACCAACTCCGTCGTGGCCGCGACGGACAACATCCAATACGTCTTGGAAACCAAGGACGGCTGGTTTGCGCGGCACAACATCAATCCCGGCACCGTCATCCGCACCGAAAAAGGCTCGCTGCGGGAAACTTTTTTTCAAAAATAATTTTGTGCGCGTTGAATCTGAAAAACTTTTTGCCGAGGCGTTGAAATATATTCCCGGCGGCGTGAACTCGCCGGTGCGCGCGTTCCGCGCCGTCGGCGGCCAGCCGTTCTTCGTGGACCGGGCCAAGGGCGCACACGTTTGGGACGTGGACGGCAACGAGCTGATTGATTACGTCTGCACCTGGGGGCCGGCCATCCTCGGCCATGCGCATCCCAAAATCATTGCCGCCGTCAAGGCCGCCGCCGACCTCGGTACGAGCTTCGGCATCCCAAATCCGTTTGAGGTCGCCATGGCAAAACTTATCTGCGAACTGGTGCCCAGCGTGCAGAAGGTGCGGATGTGCAATTCAGGAACGGAAGCGTGCATGAGCGCGATTCGGCTGGCGCGCGGATTCACGAAGCGCGACAAAATCATCAAGTTCGACGGGTGCTATCACGGCCACGCGGATTCGCTGCTCGTCAAGGCCGGTTCGGGCGCGCTCACGTTCGGTCATTCCGACAGCGCCGGGGTGCCGGCGGCGTTCACTCAGCATACCATCGTTCTGCCGTTCAACGACGCGGACGCAGTCAAGACCGCGCTTGTCGCGAACAAAAATAAAATCGCCGGCATCATCGTCGAGCCGGTGCCGGGCAACGCCGGATTGTATCTGCCGAAGCCGGGCTACTTGGAATTTTTACGCGAAATCACGCAGGCGAACGGTGCGTTGCTGATTTTCGACGAGGTGATGACCGGCTTCCGGCTCGCGCCCGGCGGCGCGCAGGAACGGTTCGGCATCAAGCCGGATTTGACCACGCTCGGCAAAATCATCGGGGGCGGGCTGCCCGTCGGCGCGTTCGGCGGACGGGCGGACATCATGGATTTGCTCGCGCCCTTGGGGCCGGTTTACCAGGCGGGCACGTTGAGCGGCAATCCGCTGGCGCTGGCGGCGGGCATTGCGGCGTTGGAGGAGCTGTCGGAGGGGCGAGCTCCGCGAGCCCCTAAAAAGAAGTCCGAAATCAAGTCAGGGCGTCGTGGAACTCCGCCCTCCGAAACGAACGTTTACGCGCGGCTTGAACAACTCGGAGCACAGCTCGAAGCCGGGATGAAGGATGCCGCGAAATCGGCGGACGTGCCCGTGACGTTCAACCGCTGTGGCTCGATGTTTTGCGCCTACTTCACGGGCGGGCCGGTCTGGAGCCTGGCCGACGCAATGAAGAGTGACCGCGAGCGCTTCAAAAAGTATTTCCACGGAATGCTGGCCGAAGGCATTTACCTCGCGCCCTCGCAATTCGAGGCGGGTTTCGTTTCCACGGCACACAGCCCGGCGGACATTGAAAAGACGGTCAGCGCGGCGACGAAAGTGTTGCGCGGATTGTAACCTCTTGTTATGGTGGGCGTCTAACAGGTAATAAACCGCGTCATCATGGCGCGGCGAAATTGAAAAACAAACCACGACAAAGAATTATGAAAGCAAATAAAACAATGTTAATCGCGGCATTGGCCGTGGGCAGTTTGCTGGTGTGGAGTCCGGCCTTGCGCGCGGGTGACACCAACACGCCGCCTTCCACTCCACCCGCAGGCGCTCCACCGGCCGGCCGGCCGCCTGGCGGGGGTTTTGAGCGCATGGTGGAACAACTCAACCTGACCGCCGACCAGAAACCGAAAGTGCAATCCATCATGGATAAGGAAAGGCAGAAAATGCTTGATTTGCGCAACGACACCAGCCTGACGTCGGATGCCCGGCAAGCCAAACGCAAGGCCGTCGTGGAAGACACGGCCCAGCAGATGAAAGCCGTCCTTACGCCGGAGCAATTCGACAAGTGGCAAAAAACGTCTCCCATGGGACCACACAGGCTCCATCCCAACAACCCACCTCCGGGTAACGAAAAAGCCGGGAGCACGAATGCGCCCGCTGCTCCGCCGAAACAACAATAATTTGTGGGGTGACATAGTTGATATCGGGACGGCCTCGCGCCGTCCCTTTTTGTTTTTGTGCGCAGAGGCAGTGAGAATTTTTCCGCGACGGTCTGTGCCTCCCGGCAAACGGCGACGCTTACAATATGCCGCTGCAATTTGCGGATTCCATTTGAGCAAAGGCGCGCGGATGTGTATTGTGGATTTGTCTTGCGCGAGTAGCTCAATTGGATAGAGCGTCGGCCTCCGGAGCCGAAGGTTGTGGGTTCGACCCCCGCCTCGCGTACCAGCCTTCGCCCGGCAGCGGCCAGCTACAGCTCGGCAAGCCAGTGAAACTGCCGTGCCCGGTTCGCGGGGGAGAAAATTGCGGCCGATTTTATACGATTTCGTGTTTGACGGCGGGGCGTAGAATGGCGAAAAGAAGTCTGCCCATGAAACTTAAAAACTGGGTTCTGTGGTTGTGTGTGGCGGCGCTTTTGGCCACCGAGGTTTTTCTCTTTCGGGCCAAAAGCCAAAAGGATGCGGCGATCGTTCAACTGAATGAATCGCAACACAAGGTCGCGCAGTTGCAGTCGGATCTGGATCAACTCAAAAATTCCAGTGTCGCCACGTTGAGCACGGAGAACGCCCGGCTGCGGGCTGAAAACCAGGGGTTAACCCAGAAATTTGCCCAACTGCAAAACGAAATCAACCAATCGCGCCAGCAAAACCAGAAGCTGACCCAGCAGGTGGAGACGGCGCATAATACCCTGCAACAGCAGCAGGAGCAGTTGCAGGCAATGCAGGCGGAAAATCAGCAAGCCGCCACCGCCACCGAGGCAACGGCGGAACAATCAATGTCGCCGGCCGCCCAGCTCAACACCTGCATCAACAATCTCCGGCAGATTGACGCGGCCAAACAGCAATGGGCTTTGGAAAATGACAAGACTGCCGATGCCATTCCGTCCGCCCAGGACCTGTTGCCGTATTTATCCAACCTGGTCTTCCCGGTTTGCCCTTCCGGCGGCACCTATACGATCAATGCTGTCGGTGTGCCGCCGACTTGTTCAGTCCCCGGCCACGTCCTGCCGCAGTGATCCGCTTTTTTCAATTTTCATTCTTGGCTTTTGCCGTACTTCACCTAAACTTTTCGTTCCATGATTGACACGGACATTGAATTACTGAAGGGCATCGCAAACCAGTTGCGGATTCACTCGATCACCTCAACCACCGCGGCGGGCAGCGGACACCCGACTTCGTGCTGCTCGGCGGCGGACGTGGTGGCCACGCTGTTCTTCGGCCACATGCGTTACGACCCGAAGAATCCGCACTATTACAACAACGATCGTTTCATCCTTTCCAAAGGCCACGCCGCGCCCCTGCTTTATGCCGCGTGGGCGGAAACCGGTTTGTTCCCGGTGAGCGAGTTGTTGAAACTTCGACAATTCGGCTGCGACCTGGAAGGCCATCCGACGCCGCGGCTGCCGTTCGTGGACGTGGCGACCGGCTCGCTGGGCCAAGGCTTGAGCGTCGGCGCCGGCATGGCGCTGGCCGCGCGTCTGGACAATCTCAATTACAACACCTACGTCCTCCTCGGCGACGGCGAAATCGCCGAAGGCGCGGTCTGGGAAGCGGCGTCGTTCGCGGGCGTTTACAAGCTCAACAATATGATCGCCATCGTGGACGACAACCGCCTTGGCCAGAGCCAGGCGACGGCGTTTGGTCACGACATTGGCGTTTACCGCAAACGCTTTGAAGCTTTTGGCTGGCGCGTCGAGGACATTGACGGCCACGACATCGAGGAAATCTTGGAAGTGCTCGGCGGTGTCGGCCTGAACGATCAGCCGCTCTGCATCCTTGCCAAAACCTACAAGGGCGCGGGCGTTTCATTTTTGCAGGACAAGGACGGCTGGCACGGCAAGCCGCTGAACAAGGAGGAAGCCGCCAGGGCCATTGCCGAACTGCAACCCAGTGCGAAATCCGGCATCGGCGTTCCGATTCCCGCACCGGCCCAATTGCCCGCGCCCAACAACGCCGCGCCCGCGGGTTATCCGCCAATCAATTACAAACCCGGCGACCTGGTCGCGACGCGCGAAGCCTACGGCACCGCACTCGTGCGCATCGGCGAAGTGGATCCGCGCATCGTTGCGGTGGATGGTGACACGAAGAATTCCACGTTCGCGGAAAAGTTTTCCAAGAAGTTCCCGAACCGTTTTACGGAATGCTTCATTGCCGAACAGAACATGGTCGGCGTGGCCACCGGTTTCGGCGCGCGCGGCAAGGTGCCGTTTGCGTCCACGTTCGCCGCGTTTTTCACCCGCGCCTTCGACCAGATTCGCGTCGCGGGCATTTCGCAGGCGAACCTCAAGCTCGTCGGTTCGCACGTCGGCGTGAGCATCGGCGAGGACGGCCCGTCGCAAATGGCGCTGGAAGACATCGCCATGATGCGCGCGATTGCGGGCAGCGCGGTGCTGTATCCGGGCGACGCCGTAAGCACGGAGAAATTGCTCGAACAAATGGCGCTGGCCAAAGGCATTCATTTTCTGCGCACGTCGCGGCCCAAGACGCCGGTGATTTACGGCAACGACGAAAAGTTTCCCATCGGTGGCGCAAAAGTGCTGCGCCAGAACGCGGGCGACAAGGCCACTGTTGTCGCCGCGGGCGTGACCCTTCACGAAGCGCTCAAGGCCGCCGACGCGCTGAAGGCTGAAGGCATCGGCATCACGGTCATAGACGCTTACAGCATCAAGCCGCTGGGCAAGGACATCATCAAGGCCGCCGCGCAAAAGACCGGCAACACGGTCATCACGGTCGAGGATCATTACCTCGAAGGCGGTTTGGGCGACGCGGTCGCGGGTGAACTCAGCGTGGATGGAATTAAAGTCCACAAGCTGGCCGTGAATGCGCTGCCGCGTTCCGGCAAAGCGGGTGAATTGCTGGCGCACTTCGGCATTGACGCCGCGGCCATTGCGAAAAAAGTCAAATCGCTGGGCTGATTTGGCGCGGGAGGTGCTTTGGTTTGAAGCGGGCAACAAAGCATGTGCTTTCCGTTGCTGCCGGAAATTTTTCCGCGAAGGATCAAACCATGCAACACCACGGGAGATATCTTTGGATCATCTTGCTGATGGCCGGTTTTTGTTTTGGCCTGTCGCTGTCGGCGCGGGGGGATACTTGTGCCATTTGCGGCCAGCCAATTTACGGCACGATTTACCTCGTCACCGACAAGGTCACCGGTGAGCAAAAAAAGGTCTGTTCCGACTGCATAAAGTTGCCCCGGTGTTCCATCTGTGGTTTGCCCGTCAGGGAAAACTACATCACGTTGCCTGACGGGCGTTATCTTTGCGCCCGCGACGCCAAGACGGTGGTGCTGAAGGCTGACGATGCCAGACAAATTTGCGGTCAGGTTAAGGATGACCTCGACCGGTTGTTTTCCCGTTTCACGTCGTTCCCGACGAATGTGGATGTCTCGGTCATCGATCGCATAGATGTGGATTCCATGTTTGTTATGGAAGGCAATAATTTTGAAAGCCCCGACCTGCTGGGTTGCATCCGTCCCGAGACAGCCAACGACCAGACCCGATACAAAATGAACCTGCTGACGGGACTGCCGCTGGCTCAGTTGAAGGAAACTTGTGCCCACGAATATTCGCATGCCTGGGTGGGCGAAAATGTGCCCAAGGAGCGGCGGGCGAAATTGGGTCGTGACGCCGAGGAGGGTTTCTGCGAGCTGGTCGGTTATTTGTTGATGGATTCACAAAACGAAGAGGTGGAAATAAAGAGGGTTCTGCAAAATCATTACACCCGCGGCCAGATTGACCTGTTCATTGAAGCGGAGAAACGATACGGGTTCGATCAAGTTCTGGACTGGATGAAATATGGCGTGACCGCGCAATTGGAAGCGGGTCATGTGGACGAACTCAGGGACGTCAAGATGCCTTCGGCAATGCCCGTTGCCAATGGTTCCGCCATTTATATCAACAACAATAATACCCACCCGCCGGCACCCGCCCCGGCCACCATCAAGCTCCAGGGGGTTTTGTGGGGAAACCAGCCTGTGGCCATCATCAACGGCCGTTCCTTTTTTGCCAAAGAACGGAAACAGGTGAAAATGGGGGGAACCAATGTAACCATTCGTTGTCTGGAAATCGGGAAAAAATCGGTTCGGATTCAGAACATTGATTCTGGAGAGGAACAGGAACTTCCCCTGCCGCCCAATTAAAATTCCGGGCACCAAGGTTGTTCGGCCACGTGCTGCCTTCGCGTTTTCCCTTTGGCTTTGACTCTTTGTGTCCTGGCGGCTCCAATTTCCACCCATTGCCAGCAACGTATTTCTGGGGCACATTGGCAGTGGCTATGAGCGAAGCGGAAAAATTCCTGAAAGGCAAATTGCTGCTGGACGGCGGCGTTTTGCGCGGCTCCTTTTTCCATCACACGGTGGTGCTGGTTTGTGAGCACAACGCCGAGGGGGCTTTTGGCCTGGTGCTCAACCGCGCCGCCGGCAACAAGGTGGGCGAAGTGCTCGTGGCCAACCTGCCCGACCGGCTTCGGGAATCGCCGCTTTTTCTCGGCGGGCCGGTGCAGCCGACCGCGTTGAGTTTTTTGCATGCGGACAGTTTCCTCCCCGACGCGAATGTATTTCCGAATTTGAACCTCGGCCATTCACTGGATGATCTGTTGGAAATCGGCGAATCGTTTTCACCGGAGAAAAAAATCAAGATGTTCGCGGGTTACGCCGGCTGGTCGCCCGGCCAGCTTGAAACCGAAATAAAACGCAAGGCATGGCTCACGTTCCCCGCATCGCTCGAACTCGTCTTTGAAACGCCGCCCGAACAACTCTGGCAGAAAATTTTGAAAAGCAAGGGCGGCTGGAAAAACAAGCTGCTCTCCCAAATGCCCGAGGACCTGTCGCAGAATTAATATTTCGGAGGGCCGAGTTCCACGAGGCCCAAATTTTAGAAGCTCGTGGAACTCGCCTCTCCGAAGTCTAATTCGCCTCGACGCCCAATAAGGCCGCGTCTGATTTTGCCAGAACTTCCGTCCGTTCCAGACTGGCTGGAATCAAACTGAATTGTCCGGCGGACAACTTCACCGAAGTTGAACCGCTTGTAATTTCAATTTCACCCCGGGTGGCCGCAACAATTTGCAATTTCTTCGGCTTTAGCCAGTCATGCATATCGGGATTGAGCTTCCATGTTTCGACCTTGAACAGCGGGTCGTCCACGAGCTGACGGCGTTGGATGAAAGTGTCACCTTTGAATTTGCTTTGAACGAGCGCCGGCTCGAAGTCATTGAAATCAATGCTGGCCAGTGATTGGGCGACGTGCAATTCGCGTGGTTTGCCGTCGAGGCCCACGCGGTTCCAATCGAATACCCGGTAAGTGGTGTCCGAGTTCTGCTGGATTTCAAAAATCACCAGGCCGGCCCCGATGGCGTGGACGCGCCCGCTGGGCAGAAACATCGCGTCGCTCGCGCGCACGGAAACGCGGTGGAAACATTCCGCCACTTCGCCGGTCTCGACTTTTTTTTCAAATTCCGCGCGCGTGACCCCGCGTTTGAGTCCAACGAACAGTTCCGCGCCGGGCACGGCATCGGCGATGAACCACATTTCGGTTTTGGGTTCGCCGCCGAGTCCGGCGGCTTTGTGCGCGGGGGGATGGACTTGCAGCGAAAGTTTTTCCCGCGCATCGAGAATCTTGCAGAGCAGCGGAAAGCGGTTTCCGTTTGCCGGTTTCGCGTCGCCGAGCAATTCGGCGCGATGATTTTCCATCAACCAGCGCAGATTTTTCCCGGCGAGCGGGCCGTTGGCGATGACGCTGACGTCGCCCGGCCGGTCGCTGATTTCCCACGATTCGCCAATCAGCCTGCCCGCCGGCAGTTTCTTTTGGTAGAGCCGTTCCATTTCGCGTCCGCCCCAGACGCGCTCTTTGAAAATTGGATGAAAGGTGAGCGGATAAAGCACTGGGAATTATTCAGCCGAGGCCTGGGGAACAACACCATTCACGGCCGGTTCGGTGTTTTCGATGAAATGCCCGTGCGCGCGGAATTTCTCGTAGCGTTTTTTCAATCGGTCGGCGACCGGCATCGCGGCGAGTTCGCTCAAGTGTTTGAGCAGATGGATCTTCAAATTTGCGGCGGCTTCAATGATGTCGTTATGCGCGCCGCCCAGCGGTTCGGGAACGATTTCATCCACCAGGCCGAGTTCGAGCAGGTCTTTGGCGGTGATTCTGAGGGCCTCGGCGGCTTTCGGCGCGGCGGCGCGGTCTTCCCAAAGAATGGCCGCGCAGCCTTCGGGGCTGATGACCGAGTAATAGGCATTCTCCAAAATCAACACGCGGTCGGCGACGCCGATGCCGAGCGCGCCGCCCGAACCGCCTTCGCCGATGACCGCGGTGATGATGGGCACTTCCAACAGCATCATTTCGCGGAGATTGACGGCGATGGCCTCGGCGATGTGGCGTTCCTCCGCGCCGATGCCGGGATACGCGCCGGCGGTGTCAATGAGCGTGATGACGGGCAGGCCGAATTTGTTGGCGAGCCGCATCAGGCGCAGCGCCTTGCGGTAGCCTTCCGGATGGGCACAGCCGAAATTGCGCAAAATGTTTTCCTTCGTGTCCCGGCCTTTTTGCGTGCCGATGACGACGACGCGGTATTCGCCCAGTTTCGCAAAGCCGCCCACCATCGCGCGGTCTTCGGCAAACAGCCGGTCACCGTGCAGTTCATGAAAGTCGGTGAACGTCTTTTCCAGGTAATTCAGTGTGTAGGGACGTTTGGGATGCCGCGCCAGTTGGACGTGCTGCCACGCGTTGAGGTTGGAAAAAATCTGCCGGCGGGTTTCCTCCAGTTTTTTTTCGATGAGCTGGATTTCTTCCTCAATGCTGATGTCCAACGCATGCGTTTCCGGATGTTTGCGGAGTTCGTCCAGCTTTTCTTGCAGTTCGATGATTGGCTTCTCGAAATCGAGCTGGTGTTTCATGTGTCGGAGAAATTAAATGTTTTTCGCCCTGCAATCAATGCGAATTCCATCAATGCAAAAAAAAGGCCGGACTTTCGTCCGGCCCCCGCGGTGACGAGGTTTAAACGCCTTCACCGAGGCGCTCAGAAGGGTGGCGCGACCAACTTGGGGTCGCTGTCCGAGCCGCGCCACGAGCAAAACCTCTATGCCAACCCTAAACGAACAGCGAAATCCTTCATTCGCTACAATTCCATAGACTGAGTAATAATGCAAATGGTTCAATAATTTGTCAAATTTTTTTGTGCGTTTTATAACAAAGAAAAATCGCTGAAAATTTTCGTGCGTGTCCTAAATTGAGTCACTCGCGCCAAAGGTGTGCGGCCTTTGGAATAGAGCGACTCGCGCAACGCTGCTTCCTTGCCAGTGCCCGACACCAGCACCCAAACCTGCTTTGCCACTGCAATCACTGCATAGTCGAGCGTGATACGATTTGGCGGCGGCTTGGGCGAATTTTTCACGGCGCGATAAATTGCCCTGTCTGAAATTAAGACATCCGGTTCGCCCGGAAAAAGTGAAGCCACGTGGCCGTCCTCGCCCATCCCGAGAAAAATTAAATCCAAAACCGGCTGGCCGGCTTCATTCACCGGCACGATTTTGGAAATTTCGGTTGAGGCGGCTTTCGCTGCGGCTTCCGGTGAATCTTCGCCCCGAATGCGGTGAATTTGGGCGTCGGCAATTTTCAGCGGCGCGAACAGGAATTTTCGGGCGATGGCAAAATTGCTCTCAGCGCTATCTGGCGGCACGCAACGCTCGTCCGCCCAGAAAAAATGGACGTTGCCTGGGAGGGACGGCGTGTCGCCGTCCCCAATTTTTCGTGCCTTTGCTTGTTCAACTGCCTCAAAAAATTTCCGCGCGATGCGTCCGCCGGACAGCGCCACACAATGCCTTTTGCCCGCGCGATTCGCCGCTTCGATTTCGTCCAGCCACGCGCCGGCAGCGGCACGCGCCAATTCGTCGGCGCTGGCGAAGGTGATCAGTTCGAAATTATTCATTCAATTTTGGGAGGGACGGCGTGCCGCCGTCCCAATTTTTTTGGGGCCTTACCACGGCAAAACATTCATTCGTCCTTGAAACGACCAATCGTCAGGTTGTTTCACCAATCCCGCGCGAACAGGATTTTCGCGGATATAATTCCATTTCTGCGTGTAATTTTCGCTGCGTCGGAGGCGCGTGTCCCAGAAATTCCGCTGCCATTCACCCGTGCTTGAAAGATGCAGACAACTGAATTCCCGTTTCCAATACGCGACCCAGCGTTGCAACGCGACCGACAAATCTCGCGGTGCGCAAAACAAGTGGATGTGATCCGGCATCAACAAATAATCGCCCACGAGCCAAGCATCCGTTTGAGACCAGATTTTGCGGAGCGCGTCGTGGACATTTGGTTGCGTAAGCCACGGTTGACGGTTTTTGGTGCAAACGGTGAAAAAAACAATGGTCGGTTGTTGGGACGAAATTAAAACACCGCGCGCCGGGTGTTTTCGTCCGGGTTCTGAAAACGGCGCGTAATCCGGCGGCATAAAATTATGGGAGGGACGCCGGGTCGGTGTCCCAAATATTTGGGGAGGGTTGGCGTGTCGCCGACCCCAATTTCCGGATGATTATCTTGCAAAGAAACATGGGGATGGCGACACGCCGTCCCTCCCAATTATGAAGCCATGCGCTGATGATACCCGCTGGTTTTAGCGCGAATTTCATTTTTCACGTTATCATCTGCGGCTCGTGCCAGGCGTGGCCGCTTTGCGCGAGCAAATCCTCGGCGGCGACCGGTCCCCACGTGCCCGCCGCGTAAAATTCGCGGTTCGTCAGCGGCTTGCCATCCCAACCGGCGCGGATGGAGTCCACGATTTTCCACGCGGTTTCGACTTCGTCGCGCCGGATGAACAGCGTCGCGTCGCCGGCGATGGCTTCGAGCAGCAGCCGTTCGTAGGCTTCGGGCGTGTAGGCGCCAAACTCGGCGTCGTAGCTGAAGTTCATTCGCACCGGCCGCACGCCGAGGCTCATGCCGGGCACTTTGCCGTTGAAGCGGAGGTAAATTCCCTCGTTCGGCTGCAGGCGCAGCGCGATGGTGTTGGGATCGAGCTTCTGGCCGCATTGCGCGGCAAACAGCACATGCGGCGTGGGTCGAAACTGGACCCGCACCTCGCTCGCGCTTTGCGGCAGGCATTTGCCGGTGCGCAAATAAAACGGCACGCCCGACCAGCGCCAGTTGTCAATGAACAGCTTCAAGGCGACGTAGGTTTCCACGTTGGAATCCGGTTTCACTTTCGGTTCCTGCCGGTAACCCGGTATCGGCTTTCCGTCCACCGTGCCGGCGAAATATTGGCCGCGCACGACCTGTTTCGCCACATCTTCGGACATCAGCGGGCGGATGGATTTGAGCAACTTCACCTTTTCGTCGCGGATGGCCTCGGATTCAAGCGACACAGGCGGTTCCATCGCGATGAGCGCGAGGACCTGGAGCATGTGGTTTTGCACCATGTCGCGCAACGCGCCGGCTTCCTCATAATAACCGCCGCGCTGGCCCACGCCGGATTTTTCACTGACGGTGATTTGCACATGGTCAATCAGGTTGCGGTCCCAGAGCCGCTCGAAAACGGAGTTGGAAAAGCGGAACATCAAAATGTTCTGCACCGTTTCCTTGCCGAGGTAATGATCAATGCGGCAAACCTGCTGCTCGTGGGCGAAGCGGGTCAGTTCTCGGTTCAGCGCGCGGGCGGAGGCGAGATCGTGGCCAAACGGTTTCTCGACGACGATGCGTTGCCAGGCGGAACCTTCCTTGTTCAACAACCCGGCGCGATGGATTTGCTCCACGACATCACCGAACTGGCTGGGCAGGGTTGCCAGATAAAACAAGAGCTTCTCCCGCAGCGGCGCGCTGCCGAACGAGGTCAGCAATTCTTCGAGCTTTTTGTAAGCCGCCGCGTCGGTGAGGTCGCCCTGGCAATAAAACAAATTCGCCGCGAACTCGCGCCACACGTTTTCATCCACCGGCTGGGTGCGGGAAAACTGGTCGAGCGCGGCGCGTAATTCCGCGCGCCACGATTCATCCGTTTTTTCCCGCCGCGCGAATCCAATGATGCGAAACGCGGATGGCATCTGCTTTTCCTTGCAGAGTTGGTAAAACGCCGGGATGAGTTTGCGCGCGGTCAAATCGCCGCTGGCGCCAAAGATGACGATGGAGCAAGGTTCGATTGCTTTGCGTTCGGAACCCATGTGGCCGGCCATCGAATCGTTCAGTGAAATCGGATTATTCACGGGCCAACCATGACTCAACCGGCGGCCAAATTCAACGCTTCATGTTGCCATTTTGCCAGTTGTGTGATTTCCCAAATCATGCAAAACATGACTTCCGCTGCCGTCTGCGATTCTACAAAACTTTTTCCTCGTCCACCTGCCGCGCAACTTCTTCGCCGATGGCCAACGCTGCTGTCGCCGCCGGGCTGGGCGCATTGAGCACATGCAGCGCCCGGCGCCCGCGCACGAAGCTGAAATCCTGCACCAGCGTGCCATCGGGTGACATTGCCTGCGCCCGCACACCCGCGCCGCCGGTTTCCAAATCCTCCATCCGCACTTCCGGCACGAGGCGTTGGAGCGACGCGCAGAAAAGTTTTTTGCTGAACGACCGCTTCAATTCCTCCCAGCACATCCGCTTGTGCCGGCCCAAAAATTTCCACAGGCCGCCGAAGGAAAGCGCGTCGAACAGGTCGGCCGGATTAAAATCCGTTTTTTTGTAGCCCTCGCGCGCGAAGGCCAGCACGGCATTCGGCCCGGCCTCGACGCCGCCATGAATGAGCCGGGTGAAGTGGACGCCGAGGAACGGAAACTGCGGGTCGGGCACGGGATAAATCAAATGTCGCACCAGGTGCTGCCGGCCGGACTTGAGTTTGTAGTATTCGCCGCGGAAGGGAACGATGCGCACCTCGCGCCGCTCGCCCGCCAACACGCTCACGCGGTCGCAATGCAGTCCGGCGCAGTTCACCAGAAAGTCCGCCTCGAACTCGCCCGCGGTCGTCCCGGCAACCCAGCCGTTACTGGTCGGGCGCAGTTTTGTGACCTTCGCATTCATCACGGCCCTGCCACCTTGCGCGGAAATTTTTCCAAGCAAGGCCTCGCAGACCTTCGGATAATCCACAATGCCTTCCTGCGGCACGCGCAAGCCCGCCACGCCCGCCACGTGCGGCTCAATTTCGAGCATTTCCCCGCGGCTCAACCATTGCAAACCCTGCAAACCGTTTTGCCGGCCGCGCTCGTGGAGATTTTTGAGCCGCTCGACTTCCGTGTCGTCCACCGCCACGACGAGTTTGCCGCAAATTTCATGCGGCACGCCGTGGTCACGACAGAACGCCACCATTTCCTGAATCCCCGGCACCGCCATGCGCGCCTTGACCGAACCGGGCCGGTAATAAAGCCCGCAATGCAACACGCCGCTGTTGTTGCCGGTCTGGTGCCGGCCGAGCTGCGATTCCTTCTCCAAAACCGTGACGCGCGCCGATGGGAATTTCCCTCCGAGCTTGAAAGCGGACGCCAATCCCACGATGCCACCGCCGATGACAATGATGCGTTGCGCGCTCACGATTTCGCATTGTGTCCGCGTGACGGCGCGTTGACAAGTTCGCCGCCGGACAAAAAATCTCTCGCCGGCAACTCCTTTTTCCCGTAAGATTCCCCGCCTGCCCCGGGACTCCCGAGGCGGGAAGATGAAAGCAAAAATCATCGTTACACCAAAGAAGGCCGTGGTTGATCCCCAAGGCAAAACCGTCCAGAACGCGCTCGAACATATGGGCTACCAGGGCGTCACCGGCGTCCACGTCGGCAAATACATCGAAATTGACCTCGCGCCCGGCGCGGACAAAGCCGCCGCGCAGCAAGCGTTGAACGACGCGGCGCATAAATTTTTGAGCAACCCCATCATCGAGGACTACAAACTGGAGATTGAATGAGCGCAATCCGTGGTTAGTAGTTCGTGGTCAACAGCAACTGACACGAACATCACTACTGACCACTGACTGCTGACCACTGACCATGAATTTTGCCATTTTACAATTTCCGGCCAGCAACTGCGACCAGGACGCCATCCACGCCGTCCGATTGCTCGGCCACGCCGCGCGTTACGTCTGGCACAAAGAAAGTTCCCTTGGCGACGCCGACGCCGTCATCGTGCCGGGCGGCTTCAGCTACGGCGATTACCTCCGCTGCGGCGCGATTGCGCGGTTCAGCCCGGTGATGCAGGCCGTGAAACAATTTGCCGACAACGGCGGGCTGGTACTCGGCATCTGCAACGGCTTTCAAGTTTTGACCGAAGCCGGTCTGCTGCCGGGAGCGCTCGTCCGCAACCGGGATTTGCAATTCCACTGCGAGCACATTTTTCTCAAGACCGCCACGACTGAATCGCCGTTCACCAACAAGATTCCAGCGGGGAAAATCCTCCGCATTCCCATCGCGCACGGCGAAGGTTGTTTTTTTGCCGACGAGGAAACGCTGGCGAAGCTCAAGGCCAACAACCAGATTTTGTGGCAATACTGCGACGCTGCGGGAAACCTGACCGACACGGCGAACCCGAACGGCTCGCTGTTGAACATTGCCGGCGTGTGCAACGAACGCCGCAACGTGGCCGGCCTGATGCCGCATCCTGAACGTGCGAGTGAGGAAATTCTTGGCAGCGCCGATGGACGGTTGATTTTTGAAAGCATGATTGCCGCACTGCAAAACAAAACCGTCGCGCAAGCGGCTTAAATTTTGATGAAGCGTGTTTCAGCGAACAAACTGGCCGTTGCTTTCATTTGTGTGTTATGAGTGCTTTAATAAATTCCATGCGCCTTCGGGGGTTGATGCTCGGAGGATTGTTCGTTTTTGCCTTCCAAATCGCCGGCGCGGTCCAGTTCCAGATTTCGGATGCGACCGAATTCAATAAAATAATTAACACCAACGCGGTTTTTACCACCAACGCCACTTATAATTACCAAATTGAGGGGGCGGTATGGATTCCGAACGGCCAATTTCTCGTGTTCAGCGACATGGGCAACAACAAGCTCAAAAGACTGGATTCGACGAACAACACGCTCTCGGATTACTTTTTGCCACCATCAGGGGCGAAATACAACGGCAACATTCTGGATTTGCAGGAGCGTTTGATTTCCTGCGAATCCGGCAGCAGCGGATTTAAGGTGGTGATGACCACCAACGTGGTAGTGGGAACCTCCAGTGGCGTGATTGTTCCGCTGGTGACAAATTGCAACAACCTGAAATTTATTTCGCCCAACGACGTCTGCATTAAATCCGACGGCTCCATCTGGTTCACCGATACGGGATCCGACAGCGGCGTTAATCTGGGCACATCCGGATACCAACCCGGCTACTACGTATATCGCTTTTACGAAACCAACGGCAGTGCGACAGTGGTGCCGGTGATTACAAATGGCATTCAGAGGCCCAATGGCATCTGTTTTTCGCCGGATGAAACCAAATTGTATGTTGCCGACGACGGCATCAATTGGAACATGACCAACATCATGGTATTTAACGTCACCAGCAGCAACACGTTGACTGGTGGCACAATTTTCTGCACCGTCAACGGCGGCTTTTCTGACGGGTTCCGCTGTGACGTGGATGGGCGGATTTGGTCCACCGCCGGAGACGGCGTGGAAATCTTCGCGCCGGACGGACATCGGATTGGGAAAATTTTGATGGGCAGCCGCCCTAACAACCTCTGCTTCGGCGGTCCGGAATATAAAACGCTGTTCATGGTCGGCAATCCAAACGTGTGTTCGTTTCCGGTGCTGGTCGCGGGCGCAGTCTCGATTCGGAAATTGGCCGCTCGCACCGTTGGAAACATTTTCTATCTCTCATGGCCCGCGCCATCCACGGGATTCCAGTTGCAGACATCGGATTCCTTGGGTGCCCAGGCAGCCTGGACATATGTTGCCGACTCGCCACAAGTCACAAACGGATTGAATCAACTGGGCCTGTCCGCAACGAATGCCGTAAAATTTTTTCGCCTGCTTTTGAATTAATACACAACGCGATGGATGTCGTCGCGAGGACAGTGGGCCATTTGCCGATCCATTCTGCGTCCGGAATGGCAAAAGACACTTTGAATAAGACAAAAAACGATAAGCCAAATCTCCTCATTGCGTATTATAGTCGGGCCGACTCAATTGAGATAGAATTAAGCGGGCACATATCCCGTTGGGATTAGCTCAATTGGGCACTTGGATTTCGTTAAGTCTGTCGCGCACCAATCTGGAACAGGAGGATTATGATGGGTTTTTAGTTGATTCGGGCGCTCGATTTTGCGTCAAACGGCTCGCGGTAATATACTTGAGGCGAATTAGAAACGACACATTACCATTGCATATCATGAATTCCACTCGCACAACTCGCAGGGATTTCCTCGGCAAAACCATCGTCACCGGCGCCGGCATTGCCGCAGGTTTGCGCGCCGCCACCTTCGGCGGGGTTGCAAAGGCAAGCTACGACACTGGCATCACAGCGACGGTTGGCGTCACCAAGGGACCGGACCGGTCGGACAATGCGTTCCGGGCGATGCAGTTGTTCAAGAATCAGATCGCCACGGCGATCGGGAACAAGCGCGTCGTCATCAAGCCTAATTTTGTCTGGTGGTCGGATGCATGTGCCTGCACCCGCGTGGAGCACTTGGATGGTATTCTGGAGTTCCTGAAGTCCATCGGCAAGCGCGACGTGGTCATAGCGGAATCGTCGGCCCAGGGCGACATCATGGCCGGCTATGATGCTAAAGGATATTTGAACCTCCCCAAGAAGTATTCCGTCAAGCTGATGGACCTCAACCAGGAAGGATTTGCCAACGTCCAGATTTGGAAATATGGCAATTCAAATTATAGTGGTGGCAATTCAGTGGATACCCTGCAAACCATTCGCGTCAGCAAACTATATCTGAACCCGAACAATTTCATTATTTCGGCAGCGCCGATGAAAACGCACAACACGGTCCTCGTAACGTTGGCGACGAAGAATATCGCCATGAGCGCACCTGTGATTGACATCGGCAACGGCGGCTCGTGGCTGCAGCCCGGGAGCCGCGGCGACAAGAGCTCGATGCATGGTCCCCAAGGGGCTCCGTCGGGATCAAATTATACAACGGCGGACTATCAGGTGCTGAACGATAACGTCTACCAGATGGTGAAGGTGTATGGCATCCACCCGCACCTGGCCGTAACCGACGGATATCAGGGGGTAGACCATCAGGGTCCGGTCGGCGGCCAGCTTATCCCGACGCCCAAGCAACTCGCCGTGGCTTCTCTGGATTGGCTGGCAGCGGACCGCATTGCACTGACATTAATGGGCACGAACGTCTATGTTACACTCAACCAGACGCCGGATGGTCACAACATGCCATTTCCGGCCTGCTTGAATTACATCTGGCAGGCCAGCCAGCAATTGCTGGCCGCCGGGAAGCCCGGCCTGGGAGAATGGGACGACAGAAAAATCCAAGTCATCGGCGACATTGGCAACATGACAGGTGATAACCTTGTGGGGAACTCGAACGTGTATCAATACGTGGCGCATACTTACCAGACTGGCGGTTATGAAACCGCAGGCATAGCCACGTCCCCGCGGGACATTATCTCGCGAACTTAACACCCAATCCATTGGCCGGCGGCGCGGTGCGTTCGGCGCAACTCAATTTCAACGCATTATGAAACTGAACCTCTTCCTTTCCAACCGGGTGCAAAAGACCCTCTTTGCCGCCAGTCTGGGGCTGGCCATTCTTCCCGCCGGCGTGGAAGCCTTCCCGGCGCCGCAGTGGATGCAAGGCGGGCACGCGGCCAGAATCTCCGGCATGGCCTGCTCGCCCGACGGCACCATGATTGCGTCCTCGAGCGAGGACGGCACTCTCAAATTGTGGTCCACGAACGGGACCCTGCTAAGGACGCTGAACATCCTGCCCTATCCTGCCACCGCCATTGCCTGGTCGCCGGACGGCACGAGAATCGCCGCCGGCACTTACTACGGCGGTTACGTTTCCAGTCAAGCAGGTGCGGGCCTGACCTGTCTCTGGCAGGCGCCGAGCGGCTCGCAGAGCGCGTGGACCGGCGCCAGCGTCAGTCTGGCGCGCACCAGCACCAACCTCTTCGGCAAGGTCACCGCTGTAGCTTTCTCGACCGACAACATCAAGCTCGCTTCCGGCTGTGCCGCGGGCAGCAATTTCGTCACCTCGGTCCCGGCTGGATCCTTTGTTGCAACCCGCCCGGCCTACAACACCTCGGTGGGACCGGCGGCGGTGACGAGCGTTGCCTTTTCCTCGGGCGGCATGATGGCGTCCGGATGCGAAGACAGCACGGTTCGCGTCTATGATACCAACAATTGGAGCCTGCTGTGGACGTCAACAACCAACGCCAACGCACATACCACTAACGTCACAGCGGTGTCCTTCTCGAAGGACGGCACGTTGCTGGCCACGGCAAGCATGGATCAAACCATCAAAATCTGGTCGGCTAATAAAGGGACCATCCAGCAAACGTTCACCGGACATACCAACGGTGTTACCTCGGTTGCTTTCAGTCCCGACGGATCGAAAATCGTCTCGGGCTGCATGGATGGGACGGTCAAGGTGTGGGATTCGAGCGGCAACTGCCTGGTGACCATCCCCGCGCATACGCTCCCGGTGACGGCGACGCTTTTCTCGACCGAAGGCTCGCTCGTGATTTCGGGCAGTGACGACGGCACGATTCGCCTCTGGTCGGCTGCGGACGGGTCCGCCGTTCGCACGCTGGGCGGCCAGAACTACTTCATCGGCGCCGTGGCTGTCTCTCCCGATGGGACCCTTTGTGCCAGCGCCGGCGGCGATGAGACCATCCAAGTGCGCAAGACGAGCGACGGTTCTCTCGTGCAGACGCTGGCCGCAAACACGAATTATGTCAGCAGTCTGGCGTTTTCGCCCGACAGCGCGAGGCTGGCCTCGGGCGGGGGTCCGTTGGATCCCACCATCAAAATCTGGCAGATAAGCAACGGCGCGTTGCTAAACACGATTCCAGCGACGACGAACGGAGTGATGGCGCTGGCGTGGTCGCCGGATGGCTTGACGCTGGCCTCGGGCGGCGATTCGGTCGAGCAGAACATCACGTTGTGGGACACGAATGGGACCCTACAGGGGACCCTGCCAGGGACGCTCTCGGGTCATACGAACGGGGTAACGGCACTGGCTTTTTCGCCCCAAGGTAATTTGCTGGCCTCCGGCGGCCGGCGCCCCGGGAATATGGTTCAGATTTGGACGAACAACATCCCCGGGATTTGGAAGAGCGGGGTCGTAGTGCGGACATACCTTAGTTCAGCCACCAATAACAATGTGGAATGCGTGACGTTCTCGCCGGATGGCACTTTGGTGGCCTATGGCAGAACCGCCGTGAACGTCCTGAAAATCGGGCTCCCGAATGGCACGGACTTGACGCTCGGGTCGGGCACCAATCCGGTGTTCTCTGTGGCGTTTTCTCCTGACGGCAGCACGCTGGCCGCAACGGACCAGAGCACAATTCAAATTTGGACGAACGGGTCCTCGTGGGCGCTGTGCGAAACCATCACTAATGAAGCGGTCCGGGCATCATGCCTTGCGTATTCACCGAATGGCAACCTGCTCCTGTGCGGACGTGAGGACGGCACGGTGACGATGTCGCCCAACACCCGCGGCGCCTTGGGCCAGCCGTCGCTGACATTCACTTCATTCAAGGTTGACACAAATGGAACGGCGAAAATCGGCGCGTCGGTCCAACCCTGGACGCATTACGTGCTGTTGTCTTCGACGAACCTGAAAGACTGGTCGTTTTTGACATCCGCGGTGAGCAGCTCGAACGCGCTGACGATCGCCGGACTGTCCGCCAGCAACGCGCCGGCCAGGTTCTATCTCGCGACAACTCCGCCGTAGTGTCCGCACCGGCCACGTGATGCGCGGCCGGTTTGTTTCCAAATTCATCTGCTTTGCTTGAACCGATGGTTTGAAATTGTTGGGTTCCAACACCGTTTGTGTTTTGGAACCCAGCGAACAATTTTTGGAGCAGCCATTCACGCCGGAGGCCGGGCTGGAGATGAAGATTGATATTTGGTTGGGGCTGGTTTCTATAAAGATGGCGCGCATACGGCGCCGGGTTGGTCGCTGAAAATTTTGCGGCGCGTTGTTTGCGATGGGTGTCACGAAGGACGGCTTTGCTTGAACCTGCGACCTGGTGTTGTTACGCTTCAAAACGATTTATGCTTTTGACACAGACAAGAACATTTCGCCGCAACGTGGCCGGCCTGATGCCGCATCCTGAACGCGCCTGCGAACCGCTGCTCGCCAGCGACGACGGGAAGTGGATTTTTGAAAGCATATTTGCTGTGTTGGCAGGCAAACTGGCGGCGAAGGCGGCGTAAGTTTTAACAGATGAAAAACGCCAACATTTTTGTGGACGTTGATTTGACGCTGGTTGACGCAAACAGGAACTTATTGACGGGCGCAACTGAAGCACTGAAAAAATTGAAAGACCAAGGCTGCCATCTTTTTCTTTGGTCAACAAACGGTGCGGATTACGCGCAGAAAGTTGCTCGATTGCATGGGTTGACTGATTTGTTTGAAGGCTTCACGGCCAAGCCGGACATAGTCATTGACGACATGCCTGGCACTGCCTTGAACCCGTTTGTCTTTGACGTGAACGCCGAATCGTCTTGGCCTTCGCTGGCCGACAAGATTATTCGCAAACACATTGATTGAAACCTTGAAATGACCGAACCTGCCATCACACCAGAACTGGTTGCCAAACACAACCTGACACCGGACGAATACGCCCACGCCAGGAAAATCCTCGGGCGCGAGCCGAGCTATACCGAGCTGGGTATTTTTTCGGTGATGTGGAGCGAGCATTGCTCCTACAAAAATACCCGCCCGCTGCTCAAAACCTTTCCGACCAAGTCCAAAAAAATCCTCGTCGGCGCGGGCGAGGAAAACGCCGGCATCATTGACATCGGCGACGGCCTGGCCATCGCGTTCAAGATTGAATCGCACAACCATCCGAGCGCGGTCGAGCCGTTCCAGGGCGCGGCCACGGGCGTCGGCGGCATCGTGCGCGACATCTTCACGATGGGCGCTAGGCCGATTTGCTCGGTCAATTCGTTGCGGTTCGGGCCAATTACTAATGGCAATGGCAGGGCGGGCTGTCCCCAACCCGCCGAGCGGCGCGGTGAGGACACCGCGCCCTACCAGGAATTGACGGCGCAACAAATCGCAAACAACAAGCGGTTGTTTGCGGGCGTCGTGGCGGGCATTGCGTATTACGGCAATTGTTTTGGCATCCCGACCATTGCGGGCGAGGTTTATTTCGACAAGAGCTACGAGGGCAATCCGCTCGTGAACGCTTTCTGCCTCGGCGTGCTGCGGCACGAACAGATCGCGCGCGGCGCGGCCAAGGGCATCGGCAACCCGGTGTTTTACGTCGGCCCGGCGACGGGACGTGACGGCCTGGCGGGCGCGGCGTTCGCGTCGCAGGATTTGACCGAGGAATCCGCCGAGCAACAGCGCGGCGCAGTGCAGGTGGGCGATCCATTCATGGAGAAGCTCGTCTGCGAAGCCTGCCTCGAACTGCTGGCCACCGGCGCGGTCGCGGGCATCCAGGACATGGGCGCGGCCGGCCTGACCTGCTCAACCTGCGAAACCGCCGCCCGCGCGGGCACGGGCATCGAAATCGAGCTCGACAAGGTCCCGCAACGCGCGCCGAACATGTCGAGCTACGAGATCATGCTCTCCGAATCGCAGGAGCGGATGCTCATCATCGTCCACAAGGGCCGCGAGGAGGAAGTGAAACGGATTTTCGACAAATGGGATTTGCCATGGTCGGAAATCGGTTTCGTCACCGATTCCGGCCGGATGGTGGTGAAACATGGCGGCAAAGTCGTGGCGGACATTCCGGCGAAAAAGATTGCCGACGAATCGCCAGTGTATCAGCGCAATTCCAAAGAGCCGGAGTATTTAAAGGAAGTCCGTGCATTCCGGTTGAACGGAATTCCTGATTCTTCATCGCCCGGCTCCGATCTCCTGAAACTTCTGGCCTGGCCGACAATTGCCTCAAAAAACTGGGTTTACCGGCAATACGACCACATGGTGCGCGACGGTTCGGTCGTTTGTCCCGGCAGCGATGCGGCGGTGCTGCGCATCAAGGCGGATTCGTTGCCTGACGTGGCACAGGCCTCCGGCCTGTGTTCGCCGGAAAATCACAGGCCGGAGGCCTGTGCCACAAATGAAAAACTCATCGCCCTGACGGCGGATGGCAATGGCGCTTACGTCTATCTCGATCCTTACGAAGGCGCGAAGACGGTGATGGCCGAGGCGTGCCGCAACCTGGCCTGTTCCGGCGCGGTGCCGCTCGGCACCACGGACAATCTCAACATGCCCAGCCCGATGAAGCCGGAATTATTCTGGCAGATCAAGGAATCCGTGCGCGGCCTGGCCGAGGCGTGCAAGGCCTTCAACGCACCCGTCACCGGCGGCAATTGTTCGCTCTACAACCAAAGCCCGAACGGCCCGATTGATCCGACGCCCACCGTGGTGGTGGTCGGGCTGATTGAAAAACCGGAACACGTGACCACGCAATGGTTCAAAGACGAAGGCGACGCAATCATTCTGCTGGGCGAACCGGTGGACACGGGCGATCCGTTGCAGGGTCTCGGCGGCAGCGCGTACTTGCAGGTGGTTCATGGCCAGAAAAACGGCACGCCGCCGCGTTGCGATTTGGAAACCGCGAAGACATTGCACACCACACTGCTCGGCCTCATCCAAAGCGGCCTGGTGAAAAGCGCGCATGATTGCAGCGAAGGAGGTCTGGCAGTTTGTCTTGCGGAAAGTTGCATCAGCCAGCTTGTGGCGCGCGAGACGCCGCGGTTGATCGGGGCGACGGTGGACTTGACCGCACTTAACGTAGCGCAGGCGTCCCGCCTGCCTGAGCCAAACAACAATGAGCAAACCAGCAGCAGCCGGGACGGCTGTGCTACTTTACGCCTTGACGCGCTGCTATTTGGCGAGACACAAAGCCGCGTCGTCATCACCGCCAAATCGCTCGACGCGGTGAAAGTGATCGAACGCGCGAAACTGATGGGTGTTCCGGCAATTCAAATCGGCAAAGTCGGCGGCGACAAGCTGGCCATCAGGACAGCCTCCGGCGAAGTCAGCGCGCCGGTGACCGAATTGCACGACGTATGGTGGAACTCCATCGTGCGCGCCATGGCCTGACAACGGGCCGGTACGGCAAATTTCCGATGCCGTCCCGGCCGTTTTCCCCACCGGCTTGGTTCCGAAACCAAGGGTGTGCCTTCAAACGCACACTTCCGCCGGCGAGGGGCATGTGTTAAACCATCAGTCGGTCATGCGTGGAACGGAATGACCCATTGGTTTGCACGATCCCGGCCTGCATTTCAGCCGGAGCCTTGGCCCGGTTTGGCGCGGGCGGGAATTGCCGTTTGCAATCGGTTGTGAGGAAAGTAATCTTTGCCGGCGGCGAATTGAATTATGCGACAATTTTTGACTATTGCTGGGAATGCCTTCATGGAATTGATCCGGCAGCCGGTTTTTCTATTGTTGATGACGGTGTCGGTGCTCTTCGAAATTTTTCTGGCCGTGCCATATTACTTTGCGCTGGGTGATGATATGAAGCTGGTCGCCACCAGCGCGCTGGCGGTGATGCTGCTGTCGGGGCTGCTCGGCGCGGTGTTGAGCGCGTCGGCGTCGCTCGCGCGCGAAATCCGCACCGGCACGGCTTTGGCGGTGCTGTCCAAGCCGGTGGGGCGCGCACAGTTTTTTCTGGCCAAATACACCGGTCTCGCCGCCGCACTGACACTGTTGTCTTATGTCAACCTCGTTGGCGTGTTGCTCGCCAGTTGGATGGCGTTCGATGCCTACGGCAAGACCAATCTGCCCGCGCTGGGCATTTTTGCGGCCGGAGTGGCGGGGGCTTATGTGCTGGCGGGCTTCAGTAATTTTTTTCTGCGGCGTCCGTTTGTGAGCGATGCGGTGCTGGCGCTGGTGGTGACGGTGACGTTCGCGGCGTTTTTGGTTTTCCAGTTCGTCACCCAAAGGCAGACCTTGGGGGTCATGGCGCACGTGGACTGGCGGCTGGTGCCGGCGGGAATCCTGATTTTGTTCGCGCTGTGGATTCTGGCGGCGCTGGCGCTGGCCTGTTCGACGCGGCTGGACACGATTCCAACCCTGGCGGTTTGTTCGGCGTTTTTTTTGATCGGGCTGATGTCGGATTATTTCTTCGGCCGGCGGGCGGAGACAGGCGAATGGTGGGCTTCAACGCTTTACACGGTGATTCCAAACTGGCAGATTTTCTGGTTTGCGGACGCTCTGGACATGGGCAAAAGCACGTTCCACTGGGGCTACGTCGGCAAGGCCTTTGCCTACATGGTCGCTTACGCGGGCGCGGCGCTGGCTGTCGGCACGGCGCTGTTTGAAGAACGGGAATTGAGTTAACGAATGGAACGCAACATTCAAAAAAACGGTCTGGTGAATCTCGTGGCGGCGGCGGTGATTTTCATCGCCGCGTTCGTCGTGACGTGCTACGTAAATTCGCTGGCGGGCCAGGCGTGCTCGATTTTCCTCGGTCTCGGTGTGCTCGTGGCCTTCGCCGGCTGGTTCCAGATGCGGCTCGAAGAAAACGAGCGGCTGGAAAAACTGGAAGTGGAGGAACTCGCCCGCGCCAAAGGCGAAACGACACTGTTTGAAACGAAGGACGCGGAGGTTTTTCCGGCGCAACGGGCGCGCGAGCAGTTCGAGAAATTTTTTGTGCCGGGCTTCGGCCTGCTGCTGTTTTTGCTCGAAGCGGGCGGTGCGTGGTTGCTCTGGCGCTGGATTGCCAAAACCACCAACGGCGTTGTGCCCGACCGGGCGATGGCGTCGTTGTCGCTGTTCGGGATTTTTGCGCTGCTGCTGTTTCTGCTGGGACGATTTTTCGTGACCATCGCGCGGCTGGAAAATCACCGGCTGCTGCGGCCCGGCGCGAGTTTCCTTCTGGCGGGCGCTTATGTTTGTTTCGTCACCGCGCTCGGCATTGCCGGAGTCAAAGCGGGATTTCCCAAAGTTGATTTCTGGCTCACGCGCGCCTTGTGCGTGCTGCTCGGTTTGATGGCGGCGGAAATGCTCGTCACGCTGTTGCTGGAAATCTACCGGCCGCGCGTGAAGGGCAAAATCGCCCGGCCCATTTACGACAGCCGGCTCGTCGGCCTGCTCGCGCAACCGGAGAGTTTGTTCACGACGGCGGCGCAGGCGCTGGATTATCAATTTGGTTTCAAAGTTTCGGAAACCTGGTTTTTCAAGTTGCTCCAACAAAATCTGCCCATACTGGTGCTGGCACAACTGGCGGTGCTGTTTTTGTCCACCGGGGTTGTGTTCATTGACGCGGGCGAACAGGCGGTTTTGGAGCGGTTCGGCCGGCCAGTCGGGGTGCTGGAGCCGGGCGCGCACCTGAAATTACCGTGGCCGGTGGACAAGATTTATCTCTATCGCACGGATCAAATCCAGACTTTCGACGTCGGTTTCACACCGGACGCGCAAAGCGAGCAGGGGAAAACGATCTTGTGGAGCGTGAGCCACACCAAGGAGGAAAATTTCCTCGTCGGCAACCGCGAGCCGGTCGCAATTAAAAACGAAAACGCCGACACCAATGACACGCTCAAAGCACCGCCGGTGAGTCTCATCACCGTCAGCATTCCTGTTCAATTTCAAATCACGAACGTCCTCGCCTGGGCTTACACCAACGCCGAACCGGCGAATCTGCTCCAGGATTTGGCGACCCGCGAAGTCGTTCATTATCTCGCCGGCGTGGATTTGAACGACGTGATGTCCCACACGCGCCTGGAGGCGGCGCAGGAATTGCGTTCGCAAATCCAGGCCGCGGTGGAGGAATATCACCTCGGTGCGAAAATCATTTTCGTCGGGTTGCAGGACATTCATCCGCCGGTGAAAGTCGCGGGTGATTACGAAAAAGTTGTCGGCGCGGAACAGATGAAGCGGGCCAGAATTCTTGATGCCCAGGCCGGGGCCATTCGCACCAATGCGCTGGCCGGCGCGCAGGCGTTCACGACGACGAACGCGGCCGATGCGCTGCGGCAGCGGCTCACAGTTTCGGCGTTCGCGCGCGCGGCGCTGTTTACAAACCAGATTCCGGCGTTCGCGGCTGCGCCATCGGTTTACCGGCAGCGCGCGTATTTCCGGGCATTCGCCGACGCCACGGCCGGAGCGCGCAAATACATTTTGCTCGTCACGAACACGCAGGACGTGGTGATTTTCGATCTGGAAGACAAAATCCGCGAGGACCTTTTGAATTTGAACGTGCCATCATCCCCCAACAATTCATCGCCATGAAACGTAACCTAATGACCATCGTCATCGGCGCAGTGCTGATTGTGATTTTCGCGCTGCTGCTGTTTGTTTTTCAAGTCCGCCAGTCCGAAGTCGCCGTCGTCACGACGTTCGGCAAACCCACGGCGCAGCCCTACGACCAGCCCGGCGCGTATTTCAAATGGCCGTGGCCGATCCAGAAAGTCTATAAATTTGATCAGCGCGTCCAGAATTTCGAGGACCGGTTCAGCCAAAATCTTACGGCCGACAACAATAATCTGCTTGTGATGGTTTACGTTGGCTGGCGGATTTCCGACGCCAAGGCGTTCTTCCCGAAATTCGCCGGCGGTTCGACCCTGGCCGCCCAAAACATGCTGGAAAGCATGTTGCGCAGCGCCAAAAGCGCCGTGGTCGGCAGGCATCCGCTGGCCGATTTTGTGAACGCCGACGCAAAGCAATTGAAGTTCGACACCATCGAAAACGAAATCGAACAGGCCGTCCAATCGCAGTTGCAAACGAACAATTGCGGCATCGGGATCGCATTTCTCGGCATCAAGAAACTCGGCTTGCCGCCGAATGTGACGGAAACCGTGTTTCAGCGCATGACCTCCGAGCGTCAAATTCTCATCAGCCAATTCCAGTACGAAGGCGAGGCCGAGGCGCAAAAAATCAAATCCGCCGCTGACCGTCAGGCCGCCGAAACCATTGCCAACGCCGATGCCGCGGCCACGCGCATTCGCGGCGAGGGCGAAGCCGCGGCCGCCAGCGTGCTGCCGGTCTTTCAACAAAATCCCGAACTGGCGAATTTCCTGCTGCGCATCAGCGCGCTGCAACAGTCGCTCAACCAACGCGCGACTTTGATTTTCGACGAGCGCACGCCGCCGTTTGATTTGTTCCAACATCTGCCGACCAACGCGCCGAGCCGGTAAATATGAGCCACGATCACGAACCCGATCACACGCACGAGCCTCCCGCGCCGGTGACGCCGGACGACGCCGGTTCACAGGCGCTGGCCGAGGCGTTGCGCAGCAGTTTCGCGATTGTCAAAGTCGTGATGCTGTTGATGGTGCTGGCATTTTTCAGTTCCGGCTTTTTCACCGTCGGGCCATCGGAAAAGGCGGTGATTTTGCGTTTCGGCCGGCCCGTCGGCGAAGGCGAAAAGGTTTTGCTCAATTCGGGATGGCATTGGTCGTATCCTTACCCGATTGATGAAGTGGTCAAAATTCCGATCACGGAAATTCAAAAAGTCAATTCCACCGTTGGCTGGTATGCGACCACGCCGGAACAGGAATTGAGTGGCGAGGAATTGCCGGCCGGTTCATCGCTAAATCCAGCGGTGGACGGTTACGCAATCACGGCGGACCGCAACATCATTCACACCCGCGCGATGCTTTACTATCACGTCGCCGACCCGATTCGCTTCGTATTCGATTTCATGTCCGCGTCCAACACCGTCCAAAACGCGCTGGACAACGCGCTGCTTTACACCGCCGCGCACTTCAACGTGGACGACGTCCTCACGCGCGACGTGGCCGGATTCCGGGACGCCGTGCTCCAGCGCGTCAGCGATTTGACCGAGCAGGAACAGCTCGGCATTGTCATTGACCAGTGCGAGGTCCAGAGCATTCCGCCCCGGCAATTGCAGGACGTTTTTACCCGCGTTACGACCGCCCGGGAAAATCGCAACAAACTGCTCAACGAAGCGCACAGTTACGAAAACCAGGTCTTGAGCCAGTCCGGGGCGCAGGCCTCATCCATTACCAATGCTGCCGCTGCCGACCGCGCGCGTTTCGTGGAGTCCATCACCGCCGAGGCGAAGCGGTTCAGTGATTTGCTGCCGAAATACGAAAGCAATCCGGGTCTGTTCGCGCAGAAAACCCTGGTGGAGATGATGGGGCCGATCCTGACCAATGTGCAGGACAAAATTTTTCTGCCCGAGCGCGCCGACGGCAAACCGCGCGAACTTCGGTTGATGTTGAATCGTGAGCCGCCGGCGCCGAAAACGGCGGCGCCGAATCCGTAGGTTTAGATTGTATGCAAGTCACATCGCTTTTAACTCATCACGAGCACGGGCCGGAATGCGGCTGCGGCCACGACCACGAACATTCCGTTGTGCATTTGTGGCAGGCCGTGCTGGGCGTCGTTTTCGTCCTTAACGCCTTCATCGTGGACTGGCTGTTTGCCCAGGGCGGCACCGTCGCCAGCGCCAGCGCGTTCATCGGCGCCATCATTCTCGGCTACCCCATCGTCGTCACGGCCATCAAGGATTTGCGCGTCGGCCATCTCAGCATCAACGAACTCGTCGCCATCGCCGTGCTCGCCGCGTTCGCTTCCGCCAATTACAAGGTCGCCGGGGTGGTCGCGTTTTTCATGCTCATCGGTGAAATCATCGAAACCCGCACCGCCGAAGGTGCGCGCGCTTCCATCGAATCGCTCATCAAACTCACACCCACCAAGGCACGCCGCATCAAAAAGGACGGCAGCGAGGAGGAAGTGGCCGCCAGCGAACTCGCCATCGGCGACGTGATTCGCATCCGTCCCGGCGACAACGTCGCGGCGGACGGCATCATCGTCAGCGGGCAAGGCTCATTCAACCAGGCCACCATCACCGGCGAATCATTGCCGGTGGACAAGAAGTCCGGGGATGAGGTTTTTGCCGGCACACAAAACCTCACCGGGGTCCTGGAAATCAAGGTCAGCCGCGCCGGTGAAGACACGACGCTGGGCCGGGTGCGCGAACTCATTCTGGCGGCCGAGAAGACCAAGCTCCCGATCATGAAGATCGTGGACCAATACATGGGTTTTTACACGCCGCTCGTGTTGCTCATTGGCATACTCGTCTGGGCGTTTACGCACGATCTGGACCGCGTCATCGCCGTGTTCGTCGTGTCGTGCCCGTGTGCCTTCATCCTGGCGACGCCCACCGCGATGGTCGCCGCGCTGTCCGCCGCCGCGCGCCTCGGCATTTTGATCAAAAACGTCGCCGACATCGAAGCGGCGGCCAAGATCAACGCCTTTGTCTTTGATAAAACCGGAACGCTGACCACCGGCGAGCTGGCCGTCAGCCGGCTGATGCCGATTGGGGAAATCAAGCCGGCGGAATTGCTGCGATTCGCGGCGTCGGCGGAAAAATACAGCAACCATCCGACAGCCAGGGCGCTGGCGCAAATTGCCGGTGAAGCCGGCGTGCCGCTGGCCGAGCCGCAGAATTTTTCCGAGGCCGCCGGTCGCGGCGTAAAGGCCGAGGTGGGTGGCGCAAAAGTTTTGGTGGGCCGGGCGCAATGGCTCAAGGACAACGGCGTGGACAGCCATTTTGAGAAGTCCGTTGACCTCAACGAGGCCGAGGGCTGGAGTTTGATTTTTGTGGCGCGCGACGGCAAGTGCATCGGCTGGGTCGGTTTGCAGGACCAGACCCGCACCGAGGCGAAGGAATCGCTCGCCGAACTCAAGGAAGCGGGCGTTCGTCGTATCGCAATGGTTTCCGGCGACCGCCAGGCCGTGGCGACCCGTGTGGCGGCGGAAATCGGTTGCGAGGAGGCGAAAGGCGAATGTCTGCCGCAAAACAAGGTCGAATTCGTGCGTGGCGTGAAGGCAAAGGGTTACCGCGTGGCGGTGGTCGGTGACGGTGTGAACGACGCGCCGGCGCTCGCGGCGGGCGACATCGGCATTGCGATGGGTGCGGCGGGCAGCGAAGTGGCCATCCACAGCGCGACCATTGCGCTGATGAACAACGATCTCCGACGGCTGCCGTTTTTGGTGAAGCTCTCGCGCAGCACCCGCGCGGTCATCAACCAGAATTTTATGTTCGGCGTGCTGTTCATCATCGTCGGTCTGACGGTGACCTCGTTCGGTTACATCGGCCCGATTGTCGCGGCCATTTTGCACAACGTCGGTTCGCTGATTGTGATTTTCAACAGCGCGCGCCTTGTGCGCAAAGGCGAGGAATTGGAACATTTCCATTCTGAAGCTGAAGAAACACCACGCGCTGCATCCGGGCAATTGACGCCAAAGCTGGCGTGATGGGGTCGCACCCGCCTCTGGCGGGTCGTTTTCGGCGTCTCGCCGAAAACTTCCAGCAACAATGTTGATTGCAATAAAGAATTTGATTGAAAAACCAAGAGATTTCGGCGGGACCCCGAAGTCGGCCCGCGAGACGCGGGCGCTACCATTTATTTTATGGCTGTCGCTGAACCAAATCTGCAATCGCAAACCGGAAATCGGAAATCCGAAGAAGTCGTCGTGTCCGTGCGCGGGCTGACGAAGGTTTTCAAGGATTTCTGGAATCGGCCCAAGGCGCGCGCGGTGGACAATGTGGATTTCGACGTGCGCCGTGGCGAGGTATTCGGCCTGCTCGGCCCGAATGGCTCCGGCAAATCCACCACGGTGAAACTGTTGCTGGGTTTGCTTTACCCCACCAAAGGCCACATCGAGGTCTTTGGCCATTCGCCGCGGCATGTGCAGACGAAGTCGCGCATCGGCTATCTGCCGGAGGAATCGTATCTTTACCGTTACCTCAACTCGCGCGAGACGCTCGACTTTTTCGGCAATCTTTTTCATCTCGGCAAGGGCGAACGCGACAACCGCGTTGAGCAGTTGCTCGAAATGGTTGGCCTGAGCCAGGTCCACCTGCGTTCCGTCGGTGAATTTTCCAAGGGCATGCAGCGGCGCATCGGCCTCGCGCAGGCGCTAATCAACGATCCGGATCTGATCATTCTGGACGAACCCACTTCGGGGCTTGACCCGATTGGCTGCCGCGAAGTCAAAGACCTCATCCTGGCGCTGGCGCGGCGCGGCAAGACGGTGATTTTGAGCAGCCATTTGTTGTCGGACGTGGAGGATGTTTGCGACCGCGTGGTAATTTATTACGGCGGCAAAATCCAGGCGATGGGCACACTCAAGGACTTGCTTGCCACGCCGGACACGATTCGCATCACCACGCCCGCCTTGCCGCGCGAAACCATGGAGCGCGTGCTGGAAATCATTCGCCAGGACGTGGCGGCTGACAAGGTCAGGATAGATACGCCAACGCAGAATCTGGAGAGCTATTTTCTCGACGTGGTGCAAAAAGCGCGCCGGGCCGCGTCGGAAACTTCCGGCGCGACTTCCGGTGCGCGTGTGGCGGCTTACCTGCGCGCCGGTGTTGAAGAAAGACCGCCCGCCGAGAAAATTCTTGAACGTCTGGCTTTGCCGCGAGCCGCCCAATCCGTTGTCCCACCCCAAACACCGGCGCCGGTGGCCGCCGCGCCGAAGGTGGACGACAAAAAATTGGAAGCATTGACAAAAGCCGCCCCGCCGCCGCCGCCGCCGCCGGACCAACCCAAGCCCGCAGCAGAGGAAAAGCCGGTGGATTTGTCGAAGGCGGATGAGAAACTCTCGACGCTGCTCGGAAAGAAACCCTAGTGCGAGGACAATTTACTGATGCAAAGACTGTTCGCCATCGCCTGGTTGACCTGGAAAGCCGCCTTTCGGTTCCGGCTGTTCCTGGTCATCGCGGTGTTGTTGCTGGCGGCGGTGGTGGGTTTGCCGATGGTGATCAAGGACGACGGCACGGCGCGCGGATTCACCCAGATTTTGCTGACGTACACGTTGAGTGTCATCACCGGTTTGCTTGGTCTTTCGACGCTCTGGCTTGCCTGCGGCACGCTGGCACGCGACATCGAGGAATGCCAGATGCAAGTCGTGGCGACCAAACCCATCGCGCGCTGGCAAATCTGGCTGGGCAAATGGCTCGGCATCATGTCGCTGAATGCGGCGCTGCTGGCGCTGTCGGGCGCATGCGTTTACGGCTTGTTGCAATGGCGCGCGGCGAAATTGCCGGCGGCGGAACAAACTGTTTTGCGCGAGCAGGTGCTGGTGGCGCGCGGTTCGGCCAGGGAACAAAACTACAACCCGGAAATTGATGCCACAACGGAACGCATTTTGCAGGGACGTTTGAAAAACAGCCCGGTGGACAAGGTGGACGTACCGGAAGTGCGCACGCAGATCCGCGAACAGGTCAAGGCGGATTTTCAACTGGTGCCGCCGGGATACTCGCGCCAATGGCAGATTGACCTGGGTTTTGCCAGGAATTTTTTGCGGGGCAAACCGCTGCAACTGCGCGTGAAATTCAACTCGGCGCAGAAAAGTCCGTCCGGCACGTTTGTCGCGCTCTGGCAGGTGGGCGATCCGAACTCCGCCAATTTGTGGCGCAGCGAGCCGATGAGCCTCGCGCCGGACACGTTTCATGAATTTCAGATCCCGGCGAACCTTTTCGACGACAAAGGCGTGTTGACGGTCCTGTTCGTAAATTCGAATGACACGGCGCTATTGTTCCCGCTCGCCGACGGGATGGAAGTGTTGTACCCCGCAGGCGGCTTCACGCTGAATTTCGTGCGCGGGCTGGGAATCATCTTCTGCTGGATGGCACTGCTGGCGGCGTTGGGGTTGACGGCGGCGAGCTTTTTGACGTTTCCCGTTGCGGCATTTTTTTCACTGGCGGTTCTGACGATTGGACTTTCCAGCGGCACGCTGGCGGAAGCGGTGGAAGCGGGCACGGTCATGGGCGGCAACGGGGAGACCGGTGTCATGGGTCATTCGGCCGTGGACGTGGTGTTGATCCCGCTTTTTAAAGGCTGTTTGATGGTCATCAAACTGGTGGAAAATTTTTCGCCGATTGATTCGTTGAGCAGCGGGCGCAGCATTTCGTGGAGTGAACTCGGCACAGCCTTCGGACAAATTGTTTTGCTGCTTGGTGGAATCATCGCCGTCGTCGGCATCCTGTTGTTCAACCGGCGTGAACTGGCGACGGCGCAGGGAAATCAATGAACGCCCGCGCAAAAAAAATCCTCTTGTTGCTGCTGGCGGCGGCATTGCTCCTCGGTTCCAGCCAGGTGCAGAAGTCGTTGAACCGCGACCGCGAACAACTTGGCTTGACGCGCACGGATGCGTTGGACAACGCGCCACCCATGCTGGCGTTCACAACGGTGGCGCTGGGTGGATTCCGCGGGTTGATTTCCAATTATCTCTGGATTCGCGCCAACGATTTGCAACTGGACGACAAGTATTTCGAGGCGGCGCAACTGGCGGATTGGATCACGGCCCTGGAGCCGCATTTCACCCAGGTCTGGCTGTTTCAGGCGTGGAACATGGCTTACAACATTTCCGTAAAGTTCAAGGATTTTCCCGATCGCTGGCGTTGGGTCGAGCGTGGGATCGAATTGCTGCGCGACGATGGCCTGCGTTACAATCCCAACGATGTCCTGATGTACCGCGAACTGGCCTGGTTCTTTCAGCACAAAATGGGTCAAAACCTCGACGACGCGAATTTATATTACAAGCAGGAATGGGTGCGGGAAATGACGCCGTTCTTCGGCCCGAACGGGACGAATTTCTCCGAATTGCTCCAGCCGCAAAACACCAACGCCGTGTTGCTCCATGAAAAGTATAAAATTGACCCGGCCTTCGCGGAAAAATTGAACGCACAATATGGTCCGCTCGACTGGCGGCTGCCCGAAGCGCACGCGATTTACTGGGCCGCTTTTGGTCTGGAAAAGGCGAAGGAAAATCCTGACAAGGTGAAGGCGGACGATTTGATCACGCTGCGCCGCAACATTTATCAATCCATGCTTCAGGCGTTTTATCACGGACGTTTCATCGCCAATCCCTTCAACAAGTCGTATGAGCTGGGTCCGGACCTCAACCTGATTCCCAAAGTCAATGACACCTATGAAACGATGATGCGGGAGGATGAAAAAAACCGCGATCACATCGCCAACGCCCATCGGAATTTCCTGCGCAACGCGGTTTATTTTCTCTATGAAGAAAATCGCGTCGCCGATGCGGCGAAATGGTTTCGCTACCTGGGCGGGAAATATCCCGACAAACCGATTATTGATGGCGACCCCGAATCCTTCCCGCGCAATCTCACCCTTGATCAATACGCCGTCGCCTGTGTGCAGGCAAACATCAACGGCGCGTCGCAGGAGCGCACGACGGCGGCAGTGCAAGGCCTGCTTGCCCAGGCCTATGTCGCGCTGGCCATCGGGCAGGACGACCGCTATGCCGGATTCAAGCTGCTCGCCGGAAAAGTTTATGAACATTACCAGGCTGAAATTTCCCGCATGAAAAGCAATCAGCAGCGCATCGGCCTGCCCCCATTCGCCGACCTCAATCGCGCCGTGCTCAACCAATTGCTGGATCCACAACAAGGCGCACCCTACCCCATGCGCGCCGTCATTCGCTCGCAACTGGGAATGCCGGGGGAAACCAATGCACCCCCCGCGGCAACTGTTTCCAGCAATGCCCCCGCTGCGGGGCCGTCAGGTTCCGCCAAATAAATTATCGGGCCGCCGCGCCGAACGGCAGAGGAAAAATGATCAAGCCACCAAAGTCTTGCAATCAACCATGTGCTCCCGCGACCGTCCGCGAAACCGTGGACGGGCGCCGTGCGACGGTGTCACTGGCCACGCGGTAAAGACAGTTGCCGGTTTAGCATTCCTGAGGCAATCTTTCAAAACATGACCGGGGTCGGCGTACGATTTGATTCTTTGCGGCTCAGCAGCCCCGAAATGCGGCGGCTGGGCCTGGCGCTGGCGTTGTCGCTTACGGTGCATTTGTTCGCGTGGGGCGGTTATGCGGCGGGCAAGGAATTCGGCTGGTGGGAGCGATTGCATTGGCCAACGTGGTTGCCCCGCCTGGCAATCATGAAAATCGTGCCAGTGCCAGTAATTCAAAACAACCAGGAACAATTGACGTTCGTGGAGGTGGCACAGCCGACAACCGAAGCGCCGCCAAACACGAAATATTATTCCAGCCAGAATTCCCGCGCCGCCGACCCGACCAAGGGAAACAAGGACCTTCCGCAATTGAACGGCAAACAAACCGAGGTCGCCAAAACCGAGAACGTGCCGCGCCCGGACTTCAACAAACTTCACCCGGCATCTCCCGCACCGCAGCAAAAATTGCAACCGACGGTCCAGCCGGGCGATTTGACGTTGGGCAAGCCGGAGAATTCCCAGCAGCCGGAGCAAACGCGTCCGCGCACCGTCAGCAAGGCGCTCGCACAGCAAGCGCACCAGTTGCCCGGCCAGCAGATGAAGCAGGAGGGTGGGACGCGTCGTGCGGCGCTGGTGTCGTCGCTGGATGTGAAGGCGACGCCGTTCGGCGATTACGATTCCAAGTTCATTGAGGCGGTGACACAGCGTTGGTATGATTTGCTGGACAGCCGGCAATTCGCGATGGATCGCAGCGGCAAGGTAACGCTCCGATTTCACTTGAATTACGATGGAAGCATTGCCGATATGAACGTTCTGGGAAACACCGTTGGTGACGTGCTGGGTTACGTTTGCCAAAAAGCAGTGACGGATCCGGCGCCGTTCGCGCCGTGGCCGGGCGATATGCGGCGGATCGTCGGCGAGAATTATCGCGAAATCACGTTCACGTTTTATTATTACTGATGCGGGTGGCGGTGAATGGCGGAAAAATTTTATGGAAACACCGGTTTACATCATGCTGGGACTGACTTCGGTCGTCGGATTGGCGTTCATCGTGGAGCGCGCACTGGCGTTGCGCTGGCGCAAAGTCGTGCCGCCGGAAATCACCGCGGCGCTCGCGTCGTGCGAAACGCGCGAGGACGCGGACAAGCTGCGCCGCGTGTGCAAACAAAAGCCGTCACCGCTCGGACGCCTGCTGCTGCTCGCCGCTGAGCATCTCCCCTGGCCCAAAGCCGACAACGTGGACGCGCTGCAAACCGCCGCGCGCCATGAAATCGTCCGGCTCGAACGCGGCCTGGTCGTGCTTGAAATCATCGTCGGCATCGCGCCGTTGCTCGGCCTGGTCGGCACCATCGCGGGCATGATGACGCTGTTCGGCGACATCGGTCTGACCGGCCTGAACGACGCCGCGCGACTGGCCAAGGGCATCGCGCTGATTTTGAATGCGACATTGATGGGTTTGCTCATCGCCATCCCGTCACTCATCGCCTGGAGTTATTTCAGCAAAAAAGTCGAGGTGTTTGCCGTCGAAATGGAGGCGCTCTGCGACGATTTCATCCGGCGGCAATACACGGAGAAGGACGGCGATAAAAAATCCTGAGTCATGCGTTTCCTTGTTCACAAACGGCGGAGTGCGCCGGCGGTCATCATCGTCGCGCTGGTGGACGTGCTCATCGTGCTGTTGATTTTTCTGATGGTGACGACCACGTTCAAACAGCAATCGGCGTTAAAGCTCGCGATCCCCGAATCCGCGCAGGGGCAAAAATCCGGCGCGAATGAAAATCCACCGTTCGTCGTCAGCATTGACACCAATGGAATTTATTATCTGGAAAAGCTGCCGGTGACCTACGAGCAGTTCCGCGGCGAACTGCTGAAGCAGGCGGTGAAAAATCCGCAACTCGTGCTGGCCATCAACGCCGACGAAAGGGCACCGTGGGGCAAGATCGTGAAGGTGCGCGACGCCGCCGCCGAGGCGAAAATCAAATCCCTCGTCGCCTACACCAGGGAAGCAGCCAAGCCGTAAAAGTTGGACAGGCTTCCGGAACTACTTGGACGCCGACCTTCGACCCGATTGGATTGGCGTGGATCTGCGTCGCTTCATCGGCTGATGGGAGCAAACTCGTGGGTTTGGCTAATGAGAACTTTTACCATCCTATTGGCGGCATTTATATATGCCAGTCCACACCGTCGCCGCAGTTGAGCCTCGTGCCGTCAGGCAGTAACCTCACTGTTTCCTGGATCATTCCTTCGACGAATTTCATGATGCAGCAAAGTTCGGATTTGTGCAGTTGGACGGACATGACGAACATGCCCGTGCTCAATCTCACAAACTTGCAGGATGAAGTGACATTGCCAATGGCCCCCGGCAACAACTTCTACCGGCTCAAAACACCGTGATAAAGACGATGTAGCACCCGCGTCCCGCGGGTTCAATTCGGCGTCCCGCCGAATTGCGCGGGGTGCGTGCGATTACGATAATTCAAAAGAAAAACGGCAACCTGTGTTTGCAAGCGGTTTCGGGCGCGACGCCCGAAACAACCCGCGGGACGCGGGTGCTACCACACAAACTTCTTCGCGTCTCTGCGCCTTTGCGTTGAAGTCATTTCAGCAACTCTTCCGCAATCTGCACCGCGTTGAGCGCAGCCCAACCAAACTGTCAGCGATGTCTTGAGGACCAATGTCAGCGATGTGATGAGAACGTTAACAGCACCGCCCTGCCAAAATAAGGCAGGGCCGCGCTGCTGCGCGGCCTTGATCAAACAACAAACTTCGGCTCGTACACCGGCCCGAGGCCATGCTGGCGCAGCAGTTCGCAGAATTTCGCGATGCCGCGTTTCTCGTCCTCGGCCAGGTGGTAGTGGACATGCCAGCCGAGATAATCCCGACGGAAATCCTCGTCGTATTCCTCGCGGGTTTCGATGAGGTAATCCAGCGTTTCCATTCCGAAATCCTTCACCTCCCGCAGTTCGCGGCACAGGGCCTTGTTTTCGATGCCACGCCGCAACGCCCACACGGCATAAACGAACGGCAGATTCGTCAGTTCATACCACGCCGTCCCGAGGTCAAAAATTTCGTGCTCGTGCGGCGCGCGTTGAAAATCAATCGCCGGGTCGCCAATGATTAAAACGGCATCGCACTCTGCCGCCTTGCTCGGGTCGGGCAGCGGCTTGTATTCCGGTTTCAATCCGCGTTCCGCCAGCAGGACTTTTAAAAGATTCAAGCCCGACAACGACGCGGTGTGGCAGAAAACCTCCTTCAATTCGGCCAGCGGACGGCGATGCGCGAGCAGCACGCTGTAAACCTCGCCCAGCGATGCAATGGCGATGCCGTCGAGAATGTCATAGCGATCGGTGAGCAGGACCTCCGCCGTGCTGACGAGCGCGGCGTCAAGTTCATCGCGGCGGAGCATTTCGGCGAGCCGGGCGGGCGTGGCAAAAACGACTTCGCCCTCGATGCCGCGGGTGAGCGGCACGGCGTTGAGATATGGCACCGAGCCGATGCGGAATTTTCGGGTGTCATCCGACATGCGCGAAGATTTTAACGCAAAGCCGCAAAGCCGCAAAGCCGCAAAGGTCGGGCGGGTCTGGATATTGACCCCAATGGGTATCAGCTCAAAATGGGGGGCACAGCCGCGCCCGCGTCGAACAAGATCTTCACCCATAAACGCGATGGGTCGTCGTGAATCGCACGCAAGGCGCGTGCGCTCCCTGCAATCGCACATCGGCAGTCAAATCAGCGACGGTACCATCCTGAAGGTCGCAGGCTGAAGTAAAAAACAAAAATCAAATCAAGGTCATTCAGACCAACCGCACTCTGTTTGCTCCTGTTGAAAACCCTTGTTTTGCTAATGCACGTCGGGCTCGGCTGCGGGCGTTTGCCGTAAAGCATGTTTCGAGATTATTACGTCCCCGCCGTCAGGCACGACGTCGAACATGACGTACTTTTTCGAGGCGACATCAACGATCTGCGCGCTTACCGGTTTGTTGTTCTGTGAAACAATGGCTGCCGGCCAATTCGTGGGTAACGGCCGGCGCAGCGTGAGGGGATGGTTAAAAATCGAGTCGGCGAGATTATCGGTCACCCGAAGGGTAATGCTATCGTCCCGGCTGGAGGTTTCCTTGACTGAGGCCGCATTGCGCTCAAGGATGTAACGGGCGACATTGCCGAACGTTTCCACCCAGAATTTGTCCTTGTTGGTACTCATATAATCAATGCTTCCTTGCAGCGTCGCAGTCGAAACCGGTGAATATCCTCCGTCATTGTCGATGCCATGAATCAGAAATACGCACCATCCTTTTGCGGTGACGGCATCATTGGCTTTGCTGTTAAAATCCTGCGTTGTCCGCACCGGGCCCTGCGAACCGCAAACAAACGAGCTGATATTCATGAAATTCGCGGGAGTGCCTGGCACAATCTGACCCGAGCAGGTCCGCGCGGCAATGTAGTATTGCGAAGTGATTGCTTCGTTGGCTTCCACGCAATAGGGATAGGCCAGGGTAAGGCATTTCTGGCCGGATATATTCGCGTTGATTGCATCCTGAGAGTTCTTCAGTTCTGTTGTCTGCTGCGAATCCGGCAATTGCCCAAGGTTGGGATGCGTCATGGTATGGCTGGCGATTTCGTGTCCCTCGGCGGCGGCGTTTTGCAGCTTTGACCACCCGGGAAACATGCCACTCGTGGCGCCGACAACGGAAAAAAGCGTCAGTTTGAAACCCTTGGCATTGAACATCGGTATGGCCACGGCAAATTGATTTGAGCAACCGTCGTCAAACGTATAGGAAATCGCCGCCGGCCGGAATCCCCGCCAGGTTCCTATCTCATACGGAGCGGCAACCGAACCGGCAAGGCTGACTTCCCTTTCCAATCGCGCCAGCGTCTCCGGGTCGCGCACGTCCACCCAGCGGCCTTGAATTTCCAGTCCCGCCAGCTTCTGCCTGGCGGCAACCATCGCGCTGATGGCGTCGGTCAGTTCATATTCGCCGCGCGGCGATTTTTGCAGCCGCGCCGTGAAATCGAACAGCGCCGGCCGGAAGATGTAAATGCCCGCGTTGTACCAGGCCGGGGCGCCGGGCTTCAGCCAGCCGTCGCGACGCAACTGCTCCAGTTGTTCGCGGGACGGTTTTTCCACCAGCCGTTTCAGGCAGAATTGTTCGTCGAAGAAATTCAGCCCGCCCTTGGTCGCGTCCTCGCCGCGGGTGACGGTGATGACGCCGGCAAAATCGCCTTCGCCGAAGCGCCGGAGCATCTGCGGATACGTTTCCGGCGGAACCAGAATGTCGCCGTAAGTCAGGAGAAACGGCGAGTCGCCGATAAAATCCTTTGCCAGTTCCGGCGCCTTGCCCGTGCCGTCCTGCACGACCTGCCGGCCAAAAGCAATGCGCGCGTTCCATTTTTTGCCGTCGCCAAAATGATTCTCGATGACCTCGGCCCGCCAGCCGGTGACGATGAAGATGTCGCGGACGCCCGCCGCGACGATGCCGGCGACGATGTGTTCGAGGATCGGTTTGCCCTGGTAGCGAAGCATGGGCTTGGGCAACTCATTGGTAAGCTCCCGCATGCGCGTGCCCTTGCCGGCGGCCAGAATGATAGCTTTCACGGACAGAATTTAACCACGGATGAACACGGATGAACACGGATTTTTCAATGCCAAGTCAATAAGCTGATGGCGATGCGAGCAAAAACCCTACGCGCCCAAAATATGTTAATAAGTTAAAAAAGACGAAATATGTCTTGACTTGTCAGAAAGAACATTTATTTTAGGCGCATGAAATCATTCAATGTTAACCTGTTCCTTCCCGATACGGTTCACAGCACCATTCTTAAGCGCGCCAAAGCTGAAGGTGTTGATCCTGCGCATTACTGCTCGAGCTTAATCATAGAGTCGCTTGGAAGTGAAATTGTAAAAGCTCCAGTCGGATTGCCACTCGCAAAACATGGTCAATTCGCCAACGGAATCAATGGGGCACATTCCAGTTTGTCCGATACTCTGGAGCAAATATTGGCGGTATGCCGTTGTGTTTGGCGGGACAAGTTAGAATTCGCCGATGCAGTGCGCAAAGTGGCGGCGAATTTCAAAGTGAATGAAACAACAGTTCGGGATAAATGCACGCGAAGGATTTCTCTGCTTCCGCATTCCCAAATTGATACAGAAAGATTTTTAAATATGTTGGCGCAGCCTTCTACACTTCGAGATTATTTATGCCGCCGATTTCCCAAATATTCGGGCGAAATTATTCAGCGTTTTGAACAGATTACAGCTTGAGGTTTACTATGATTATCGAAAACCGAGATAATAGTGGTCGGTTGAGAGTACCGTACTTTGTCAAATTAATCAGTGGTTTCCTTGTTGAGCGTGGTATTTACATTTCAGCTGATTTCAAATCTTATGTGGAATCACTTGGCGTTCTCAAAACGCCGGATTGGGATTATGAAGTCAACGGTTATCCAAAATGGAAGCATCGTGTTGACAGGGCAGCACAAAAGGTTCTAACAGACGTTTGAATTCGTCGCTTTGCGACTTGGCGGCTTTGCGCCTTTGCGTTGAAAAATTCGCGCCCGCGCGCAATTAAAACCTCGTCAGCTTTTCCAATTCCTTCACGCGGCGGTCAATGTCACGCCGTTTGATTTTCGTCGTTCGCGTCAGGCCGAAGCCTTCGCAGCAGAACGATGCCGTGACGCTGCCGTAAACCATCGCGCGCCGGATATTCGCATCAATCGAGCCTTTCGCGGCGGCAAGATAACCCATCATGCCTCCAACGAACGAATCGCCCGCACCGGTCGGGTCCACGACTTCGGACAGCGGATACGCCGGGCAGATGAAGAATCCCTTCGGGCCGGACAGGATCGAGCCGTGCGAGCCTTTTTTGATGATGACGTATTTCGGACCGAGCTGGTGGATTTTTTTTAGCGCGACGAACAAATTGTCTTTCTTGGTCAACTGGTGCGCTTCGCTGTCGTTGAGCACGAAGCCGTCGAGGCGCGGCAACAGCTTCAGCAGATCGGGCAGCGCGATGTTCAGCCACAGATCCATCGTGTCGGCCACGACGAATTTGGGCCGGCGCATCTGGTCGAGCACGTGATGCTGGAGCGCGGGGGCGATGTTGGCCAGCAGCACGAATGGCGTGTTCTGAAACGCCTTGGGCAGCTTGGGCGTGAAGGTCTCGAACACGCCGAGTTCGGTCAGCAGCGTGCGGCGGTTGTTCATGTTCGCCTCGTATTCACCCGACCAATGGAATGTTTTGCCGGGCAAGATCTGCAAGCCGGCGAGGTCAATCTTGTGCCGCCGGTAAAGTTGAAGGTATTTTTTTGGAAAATCCCCGCCAACGACGCCGATTAATTTTACGGGGCTGAAAAAGCTCGCAGCCACGGCGGCATGGCTGGCCGAGCCGCCGAGCAGGCGCGGGTTTTCCGCGTTTGGAGTTTTGATGGAATCCAGCGCTGTGGAACCGACAATTAAAACGCTCATGAAATAAATGAATCAAAAATTTTACAGGTAAACGAGCTCCTCTCCCCGGCCCTCTCCTCGTTTGGCGAGGAGAGGGAGAAAATCGAATCGAGCCACAGGCTCAACACTACAACCCCTCGCCCCGCCCAAGCGGGGAGAGGGTGGCGCGGAGTGTCGGGAGAGGGGGTCGTCGTTTTCAATGGATTATTCCTTTCGGAATCAGCGGTCAGTAACTGCCTTTGCCCTTTTGAATCAGTTCAATCTCGTAGCCTTCCGGCGCGTCGATGAAGGCAAAGACGGTTCCGGTGGAAGTGGTGGTGGGGCCGTCGGAATACTTCAGGCCGTGTTGGGCAAGGTGTTTGCCGAATTCTTCGAGGTTGTCCACCTCGAACGCCAGATGCGTGAGGTCGGGTTGCACCTGCACCGGGCCGCTGCCGGGAAAATGCGTGATTTCAATCTGCTCGTCGCTTTCAGGGGCTTTGAGAAAAACCAGTTCCGAACCTCGCGGCGATTTGTGCCGCTGGATTTCCTCGAGGCCCAGCACGTCGCGGTAAAATTTGACCGTCCGTTCCAAATCGTTTACGCGATAGCGCGTGTGCAGCAGTTTTGTGACTTTGCTCATGCGCGAAAATTTATCAGTCCAATGTCCAATGTCCAATGTCCAATGTCGTCTCCGCATTGTTCGACTTTGGGCTTTAGGCTTTGGGCGTTTGACTTTAGACTTCGATTCATGGGCAAGCGACGCGAAGCGCGCGAACGCGCTGTGCAATTTTTGTTTCAGTATGATTTAAACCCGCCGGAAAATCTGGACCGGGAGCTCAATGAATTCTGGGACACGCAGCGCGCGGCGGCCATCGCCGGGGAAAAAGGCCCGGCGACGTGGGGCCAGCCGGTCGAACTGCCGCCGCTCACCGCCGGGGAGGTCGAAATGCGTTTGTTCGCCGATCCGCTGATTCGCGGCGCCCTGGAGCATCGCGACGCGATTGATGAGCACATCAAAAAACACGCGAAGAACTGGGAGTTCCATCGCATCGCCGCGGTGGACCGCAACATCATGCGGCTGGCGATTTACGAAATGCTGTTCCGCGAGGACATCCCGCCCATTGTCAGCATCAACGAAGCGGTGGACATCGCCAAAAAATTTTCCACGCAGGACAGCGGCAAATTCGTCAACGGCATTCTCGACAAGGTGCGCAGCGAGTTGATGCGTCCGGCCCGAATCGTCAAATGAAATTCGCGGATTTACATCTGCACACGCATTTTTCCGACGGCACTTTTTCGCCGGAGGAATTGACCGGGCACGGCCAGCGGCTTGGTTTTGCGGCGCTGGCGCTGACGGATCATGATTCGGTCGAGGGTTGCGCGCGCATGGCGGCGGCCTGCGGCGCGGCGGGCATCGAGTTCATCACCGGCACGGAACTCACCGCCGAGCGCAACGATACCGAGGTTCATCTCCTCGGCTATTTTCTCGATACGCAAAATGAAAGGTTGCTGGCGGAACTTGCCAGGTTTCAAGCTGTCCGCCAGGACCGCATCCGCGAAATGGTCGCCCGTCTCAACGGATTGAACCTACCGCTCGAAGCGGAAACCGTCTTTGCGCTGGCCAATTGCAAATCGCCCGGCCGCCCGCACGTGGCGCGCGCGATGGTGCAGGCCGGCCTGGTCAAAAATCTGGACGAGGCGTTCGCGCGTTTTCTCAAAAAAAACCGCCCGGCGTGGGTGCCCAAAGCCAAGATGTCCGCCCTGGAAGGCGTGGAATTGATCCATCGAGCCGGCGGCCTCGCCGTCATGGCCCATCCCGGTTTGAACCGCACCGACGAAATCATTCCCGCGCTCGTGGAGGCCGGGCTGGACGGCATTGAATGTTTTCACACGAAACATTCGACCGCGATGGCCGAGCGGTATCTGCAAATCGCCGATAAGTTTCATCTGCTTGTAACGGGCGGCTCCGATTGCCACGGTTTCAGCAAAAACAAACCACTCATCGGCACCGTCAAACTGCCTTACGAACACGTGGAAAAGCTCAAGTCGAAGGCCGGAAGTCGAAAGGCCGGAGCCGTCAATCCGCAATCCGCAATCCGTAATCCGCAATAGTTCATGGGACTTTTCCAGAAATTCAAAACCGGTTTGCAAAAAACGCACAGCAAGCTGGCACACGAAATCAAACGCATCGTCACACGCTCGCCCAGGCTCGACGCGGCGTCGCTCGAAGAACTTGAAGCCGCGCTCATCGCCGCCGACCTCGGCCCGGCTGCGACCGCGCCGATTGTCGCCGCCGTGAAGCACGCCTACGAAACCCAGGGCGGCGCAGGCCTGGACGTGTTTGCCATCGCGCGGCGCGAGGTTGAAACCAGTCTCACGGCGAACAAACCCGATTTAATCAAGGCCGCGCACGGCCCGACGGTGGTTTCCGTGGTCGGCGTCAACGGCACGGGCAAGACGACCACGGCCGCCAAGCTCGCGCATCTGGTTCAGGCGCAGAAAAAAACCGCGTTGCTGGCCGCGTGCGACACCTTCCGCGCCGCCGCCATCGAGCAAATCAAACTGTGGGGGCAGCGGTTGAAGGTTGAGGTCGTCGCCGGCGCTTACGGCGCGGACGCGGCGTCCGTGGCCCATGACGCTGTCGCCGCTGCGCAGGCGCGCCAGGCGGATTATCTGTTCATTGACACCGCGGGCCGCCAGCACACGAAGCATAATTTGATGCAGGAACTGCAGAAGCTGCACCGCGTCATCGGCCGGCAACTGCCGGGCGCGCCGCATGAAGTGTTGCTCGTGCTCGACGCGACGACCGGCATGAACGCGCTCAATCAGGCGCGCGAGTTCAACAAAGCCGTTCCACTGACCGGCCTCGTCGTGACCAAGCTCGACGGCACAAGCAAGGGCGGCATGGTAGTGGCCATCCAGAAGGAACTCGGTCTGCCGATCAAATTCATCGGTCTTGGCGAGCAACCGGACGATTTGCAGCCCTTCGACGCGAAACAATTCGCGCAGGCGTTGTTTGAGGAATAAAAGCCCGGGGCCTTCCTTCTTCAAACAGGGAGCAACGGTGTTTGGTTGGAGCGTTCCAAGACGGGATTGCCCCTCCGGACGAGGGGCCGGCATATCGGTGGTGGTTTTGGCTCCGGCAGGGTTCAGCGTTTCTTGACTCCGCGGTCAGATGGCTTAGTTTAATCTAATGACGTTTCCAAGGCCGCAAATTCGCGGTTGGGCCGGGGCTTTCTTCCTTGGGGTTTTCGTCTTTGTTGGCGTTGTTGCCCCAGCCAACGCCGCGCGGACGGAACTCGACCTCGGCGGCACGTGGCAATACCAGAATGTCAGTCAGCTCAGTTATCCGCCCGGCAACAACTGGCAGACCATCACCGTGCCCGGTTTTCTTTCCGGTTACCAATACCAGCACGCCTGGTTTCGCACCACGTTTGTCCTGCCGTCCGCCCTGGCCGGCACGCAACTCAAATTAAAGTTCGGCGGCGTGAAATACAATGCCCAGGTCTGGCTCAACGGTACGTTCATCGGCGGTTATCTCAATGGCTACGAGCCGTTCGCATTCGACATCACCGCCGCGGCGCTCGTCGGCCAGACGAATGAGTTGATTGTGGGGGTGACCGACTGGACCGCGACCTTTGCGCAACCGGTGAATTTCAGCAACCAGCCCGCTGGCGAGGATGCGCGCTACTTCGTCACCAACAACATCCTGGCGCCCATCGGCGGGCGTTATGAGCTGTATGGCATCTGGCAACCGGTCAAGGTTGTCAGCGTTCCGCCGGTTTCCATCGCCGATGTGTTTGTGATGCCTTCGGTGCGGTCCAACCAGCTTACCGTCCGATTAACGGTGCGCAATGACAGTGGCTCCTCACAAACGGTCAATCTCACCAACAGCGTTCTGGACGGTGCCGCCACCGCCTTGTCGCTGCCGGCGCAGCAAATCGTCATCGCCGCGGGCGCCAGCACCCAACTCGACCTCACGGCTCCCTGGAGCAATCCGCATTTGTGGACGCATCGCGATCCGTATCTGTATTACCTCGCCACGACCGTTTCGAGCGGAACCGGCTTGGACCAGTTGCAGACGCGCTTTGGCTTCCGGGAATTCTGGACTCAGGGCGGCTTGTTTTATCTCAATGGCACGCCGATCAACCTGCTGGCCACCGCGACGTGGCCGCCTTCCGACCTGCAGGATACCAACCAGATCCGCCAGGTCTTGAACGATATCAAGGCCGGCAACAACGTCGCGGTCCGGTTCCACACGCAGCCGTGGGATGAATCGTGGTACCAGATCGCCGATGAAGTCGGGTTGCTGGTGGTGGAGGAGTGCGCGGTGTGGTGCGACCCGACGGCGTACCAACTGAGCAACGCGACGTTCTGGACCAATTATTCGCAGCACATTTCCGCCGCGGTGCAGCGCGACCGCAATCATCCGTCCATCGTCCTGTGGAGCCTGGAGAATGAAATCCTTCATTGCGGCGGGGAAAAACTTTATTCCGGTACCGAAGCGGAACTGGCGGCGATGGGCGGCATCGTCAAGGGCTTGGACCCGACGCGGCCCATCACCTACGAAGCCGATCTCGATCCGGACGGCGAAGCTGATGCGCTCGGTCTGCATTATCCGCACGAATTTCCCGATTTCCATGTCTGGCCCAATGATGCTTATTGGATGGACCAGCCGATTGCGCGCGATTGGATGCCCGGCGGCGAATGGATTTGGGACCACTCCAAGCCGCTTTACATCGGCGAATTTCTCTGGGTGCCGGGCACTTCCGCGGAGTACTTCACGATTCTTTTTGGCGACGATGCTTATTTCGATCCGGTGCATTATCGCAACCTGTCCAAGGGCCTGACGTGGCAGATGCAAATTCAGGCTTACCGGTCGTACGGCGTCAACGGGATGGCCCCTTGGACCGAGTTCGAGGACCCCAGCGTCGTTTGGGGCGTGTTCGATTTGAATCCGGGTTCGAACTATCTCTACCAGGTCCAAAAAGCCGCCTACGAACCCAATGCCGTGTTTGTGGATCAGTACAATCCGCGTTTCTTCACTGGCGCCACCACGCAGCGATCGTTGCACGTCTATAACGACACGCTGGCCTCCGGCAACTTTACGCTCCGCTGGCAGGCCGGCTCCGGCACATGGCAAACCACGACGTTTTCCCTGCCGCCAGCCGGACAATGGCAGGGCAACATCACGTTCCCGGTGCCCGCAGCCAGCGGCCCGTTCCCGCTGCAACTCGAATTGGACAACGCCGCCACCGTGGTTTACACCAATACGATACTCTATTCGGCCCTCCCGCACTCGACCCTCACCCTGCCGGCCGGCGTGAAACCGGGTTTGTATGATCCGGCGGGCTCCACTGCCGGCTTGTTGGGGCGGTTCGGCATTCCGTTCACCAGCGTGACCAATCTGCACACGGCGGCTTACGGCCAGTTTAACTTGTTGGTGGTGGGTCAGAACGCGCTTGCCGCCGAACCGGTTCCTGAAGTGGGTTCCGGCACCGTGGCCGCCCAGTGGCAGAACTTCACCGCGCACGGCGGGTGGGTGCTCGTGCTCGAACAAACCAATTATCCAGCCTGGATGCCCGCCAGTCTGCCAGCGCAGAATTATGACGCCAGTTTTGCGTTTCCGAATCCCAGCCATCCGGTCACCGCCGTCCTCACTTCCACCGACCTCTGTTGGTGGGCTGACGACAACCGCGTGGTCGTAAACGCACTCAATGCGCCGGCGGGCGGCAATTTCCGCGTGCTGGCTTCGATTGGTTCCACGAGCGGGCTCGCCTATGCCGCCGCCGTGGAAGTGCCGATGGGTTCCGGCGGCATCCTCTGCTCACAATGGCCGCTGACGGCGCGATTCGACGCCGAACCGCTCGCGGGCGTGTTGCTGCAACGTTTGCTGAATTACTGCGGTTCGAGCGCCGGACACCCGGCGATCCGTCCCGCCGCATTGCTGGCGGAACCCCAGTCGCCCGCCGCCACCAGGCTCGCCCAACTCGGTTTGCTGGCCGAAAACTTTTCCGGCCACCTGACGAACTGTGACCCGGCGGTTTATCCCGCGCTCATCGTGGCGGGCGGCGATACGGCGTGGCAGGAAGCGACGGCACAATTGCCCACGCTCACCAATTACGTCGCGCGTGGCGGCAAGCTGGTTCTGCACCGGCCGACCGACGCTTTTCTCGCCGCCGCTGAGGCCGGGTTGTTTCCGGAATTGAATTACAGTGCCACAGCCATCAGTTCTTTGTTGCGCCGCGACCCGACCAATGCCGCCGTCCGGCTGGCCAATGATGATCTGTATTGGATTCTCCAACCCGGCACCTGGAACCAGACCGAAGTGTTGTCCAGCAATGTTGCCAGCCGTTATTACCGCAAAATTTTCAACCTGACGGCCTACGATACCATTCCGGTGTTGACCATGCCGATTCATACCAGCGGCGGCGCCGGGTCAGGCGGTTGGTGGCTCTGGTCCAATGGCTATGTCGCTCAAGACATCAATGTGGTCCAGGCCGGAACGTACCTTTTCGACGTGCAGGCCAGCGGCACACCCGCCCTCGGCGGCTGGCCGCAAATGTCCCTGGCGATTGACGGCGTGGCGCAGGATTCAGTAACCGTGCCCACCAACCAACTGGCTTATTACACCCTCAGCGCCGATCTCACACCGGGCACGCATCAACTTTCGGTTTCCTTCGACAATGATGCTTATGCGCCCCCCGAGGACCGCAACCTGTTCCTCACCCAAATCCTTTGGGGCCGCGATGCCGACAACAACCCGGCCACCTTGCTCACCCGTCCCGGCGCGGTGGCGCAGGATCGCCGCGGCAGCGGACTGGTGCTCCTTGACGAAATCGAGTGGGACACTGAAACGCAAAACGCAACCAAAGCCGGACGTTACATCAGCAAGCTGCTCAATGATCTGGGCGTTGCGTTTCAACCATCGTCCGGTGTCAGCATCGGAGCTGGAACCATGACCAACGTGAATGTCGGGGCCTACTACACGTCCGGCGGCATTGCTTACCTCAACAGCAACGGCCGGATTGAAACCACCGTGAACATTACCAGTTCCGGCAATTACATCTTCACCATCCTGGCCGGCGGCACCGCCGCTGCCGGCGTGCTGCCCCAGATTGGCGTGACGGTGGACGGCAACACCCAGACCAACTTTTTCCTCACCGACACCAACCTGATTTCCTACACCGTCACCCTGTTCCTGACCTCCGGATCGCACGCCATCGGGCTGGCCTTTCTGAACGACTATTACGCGCCACCGGAAGACCGGAACGCCTTCTTCAGCCAGTTCACCATTGCGCCGGCGCCGGCCCTGTGGATCACCGGGCTGGACATCGACGCCGGGCAACAGCGAGCTACACTCCGATGGCAAACCGCTCCCGGCGCCATTTACGAAGTGCTGTTTACCCCCGGCCTGCAGCCCATGAACTGGCAGCCGGTGCTCACCACCACCAGCAGCGCCAGTATCACCAGTTGGGAAGACGACGGCGTATTATCCGGCACCCCCCCTTTGAGTCCGGCCGCGGCGCAACGCTATTACCGCATCCGCCAGATCAGCCCCTGAAAACCGGGAGGGGAGTTCTCATCCTCCCCGGCTTCGGACCGGAATCCGTCTCCGCTTCACGCCGGGTGTTTCAATAAATCTTCCGGGCCGGCCTGGTTTTTCCTTCCTGTGGGTTCTCGGCCTGCCAATCAAATTTCAACCGTCTCGACAAACAGCCGGACGTTATGCCGTCCTTCGCCGCGAATCAACTCGCGGAAGCTTTGTTTGAAAATTGAAATCCGCCGCGGAAAATCAACAAAGCTTGGACAAAAGGCCGGCTTTTGTATCATTTCTGCAAAATGAATCCGTCCCTGCGTCGTTTGTTGTTCCTGCTCTTCTTTTTGTCCGGCTTTTGCAGCCTCGTTTATCAAATCGTGTGGACACGCATGGCGTTTGCGTCGTTCGGGATCATCACGCCGGTGCTCTCGGTGGTGCTCTCGGTGTTCATGCTGGGACTTTCCGTGGGAGCGTGGGCGGGAGGACGGCTGGTCGGTCCCTGGGTGAGGAAAACCGGCTTGTCCGCAGCTTATTTTTATGCCGGAGCGGAATTGATGATCGGGCTGGGTGGGGCCTTCGCGGTTCCCAAATTGTTCAGGCTGGGTGAACATTGTTTGTTGTCGGCAGGCCAGACCAATTCCTTCGATTATCTTTCCCTCTCAGCGCTGGTCCTGGCCATCTCCATTTTTCCCTGGTGTGTATTCATGGGCGCAACCTTTCCGTTGATGATGGCCTATATCCGGGAGTGGGATGGGAATAATCAGGAAAGTTTCAGCTATCTCTATCTGGCCAACGTCCTTGGGGCAATGAGCGGGACCTTGTGGACGGCGTTGATTTCGGTGGAAATATTGGGTTTTCATAAAACCCTTTGGGATGCCGCTGCCTGCAACTGCGCCATCGCCGTCATCAGCGTGCTCTTGGGACAAAGCCGACGCCAATTTTCCGCAACCCCCAAACCGGCAGTAACCGGTTTGCCCGGTCCGGTGGTTGCCCCCCCGTTTCAAGGCATTGGCGGCCGGCTCATTAAATGGCTTTTGTTTTCAACCGGATTCAGCGCCATGGCGATGGAAGTGATTTGGACCCGTGCCTTCACTCCGGTCCTGCATACGCAAGTGTATTCGTTTGCTTCCATTGTCTGTGTTTATCTGGGGGCCACCTTTTTGGGCTCCCTGAGGTATCGCCGCGACCTGCGAAACCGTCGCGTCCGTTCCCTGGCCGTCCTCATTTCCCTGCTGGCGCTCACCGCCCTCCTTCCCGCGCTGACCAATGATTTTCGACTCATGAAGGCCGATTGGACAGGACAGCTCAGTTTGATCAGCGGCGCTTTTCTGCTGGCCAGCATTTGTCCACTTTGTGCCGTGCTGGGATATTTGACGCCGGGTTTGATTGACGGATACGCCACCGGTCGTCCGGCTGAGGCCGGCAAGGCTTATGCCATCAATGTGCTCGGCTGTATTTTGGGGCCGCTATTTGCCTCGTATATTTTGTTGCCGTGGATCAGTGAAAGAAACGCGTTGATTTTTCTCAGCCTGCCATTCTTGGGATATTATTTGTTCCTGAGCAAGTCCCTGCCGCAAAGGAGTCGTTGGGGATGGGGCTTGATCGCCGGCAGCGTCCTGATTTGGACCGTGTTCTTCTCCGAGGATTACGAAGCCTTGTTGGTAAAAACCCAAAAAAACACAACCATCAGGCGGGACTATGCCGCATCCACCATTTCCTTTGGCGAGGGGAGACACAAGTACCTTTTCGTGAACGGCATTGGCATGACCGGGCTGACCCCGATCACCAAATTCATGGCCCACCTGCCGCTGGCCTTTCACCAGGGCCGGCCGCAATCGGCTTTGATTATTTGTTTTGGCATGGGCACCACTTACCGCTCGGCCCTAAGCTGGGATGTAAACACGACGACTGTGGAATTGGTGCCCGGGGTCGCGAAGGCGTTTGAGTTTTACCACGCGGATGCCAAACACTGCCTCGACAATCCCGGGGGACGGATCGTCATTGATGATGGCCGGCGCTATTTGAAGCGCACCGCGGAAAAATTCGACGTCATCGTGATTGATCCATCGCCACCACCGGAAGCTGCCGGGTCCAGCCTGCTTTATTCCAAGGAATTCTATGAGCTGGCCAAACAGCATCTCCAACCGCATGGCATTTTACAGACTTGGGTGCCCGGCAGGGATGCTTCCATGTCCCTCGCCGCAGCGCGATCAGTCAATGACTCCTTCCCTCATACACGCGTTTTCGGCCCGGTGGAAGGCTCCGGGATGCATTTGCTGGCTTCCATGGAACCCATTGAATCGTTGGATGCGGGACAACTGACAGCGAGGATGCCTGAAAGGGCGAAGCAGGACCTGCTGGAATGGAGTGATTCCCCGGATGTCACAGCCTATCTCGGACGGGTTGTAACAAACGAAATTGCCATCGCGCGCATCCTCAGCCCGGATCCGGAAATCCAGATTACGGATGACCGGCCCTACAATGAATATTTTCTGCTGCGGCGTTGGGGCCTGTATTGATTGCCGCTCCAGTTCCACTGACACCTGAGTGCATCCACCGGAAAAGAACCGGCCCGGCGATCAAATTGTCATCCTCCCGAAACAGCAGATAACTTGCAGCCGTTCGACGCGAAGCAATTTAAGGAAGCATGGTTTTGAAGTAGATTTGGAATGTTTAGGATTCGGTGAATTGGAAAGCTTTCGGGTTTCAGTTTATACCTCTTCACCCACCGTCGCCTTTTGGCTTTGGCGCGGCAAGCGTCAACGGCTACGATGCGCGGCGATGTCTGACGCCCATTTCCTGCGCCTCGCCCTCCGGCTCGCCCGGCGCGGCTACGGCATGACTTCACCGAATCCGATGGTCGGCGCGGTATTGGTGAAAGGCGGCAAAATCGTCGGACGCGGCTGGCATCGGCGCGCCGGCTTGCCGCACGCGGAAATTGAGGCGCTCCGCGATGCGCAAAAACGCGGCCACAATCCCAGAGGCGCGACGCTTTACGTGACATTCGAACCGTGCTGCACGCACGGCCGCACCCCGCCCTGCACGGACGCCATCATCGCTGCCGGCATCAAGCGCGTGGTCGTTGGCGCGATGGATCCAAATCCGAAGCATTCCGGGCGGGCTTTCAAAATTCTGAAATGCGCCGGGATTGAAGTCACCTCACTTGGCAAAGGTAGGGCGCGTCACTCCGTGCGCGCCGTTCCGGGTCTTGCCAGGCAACGGCGCGCAGAGGACTGCACGCCCTACCAATCATTGGCCGACGAGTGTATCCGGCTGAATGATGCCTTCAATCATTGGATCGTCCATCGCACGCCGTTCGTTACGGTCAAAGCGGCGATGACGCTGGACGGCAAAATCGCCACGGCCAGCGGTGAATCGAAATGGATCACCGGTGGAGCGGCGCGTGCTTACGGCATGAAATTGCGGCAGGGCGCGGATGCGGTCCTGGTGGGGATCAATACGATTCTGGCGGATGATCCGAGCCTGACGGCGAGGACGAAGATGGATGATAGAAGATGGAAGATGGGGAACCCGATTTGCAGAATTATCTTGGATTCGAGGGCGCGGACGCCGTTGGCGGCGAAAGTGGTGAGCGATAAACATGCGGCGCTGACAACGATTGTTGTTAGCAAATCCGCGCCTAAGAATCGCGTGGCGGCGTTGGCCGAACGGGTGAAGGTTATTGTTGCACCAACAGCAAAGGTAGGGCGCGTCACTCCGTGCGCGCCGTTTTCGGGAGATAATTTGCGTTCGCGGCGCGCAGAGGACTGCGCGCCCTACCAACAAATTGATCTTCGTTGGCTCATGCGAAAGCTGGGCGCGGAAAATATCACCAGCCTGCTGGTTGAGGGCGGTGGCGAGGTGAATGCGTCGTTTTTGCTCGGGAGCCTGGCACACCGCGTGGCTTTTTTCTACGCGCCGAAAATCCTGGGCGGACGCGACGCGCGGAAAGCCGTTGCGGGTGAAGGCGCCCGGAACCTGGCGGAGGCGATCCAACTTCACGACGTTGCCTGGAAGCGGCTTGGCCCGGACTTGTTGCTGACGGCGCGGGTCATTCCGTAGCGGCACCTCGGCAGAGTGCCGCCAATTTGAATCAAGTTTGCGGCGCTCTTCCGAGACGCCGCTACGAAACAAAGGCGGCTCGACAGGGCCTCGCGGCGGCTTTAACTTTTCCAAAATGTTTACCGGCATCATTGAAGAAGCGGGTGTGGTTGAGAAGATTAAGCCAGCGGCAAAATCCATCGAACTGACCGTCCGCGCTGGCGCGACCGGCCGCGGTTTGAAGCTGGGCGGCAGTCTGGCGGTGAACGGCTGTTGTCTGACGGCGGTGAAGGTGGTCACGCGCGGGAAATTCAAGCTCGCCCGATTCGATCTGCTCCAGGAAACGTGGCGGCGCACCAATCTGCAATTCGCCAAACCCGGTTCGCTGGTGAACCTGGAACGGCCGTTGCGCGCGGACGGCGAGTTCGGCGGACATTTTGTGACCGGCCATATTGACGGTGTCGGCAAAATTATCCGCTGGGAACGCGCGGGGCAGGACCACGTGCTCGATATCGCCGCGCCGGTGGAGGTGATGCGTTACATCGTTTTCAAAGGCTCGGTGGCGGTGGACGGCATCAGCCTCACGGTCGCTGGCGTGCGGAAAAAAAGTTTCCGCATCTGGATTATCCCGCACACCTACGAAATCACGGCCTTGCGGGAGCGGAAGGTTGGTGACGCGGTAAATCTGGAGGCCGATTTGCTGGGCAAATACGCGGAAAAATTCATCGTGGCGCGCAGCCGTCGTTGACTTGGTCGGGTTGCAATTATCGGCACAAGTTGTTGGTGGCGGAAGAACGTGCGATGTTGACCGGACAGCCTTTCCGTAAAGTGAAAACGCGCAAGACTGAGACAGTGAAAACAGCAAAAACGGACCCGGCTTCAAAGCCCCTGCCGCCCGTGGTCCAGCGCCCGAAAACGGGCGGGACGCTGGCCGACCTGCTGGACCGCCACACCACCGTGGGCGTGCTTTGGAAGCCGGAGGACGGCCGGGTCCGGTGCGTGGCGTGCGGTCATCGGTGTTTGATTGTGCCGGGCCGGCGCGGGATTTGCAAGGTGCGCTTCAACGACGGCGGCCAGTTGCGCGTGCCGTTCGGCTACACCGCCGGCGTGGCCTGCGATCCGGTGGAGAAAAAGCCGTTCTTCCATGTGCATCCCGGCAGCGACGCGCTGACCTTCGGCATGTTCGGCTGCGATTTTCATTGTTCCTATTGTCAGAACTGGGTGACGAGCCAGATGCTGCGCGACGATGCGGCGTCCGCGTCTTTCCAGCCGGCCACCCCGGAAGAACTGGTTCACGCGGCCCAACGGTATGGCGCGCGGCTGGTGGTGTCGAGTTACAACGAGCCGCTCATCACCGCCGAATGGGCGGTGGCCATTTTCCAGCCGGCCAAGGCACAGGGCCTGATGTGCGCTTTGGTTTCCAATGGCAACGCGACGCCGGAAGCGCTCGATTTTCTCCAGCCGTGGATTGTTGCCTGCAAAATTGACTTGAAAGGTTTTGATGACCGCCGTTACCGGACGCTCGGCGGCACACTCGATCACGTGACGGAAACCATCAAACAGGTCCATCAACGCGGCCTCTGGCTGGAAGTGGTGACGCTCGTCGTGCCGGGCTTCAACGACGACCCGAAGGAACTCCGGGACATCGCCCGGTTCATTGCTTCGGTGAGCCGTGACATTCCGTGGCACGTCACCGCATTCCATCCGGATTACAAAATGACCGGCCCGCGCCCGACACGACCGGATGATTTGTTGCGCGCGGCGGAGATTGGGACCGAAGCCGGATTGCGCTTCGTCTATGCCGGCAATGCGACCGGCCGGGTGGGCGAATGGGAAAACACGCGCTGCCCCGGCTGCGGCGAAACCCTGATTGTCCGCAGCGGTTACTTGATCCAGGAATACAGAATCACCACCCGCGGCACGTGTCCGCGCTGCGGCGTGGTGATTCCCGGCCTCTGGCCGGCGGACGGCCCGGTCGCCGGCCAACACCGCCTGCCGCACCGGGTGAACTTGAAATGAAAATGCGCGCCCGATTCAAGTCCGCAACGGGAACCACGGCGGTGCGTCTGCCGGCCGTGGCGGGACAATTTTATCCCGCTGACCCGGAAGAACTGCGGACGGAAGTGGACGGTTTTCTGGCGGCAGCGAAAATCGTCTCTGACAAAATTCCGAAAGCCATCATCGCGCCCCACGCCGGCTACCAGTATTCCGGGCCCATTGCCGGCTCGGCCTACGCCTGCTTGGCGCACGGACGTGGTCGGTTCAAACGCGTGGTGCTGCTGGGACCGTCGCATTTCGTGGCGTTTCCCGGATTGGCCGCCAGCAGTACTTCGGTTTTTCAATCGCCGCTGGGGCCCATTCCTGTGGATGAGGAGGCGCTAACCCTGGTCCGCGCGTTGCCGCAGGTAACGACGCTGGATGCCGCGCACGAGCACGAACACAGCTTGGAAGTGCATCTGCCGTTCCTGCAAGTCGCGCTGGGCGAATTTAAACTGGTCCCGCTGGTCGTGGGCGACGCCGCGCCGGATGAAGTCGGAGCGGTGTTAAACGAACTCTGGGGCGGCCGGGAAACCTGCATCGTCGTCAGTTCGGACCTGAGTCACTACCACGATTATCGAACGGCGCAACAAATGGACCGCGAGACGGCCCGCACCATCGAGTCGTTGAACTGGCAGGACCTCGGCGGCGACCAAGCCTGCGGCTGCCAGCCGATTCGCGGACTGCTGCGGGTGGCGAAGGAGCGCGGCCTGCGGTGCCGCACCGTGGATTTGCGGAACTCCGGCGACACCTCGGGCAGCCGCGACCGCGTGGTCGGCTACGGCGCCTTCGTCTTCACGGAAAACTGAAAATCACTCGCCGGACACCGTCACCATGATGGTGCGGCGTCGGGGCTTGATGTCGCATTCCAAGTGGAAGATTTGCTGCCAGGTGCCCAGCACCGGCTTCCGGTCGGCCACCGGCACGGTCAGGGACGGCCCCAGCAGCGTAGCCTGCAAATGCGAATGGCCGTTGCCGTCGTGCCACGCCTGTTCGTGTCCGTAATCGCGGCCCGGCGGAATGAGCTTATCCAGAAGGTCAGGCAGGTCTTCGAGCAGCCCCGGCTCGAATTCAATGGTGCCCAGCGCCCCGGTGCTGCCGACGTTGAACACGTGCGCCGTCCCCGTGCGCACGCCGGAGTCGTGGATGATCCGCGCCACGTCCGCCGTGAGGTCATGCATCTGGCGGTGGCCCCGGGTTTCCAGCAGGATTTGTTTTTGATAAACCATGTCTTTCTCTTGCGCGGAATGGAGCCGGAACGCAATGCTTTTCCCGCCGCCACTTTTGGTTCCTCGTCATTCCCAGTGGAAACAGGTGACGATCCAGCAGCAATTTGCCGCCAATCGAAGATGCGGCGGAATGACGAATTCCTAAACCATAATGACTAAAGAATAACGAAGCTCAAATGATCAATGAAAGTGAGGGTACGCAATCGGCTTCGGAATTAGGTCATTGGGATTTCTTTCGTCATTCGGGCTTAGTCATTAGTCATTGATTCTTTACCCCGGCGGATGCCAAATCCATGAGCCGCGCTTTCGGAATACGTTCGGCGATGATCAGCCGGGCGAGGTTTACCCAACGTTGGCAGCGGTCGAGCACGATGCCGTCGGACGTGGCAATAATTTGGTCGGTGTGCGACAGGACGTGGTCGGGGCTGAAGCTCAGTTCCACTTCCATGTTCCAGCCGGCGGCGGCAGCGGTTTCAAGGATGAGGGTCTTGAGGCGTCCGCTGTTGGAAACCGGCTGGTCGAGCCACCAGCGGCAGCAGCTGACACCCAGGGCCGCGGAGGTTTCGCCGATCAGACGCAGGACGGGAATGGTTTCATTTATTTTGCGATAGCGCCGGTGGATGCCGGCAATGTCCCGGCAGCAACCGTCGCGGCACAGCAGGACAATCCCGCCGGCCAGCGCGCTTTCGAGGACGGTCAGGACGTTGTAGCCGTCGAGCCAGAGTTCATGGCCCTGAAGCCGGCCGGGCTCGACGCGGAGTTTTTGGCGGCGTTGAACATCTTCGAGAGCGCAGGCGTGGCGGGAGACGGCCATGCGCTGACGGGAGGTGAGGTTGTGGCGGTTGCCCACCAGTTCGACGGCCGAGCGCGGGGCGTAGCCGCGATCGAGCAGCCAGCAGAGATCGGCGGCGGCGGCGCGGAGTGCGGGAAGTTGCCGGGCGGCAAAGAGCCGCTCGTCCTGAGGAGCGAGGCCCCGGTGTGTTTGATGCCGTGCCACGGGGAAAAGATTGGCTTGCCGAGTCGCAGCTCTCAGCGTCTCTGTCTGCGGGATCCAGCCCGCCTTCGCGCGCTACGGCGCGGCAGTTTTCGCTCTCCGCTGCGCTGTGAGCGAAGACTGGTGCGCATAGCAGGACTTGAACCTGCACGGGTTGCCCCACTACCACCTCAAAGTAGCGTGTCTGCCAATTCCACCATATGCGCACCCACCCGCATAATGAAGCAAGCAATGGCACTTTGCGCAAGTTGAATTGGATCTTGTGCGCAAGGCGCGGGCGCGCGTAAAAATTTTCGCGCGTTCCTTTTAGTCGCCCAAAAACCATTGCCAGCCGCGCCAGCGATTGGGATGTGCGGGGTGGAACCCTTCGCCATGCGTCGGCCTCAAATCCCATTGCATCAGCAGGCTGATGCTATGCGCGCCGCGACCATCCGACCGAATGGCATCCACGCCGTAGGCGTAAGCAACCATGATTTTGAAACGGTCGGACGGCGCGCGATATAAAATGCCGCCGCCTACGCCGTTAAGCCAGTTGCCCGGCTGCTCCTCCCCGGGCAAATAATCCACAACCATGCTGGACGCGTTTACATTGAGATTCCAACGCTGGCTCTTGTCAAGCGGCAGGAGGTAATTTGCATTGAGCAGCACAAATTGCCGGGCGCTGATTTCCTGGAAATAATAACCGGGCAGCGACAGCGGGAATTCCGCCACCAGCGGCAAATATCCGCCGAGGCGATACGCGCTGAAACGGTCGGCGTCCACGCTCGTGCCGGCCGTCAACCGCACGTAAAAATTCTGCTGGCTCTTGGGCAGCGTGTAGGACAACGCGGCTTCGGCCCAAAACAAATGCGATTGCTCTTCGACCGAGCGATCGTAGCTGACGCCGTTGAAGAAGCCATAAGGGCCGGAATCGGTGCGGAGCTGTCCTTCATACCAGACGGACAATTCCATCGCGAGCGCCGGGAACAGCGTCGGTTCGATGCCGCCCCAGCGCAAACCGGTGCGCACGCTGAACTCGCCGCGATCCTCCGGCAGTCGAAATCCAGAGGCCGTGCTGTCACTGTGGTCAAAAGTGGAATAGTGCGCCGTGCCGCGCAGGATGAGGTTCAGCGGAATCTGGTCGGCGGGATTGAACAAATGATAAACACTCGCTGAAATTTCGCCGCCACTGCCTTCAAAAGACTGGCTGGGATAATAAGTGCCGCCGTGAATTTCGTTGTAGCTGTCCGCGAAGCCGCCTCCCGCCAGACCGATGGCGAAGTCCGTGTTCGGCCCCAGCCCGTGGACAAAGCCGAATTCGGAATCCAGATACACCGGTGCGAGTGCCAGCCGCAGCGTCAGGTTCGTGCGCAGGAAATCCGGCTGGTTGTGATAGTAAAACGCGTACCCGGCAAACGGTGCGTGGCCCTCGAACGCCGCGTTGTAGCCGAGCTGGATCAGGTCGCGCTTGACCGGGTCAATTTGCGCGGAGACGAAGATCGGAGCGGATAACGTCAGCCACAGCAATGCGCGCCCGATTGGTTTCATCGCCATTTTCGTAACGTAAAGCCATGCCGCCAGCAAGCGCGAATCCACGGTAGAACTCGATTTGCTGTAGCGTCGAGCCTGCGGCTCGAGGCCATCGGCGCACAGCGCCGACACTACAACCTAAATTGCATCACCGCTGAATTCACTCCCCGCTGGACACGCGGAAAATTTTCCGGCCTACTGTTGCGCGATGCCGCCACTTGACTCTGAATTGTTGGCCAAGGCCAAAGGTCTGGGTTTCTCCGACCGGCAAATCGCCCATCTGACCGGCACGACCGAGGACAAAATCCGCGCGTTGCGGAAAAAACTCGGCCTCGTGCCCAGCTACCGGCTCGTGGACACCTGCGCCGCCGAGTTCGAGGCTTACACGCCGTATTATTACTCGACCTATGACCGCGGCGACGACGAGGTCAAAAAGACGGCGAAGAAGAAAGTGATGATTCTCGGCGGCGGACCCAATCGCATCGGCCAGGGCATTGAATTTGATTATTGCTGTGTCCATGCCGCGTTCGCGCTCAAGGAAGACGGCTTTGAAACCATCATGGTCAATTCCAATCCCGAAACCGTCTCCACCGATTACGACACCAGCGACAAACTTTTCTTCGAGCCGCTCACGCTGGAAGACGTGCTGCACATTTATGAACGGGAAGGCTGTTGGGGCGCGATTGCGCAGTTCGGCGGGCAGACGCCGCTGAATCTCGCGCTCGGCCTCCAGAAAAACGGCGTCAACATCATCGGCACCTCGCCCCAAAGCATCGAGATTGCTGAAGACCGCAAGCTCTTCGCCGCGATGCTCGACAAGTTGAAAATTCCGCAACCGCCCAACGGCATTGCGACCAACGAAGTCGAGGCGCTCGCGGTGGCGAAAAAACTGGACTATCCAATCCTCGTCCGTCCGTCGTTTGTGCTCGGCGGCCGCGCGATGCAGATCGTTTATTCGGACGCCGAGCTTCAGCATTACATGCGTTTTGCGGTGGAGGCGTCGCCGGAACGTCCGGTGCTGGTGGACAAATTTCTGGAAGACGCGACCGAAGTGGACGTGGATTGCATTGCGGACGTTGGCCATTTTGACGATCCGGCCAAGGGCCACATTGTCATCGGCGCGTTGCTGGAGCACATCGAATTTGCGGGCGTTCATTCCGGCGACGCCGCGATGGTGCTGCCGCCGCACACGCTGTCCAAAAAGGTCATCCAAATCATCCGCGACTACACGCACGCGATGGCGACGGAGTTGAAGGTCATCGGCCTGATGAACGTGCAATATGCGGTGAAAGGCGAAAAGGTTTTTGTGCTCGAAGTCAACCCGCGCGCGTCACGCACCGTCCCGTTCGTGAGCAAGGCCATCGGCGTGCCGCTGGCCAAACTCGCGGCCAAGGTCATGGCCGGAAAAACCCTGAAGGAACTTGGTTTTACGAAGGAAATCTGGCCGAAATATTGGGCGGTGAAGGAATCCGTGTTTCCGTTCAATCGTTTTCAAGGGCAGGACATTTTGCTCTCGCCGGAAATGCGCTCGACCGGCGAGGTCATGGGTCTCGACGCGGACCACGGCATCGCCTACGCGAAATCACAAATGGCCGCCGGCTCGCCGCTGCCGCTCAACGGGAAAGTTTTCATCAGTGTCAGCGACGCGCATAAAAAAGAGGTTGCGGCGGTGGCAAAACAGTTTGCCGACCTCGGCTTTGAACTGGTGTCCACCGGCGGCACGGCCGCGGTTTTGGAAAAGGCGGGCCTGAAGGTTCAGCACATTTTCAAACTCACCGAAGGCCGGCCGAACGCGATTGACCTGCTCAAAAACAAGGAGCTCCAACTGGTCATCAACACCCCCAGCGGCGCCACGCCGCGCGCCGACGAGGTGAAAATCCGCACCACCGCCGTCTATACCGGCACGCCCATCATGACGACGTTGAGCGGCGCCAAAGCCGCCGCCCGCGGCATCGCCGCGATAAAAAAGAGCGGTTACGGCGTGCAGACGCTGCAGGAGTATCATTAGCATCTGCCAAGCTGGATACGTCGGTGGCGTTGGCGGCGAGCGGGGCGTTGCCGGAGAATGTGAATTACGCGGTGAAGAGCCGGGAGGGACGGCATGTTGCCGTCCCCAATTTTAGGGACGCCGACACGGCGTCCCTCCCAATCCTCGAATCCGTGCCGGCAGTTTCGGCCAAACTCAAAGAGCCGGTCACGGCTGACCGGAAGTTTGAGGATGTGGTGAAATCGGCGCAGGATGCGGCGGTGCTGGTGCTAGTGTACTGATTTTTAACCACGAAATACACGAAGCACACGAAAAATTAAAAAGCAGGGAAGTTGGGGACTCGTGGAACTCGCCCCTCCGAAGTTTCGTGTATTTCGTGGTTAATCCGTTCCGGCAGCGGTGCAAGCTGAAGCTTGAACTCCAACGCGATTGTCCTACTTTGACGGCGGTGAAATCTGGAACAACCAATCTGCTCCCGCTGCTCAAGCAATATTTCGGGTTCACCTCGTTCCGTCCGTTGCAGGAGGAAATCATCCGCGATGCGCTGGCCGGGAAGGATGTCTTCGCGCTGCTGCCCACCGGCGGCGGCAAATCGCTCTGCTTTCAACTGCCCGCGATGGCACAGCCCGGACTGACGGTCGTGGTGTCGCCATTGATCGCATTGATGAAAGACCAGGTGGACGGGATGCAGGCCGGTGGCATTCCGGCGACCTTTCTCAACTCCTCGCTCGCCCAAGGCGAATCGCGGGCGCGGCTGCGCGGCCTGCATAACGGCGAGTTCCGCCTGCTCTACCTCGCGCCGGAGCGGCTGATGCTTTCGGGAGTGCTTTCGGATTTGCAGCGTTGGAACGTGCGTCTGCTGGCCGTGGATGAGGCGCATTGCATCAGCGAGTGGGGACATGATTTCCGCCCGGAATACCGCCAGCTCGCGGAGTTGCGGAAGCTTTTTCCCGAAACGCCGATGATGGCGCTCACCGCCACCGCCACCGAACGCGTGCGCGCCGACATCATCAAGCTGCTCAAGCTGCGCGAGCCGCGTTGCTATGTCGCCAGCTTCAACCGCCCGAACCTCACCTACCGCGTGCTGGCCAAAAACAAACCGTATGACCAAGTATTGGAATTCGTCCGGGCGCGGCCGAGGGAAAGCGGCATTGTTTATTGCCAGTCGCGCAAGACCGCCGAGAGCGTGGCCCGGCGTTTGAACGAGGACGGGGTAAAAGCCAGACCGTATCATGCCGGGTTGGCGCCGAAGGAGCGGTCGGAACATCAGGAACTTTTTCTGCGCGACGACGTGCGCGTGATTTGCGCGACCATCGCCTTCGGCATGGGCATCAACAAGCCGAACGTCCGCTTCGTCATCCATTACGATCTGCCGAAGAACATCGAGGGTTATTACCAGGAAACCGGCCGCGCGGGCCGCGATGGCCTGCCGGCTGATTGCGTGCTGCTCTTCAGCGCCGGCGACGTGATCAAGCAAACACAGTTCATAGACGAAAAGCCGGACCCGAAGGAACAACAGATTGCGCGCGAACAATTGCAGAAGATGGTGCATTACGCGGAATGCTCGGGCTGCCGGAGGCGGGAGCTGCTGGCGTATTTTGGGGAGGATTGGAACGCCGGCCTCCGGCACGGCGAGTCCGCAGAATCGCATCATGCCGTGCCGAAGGCCGGCGCTCCAAACTGCGGCGCGTGCGACAACTGCCTTTCCCCGCGCGCCACTTTTGACGGCACGCTTGCCGCGCAAAAATTTCTCTCCTGCGTTTATCGCATCCGCGAGCATACCCGGTTTGGTGTCGGTTTGAACCATGTGGTCGAGGTCCTGACCGGCGCGGACACGGAGAAGATTCGCAAGTGGAATCACGAGCAGCTCTCGACCTACGGCATCGGCACGGAACACAGCCGGCCGGAGTGGGCGGCCATTGGCCGGGAGTTGATCCGGCTCGGCCATTTGCGGCAAACGACGGGGAAATTCAGCGTGTTGGAGTTGACCAACGACGGGCTGGCCGCACTCAAGCAACGCCGGAAAGTGACCCTTACCCAACCCGTAACGGCACCGGAATCGAAGGCGCATCGCGCGGGCGAAATCGCGTGCGACGAGATGTTGTTCGACCGGCTGCGCAAACTTCGCAAGCAATTGGCCGACGAGCGCAACGTGCCGGCCTACATCGTTTTCTCCGACGTGGCGCTGCGGCAGATGGCCCGTGATTATCCGGCGAGCGAGCGCGAATTTGCGCGCATCAGCGGTGTGGGTGAAAAGAAACTGCGCGAGTTTGGTGATGTATTCCTCGCCGAAATCGCCACCCATTTGCAAACCCAACCACGCCAGATTTTCGCCGACGATTCGTTCGCCGCGCCGCCCGGGCGAAGGTGAGGCAGGGTGGGCAGCCTGCGCGCGATTTATCGGAGTCCGTTGCCCGCCGCTCGTATGCACACCAAAAACGGCGCGCACGGAGTGACGCGCCCTACCAAATCACGGAATGACGTTTGGCAGTCGCGGAGCGACGGATGGAAATTAGCCGGGGACAACGTCCCCGGTGAACATAAAGAAAAGGTCACGTCCTGAAGGGACGATGAAAAAAGAGCGCTGGATTTCCACCGTCCCTTCAGGGCGGATTTTGTTTTGGGGCGGTGAACCCGGCACGTTGTGCCGGGCTGATTTCCGGTTGTCCCTGCCGGGACGAGTGGCACGTCGGGCCGCGGCAGACAGATTTACTTTTTCTCCCCCGGATTCGGCGGCGGCAGATTGGTTTTTTCAAAATTCAACGCCGCCGAGTTGATGCAATAGCGCAGGCCGGTGGGCTTCGGACCGTCATCGAAAACGTGGCCGAGGTGGCTGCCGCAATGCGCGCATAACACTTCCGTGCGGTGCATCCCCAGGCTGTAGTCGTCGCGCAGGATTACTTTTTTCTCCGCCGCCAAGTCATAAAAGCTTGGCCAGCCACAGCCGGAATCGAACTTGGTGTCCGAAGTAAAAATGATTTCCCCGCACGCCGCGCAGCGGTAAACCCCCGGTTCCTTGGTGTTCCAATACTTTCCGGTGAACGGCCGCTCCGTGTCGGCCTGACGCAGCACACGATATTGTTCAGAAGTCAATTCCTGGCGCCATTCCGCGTCGGTTTTGGTGACTGGAAATTTCATGATTTGATTCGTGGTTGAGTTGCCGGTTGCCGGTCTGGCAGCGACGTTGTTTGTCGGTGAGCCATCGCAGCTCACAGCCAAAAACAGCGCGCCGAGCGCGAACAAATTATACCATCTCCCGATGAAAATCGGCACATTTCCCTGACGGTGGGGCCGTGCTGCTGCGCGGCCATCATACCCGGCGGCGCAGCAGCGCCGCCCTACCCATGGCACCGATTGTCTTCGGGAATTGGTATTAAACCTCACTTTCATGATTTGAAAAATAGTGCTTCGTGTCCGCAGGTGTCAAACAGCGGTGGTGATTATGTTTGCGAGGTGCGTTATCCGTCGTCCTGTTTGTCGGGGCTGGCTTCCTTGCGGCGGCGAAGGTCGGCACGCCGGGGATTTTGGGACGGGGAAGGCGCAGCCGGTGGGGCCGACTGGTAGTAGTACTCTGGATTCCACATTCGGCCGCGGAGTGCGTTCTCGAAGCCGTGCGGCCATGGAGGCGAAGCGCTGCCGGATGCCCCGACCCCCAAGGCTTCCAGAGCCGCGGGATCGAATAATTTCTCGAAGAGCGGGAAAATCGTTTCCTCTTCCCGATGAAAATGCTCGCGGGAAGCCTTAAGCCCTGCCCTCAGGAACCGCACCGCCTCGACAAACTCCCCAGCCAGCGTGGCGTGTTGAAGGCACGCATCAATTTCCTTATGGTCCTGGTATAGCTGGTTCATTTCGCCCTTTTCCGCCAGGGCGTGGTCCAGTGCCGCATAGGCGAGGTTCTGTTCCACATCGGCGTGGCGGGAGAGCACCCCTTCGACCAGCCGGCTGAGCAACCGCACCTCGGCCGCCGTCCGCACGTCAGGCAGGAGGCGGTCAATCTCATCAAACAGCTCACAAAACACGGCGTGTTCGGTGGCCAGAAAATTCGTAATGATATTATTTGGATTCATTTTATCCATTTTAATAGTTTATATCAAATAACCGGAAAGCGCAAGGGAAGAAGTTGCGACTCTCGTGTTATTTGGGCGGGCGCGGAATTGGGGCTTGGTGACCGGTGATGGCGGCGCCTGGTCCGCGTTATGAAACGCGTGAACCATCGAAAGCGTTCTCCGCTGACGGACGCAACACGCGATACCGGTGCGTCCACGGATCAATCCGGCACACAGGGCGATAATCGCAAAATTCACACGGTGTTTCATGGCCTTTGCGATATGGATCCACCTGCGCCGCGCCGGAAAAAATCGCCCGTCCCATTTCCTTCAATTGCGCCCCAACGTGGTCGAGCAACTTTTCAAATTCCGCCCGCGGCAGCGCTTCCGTCGAACCTTTGCGCAATGAACCGTCGCGGTTGCGGTAATAATTAAACTGGTCGCCGCATGTCACATTCGGGCGGTCGTCAAATTTAGCCAAAAAACTTGCATCAAAACGTCCGGTGTGACGATAAGCCAGCTTGCGCGCGGCGTCCGCGTCCGCCAGCGCCTCATCGCGCGTATTGCCGCCTTCATATTGCCCGCGCAGGTTCACGTAAAAGACACCCGCTGGAATCAATTGTTGCACGCCGAACAGCGCGGGCGGATCCGGCCAATGACGCACGGCCGCCAGGTACGCCAGCAATTGCAGTTGCACGCCGTGTTCGATCAGGACTTTATCGAGTTTATTCCGACCGGATTTGTAATCCATCACCACGCATAACGCGCGGTCGCCGGCTTCACGGCACAAATCAATGCGGTCAATCCGGCCCCGGAGCGCGAGCCGGTGTCCCGCGCCCAAATCAATTTCCCACGCGGGCGCGCCGCCGGCGCCGAAACCAAATTCGAGTTCGGCCACCGCCGGGTCAAATTCGTATTGTCCGCGCATCCAGGTCACCAGCGTTTCGACAAAATCCTGCAACGATTCCGCCAGCACGCGCGCGGTGAACCGGCTTTGCTCGTCGGTGCGCAACAAGCCGTCGCGGTAATTCAACGCGAGACCCGCGGCGATTTTGCCCACGCGTTCCCGAGCGTCCGGCGGCGCAAGGTCGCGCCAGCGTTTGCCTTCGGCGCTTAATTGCTCGTGGAACATTTTCAAGACCTCATGCTGAAAACTGCCCTGCTCGCGCGCATCCAGCTCAAAAACCTTCCGTTCCCCGGCGCGCAGCCCGGAATGAACGAAAAACCGGAACGGACATTGGGCAAATTCCTCGAGCCGGCTCACCGAGGAGTGCAGGGTCGGGCCGAAAAGCTTTTCCACCAGTGCGGGCGACAAATGTTCCGTTGAATCCGGCTCACGCAACTGACGCAGGCTTTTTGTCAATTCCGCCACGGCCGGGAGTTCAAGCAGTTCGCGCCAGTTTTTAACAGTCTCAGCCGCCGGGTCTACGGCCATGAACTGCGACGGAACGCCGGCCTCTGGCACGGCAGGTTGCTGCCAATCATCCGTATCACGCCGTGCCGGAGGCCGGCGCTCCTGTTCCGACGACCAAACCGCCATCAAAGATGGGGCGATTTCGCTCACGTGTTCCGCCCCGGCCAATTTGGTTTCACCATTGGATTCTTCGATATCGAGTCCGGGAAAAATCCGCCGCAGATGTGCGATGAACGGCGATGGATTCAACGTTCTGCCGTCTGCGTCATGACGCGAAAAAGTCACGACGAGTCTTTCGCTGGCGCGCGTGCAGGCGATGTAGCCAAGATAACGCTCGCGCGCCAGGCGTTCGCGCAAATCGGGACCGGGCGCGCCGGAGCATTGTCTCAATTCATCCCGGTCGGCGTCCGTCAAAATCGCTGGCGCGTCCGGCACGGCGGGAAAAACCGATTCGTTGACGCCGAGCACGAGCGCCAGTTTCAAATCGGGATTGCGGGCGCGGTCAATCGCGCCGATAAGCACTTGATCGAGCGCGGGCGGAATCACCCCGACGGTCAGGTTCGCGAGGCCGGCTTCCAAAATCGGCAGCCATTCGCGCAACGGCAGCGCCTCGTCTGAAAACGCGAGGGTGACGTTGTCGAGCCACGTGTTCATTTGCTCCCAAACGGTCGGATGAAGTGACGGGTGGCGGGTGGCGGGTGGCGAGTGACCCGGGTCGGCCAGGCTCCAGTGTTCCAAGGTTGGTTCGACTTTCATCTCTGACCAAAACGCGCGCAAGGCGTCCGCCAGTTGCGTGCCGGTGGGATGGTTTTCCCAACGTGCGAGTTGCCCGGCAAAATTTTGAAAGGGCGGCAAAACTATTTCGCGCAGCCGTTCGAGGGACTTGGACAATTCGGGGTTTTCCACGATTTGAAGGGGGTCCCGCCATTTTGCGCCATGCCAGCCGCGGGCGAGCGCTTCATTTTCAAGCCGGTCAATTTCGGTCTCGTCCACCGGCGAAAAACCGGCCTTGAGCGCGGCAAACCAGTCATCGTGCGGCCAGTCGAACGTGACCGTGCGGAGCGCGCTGCGGGTCAGTTCGGCCAGAGGGTGATGCGCCACCGATTCCCGCCGGTCGAGAAAGAACGGAATCCCGTAGCGACGGAACGCGCGCGCCAATGGCTTGTGATAGCCATCGAGATCCCGCACGAGCACGGCGGCGTCACGAAAACGTCCGCCACCACGAACGAAGCGCAAAATCTCGCGAGCAGCAAAAATGGCCTCGGCCTCGGGATTGGCGCAGGCGGCGAGGTGAATTGAATGTAGCGCAGGCATCTCGTCTGCGTGGCCTTTTGCAGGCGGGACGCCTGCGCTACGTTGCCAGCGCATTTCCAGATTTTGTAGAACCGGATTTCCGGCGAAACGATTTTTGTTCGAATCGCGCGGAAGAATTTCAATTTTGATTTTGCAGTCCGGCAAATGAGTGATTCGCTGGCGGCACTGTTGAAATGTTTTGCCGACAGACGACCAGATCGAGAGCCATGAAGTTTCGGCGGCGGGTTCGTTTTCCAGGCAAAACGCCAGTGTCGCGCGACCGCAAAACGGAACGACGGCGGCGAGCAAATCCAGTTCCTGCGGCGTCATTTCCGCAAAGCCGTCGAGCCACAGGCTTTGAAAGTCGAGGGTCGAGGGTCGAGCGTCGAAAGCCGAACGCAGTGTTTCAGTGGCCACGTCGAGCAAGCGGTTCGTGTCCTGCAATTCGTGTTCGGTGAGCCAGCACGTGTAGGTGTCGAGCAGCAGTGCAAGGTCGTGGAGCTTGTCCTGAAGTTCGTGGCGCAAGTTGGTGCGCCGGGACAACGAACGAAGTTTGGGGGGCGTGAACTGATGCTGTTGCAGTTCGCCGAGCAACTGGCTGAGTTGTTGGGCAAAACCCGGGCGGCGGGCGCTGGGGCGAAACAATTTCAATTCGCTTTCGTGCCGCATCAACAGAGCGCGCAAGACCATCACCCGGCCTTCCTCGGCGAGCAATCCTGCCGGCGTCGGGACGCCGCGCACGTCCAGGACAAACCGCGCGAGCCGCTCGAACGAAAAAATGTTCAAGCGCGTGTAACCATAAATCTGGTGGGGCGAGACTCCCGGCGAGCCGTTGGACGATGTAGCCTTCGGCTCGCGAGGACACTCGCCCCACCTTTCGGAATCGAGCAACTGGCGTTCGAGTTGAAACGTCGCCTGCTTGGGCGCGAGCAGAGCCAGCGGCGGGCCTTCCGGCGACTGGTGCAATGCCTGGCGGATTTCCGCGAGACAGCGAAACGTCTTGCCGCTGCCGGCCGGACCAAGGATTAAATGCGCTTGCACGGACTTCTTTTCGCGCAAAGGCGCGAAATCGCAAGGCAATTTATCGCCAAATTTTGGCAACGGTTGGTTGGTGGGAGGCCGCGTTTTTTGTTTCCTTTCGGAAAAGTTGCATTATTATTCCTTCCCATCGGGGAGATCCCGGTTGGTTGATACGACAATCAAATTCCAAAACTTATGCCATTGACACATACCAAAGAGCTGTTTGCAAAGGCGTTGAAAGGCAAATACGCGCTCGGCGCGTTCAACGTCAACAACATGGAACTCATCCAGGCCATCGTTGAGGCCTGCGAAGAGGAAAAAGCGCCGTTGATCCTCCAAATCTCGAAAGGTGCCCGCCAATATGCCAACCCGGTCTATCTCAAAAAACTCATCGAAGCGGCGATCAACCTGTCCAACATCCCCATCACCGTCCACCTGGACCACGGCGACACCTTCGAGCTGTGCAAACAGTGCATTGACGAAGGTTTCACCAGCGTGATGATTGACTCCAGCCACGAGCCGTTCGACAAGAACGTCGAGATTTGTAAAAAGGTCGTGGATTACGCGCACAAATTCAACTGCTCCGTCGAAGGCGAACTCGGCCACCTGGTCGGCGCGCAATTTGACGAAGGCGAGGAAGGCGGCGGCCATTCCACCAGCGGTCATTACACCAACCCGGACGAAGCCGTCAAATTCGTCAGGGAATCCGGCGTGGATTCACTGGCCGTTGCCATTGGCAACAGCCACGGTGCTTACAAATTCAAGGGCGAACAGCATCTTGACCTCGAACGGCTCAAGGCCATCAAGAAGGCGCTTATGGATGCCGGTCTCGGCGACTACCCGCTGGTGCTGCATGGCGCTTCCAGCGTGCCGAAATATCTCGTGGACGAGATCAATAAATATGGCGGCAAGATGCCTGATGCCCAAGGCGTGCCGGAAGCCGACATCGAAATCGCGCGGCGCGTGGGTTGCACGAAGGTCAACATCGACACCGACCTGCGTCTGGCCATGACCGCCGGCATCCGCAAGGTATTCGTGGAAAATCCAAAGGAATTCGATCCGCGCAAATACCTCGGCCCGGCACGCGCCTGCGTCAAAGATTTGGTCCGGCACAAGGTCAAAGATGTTTTATGCTGCGCCGGTCATGCATTTGACTGAGTGAAATCCCAATTCGGTTTTGGAATTGCCGACCCTGACTTTTATTGGGAGGGCAGCGTGTGCCGTTCTGCTGTACAAGAACAATAAAGTTGGAAACTGGTAATTCAGGCGAATAAAGACGTTTACGTCCGTCGGCGGCTGCACGCCGAAATGCTGATTCGACCCGGCTATCACGTCACCGCCGCCGAACAGCGTCGAGAAGGAAGTCTGATAGAATGGCAGGCTGATTGCTGCAAAGCAGGTTTACCAATGAAAACGCCGCTGCATATTCTGCATTTGGAGCATGATCGGAATGATGCTGGACTTGTACAAGCAGCCCTTGAGGCAGAAGGCATTGCCTGTACGGTGGAGTGTGTTGAAAGCCGGGCCGATTTTGTTACGGCGCTCGAACGCGGGAACGTTGATCTGATTCTTTCGGACTATTCGCTGCCCGCGTTCGACGGGTTGTCCGCGCTGGAAATAGCGCGCACAAAATGGCCGGCCATCCCTTTCATCATCGTGTCGGGGACGCCGGGCGAGGAATTGGCCATAGAGTCGCTCAAGCGCGGTGCGACAGATTATGTTCGGAAGCAACAACCGTCGCGAATCGTGCCGGCGGTGTGCCGCGCCATGCAGGAAGTTGAAGCCCGTGCCGAACGCCAGCGGCTCGAGGAGCAGTTCATCGAAGCGCAAAAAATGGAAGTGATGGGCCAGCTCGCCGGCGGCGTGGCGCATGATTTCAACAATATTCTGGCCGTCATCATCGGCTACAGCGATTTGATACGTCAGGAACTCGGCCCCGACCATCCCCTGCGCAAATATGCCGAGGAGATTTGGCACGCGGGGGAGCATGCGACCAGGTTGACGCGACAACTCCTCGTCTTCAGCCGCAAACAGAAGGTGCAACCCGTCGTGCTCGACCTCAATGAGGTGGTGAAAGACCTGGACAAAATGCTGCGGCGGCTCATTAACGAGAACATTAAATTGACTGTCGTCCCCGGAGAACAAATCGGACGAGTCAAGGCTGACGCAGGCTACGTCGGGCAAGTGCTGGTAAACCTGGTCATCAACGCCCGCGATGCCATGCCCAACGGCGGCCAACTCTCCATCGCTACCAGTAACGTCACTTTGGACGAGAGTTACGTGCGCACGCACCCGGAGGTGACCCCCGGCGACTATGTGATGCTCGCCGTCAGTGACACGGGCGTCGGCATGACCGACGAAGTCAAGGCGCACTTGTTTGAAGCGTTTTTCACCACGAAGCCCAAGGGCAAAGGCACGGGTTTGGGTCTGGCCACCTGCCAGACCATCGTCAAACAATCCGGTGGTCACATCGTCGCTTACAGTGAGTTGGACAAAGGCACGACGTTCAAAGTTTATTTCCAGCGAGTGGACCAGCCTCTCGAGGTTGCGGCTCGACCCACCCCAAGCGGGCCGTTGCCGCGCGGCACGGAAACCTTGTTGGTCGTGGAAGATGAGCCGGCCGTGTGTCATTTGGCCAATGATGTGTTGGAAAATCAGGGCTACACTGTGCTTCGGGCGATGAACGGTCAGGATGCATTACGCGTGGCTCGTGAGCATAAAGGGCCGCCGATTCGTTTGGTTATTACTGACGTCATCATGCCGCAAATGGGGGGCAAAGTGATGGCCGAGTGGCTGAAATCCAGTTATCCGGATCTTAAAATCCTCTTCACTTCAGGATACACGGACGACGCCATCATGCATCACGGCGTGCTGGAACCCGGTGTCGCGTTCCTGTCCAAGCCCTACACCCCGGCCACCCTCACCCGCAAAGTACGTGAGATGCTGGATACTTGATGAACCCGAACTTTTACAGAAAAAATCACCAACCCTTGAGGAATCTGTTCCGGCTGGGTTTCGTACTCCTGTTCATGGGGGGGCCTTTCCAAGCTTCAGCTCTCGATCTGGATCGGACTATTTATCAGTACAATTGCCATACGTGGCGGCGGGCCAACGGCCTGCCCGCCAATGCAGTCACCGCGATTGTGCAAACTAAAGACGGTCGTTTATGGCTGGGGACGTCCCAGGGATTGGTTTTTTTCGACGGCGTGGGTTTCCGCGTTTTCAGCCTGTCAGGAGAAGGAGATATTGGGAGCAAGGTTATTACGAGCCTGGCTGCCCGTGCTGGCGGAGGCCTGTGGCTGGGATTGGAACGCGGTGGCTTTGCCTTTTTCGACGGCAAAGAATTCCACTCGCTGAACCGGAGTGAGTGGAAACTGCCTGTGCCAACAACAGTGCGCACTGTGCTGACCATGCGAGATGGAACGGTGCTGATTGGAGGTCCCGGATTTGCCGGAAAGTTGACGGATACGAATACGTTCACGTCCCTGCTGCCTGCCAGCAATGCCGATGTATTTTCAGCGTGCGAAGACACCAACGGGCGCATTTGGACGGGGACGGCGGATGACGGACTGTTTTACCTGGCACACGGGCAGATGAAACAATTTCCCGATCGCACGCTTCAGCATCTGATAATCTCCTCGATTGTGGTGGATCTGGCCGGGAATATCTGGTTGGGAACCGTGGACGGGTTACGGTGTTACGGAGCCAACTTCCAAAGTAAGAATGTGAACGTAATTCCTTCCCAACCGCGGGCACTGCTGCTGGACCGGCATGGCGTGCTGTGGATTGGAACTGCCAATTCAGGGCTGTATCGCTACTACAATGGACAATTTACCTCTTTGACCAAAGAAGGCGGACTGGCAAGCGATCGAATTTTATCGCTGGCCGAATCGGACGACGGGAGTTTATGGGTGGGAACCGAAGATGGATTGAGCCAACTGTCAGATGTCAAGTTTCCGATCCTGAGTTCAAAGGAAGGTTTGGTGGATGATGATTGTCTGGCGGTGGCCGCGTCGCCGCAAGGCGGTGTTTGGGCGGGCACGGCCAATGGCTTGTCATATTTCCACGACGGGCACTTTGAAAATTTCGGCCAGAATGGATTGAATGGTTTAGGTTCGCGCTGGATCAAACGCCTTTTTGCAGCTCGCAATGGCGATCTCTATTATATCGACGCCCACAAGAATCTCGGCCTGTTCCGCGGCGACCATGTCGTTATCGGTTGGACCAACACCGTCTGGCCGCGAGCGGTGGCGGAAGATTCGCATGGCATCCTCGTTGCCATCGTCGGGGATTTGATGCGAATTGAGAATGATAAATTGGTTCCCGTTCGCCTCGCCGACGGATCAAATGTTTCGTTGAGATGGATTAGTGACGTCTTGGTGGCGCGGAATGACTCAATCTGGGTGGCCGCCACGGAAGGCGTTTTCCAGATTAAAGACGGGGTGATCCACAACTTGTGCCACGACAATGGCGTTTATCAGAGCACTTTTTATTTTCTGTGTGAGGATGACGGCGGAAACATCTGGGCCGCGCAAAACACAGGAATCGCGCGATTCAAAGATGGGAAAATGCAACCGATTACCCGGAAACAGGGGTTACATGAAGATTTTATTTACGCAATTGTCCCGGACAAGTCTGGGAATTTCTGGATGGATTCCAGCCGCGGGATTTTCCGCGTGAGCCAGAGCGAGTTGAATGCGGTTGCGGATGGTTCGGCTCAACGCGTCCATTGCAGCGTGTATGAGGGTGAAGACGCGGTGAAAAGCAACGATAAAGGCACCCAGGAATACTCCGGCTGCCGTTCGTTAGATGGGCGCATCTGGTTCCCCAGTTCCAAGGGAATCGTCATGATTGATCCCACCAACGTCCCCAGCAATCGTCTGCCGCCGGTTGTGTCCATTGAACGCGTGCGCATCAACGGCCAGGAATATCGCCCGGACCAAGAACCGGTGCTTGAACCGGGTCCCGGCAATCTGGAATTTGACTATTCGGCGCTGGATTACCAGGCGCCGCAAAAGATTCAGTTCCGCTACCGGCTGGATGGGTATGAATCCGACTGGGTGGCTGCCGGCAACCGGCGCTCGGCCTTCTTCACGAACCTCAAACCCGGCCGCTATCGTTTCCAGGTGCAGGCGTGCAATGCGGACGGAGTATGGAACACCACCGGAACCGGCTTTGCCCTGGAATTGCCGCGCCGGTTCCATGAGACCATCGCGTTCCGGGTGACGTGCCTGGTGGCGGCCCTGGGGTTTGGCGTTTACGCCTGGTGGGTCTGGCATCTGCGGCGGCGGCACGCGCAGTTGCAGCAAACGCGTGCCCTCCTGGAATCCAAAGTTCAGGAACGCACGTCCGAATTGCGGAACGAAATTGAGGAGCGCAAGCGGGTGGAAGGAACGTTGCGCGAAAGTGAGGAGAAATTCCACCAGTTGGCGGAAAACATCACCGACGTATTCTGGATAACGTCGCCAGACCGGCAAAAGATACACTACATCAGTCACGCCTATGAACTGATCTGGGGCCGTTCGGTTGCGGACCTGTGTGCGCATCCGGAGCAATGGCTCGAAGCGGTCCTGCCGGCGGACCGTGAACGCGTCCTCGCCGTTTTTGCCAGGCTGATGAACGATGAGCCAAACGTGAGCGTGGAGTATCAAATCACGCACCCGAACGGCGCCGTCCGCTGGATCCACGACCGCGGTTTCCAGGTGCGGGATGCTGCAGGCAACGTGGTTCGCCTCACGGGCATTGCGACCGACATCACCGAGCACAAACAACTCGAAGCACAATTGTTTCAATCCCAGAAGATGGAAACGGTCGGCAAACTGGCGGGCGGCGTGGCGCACGAGTTCAACAGCATCCTGACCGCGATCATTGGCCAGAGTGAATTGCTGATCGAGGATCTTCCCTCGGGAAGTCCGCTTTCCCAAAGTGCGACCGAAATCAGCAAAGCCGCCGACCGGGCCGCCACGCTCACCCGGCAGCTCCTGGCGTATGGCCGCAAGCAATTTCTGCATCCGAAAACCCTCGATCTCAACCAGGTCATTGCCGACATGGAAGGCATGCTCCGCCATCTCATGGGTGGTGACGTGGACGTGCGCATCATTTCGGACGCCGGTCTGCGTGCGGTGAAGGCGGACGCCGGCCAGCTTGAGCAGGTGATCATCAACATGGCCATCAATGCGCGCGATGCCATGCCGCGCGGCGGCAAATTGACGCTGGAAACCGCGAACGTGACGTTCAACCATGAACGGGCGGACCGCGATCCAGAAATGAAACCGGGCGATTACGTGATGCTGGCCATCGCCGACACGGGCACGGGGATGAGCGCGGAAGTAAAAGCGCGCGTGTTTGAGCCGTTCTTTTCCACCAAGGACGTCGGTCAGGGCACAGGTTTGGGCCTGGCCACCTGTTACGGTATCATCAAACAAAGCGGCGGGCACATCAGTGTGTCCAGTGAACCGGGCCGGGGCACCACGTTCAAAATCTACCTACCGCAGGTGCAGAGCGAGACCCGGATGCGTCCCCAGCTTCGCGAGCCACCCGGCCTGCCGCGCGGGACGGAGACGATCCTGTTGGTTGAGGACGATCCTGCGTTGTGCGAAATGGCCGCCGAGTTCTTGCGCCGGCTGGGCTATGTCGTGCTGGCGGCGACCAGTGGCATGAGTGCCCTGCGGCTGGTCGAGCAACGCGGCAAAGAATCCATTGACTTGCTGTTCACCGATGCGGTGATGCCGCAACTGAGCGGCAAGGAACTCTCCGAGCGCGTGGGGGCGTTGCATCCGGAGACGCGAATCCTTTTCACCTCCGCCTACGCCGAGAACGCCATCGTTCATCAGAAAGTGTTGAGCCCCGGCGTGGCCATCCTCCAAAAACCGTTCACGCCGTCAGCACTGGCGCACAAAGTGCGGGAAGTGCTGGATCAATAGGGACGCCGGACACGAGGCTGCGCACAGAAAACTTCTGGATTCATGAAAATCTCAGATGGAGTAGGCGAGCATTCGCTTCCAATCCATGCAGGATTTAAAATAGACGCCTTGAGCCACTGTCAACGTCCAGAAAGATCACCGTCAGCGAGTGATTTCGGCTGATTTTTCAGAACAGCTCCCACGGCCAACCAGCCGTGGAATTTTTATTGTGTCATGACCACCGGGGGTGGCTGCGAATCCTCCTCCCGAAGGCGGGGCAAAAACGGGCGGGCGGGGCAATCACACACGATTTAATATCGCCCACACCCGCCACACGCCCAGTTCTCATCGGGCAGGGCAAACCTAACCCATCGCGGCGGTCTGGCAAGCGATTTTGAAAAAATAATTTCCATCTTCAGTGTTGGGTTCGTATCTTTTTTCAAACATCCTTGCATCCGGTTCGCATCATTCGAACAATCAAATATGCCGAAGAACCATAGGAAGCTGGAATTCGCCTGGCGGTGGCTGTGCGTTGGTGCTTTCATTTGCCCGGTGATGGCGGGGGCGATTGACCCGTCCGGTTCGCCGTTCATTGTGGATGTCTGGACCAGCAAGGAAGGGCTTCCGGAAAACGCCGTCATTTCCGTGATTCAAACCAGGGATGGTTATCTTTGGCTCGGCACGCTCAATGGCCTGGTGCGTTTTGACGGAAACCATTTCTCCGTTTTCAACCAATACAACACGCCGGGTTTGAACAGTGACCGGATCGTTTACCTGTTTGAAGACAGTCACACGAATCTTTGGATCGGAACGGACACAGCGGGTGTGGCCTTGGTACAGGATGGGAAGGTCAAAAGTTTTGACCTCGGGCGCGCCGGCCATGAAGGACGGCTGCTGTCGGCCTGTGAAGATGCCGCCGGCGCGGTATGGCTCTACACGGCGGATGCTCATCTGGGCCGTTACCAGGACGGAAAGCTTGAAACCCTGAATCTGAATCCCAACCCCAATCCTCTCGCCATTTGCCGCATGCTGATTGCTGAAAAATCCGGTCCCCTCTGGATCGGTGAATATGCCGTCGGCGAGCCATGGGGACAAATGCTTTCATTTCGCCCATCCAATTTCCATCCGCCGACCCTCGTCATGGACCAGTCCCTTCAAACGCGCCGGCTCGATTTTATTCTCGCCGGGCAACGCGGCGGCACGTGGCGGCTGATGGACGGACGGGTTCAGAAGTGGAATGCCACTCAACGCGAAAAGGATTTGGGACCATATCCGTGGGGCAAAGCAACCGTCACCTCGGCCGGTGAAGACAAGGATGGCAATTTGATTGTCGGCACGATGGGCGGGGGCGTTTTTTGGTATGAGACGGACGGGAAATACCGGCAAATCTCCAAGGAACAGGGATTGTCATCTGCACTGGTTGATTCGCTGTGCCTGGATGATCAGGGAAATCTTTGGGTGGGAACCGATGGTGACGGCCTGGATCGAATCAAAAGAAAAGTTATTAACACGCCGGACAAAATTCATCCCTGGAACGCACAATCGTTGAGCGGGGACGTTCAAGGCGGTTTATGGGCGGCCTTTAACGCACATGGGGTGACCTATTGGCTCGCTGATAACGCGCAAGATTTCGGTGTGGGCTGGGGTTCCAATGGCTGGACGATTCTGGTGGATCGCAAACAGCAGGTCTGGGCCGGCACTCGCGGCGAAGGACTCTTCCAATTTCAAACCAATCATTTTAAACCTGCGCCCGGCGCGGAAATCCTTGGCCCGCAAATCTTCGCCTTGTTCGAAGATCATCAGGGATGGCTGTGGGCGGGCACCCAGAACGGTCTGGCGCGCTGGAACGGAGAAGACTGGAAGATTTACACAACCCCGGATGGTCTCGTGGTTCGTGCCATCGCGGAGGATGCCGAAGGCAATCTTTGGATTGGAACGGAAAGCCATGGACTGGATTTTTTCAAAGCCGGGAAATTTATTTCCCACCAAAAAGAGAAAGGGGGATTGCCCGGCAATGATATTTCCTGTCTTTATCTGGATCGGGACGGTGTCTTGTGGGTTGGAACCTCCGGTCATGGCCTGGCCCGCTTTTACAAGGGAAAGTGGACTCGTTATTCGACGGACAGCGGGCTCGCCAGCAACAGCATTGATTACATCATCGAAGACGATGGAGGTTGTTTATGGATCGGCTCCAATGCGGGATTGATGCGAATTCAAAAACAATCGCTGAACGATTTTGCCAATGGAACGGCAAACCTCATTTCGTGCCGGACTTATGTCGAAACCGACGGACTGCCGACGCGCGAATGTTCGGCCGGGTCACAACCCGCTGCGTGTCGCACACTGGATGGCAGTTTATGGTTTCCCACCACCAAAGGTTTGGTGTCAATGAACCCGGCGAACCTCAGGCCCAATCGCCAGCCGCCGCTGGTCATGATTGAATCCGTGCTCGTCCAGGGCCGGGAGCAAAAAACAAATCGGTTGGGTTCGGCCTGGCCTCCATCCGTCATAATTCCGCCCGGTCATGAACAATTGGAAATTCATTACACGGCCTTGAATTTCTCCGCGCCCGGGGAGGTGCGTTTCAAATATCGTTTGGAGGGCCACGAGACCGCTTGGACTGAAGCCGGGGACACGCGCGTGGCTCATTACAACAAAGTGCCGCCGGGGAATTATCGTTTTCACGTCATTGCCGGCAATGAAGATGGGGTGTGGAACGAAACCGGCGGGGTTCTCAACGTGACGGTGCAGCCTCAGTTCTGGCAGACTTGGTGGTCTCGCACTGCTGCAAGCTTGTGCCTGGTGGGAATCGTCGTTGCCGTGGTGCGTTATCTTTCCACGCAAAAGCTGCGGCGCCGACTGCAATTGCTCGAACAACAGGAGGCGCTGGAAAAGGAACGTTTTCGCATCGCCCGCGACCTGCACGACCAGCT
>JBEKXN010000004.1:0-169840 GCA_049511835.1 Verrucomicrobiota bacterium | reverse complement strand
ATTTCGGTGAAGTTGCCGTTCATCAGATTAACGATGCCGAAACGGTTGTCACTGCCGGTATTGAACTCAACGGCGTAGACATTGTTCTGCGCCCGCGCTGACAGGGCCAGGCTGCCGGCTGCCAGCACCCCCAACACTGCCTTGTTGATTTTGTTTAACATAAACTTTGTCTCGATTTAACCGTTTGAGTTTTGCCCATTAGTCTTATGCTTCACCAGCCCCCCTGCTAACCACTTATTGATTTCAGATACTTCCAGTTAGCTGTCTTAGACTGATACACTGGGTGTCTCCACGCAACTTGCATGCCACCGTCGTTGTGGCATGAAATCATTATTATTTAGGAAAATAATTCTAGCGGAACTCGTTGAGGCGGAGGTAAATCCATTGAGCCAGTTGCGAATTAAATAGGGTTGGCACGGCAGAACACCAACTAAATGCTTTTACGAAAACGTATTGCGCATCCAATCTTTATTGCCAGCCGTGTAAAATTGTGCCTTTTGCAGAGTAAAATGGGTTACGGCACGGTTTCGACAGAATCCTGATGTCGGCCGCATCACATCTTCATGTCTCAGCATATAATATAGAAGTCTAAAGTTATGTCTAATATATTTACAGAATCGTCTCATTAAGTGTCTCGTTTTATTACACAATGATATAAAACCAGTCATACACCCGACAACTATGGGAATTTTCTAATTTTTGTGTCTAAATTTTTTACAGAGTCGTGCGTAAACTTCAAAAAGGAGGCTAGAACGTTAATTCTGCTTTGCCAGATGACATGCAGCCCAATGGCTGGATGAAATTTCGCGTAGCGGCGGAACATCCGTTTTGCAACGCGCCTCAGCAACCGGACAACGCGGATGAAACGGACAACCTGGCGGCGGATGAATCGGCGACGGCACGTCACCCGGCAAAACGATGCGCTGACGTTGCGTCTCAGGATCCACCTCCGGCACGGCGGAAATCAGTGCCTGGGTGTAGGGATGTTGCGGCGCACGAATAAGTGCTTTCGCTTCGGCCATTTCGACGATTTTGCCGAGATACATCACCATCACGCGACGGCTGATGTGTTCGATCACGGCGAGGTCGTGCGCGATGAAGAGATACGCGATGCCGCGTTGCTGCTGCAAATCCTGGAGCAAATTGATGATCTGCGCCTGCACGGAAACGTCCAGCGCGCTCACCGGTTCGTCGCAAATAATCAGTTCCGGCTCGACCGCCAGTGCCCGGGCGATGCCGATGCGCTGTCGCTGGCCGCCGCTGAATTCATGCGGATAACGCTGCGCATAGACCGGGTCGAGCCCCACGTTCTGGAGCAGCTCAAGGATGCGCTTTTGCCGCGCGGATTTGCTGTCGGTCAATTGGTGAATGTCCAGCGCCTCGCCGACGATTTGCTCGACCGTCATGCGCGGATTGAGCGAGCCGTAGGGGTCCTGGAAAATCATCTGGAATTTGCGCCGCCGCGCGCGCAATTTCGAGCCGCCCATCCGGGTGATGTCCTCGCCGCCAAGCAGAACGCTGCCCGCCGTCGGCTCGACCAGCCGGACGATGGCGCGGCCGAGCGTCGTCTTGCCGCAGCCGCTTTCACCGACGAGGCCAAGCGTTTCACCCGGCTCGATGGCAAAGCTCACGTCGTCCACCGCCCTCACAAATTCATGGGCGCGACTGAACAACCCGGGTTTCACCGGGAAATGCACCTTCAGATTTTTGACTTCGAGCAGGCTCATGGCGTTTTCCAAAATGGACAGCGCACCCACCGTCCGGTTTCAACCTCGACCAGTTCGGGAATTGCTTTTGAACATTCCGGCTTCGCCATCGGACAGCGCGGGGCGAAACGGCAGCCGGGCGGAAAGTTGCCGATGCGCGGCACGTTGCCGGGAATGGCCGAAAGGCGATTTGCACCGCCGGCCAGTTTTGGAACGGAGTTGATCAACGCTTTGGTGTAAGGATGCAGTGGACAGCGCAACAATTCCTTCGCCGGCGACAGCTCGACGATCTGCCCGGCATACATCACGGCCACGCGGTCGGCCATGTCGCCAACGATGCCGAGGTTGTGCGTGATGAGCAGAATCGCCATGCCCAGCTGCTGCTTGAGGTCGTGGAGCAGTTCCAGAATCTGCGCCTGAATCGTCACGTCGAGCGCGGTCGTCGGTTCGTCAGCCACGAGCAGTTTTGGTTCACTGGCCAGGGCCATGGCAATCATCACGCGCTGCTGCATGCCGCCGGACATCTCGAACGGATAATTTTTGATGCGCGATTCCGGCGCGGGAATCCCGACGAGCTTCAGCAGCCGGATGACCTCAGCGTCCAAGGCGTTTTGGGTGGGGCGCGTCACTCCGTGCGCGCCGCCGTTTGCATTCGATCGAGCGGCGGGCAGAGGACTGCCCGCCCTACCTGTCAAATCCGGCCGATGCAGCTTGAGCGATTCCTTGATTTGATTGCCGATGCGGAAAACGGGATTCAGCGACGCGCCCGGTTCCTGAAAAACGTAGCTCACCACACCACCGCGAATTTGGCGCAATTCGCCGTTGGACATTTTCAGAACATCACGGCCATTCAACAGAATTTCTCCGCCGACATAATTGGCCGGCGGGGTGGGCACGAGCCGCGCGATGGACAGGGCAGTCACCGTTTTGCCACAGCCGCTTTCGCCGACGAGGCAAACGGTTTCACCCGCGCCGATGGTGAGCGATACACCATCCACGGCGCGCAAGGCGTCCGCGCCCGTGCCGAAATCCATTTTGAGGTTTTTGATTTCGAGCAACGGCATATCAGGCGGCAGGCGGGATTTTTGGTTGCTGGTGCATACTGTCGGCGACATCAGTAATCGGCTTTGATGCGCGGGTCAATCCACTGATACAGGAGATCAACGACCAGATTCACGCTGACCACCAGGGTGGCGCTGAACAGGACCGTGCCCATGATCATCGGCACGTCAAGGTTGAAGACGCTTTGCACGGCCAGCGTGCCGATGCCGGGCAACGCAAAGACGTTCTCGGTGAAAATGACCCCGCCCAGCAGCGCGGCAACGTCGGTGCCCAGAATGGTGATTACGGGGATGAAGGCATTGCGGAGGGCGTGGCGGAACAGGATGGTGGTTTCGGAAAGACCTTTCGCGCGCGCCGCGGCGATGTAGGGAGCGTTCAGGACTTCCATCATGTTCGCCTGGATGAGCAGGACATAGTAACCGCCGGAAATGATCGCCAGCGTGGCGGCGGGCAACAACAGGTGGCCGAAGCTGCGAAAGCCGGCCACCGGGAACCAGCCCAACCGGAACGCCAGCCAGTATTGCAGCATCCGCGCGAGCCAGAACGCCGGCAGCGACAGGCTGAGGGTGGCAACCACCAGGATCGTCCGGTCAAACCATGAGCCGCGGTACTTCGCCGTCAACACGCCGAGCGGCACGGCGGCCAGCATCCACAGAATCAAGCCGGTGACGCACAGGGTGGCCGTCGTCGGAAACCGGGTGAGGATGGCCTGGGTCACGGATTGGTCGGTGACATAGGAATGGCCGAGGTCGCCCCGGGCCAATTGGACAAGATAGTGGCCGAGCCGCACCAGCACGGGATCATTCAGATGATATTTTTCGCGGACCTGCTGGAGCACTTCCGGCGAGGCCTTCGAGCCGGCGATGCTCCGGGCGACGTCGCCGGGTACGGCGTTGACCAGAAAAAATGTGAGCACGGCCGTGGCCAGCAACGTCACGGCGGACCAGAACAGGCGGGTGAGGAGTCGGTTGAGCATATCGGTTCAGGGGTCGAGCCACATGCGTTCGTAACGCCAGAGCCAGACCGGATGCGGCCCGGTGCCGTGCACCCGCGGATGATACAGGACGGGGATTTGTTCGTGGATCAATGGTGCCCAGGGTGCGTCCTGCATGATCAGATTTTCCGCCTGCCGGAACAGCCGCGTCCGTTCGCCGGGGTCCAGATGTTTTGCGGCCGCATCCAGACACCGGTTCACCTCCGGGTTGTTGTAGAAGGCAGTGTTGTTGCATTCGTTTTCCGTGATGCGCTCGCCATTCAACAGCACATCCAGAAAGTCGCTCGGGTCGGGATAATCTTGGAACCAACCCCAGATGCCGCAGGGGACCTGGTGACGGGTGGTGACTTTGGCGTCAAAGGCTGTGAAATTCGCTGGCCGCAATTCCGCCTGTATTCCGGCCTGACGCAGGTCCTGTTGAACGCCTTCAGCCAGGCGGGCGAAAATAGGCTGGTCGCCGGAATACCAGAGTTCGGTCTTGAATCCGGAGGGAAAGCCGGCCTCACGCAGCAGCGCGCGCGCTTTTTCAGGATTAAAATCGTAGCGCGGCAAACCCGGGTTGCTCCAGGGGATGACCGGCGGCACGGGACCGTGTGCCACCGTGGCGAAGCCGCCGGCCAGCTTGAGCAGCCGTTCCCGGTCAATGGCAAAATTGACCGCCTGCCGGACCTGTGCGTCGTCAAACGGTTTCATTTCGGTGTTCATGAAGAAATAATCCGTTTCGGCCGCATCCACCAGCGTCAGCCATGAACGCAGGCCGGGATCGCGTTTGAACCGGGCAGCCTGTGCCGGACTGGCCAGCGGCACCTGATCGAGTTCGCCCCGCTCCAGCATCATCGTCATCACCGTATCATCGCAGCCGATCATGATTTCGACGCCGTCCACAAATCCGTCCGGTCCACGGTAATAGGTATTTCGCTGTAACCGGCAGGAAATGCCGCGGCGCCATTCGGCAAGACGATACGGACCGGAGCCGACCAGATGGGATGCGAAATCTGTCCCGTACGGCCGGACGACTTCGCGCGGCACCGGGCAGGCAAAGGTCATCGCCAGCACGTATCGGAACGTGAATTGCGGTTCCTTGAGTTCGATCACCAGCGTCGTTTGGTCGGGCGCGCGCAGGCCGATCACGTGCGGCGCCTTGCCATCCACAAATTCCCGTGCGCCCAGGATGCCGAGAAAATAGGTCTCGCCGGGGGATCCGGTTTGGGGATTGAGAATGCGTTCGAAGGCGAATATATAATCTTCCGCCTCGACTTCCCGGTCGTTGGCGAACCGGACGCCGGGACGCAGGTGAAAAGTGTAGGTCTTGCCGTCCGATGAAATATTCCAATCTTTCGCCTGGTCCAATACCAGGCCGGTGGTGTCGTCATAATCGAGCAACCCGCGAAACATCAGATGGACGATCGGGATGGAAAAACTGTCGAAGGCAATCGCCGGGTCGAGCGAACGGATTTCGCTCGGCTGCGCCAGATGCAGGACGCCGCCGCGTCGAGGGGTCATGGAAGCGGTCTCGCTGCCGCGGCTCGCCGGCGTCAGGACGGTTCCCAGCAACAGGCCGGTCGCCAAAAATGTAAGCCTATGTTTCATCGGGTCTGGTGCGGATCGAGCGTTTCCTGCAACCCGCGCCCGATCAGGTTGAAGGCCAGCACTGCCAGCACGATGGCCACGCCGGGAGCGATGACGATGAGTGGCGCGGAAACGAAATAAGGCTGGCCATCGGCAATCATGCCTCCCCACGTCGGGGTCGGCGGTGGCACGCCGATCCCGAGATAGCTCAACCCCGCCTCCAGCAGGATGGTGTTGGCCGTGTTCACGGCGGCCAACACAATCACCGTCGGCAGGATATTGGGCAGAATGTGCCGCCAGATAATCCGTGCATCCGAAGCCCCGAGCGCGCGCGCCGCCTGCACGAACTCGCGTTCCCGCAGCGCCAGCACCTGCGCGCGAATCACCCGCACCATCCCCGGCCAGCAGACGAAACCGATGATCAGAAACAGGCTGACCATGCCTCGTTTGAGTTGCAGGTCGAGAAAATGCCAGTGCCAGGCGGCCGGATAGAGGTGGAGTTGCCGACCATCCATCAAACCGGCAAACGCAATGGCCAGCAGGATGGCCGGGATGCTTAAATTGATCTCGGTAAACCGCATCAGTCCGAGGTCCAGTTTCCCGCCGTAAAACCCGGCCGCCAATCCCACGGCCAAGCCGAGGCACACGGCCAGCAGCATGGCCGCGGTGCCAATGGTCAACGAGACGCGCGCGCCGTAGGTGACCCGGGAGAGAACATCGCGTCCGAGATTGTCCGTGCCCAGCAGATAACCGCCGCCGGCCGGCAGGGGCATGCCGTCCGCGTCGAGACCTTTCTGGTCCTGCTGGATGGGTTCTTTCAGGATGTGCAGGCGGGTGAGTTCCGGCGCGGCCACCGCGAGCAGGGCCAGGAAAACCACGATGGCGGCGCCGACCCGGACCAGCCGGTGCCGGAAAACCGCCGGGCCGGTTCCCTGTCGCCCGGCAGGTGCGAAATCAACGCCCGGATGATCTATGATGGTGTCAGCCACGCCTTTTGCTCCACTGAAACGACGGCTGTTTGTAGCAACATTACCGCGCGTTGACAAAGCATTTGTCCGCGCGGGTTGTAAAAACGGCGGGCACAAAACCGCTTGAATGTCGTGACTTTGCGATTAGCCTGCCCGGCGTATGTATTGGAAAATACTTCTTTTAATGGTGCCGGCCTTGGTTCTGACCGCCTGTCACAGTGTCCCGAAACCCAAGCCGATCCCCACTGGATCGTTGACGGCCTTTCAGAAAAAGGCGGAGAAGTTCAACGAGATCGTCGCGGTACCGGTGTTTGAGACGACACCGGACGAAGTCGTGGCCACGGCCACGAACGTCATCGCCGCCGGTAATGCCGCGTTGGACCGCATCGGCCGGCTCAAGCCCGGCGAAGTCAATTTCACGAACACGATCCGGGCGCTTGATGACATCGGATATTCGATTCAAACGCCCGAAAACCGGCTGGAATTGATCCAGCAGACCAGCACGAACGCCGCCGTGCGCGACGCGGCGACGGACGCCATCAAGCAACTCGACGAGTGGTCGGTGGGCATTGATTACCGCAAAGACGTCTATGCAGCCGTGAAGGCCTACGCAGACACGAAACCGCAACTGGCCGGCGAGGGCAAAAAGCTTTTCGACGAGACGCTGCGCGATTATCGCCGGGCCGGATTGGATTTGCCGAAGGATCAACGCGATGAAGTCGAAAAATTACGCAAACAACTGACCGCCTTGGAAACGGATTTTGAGAACAACGTCACGAAGGCAACGAACTACTTGAAGTTTACGAAGGCCGAGCTCGAGGGTGTGCCCGATGCCTTCCTCTCGCAGAAAGGCATCAAGACCGGTCCGGACGAATATACCCTGAAGGCGAACATCACCTTCCATTACATCATGGTGGAGGACAACGCGAAGCGCGAGGACACGCGCAAGCGCATGATAGTCGTGCAGTACAATCTGGCGCGGGAAGTGAATATACCGCTGCTGCAAAAAATTCTGGTGCTGCGCGACGAGATCGCCCAGAAGCTCGGTTACGCCAGTTATGCCGATTACGCCACGGAAGTTCGCATGGTGAAGAATGCCGCAACCGCAATCGTTTTTGAGCAAAATCTTGAAAAGGGCCTGCAACCCAAATTTAACGCGGAACTGGAAGAGTTCCGGCAGTTGAAAATCAAGGAGACCGGCGACCCAAACGCGAAAATTTACGTCTGGGACTGGCGTTACTTCGCCAACGAGTTGAAGAAGACCAAATATAACGTCAATGCCGAGCAGTTGCGGGTCTATTTCCCTTACGAACGCGTGCTGGAGGGTTTGTTCGCAATTTATCAGCGTATTTTTGATTTGAAATTCGAACGCGTCGAACCGCCTTACAAATGGATTGGTGACCTGCAACTCTACACCGTGTCCGACGCAAAGACCGGCCAGCCGCTGGGACTGTTCTACCTCGACATGTTTCCGCGCGAGGGCAAATACAATCACTTCGCGCAGTTCGGCATCATCGAAGGGAAACTGCTGCCGGACGGGAAATATCAGCGCCCCGTCTGCGCGCTCATCTGCAATTTCCCGCCGCCCCAGCCGGACAAACCGTCGCTCATGTCCCATGACGAGGTCGAGACGATCTTCCACGAGTTCGGCCACGCGATGCACACCATTCTGACGCAGGCGAAATATTCGCGTTTTTCCGGCACCAGCGTTCCGCAGGATTTTGTCGAGGCGCCGTCGCAGATGCTGGAAAACTGGCCGTGGGACAAGAAGGTTCTGGACAGCTTTGCGGCGGATTACCGCGACCCGAACAAAAAAATTCCGCAGGCAGTTCTGAATCAACTCAAAGCCTCGCGGCTGGCGACGGAAGGAACGTTCTACCGCCGGCAACTTTCCTTCGGCCTGATGGATTTGACCCTGCACACGCAAATCCACGCGACGAACGCCGATGGCGCGCTGCCGTTGTCCAACAAGGAATTGAATGACGTGTTTCTGCCGGTGCCGCCGGACACGGCGTTCGTGGCTTACTTCGGCCACATCATCGGCTACGGGGCGGGTTATTACGGCTACGCCTGGGCGGATGCCATCGCGGCGGACATGGCCACGGTGTTTGAAAATTCGCCGGACGGCTTCTTCGACCAGACCGCCGGCATGAAATTGCGCCGCGAGATATATCAGGTCGGCGACTCGCGTGACATCAATGTTTCCATTGAGAAATTCCTCGGCCGGCCGCGCTCCATTGAGCCGTTCCTGAAGAAGATTGGGGTGGAGAAAAGTGCAGCCGGTTCCCCATGAGTTCACCGGCAAAATCCGCCGTCGAACGCTGGCCGCGCCAGATCAAATTCATTGTCGGAAACGAAGCGTGCGAACGCTTCAGTTACTACGGCATGCGAAGCATTCTCGCCGGTTACATCACCGGCGCGGTGCTGAAAGGCGGACTGGGCCAGGATGCGGACACATCCACGGAAATCATCCACACGTTTGTCTTCGCGAATTATTTCATGCCGCTGTTTGGTGCGTGGCTGTCGGACAAAATCATCGGGCGTTACCACACGATTCTCTGGGTGTCGTTGTTTTACTGCGCAGGTCACGGCGTGCTGGCATGCAGCGATCTGGCCGGCACCGTCCACGGCAAACTGCTGCTGCTTTACACCGGCATGGCGCTGATCGCCTTCGGCTCCGGCGGCATCAAACCGTGCGTGTCGGCGTTCGTAGGCGACCAGTTCAGGCCGGAACAGTCCCATCTGCTGCAAAAGGCCTACGGCGCGTTCTATTGGTCCATCAACCTCGGCTCGTTCTTTTCGTTTCTCGTCATCCCCTGGATCAAGGACCGGCATGGCTACAGTCTTGCGTTCGGGGTGCCGGGAATTTTCATGGCCATCGCAACGTTCATTTTCTGGCTGGGCACGAAGCATTATGTCCGCGTGCCGCCGAGCCGGGAGACGAAATCCGCCGGTTTTTTCAAAGTGCTTTGGTGCGCGCTCGCGAACCGAAACAAGACGGGTGGTGGCGCGCTGCCGCGCGCCGAGGCCGACCGGCAGGTCGGCCCTACCGAAGGGCAAGGAAGTTTCTGGGACGCCGCCCGCGACAAGTTCAGCGAAAAGGAAATTGACGCGGCGGAATCCGTCCTGCCCATCCTGTTCGTCTTCGCGCTTATCCCGCCGTTCTGGTCGCTGTTTGACCAGAGCAATTCCACGTGGGTTTTGCAGGGTGAGAAAATGGTTCCGACCAAAGTCCTCGGCTTGGACATCGGCGCGGAGCAGATGCAATCCATGAATCCGCTGATGGTGATGATTCTCGTGCCGTTGTTCACGCTGGGGATTTATCCGCATATCGGCCGGTTCGCGTCGCCGCTGCGGCGGATGTCTTACGGAATGTTTTTGGGAGCAGTATCGTTCCTGGTCGTGGCGCTGCTTCAGGCGCGCCTCGAAACCGGTGCGCAACTCAGCGTGCTGTGGCAGACCGTGCCTTACCTCATTCTGACCACCGCCGAAGTGCTGCTTTCGACGACCGGGCTGGAATTTGCCTTCCGCGAAGCCGCGCCGGAAATGAAGAGCATCATCATGAGTTTCTGGCTGCTGACCATCGCCTTTGGCGACCTGCTCGTCGTGGCGGTGACCAGACTGTTTTCCAATGCCACCAACCATGCCGCGTCGGTGAGCACGAACCGTTTCCTGCTTTACGCCGGGATGACGTTTGGGGTGGCGATTTTGTTCAGCGTCGTCGCGGCGTGTTACAAATACCGCGACGCGGCGGCGGCGCGCGGGAAATAACTTCAGTGGCCGAAAAACTTTTGGAGCATCTCGCCGCCGTTCTGCCAGAAAATGATCGCCACGCCCATCAACGCGCCACCGGCCATCACGCCGGACGCGACCGGAAACGTGAATTCCTCCGCCATCGCCGGTGATTTTTTTTGAAACACGTAGGCGATGATGGCGCCCATGAAAAACAGGACGCCGTAATACCACTGGAAAATCCACGCGAGGCCGAAGCCGGATGCGGACGGCAGATATTTTTCCTGTTTGGGAAAAATCACCGGCAGAATGGCAAATACGATTCCCACCGCGCCGCCGATGACGATGCTCCAGATTTTCGCCGGGGCGAGCGCGTCAAAACCCTTGCTCAAGGCCTGGGCGACGGCGGCCCAGGTCTGCGCGGAGGGCGCGGGGAACTGGTCCGAGCCGATGACTTCAGGTTTGTCAACGATGAGCGTAAACGCCAGGACGCTGACAACGGTGCCGATGAAAATGCCGGCGAACTGAGCGATGAACTGTTTTCGCGGATGTGCGCCGAGCAGGTAGCCGCTTTTCAAATCGGTCAGCAAATCGGCGGCGGAACCGGCCGCGCCGGCGGTGATGTTCGCGCTCATCAGGTTCACGTTCATGTTGCCGGGATTGAGCGCGCCGAACGTGAGCTGGGTCACCTTGCCCATTGCGCTGATGGGCGTGGTGTCGGTTTCGCCGGTAACGCGGCAGGCGACGAGAGCGAGAGCAAAGGACAGCACGACGGCGAAGGCACTTTGCCAATAAGGCATTCTGAATGAGGCGTGCGCCAGCAAGGCGAGCGCAACGAGCGAAATGAATTGTCCGGCGGCGAACCAGGACATCGGCGTTTCGATGGATTCCATTTCACCGGGCGATTTTGATTTTTGCGAAAATATTTTGGCGAGATCAAGAAACGCCCGGAGCGAGACCCGCCATTGCAGAATCAAATTTAACAGGCTGGCGGCCACCATGCACGAGACGCCCAGCCAAACCGACCATTGCACACACTCCCGGAAACCGGAGCCGGTGATGAGGCCGGCGTGTTGCAGCGCGGGAACAAAACCCATCCAGCATACGATGCTGCCGATGAGGATGCTGACACAAACGCGCATCCCCATGATCGCGCCGGAAGCGATGAAGATTGGTTCCCAACTGAACATCACGGTCCGGCCAACCCAGGCCGGGCCGAAGACGACGGCATTCAATTTGGTGACCAACACGTCGCTGGAAAACGGCGCGAGCCGCGCGACGGCCGCGAAGCCGTCATGCCAGAAATTATCAATGGCCGCGAGGATTCCAGCAATGCCCAGCGCCTTGGCCGCGCGCATGCCTTTCGCGCCGTGGGAGTGGAGCGCGCGCAAGGTTTCCGCCGCCGCCACGCCGCTGGGGAAACGCAGTTGCTCGATGTTGATCATCTGTTTTTTCATCGGCACGGCCATGGTCACGCCGAGGATGGCGAGAAAGAAAACCCACACAAACGTGAGTGGAAGCGAGAGCGCGTGGCCGTTCAACATGATGAACGCCGCAAAGGCGGAGATGAGCGTGCCGCCGGTCGAATAACCCGCCGAACTGGCGGTGGATTGCATGCAGTTGTTTTCGAGAATGGTCATCGGTATTTTGGCGAGACCGATTTTGACGAAGGTCGTCCAAATGGCGTAGGAAAGAATGCACGCCGTGATGGCCACGCCCATGCCCCAGCCGGATTTCAGGCCGATGTAAAGATTGGTAAGCGAAAGGACGGCGCCAAGGACTGAACCCATGAGCACTGCGCGCCAGGTAAGCTGGCACATCGAGTCGCCGCGTCCACGATAAACTTTCTCGAACCACTGGCGTTCGATTTCTTCCGGTGTGCCGGTGAAACCCTCGATGGGCAATTCAAAATCAGCTACTGGCTTTTCCGGTGTTTCCGCCTCCTTGGGTGAATCGAATTTCATGCGGAAATTTTTTACGGGTCATCGCACCGGGAAGCCAAAGCAGAAAGCCAGGCCGGTCAAAGTGCCGAACGTGACGTTGTTCAACGTGTCGCGCACCTGGGGAACTTGCAGCACGACAATTACCGCGATAAAACCAAACCGTGCGAAGTTGGCGTAAGTTTCCCAGCTCATGCCGGTCAAGACCCGCATCACGCGGGAACCATCCAGCGGCGGGATCGGAATGAGATTGAAAAAGCATAGCAGCAGGCTGAGTGAAGCGAATTGCCAGCAAACGTTCGCCATTGGCACCAGATGAACCAGCAATCCCACGCGCGCCAATGCCACCAGTGCGACGGCCAGGATCAGATTCATCGCCGGGCCGGCCATCGTCACGAGGATGTCGTCACGATTCGGGTTTCTCAAATTATAGGTGTTCACCGGCACTGGTTTCGCCCAGCCAAGAACAAACCGGGAGACGCTCGACGGGCCAAAAATCATGAACAGCGGCAGCAAGACCGTGCCAATCAGGTCAATGTGGACGATGGGATTGAGCGAGACGCGGCCCTGCAATTTGGCGGTGTCATCACCGCATTTCAGGGCCACCCACGCATGGCCGAATTCGTGAAACGTCAGCAGCACGATCAGCCCCAAATAACTGATCAAACCCTCAACAATCCAATTTGCATCCATGTGCGTTCAACTTAACCGCCACGCTGATGTGAGTCGAGGCTGGACGCGCCGGTCAATTTATCTTATTCCTTGGTTAAGCGGAATTTTGCCAATCTAACATTTTAACGGTTAATTTATGCCATTGCTTGAGGGAAAACTCGGAATCGTCTTTGGTGTCGCCAACCAACGCTCCATTGCCTGGGCCATTGCGCAGGCGTGGGCGCGCGAAGGCGCGAAACTCGCGTTCACGTATCAGGGCGATCGCGTCAAGGAAAGCGTCGCGGAACTCGCCGGCGAGTTCGGTGCCGATACGCTCATCCTGCCGTGCGACGTGACGAAGGACGACGAAATCGCCGGCGTCTTCAAAACCGTCGGCGAAAAATTCGGCAGGCTGCATCTGCTCCTGCACTCGGTGGCGTTCGCGCCGAAGACCGCGCTCGAAGGCGAATTCGTGAAAACCAGCCGCGAGGCGTTCCGCATTGCCCACGATGTGAGCGCCTATTCACTTGTCGCGCTGTCGCGCGCCGCTGCGCCGCTCATGCCTGACGGCGGCAGCATCATCGGCATGAGTTATTACGGCGCGGAAAAAGTCGTGCCGCATTACAACGTCATGGGCGTGGCCAAGGCCGCGCTCGAAGCCAGCACCCGCTATCTCGCCTACGATCTCGGCCCCCAAAAAATCCGCGTGAATTGCATCAGCGCCGGCCCGGTCAACACGCTGGCGGCGCGCGGCATCAGCGGATTCGGCGAAATGCTCAAGCAATATGAGGCCAGGTCGCCGCTCAAGCGCAATGTGCTGCCCGACGAACTCGGCGCCACCGGAGTGTTCCTCGCCAGCGACGGCGCGGCGGCCATCACCGGACAGGTGCTTTACGTGGATTGCGGTTACCAGATCATGGGGATGTAGCCCATCTTTTACTCCGGGCGTTTCATTTCAAACCGGTCGCGCGTGGTACAATACCAATCTGGCGATGCCATGCGTCCGATGGGGAAAAATTTGTCGGTGTGGATTCGTTTTTTCTCCGCGTCGAACAATTCATCGCGCAAATGGAGGCGTTTGATCAAACCGATCACCATGCGATTTTTGCCGATTTGCAACGTGCCCCATTCGGTGCATTCAAGACTGGCCGGGGATTCGACGATGCGCGGCGGTTTCACGATGGAGGACGGCGCGGCGTGCAGTCCGGCGCGGGTCAGTTCATTTTCCCCGTAAAGCAGCGTGGCGGCACATTGGTTCATTGCTTCGGCAATGGTTTCATCCACCAGATTCACGACGAATTCATGCGTGGCGCGAATGTTCAAGGCGGTGTCTTTGGGCGTGCCGTTGTCGCGGTCGCCGGGCGCGAAAGCGAGGATGGGCGGATTCGCGCCCATGAGATTGAAGAAACTGAACGGCGCGGCGTTTACCCTGCCGTCAGGGCTGATAGTGGTCACAAAGGCGATGGGTCGCGGTGTGACCAGGCTGGCAAGGATGGGATATGCGCGGTCGGCAAACTGGCCTTCGAGATCGAGTTCCATAACGTAAAAATTTTACGGTAATCGTTTCAGTTGCGCAACATAAGCGCCGTCCACATTGTCCACAAACGGCAATAATTCGCGTTCGTAATCCAATTTGAAACCGGCGCGTTCGCTTAAAAATTGTTCCACGACCCCGCTGTTTTCCTCCGGCTCAAGGCTGCACGTGCTGTAAACCAGAACCCCGCCGGGTTTCACCTGTGTCGCGGCCTGTTGGAGCAAATCCAGTTGCGCGAGGCGAAGGCGTTCGATTTCCTCCGGCTGGATCCGCCAGCGCAAGTCCACGCGGCGGCGCATCACGCCGGTGTTCGAGCACGGGGCGTCCACCAGGATGCGGTCAAATTTTTCAATCCCCTCACCCGGTTCCGCTTTGCACGGACCACCCTCTCCCCGCTCGGGCGGGGCGAGGGAATGTTTCTGCGCGGTTTCAGATTTTTCTCCCTCTCCCCGCCAAACGGGGAGCGGGCCGGGGCGAGGGGTGTTGAGCAATGTTTCAACGCAGGTGACGCCCAGTCGGGCACAATTTTCCTGAATCCATTTCAGTCGTTCCTCTGAAACATCCTGCGCCACAATGCGGCCCTGGTTGTTCATCAACTGCGCGATGAACGTCGTTTTGCCGCCGGGCGCGGCGCAGAAATCCAAAATTGTTTCGCCGGGCTGCGGTCCGAGCTTGCAAACGGCGAGCAGCGTGCCGGGGTCCTGGATGTAAAACCAGCCGTCGCGAAAACTCGCCAGTGACGATAGTGGCGGATGCGACTTCATCTCAAAGACCAGATTTTCCTCCAGCCAGTCGCGCCGGACAAAATCATATTCCACGTTTTCGTCACGCCAGCGGGTGAGCAGGTCGCCGGCATCTTTGAATTCGGAGGGCGGAGTTCCACGACGCCCTGAATTTTCGGCTGATTTATTTGGGGACTCATGGAACTCGCCCCTCCGAAATTTCAGCGTGTTGACGCGCGCAAAGGTTTTCGGCGGCGTGTTGTTCCATTCCAAAAGCGACGCGGTTTTTTCGATGCCCCAGCGCTCTTGCCAGCGGGCAACCAGCCATTCGGGATGCGACCAGCCCAGTGCGGGCTGGGTGGCTTTCAGTTCGCCGAGCAATTTTTTGGTCGCGTCGGCTTCGCGCAAATAGCCGCGTAAAACCGCGTTTACAAAACCGGCTTGGGCGCCAAAACCGCTCTGCCTGGCCAGTTCGACGGTTTCGTTGACGGCCGCGTGGTCGGGAATGCGGTCGAGCCAGAAAATCTGGTAAAGGCCGAGCTGTAACAAATTCTGCAGGGCAGACTTTTGCCCGCGTCCGTCGGTTTTGCGGGCAATGAGCCAGTCCAGTGTCGCCTGCCAGCGAACGACACCGTACGTGATTTCCTGGCAAAGGCCGCGGTCGGCGGGCGAAAGCTTTGCGTCGGCAAGTGCTTTTTCGAGCAAATCTTCAATGAATTTGCCCCCGGCGCGTCGTTGTTGCAAAACGCGCACCGCGATTTGTCTTGGTTTCTGGCCGCTCACCAACTTTAATGATGCCATACGACTTTGGGGACGCGAGTTAAAAGGCTTTTATGAGAGAAGAATTCGAGAAATTGGCGGCGGCGGGAAAAATCGAAGGGCGACACGTGGAACCGCTGACGTTGCTGGCGGAAAGCGGGTGTTGCATGCATCGCAGTTGGGGCTTCGGACGCATCAAAACCGTGGACACGGTTTTTGCGCGGTTCACCATTGATTTCGCCGGCAAGCCGGGACACACGATGGATTTGGGCTTCGCCGTCGAAAGCCTCAAACCGATTCCCAAGGACCACATTCTCGCGCGCAAGGCCAACGACCTGGAAGGCGTGCGCCAACTGGCCGCGCATCATCTCGATTTGATCAAGCTGGTGCTGAACAGCTACGGCGGCAAGGCAACGGCGGACCAGATCCAGCAGGCGCTCGTGCCGGACGTCATTCGCGACGATTGGAAGAAATGGTGGGAAACCGCACGGCGCGAAATGAAAAAGGACGGACACTTCATCGTGCCGCTGAAAAAAACCGAGCCGGTCGTCTATCAAGCCAGGGAAATTTCGTTGCAGGACCGGTTAATGACGAATTTTCGTGCGGCGAAGGGTTTGAAGGCGCGCGTGGCGGTCGTCGGCGAATTGTCGAAGAGCGCCTCGGACCTGACCGACAAGCAGGCCGCCGCCGGTGAAATCATCGCCGGGCTGAACACGGACATTGCGTCGTATCAACGCACGCAGCCGTCGGTCGCGCTGGAGGCCATTTTCGCGCGCGACGAATTGTGTGAAATCGCCGGGTTGCAACCGGCGGCCGACGAAATCACTGCCGCGCAAATCTGGGCGCAGGACATTAAATTCGGTCCGGTGCTGGAACAAATTCCTGCCGTAAAACATCACCATGCCCTTCAGTCGTTCCGGGCGGCGAATCCTGAGCGCTGGCATGAAGTGCTGCGCAATTCGTTGAATTTTGTTTCCGCGAAATTGTGCCGCGAGTTTGCCAATTTGCTGATTCAGGAAGGCAAAATGGATTTGCTCAAGGAAACACTCGCCCGGCTGGTCAACCAGCACACGGCGGGCAGCGAACTGTTGCTCTGGCTCGGACGCGAACGCAGCGATGCCTTTGCCGACATTCTCGGGCCGGAAGTGTTTCGCGCGATGCTCACCGCGATGGAACGGGATCAATTCAACGAAAAGCGCTCGAACCGGCTGCGCGAATTCATTTTGGACGACCACGAATTGCTGGCCGAACTGACCGCGTCTGCCGACATCGACGTGGTCAAGGACCTCACCCGCGCCTTACAATTGTCGCCGGTGTTCGATGACATGGACAAACGTTCGCTCCTGGCGCGGCTCGTCAAAAGTCATCCCGCGGTCCAATCGCTCATCACCGGCGAACAGGCCAAACAGGACAACTCCATGCTGGTCTCGTGGGAGAGCCTCGAACGCCGCAAGGCCGAGTATCAGGAATTGGTGCAGAAGAAAATTCCCGCCAATTCCAGGGAAATCGCCACCGCCCGCAGTTATGGCGACCTCAGCGAAAATCACGAATTCAAGGCGGCGAAGGAAATGCAGAAAATGCTCATGCGCCGCAAGGACGAACTCGAAACACAGCTCACCCGTGCCCGCGGCACGGATTTTGCCAACGTGCGCACCGACGTTGTCAGCATCGGCACGATTGTGCAGGCCACCGACCTGGGCGCCAACCAGCCGGAAACGTTCACCATTCTTGGCGCCTGGGACTCCGACCCGGACAAGGGCGTCATCAGCTATCTCACGCCCGTCGCGCAGTCATTGCTCAATAGCAAAGTCGGCGACGAAGTGGAATTTGAGCTGCACGGTGCGAAACGCCGGCATCGCATTGAGCGCATCGAGGCTTTCCGGGCTGCAGCCGCTGCGTCGAATGGAACGACGGCGGCCGTTTCAACCCCTTAGAAATTTAAAAAAAGCGCGAAGATTTTTCCTTCGTGCCTTTGCGTCTTTGTATTTGAAAAATTTGGCCCTTGCTGCCGCAGAAATTCCAAAAACCATCAAACTCTTTTTGTTCATCGCTGGCCCCGACTTTTCCAGGTTCGATGGGCGATTTTTGAGTTTCCGGGGAAACTCGCAACTTTCACCGCTCAGGTTGTCCACACCTCCGGTTCTTGCCCCTTGTAGATTTTCGGCGGCGGTTGTTTCCAGCAAGCTCCAGCCCAACTGATGCACCAAGGGGGCTTGCGCCGGTTCGGGCTGCGTGATTCGCGGCAGGCAGATCGCTCCGCCGGGTGACACGGGAACGGCTCACGCGCAAACTTTCACCCCGCGGGTAACAAACGTGCTCCTGGCCGTCTTTGCGGACACGATACGGCTTCGGGAACAGGCACTGATGTTCTCAAGCCCGGCGGAGCCTTGTCCCGCGGGTGGTTTGTCACACCGCACTTTTGTGCGAAAGTCGGACGCATAACCGTGTCATCGCAGCAATAAATGGTCTGCCAAAAATTGCGCTTCCTCTCGCAAAAATGGCCAAAGCCCGATTTCCAAGCCCGGCGATGAAATTCCGCTTGTCACTGCTCGCAGCTCGACGACAATTTGCAGTCATGTTCTCGCACATTGTTGTTTTCTGGACCGACCCGGTGAACCCGAACGCCGCGGACGAATTCCTCGCCGGCGCGAATAGACTGCTCAAAAACATCCCCGGCGTGTTGCAATTTCACGTCGGCAAAATGACGCCCAGCCATCGTCCGGCGGTCGAGCAGAGTTACCAGGTCGCGCTGAACCTCCTTTTCGCGAACAAGAAAGCGCAGGACGATTATCAGGTGCATCCGCAGCATGTCGAGTTCGTCGATAAATACGTGAAGCGGCTGGTCAAAAAGGTCGTGATTTACGATTTTGAATGACCGTCCTCGGAGGGGCGAATTCCACAAGCCCCCAATTGTCGTGGGCACCGGCACCACCGATGCTTCAAGCCGCTTTTTTGCGATGGTCGGGTTGACGTACGACACGGCGAAGCATGGCGCGGATATCGCCGATGCTCGGCGGCTTGCTCAACAGGCCGTCCACGTGTATGGGCAGGTCGTTGTCTTCCTTCATGAACGCGCCCCAACCGGTGAGCATGACAACGGGCATGCCGGGAGCCTCGCGTTTGATCGCGGCGGCAACTTCGCGTCCGTCCATGTAGGGCATGCCCAAGTCGGTGATGACCACATCGAACGGTTCGTTGCGACGGCGCGCGGCTTGAAAGGCTTCCACGCCGGCCCGGCCGCCATCGGGGGTTACCACCTGATGGCCGTCGCGTCCCAGCATTTTCTGCATCAGTTCGCGCAAAGCGACTTCGTCGTCAATGAACAAAATGCGGAACGGGCCGGGCGGGCCGTCGGGTTCAGGCTTGGCGGCTGCCGCCGTTTCCAGTTGGCGAACCGGGAAGATGAGCCGCATGGTTGTGCCCTTGCCGGGTTTGCTGTCAATTTCAATCTTGCCGTCATGCCGTTCCATGACGCCATAGACCATGGCCAAGCCGAGGCCGGTGCCGCGTTTGCCCTTGGTGGAGAAGAAGGGATCCAGGCAACGCTTGCGGGTTTTTTCATCCATGCCGACACCGGTGTCGGTGACTTCGAGAATGACCTGGGCGGGAACCTCGTTCGGCCCGGCTGATTCAAATTTCACCGAGCGCGTGCGGACGATAATGGCGCCGCCGGCCGGCATGGCGTCCACGGCGTTGAGGAGCAAGTTGACCAAGGCCTCGCGAATTTCGCTTTCGATGCCGGCGAATTGGGACAGGCGGGAATCCAATTCCGCGCTCGTCTCAATCATGATGCCGCGGCCCTGGGGAATATCGCGCCAGCGCGGGCGCGTCATGTCAATGCATTGCTTGATGATCTGGTTCAAGTCCAGCGCGTGCAACGTTTCGCTGGCGGCGCGTGGGCGATAAAACTCGCGGAGCCGGGCGACGATGTGCGCGATGTCCTCGCCGGCGGTTTTGATGTGATGCAGAAACGCCTTGGAGTCTTCGTGCAAATCCGGCTCGTCCTGGCGGATCAATTCGACGTAGCCCAGGATGGGGGACAGTGTGTTGTTGATATCATGGGCGATGCCGCTGGCCATCTGGCCGAGTGCCTTGAGCCGTTCCTGCTGCATGACCGTCTGCTGCGACTGGCGCAATTCGTTGTAGGCCTTTTGCAGGTCCTGGTAAAGTTGCGCCTGATAAATCGCCAGCGCCATGTGCGCGCTCAAGCCATGAATGAAATCCCGTTCCGCTTCGCTGAACCCGTCCACCTGCCGCCGCATCAGGACCATCAGGCCGAAAACCTTGTCTTTCGTGACCAGCGGCGAGCCCAGGACGGAGGCAAAGCCGGCTTTAGCCAGCTTTTGCGACAGAGCCAAATCCAGCCGGCTGATGTCGGACACATAGATCATTTCGTCCTTCAGGCAGGGCTGGAAAGGCGTCTGGGCGAGAGACATGGCCGGGGGAAATTGCATCTGCTCGGCCAGCGTCTGGCTTTTGGGGCCGCGAACCAACACTTTAAGCATGGCGGTTGGTTCTTCCAGGAAGTAGGCCGCGCTGTAATCCACCGGCAGGTGTTCCTCCAACTGCTGGAGCACAATCGAAACCATGCTTTCGAAATCCTGCCGGGCGGCGATGGCATAGGCAATTTGGTTGAGCAGACTGATGCGGCTGAATTGCTGCCGCAAATCGCGCGTGCGTTCCTCGACGCGTTTTTCCAATTCGTCCCGGGCCAGCAGCAGCGCGTCGTCGCGCTTCTGGATTTGGGCCAGCATTTCATTGAAACCGTCAATGAGCTGGCCGAGTTCATCCGGGGATTCCTTCCGGGCGCGGATGGAATAATTCTTCTCCGCCGAAACGGTTCGGGCCGTCTCCGCCAGATGGGAGATGGGGCGGGAAATGATCCGTTGCAGCCGCATGGCCAGCAGATACGTGACCGCCAGGGAAACGAGGGTGAACAGGGCGAAACTGGCCGCGTAACGCTCCAGCCGCGTGTGCAACTCGACCAAATCAGACTTCAGATAAATGGTGCCGATGACTTCACCGTTCATCTTGATGGGCCGGAACAAAACCAGAAAATCGTCTAAAAAGCGCCAGCCGACCGGCCCGGCCCGCGGCGGCACGGGTTGGGAATTGTTTCGTTCCGGCACCAAATACGACGCAAATAGGTCGCCGTTCTGTTTGTAAAGGCTGGCGGCGACGATGTTCTTTTTGGCGCTTAACGCACGCAAGATGTCTCCGGCGTTGTTCTGGTCGTCATAGGTCAGGGCCGCTGTGCTTTGGTTTCCGATGATCTCTGCCTGCGTGTATAAATCCCGCACCATCGTCTGCCGGAACGCAAAATACTCGTAGGCCAGAAACGCCACAGCGACCAGCAACAGCGCCACCACGCTGCTGGCCATGGTGATCAGCGTCAGCTTCTGTTTGATGGTAAACGTTCGCAAAATGATCTCCTTATTGGGGTGGTTTGTTGGTTCGCAACATCAGCAATTTGGAACTGAGCTTCAACCCGGCGCGGCGAGCGGCTTCATCGTTGATTTCAAAGTGCACACTCCCATTCTCCATCACAAAGTTGATGATGACCCCGGACCCGGCAAAATGGTCCAGATTGTCCGTGACTGTCAAAACGCCCGCCCCTTTAAGCGCGTCGAGGATTTCCGGCAAATTTTCCGTCCCGGAGGCGCCAATAAAAAGAATGTGGCAACTTTTTAAATCGGACCAGGCCGCTGCCTGCCGGGCGTTGGCCGGCAGGTTGATTTGCCGGACGACTACCGGATGACCGTTGATGTTTTTGTTTGCGACGAGGCGTTCGCAATCGCCGTGAAAGGGGTCGCCACCCAACACGCCGATGACCAGCGGCACGTTGTCGCTTGCAAAGGCAGAATCCGGCCACTCCACAAATTTGCCAAAATTATACAGGAACGCGGCTTTGACCCGATAATCGGGCGGGCGGTTGTCCTGCGCCTGAACCAGCCGGCAGCCCAGCAACACCACCGGCAGCAGGAGGCCGAGCCACAGGGCGGACCGGCGCATCTGCGCGAATTGTGATTGGCGGTGCTGGAGCATAACGGTCAGGCCGAATGGTTAAAAATGCCAGGTAATGCTTCCGTAAACGCTGCGGGGTATTTCCGTTGGCTGCGTCATCACCTCGGTTGAGGCGAATTCCGCGTGACGATCATGCAGCAGGTTCTGCCCGACAATGGCCATCTCCCAATTTTTGTTGATGCGCCAGCCCAGCCGGGTGTCGAGTTCAAAATAGCTGCCGATGGGAAAGTAGGATAATTTGTCAACATACCGCAGCACGGCGTCGAACGCTATCCCGTGCGGCAAATCCATGGATGAACGGATGGAAAACTGATTTTGGGGGTTGGAGCCTTCGATTTGCATCACCATGTTTTGGGTGTAGTCGGGCACGATCCCGGCCGGGTGGGCCTTCAAGTCCATGTGCAAATACGTGTAATTGGGCTGCAGCCGCCACCAATCCGTCACCTTCCAGGTCGCCGATATTTCCACGCCATAAGTGTGCCCGTAAAGGTCGTTTCCCAAGACCGTGGTCGGCGGGGTTGTCGGCGTGAGCGGGGTGGGGCCGGCAACCACTTCCACGCTCCGTAAATGGTCATAATCGTTGTAGTAGGCTGCCAGATCTACTGAAAGTCTCTCCAGCGGCTGCGCCCGATAACCGACTTCATATGCCATCATCGTTTCCGATTTGAAACCGTTGGTGCCGTAGGATATCTCCGGCAGGGGTGGGTAATATGGTTCGGCCATGGTCGACGTGAACGATTCCTCAATGCGCGAGGGCGTGCGTACGGCGCGGGATACCGACGCCCAAAAAGTCTGGCTCGACAGGCTGCGCGAACTCGAATCCACCCACGGGGTCCAGAGCAGGCGGGAGCCCGGTTCGTATTCAAATCCGGTATAATCGTTGTGTTCCAATTTCGTGCCGAACGTCAGGCTCAAACGGTCTTTCACCAGCGCCAGTTCATCCTGTAGAAACCCGCTGTATAAATTTTCCGTCTGGGCCTCGGGATTGAATGATATGGTTGGATTGTTCTGTTCCGTGTCGGCGGTGACGTGGTAGCCCAGGCCCCAGACCACGCGGTTGCGTTCGCCCAGGGCGAATTCGTGTTGCAAACTCAAGTCGTAGGTGTGGCGCTCCTCGTCGAATATGGCCGCCTTGCGGCTGGTGTAATCGTAATACGTCTGCACCTTCAGATTCGATGTGTCGGAAAACGTATGCGTCCAGCGGCCCAGCACATCGGCCCCATGCACCTGCCAGTCATCCGGCACCGATTCACTGTATGGCGGAATCGGACTATACAAATTTTCGAGAACCTGGCGGATCCATCCCACGTAACCGTCGGCCTGAAGGGTGATCAGGTTCTGTTCGGCGGCATTCCAGTCCACCCGGAAACCGCCGCGGGCCATTTGCCAGGAATTGGTGGCTTCGGTTCCGTTCGGCAAATCGGCGCCGGCGTGGTCGGAATACGTCCCATAAACGCGATAGTAGGCATCCGCGCCGAGCTTTCCACCGTAACGCGCATCCGCAAAACCGTTTTCGAACGTGCCGCCGCCGCCCGTGACGAGCCAGCCCTGCGTGTCCTCCGCACTCTTGGTGATGATATTGATGACGCCGTTCACGGCGTTTTCGCCCCACACCGTCGCCCCCGGGCCGCGCACGACTTCGATGTGGTCAATGTCCTCCATCATCGTGTTCTGCACGTCCCAAAAAACGCCCGAGAACAGCGGCGTGTAAATGCTCCGGCCATCCTCCAACACCAAAAGCTTGTTCGCGGACTGATCATTGAACCCGCGCGCGCTCACCGCCCATTCACTCGAGTCAATTTGGGCCACTTCCAATCCCGGCACCAGCCGCAGCGCTTCGGGAATGTTCCTGGCGCCCGAACGCTTGATGTCATCCTGGGTCACCACTGACACGGCGGCGGGTGTCCGTGAAACGGTTTCCGACGAACCCAGGATTGAAACCTTGAGGTTCATCAGTTGCTCGATGGACAGGCTCGACAAATCCGACAGCTCGGCGTTGGTCGCCGCCAGTCCTCCTGCAACCGCGTTTGTGGCAGCGACATCAGCCCGCGCCACCATCGCGCCCGCCAGTAAAAGCGCCCCGATGGCGGGGGGAATTTTGTCTCTTCCCATTCGGGACACGAATGGCTTCCATAAGCGGTTGACTGTATTTTTCATAAGATTTGCCGGTTGTTCATGCGTTAAATCGAAGCCAAAGCTCTGATTTTCCGCCACCATGAAGCATTTTTTGTGCTAAAACCCGCGTGGACGGCTGGAAAAATGTCTGCTCCGAACCGCGTTTCCCCCCTGTAACAACGGCTGAATCTGATGCCTACGCCCGGGGATGAAACTTCCGGTGGATGTCCCGCAACCGGTTGCCGGTCACGTGCGTGTAAATCTCCGTGGTGCTGATGTTCGCGTGGCCGAGCAATTCCTGGATCACCCGCAGGTCCGCGCCGTGTTCCAGCAGATGCGTGGCGAAACTGTGCCGCAGCATATGCGGTGTGATGTTGCGCGCAACCCCGGCGCGGCGAACGCGCTGTTTGATGTGCAACCACAGCGTCACCGCCGCGAATGGCGTGCCGCGCCGGGTCAAAAAAACATTCGCCGGCGATTTCGGCGTGACGAGCTTTGGCCTTCCGGCTTCGATGAAGCGGTTCAACGCTGCCACGGCTATTTTCCCGACCGGCACCACGCGCTCCTTGTTGCCCTTGCCGATGACGTTGATAAAACCGGCGTCGAGATGAAGCTGTTCCAGGCGCAAATTTTTCAATTCGGCGAGCCGCAAGCCGGAGGCGTAGGCGAGTTCGAGCACGGCCTGATCGCACAAATTCTCGGGTGTTTCCGGTGACTCCGGTTCGAGCAATTTCTTGATTTCGTCGTTCGTCAGCGCCTTCGGCAACCGCTGCCAGCGGCGCGGCAGGGAAAGATTCTCCGCGACGTTGGCTGGCAGCAACCTTTCATTTTCCGCAAAGCGGTAAAACGCCCGCAGCGCGGCGATTTCGAGATAAACACTCTCGCTGCTAAGGCGCTTGATGGACTCTTTCGGCTCATCGGCCAGCGGACGGGCGCGTTCGTTCTGCAGGAACGCCATGAGGTGTTTCAGTTCAACCGATTTCCAGTCCGTCAGGTTCTGTTTGGCCGCCCAAGTCGTGAATTTGTTCAGCAACGCGGCATAGGTTTTCTGGGTGTGCTCCGCCTGCCCGCGCTCATGGCGCAGGTATTGCAAAAAATCTTCGACCAGCGTTTGCATGGTTCAAAACGTGGCACAGGCCTCTGGCCTGTGAACTCCAGCCAACGTAGCGGCTCTCGGCAGAAAGCCGCCAATTCCCCGGCTTATCAAAGAAAGTTACCGGCGGTCTGCCGACTGCCGCTACGAATTAAAGCTTCTTTCCCGTCAGCCGCTCGTAGGCCTCCAGATATTTCGCCGTGGTCTTGGCAACAACCTCCGGCGGCAGCACCGAACCCGGCGGGGTTTTGTTCCAGTCGAGCGTTTCCAGATAATCGCGGACAAATTGTTTGTCGAAACTTGGCTGACTACGGCCGGGTTGATACTGGTCGGCCGGCCAGAAGCGGGAGGAATCGGGCGTGAGCACTTCATCAATCAGGATGAGTTTGCCATCGAACAGGCCGAACTCGAATTTCGTGTCGGCAATGATGATGCCGCGCTGGCGGGCGTAATCCCGGGCGGAATTGTAAATCTTCAGGCTCTTTGCCCGGGCTTCTTCCGCGATGTCCGCGCCCACAATCTTCGCCGCCTGGGCAAAGGGAATGTTTTCGTCGTGGCCGGTCTCGGCTTTGGTCGCGGGCGTGAAGATCGGTTCCGGCAGTTCGGACGATTCCTTCAAACCGGGCGGCAGCTTGATGCCGCAGACAGTTTGCGATTTCTGGTATTCTTTCCAGCCCGAACCGGCGAGGTAGCCGCGCACGACGCATTCGATGGCGAGCGGCTTGGCCTTCTTTACAATCATGCTGCGCCGGGCGAGCTGGCTGGCAAAGGGCTGAAGATTTTTTGGCAACGGGTCATCCGCGCGGGAAAGCAGGTGGTTCGGCTGGAACGATTCGGTCTGCGCGAACCAGAAATACGAAATCTGCGTGAGCACCTCGCCTTTGCGCGGAATGCCGTTGGGCATGATGACGTCGAAGGCCGAGAGGCGGTCGGTGGCGACGAACAGCAGGCGGTCGCCGAGGTCGAAAACTTCGCGCACCTTGCCGCTCTTGAGCTTTTTAACGCCGGGCAGTTCGAGCTTAAGGATCGTTTCGCTTTTGGAATTCGCCATGCGCGAATTATTAAGACTCAACCCAAAAGGTCAAAGCCCAAAGTCGTGACCGGGAGCGCGGACAGCTTGTCCGCGTTTTCTGAAGCAGGATGGTTGCGGGCAGGCTGCCCGCGCTCCTTACGCCACCGCTTGCGGCAGGTGTTTGACCAACAGCGGAATGGCCGCCTGTGATTTGTCATCGAGCCGGACATCCACGGAATACAACCCCGCCTCGGTGAATTTCAACTGCTGGATGTTCACGATGAAATTGCGCGTGGCAAAAAGCACATCGTCCGGCAGCGTGACCACCACCGGGATTTCGATGGGCGGCATGATGCTGTGGCCGTCGGCGTTGACGAAGTTCAGCTTGAGCTTGCGCGCGCCCTCGTCGCCGGGGTTGAACGTGACGCGCAACGCGACGGCGCATTGCGGATGCACGGCGGGCAATTGCGGGGTGTAAATCGTGTCGAACGCGCCGAGGAGATTGAGCTTGCCGTGGTCCTCGGTCGCGGCATCGCAGAGAATGGCCACTTGAATGTTCATACCGCAAAATTAAGCCACGAATTTCACAGATTGGCACGAATTTCTTTTCAAGCCAATTTCCCGCTTGACATACATATGGTTCCTATGTATCGTGTCTCTATGATTCGCAAGGAACTGGTTGCGGCGTCGGCGGAGCCGCTGGTTTTGTCGCTGCTTTCCCGGGGTGAGAGCTACGGTTACGCCATCATCCAGGAAGTCAAAGCCCGCTCCAATGGCAAACTGCAATGGACGGATGGCATGCTCTACCCGGTTTTGCACCGGATGGAACACCGGGGGTTGATCAAGTCACACTGGGGCGAAAGCGAAACCGGGCGGAAGCGAAAATACTACTCGCTCAAGAAAGACGGCAAAACGGCGATGACCAGGCACCACGAACAATGGTCGCTGGTTCATTCCGTTTTGGCCGGGCTGCGAAAGGAGCAATATGTTTGACCTCGAACAAGCCGTCGCCGACTGGCGGCGGCAGATGCTGGCTGCCGGAATCAAAACGCCTGTGCCGCTGGAGGAGCTGGAAAGTCATTTGCGTGAGGACGTCGAGCAGCGGATGCGATCGGGATTGAGCACGCAGCAGGCTTTTGGAATTGCCATAAAAAAAATCGGCCAAGCCCCCGAACTCAAAATGGAATTTAAAAAAGTAAGCGCCCCGATGGAAATGCAGGAGGTCATAAAACTGGCAGGAGTCATTTTTGTTGCCGCCGCATTATTTTGCCCGCTGTTCCTTTTCCTTCCTTTTCTTTTGGATCACGGATTAAGTTTGATGGCGAAAATGCTCGGATTGGCCGTATATGCCACAACCGTTGCAATAATTGTTTTAAGCTGGAGATATAACCACGAGTTTCTTCCGGTTATCCGCAATCAACCGCTTAGAAGAGCCGTTGGCATTGTGTGCTATGGGGGAAGTCTGCTTTGGATGCGATTCGGCGTATTCCATTTTTCACCAGGAGGCTCGCACCCCCGAAGCTTTTTGCTGCCTCTGTTTGTTTTTGGATCAGAATGGACGGTGATGGCCATTCTTGGTGGTGTCGGTCATGGGTTGGAAAAAGCAGCAGCGAAAAAAACTGAACCGATTGATTTATTGGTCAGTCAAAGTTGAACGCGCCGCCAAAAACTTTTTCAATTCCTTCGCCGCCTTGCCGCCAAAACCCGGCACGGCGGCGATTTGTTCCAGCGTCGCCGTCCGCAATCGCTGCACCGACCCGAATTTTTTCAGCAGCGCCTGCTTGCGCCGCTCGCCGATGCCGGGAAATTCATCCAGCACGCTCTCCGAGATGCGTTTGATGCGAAGCTGCGCGTTGTAGCTGTTCGCCACGCGATGGCATTCGTCGCGAATGCGCTGGAGCAATTTCACCGCCGGATGATTCAGGCCCAGCCGCAGCGGTTTGCTTTCGCCCGGCTGGTAGATTTCCTCGAACTCCTTCGCCAGCCCGATGACGGCGATTTTTTCGAGGCCCAGTTTCTTCAATTCTCCGCACGCGGCGCTTAATTGCCCCTTGCCGCCGTCTATCAAGATGAGATTGGGAAACGTTTGTAGCCGCGCTTGTAAAAGCGCGGTCGGGCTGTCCGCGTTCTCACGAACGCGGCTACCGGATTCCCGCAAAAGCCGCAAATACCGCCGCCTCACCACCTCCGCCATGCTCGCGAAATCATCCTGGCCTTCGACGGTTTTGATTTTGAACCGGCGGTAGTTCGCGCGGTCAGGCCGGCCATTTTTGAAACTCACCAGCGATGCCACGGCAAACGTGCCGCTGATATTTGAAATATCGAACCCTTCAATGCGTTGGGGCGGTTCGCGCAGGCCCAGCGCCTTCGCCAGTTCGGCCAGATCGTGTTGCGGGTCAATTGCCAGCGGCAGCGTGTAGGGCACGCGCTCGAATTTCCTTTCTTTCTTCGTCGTTTCGTTCAGGTCGGAGATGAGATCGCGCAGGCTGGCGGCCTTCTCGTAATCCTGCGCGGTGGCGGCCTTGCGCATTTCCACTTCGAGCTTGTCCTTCATTTCGTAGCACTGGCCTTCGATGAAATCGCACGCGGCGGTCACCTGTTCCAAATATTGTTCGTGCGTTACATTGCCAATGCACGGCGCGGTGCAGTATTTCAGGTGCGCGTAGAGACAATGTTTGTAGTCGGCCTCGCTCGGCGTGAACACGCGGCAGCCGCGCAGATTGAACTGCCGCCGCACCAGCGCCAGCGTGTTGCGCAATGCGCCGGAATTCGAGAACGGCCCGAAATACCGCGCGCCATCGTCCTTTTTCAGCCGGGTGAAGGCGAAGTTCGGGATCGGGTCGTTCAGGTTCACCTTGAGCATCAGAAACCGTTTGTCGTCGCGGAAACTGACGTTGTAGCGCGGATGAAACTCCTTGATGAGCTTGCCTTCGAGCAGGAACGCCTCCGGCTCGCTCCGCACGACGTGAATGTCGAAATCGTGGATGGCCTCGACCAGCGCATTGAATTTCAGGTCCCAGCCCAGGCGGCGCGACGGATGGAAATACTGGCTCACGCGTTTGCGCAGGTCGCGGGCCTTGCCGACGTAAATGACCGTGCCGAACCGGTCCTTCATCAGATAGATGCCCGGTTTGTGCGGCAGGACGCCCAGTTTTTTGCGGATGGCTTCAGTCGCAGGCACAACGGAATTTCAACGCAAAGCCGCCAAGACCGCAAAGGAATTTTAACTTGTTGAATTGTTCAATCTTGAATCGGGTGGCGCGGCGGGAATTTACGATTTAACAATTTAACGCTTCAACGAATCACGATTTTGCATATGCCTATGGACGAAGAAATAATACAGTCCGCCCAGCACCAGCATCGCGCCCGTGAGCCAGAGGGTGACGCGATGATACTCGCCCTTCATCAATTGTTCGTCCTGCCCCATCTTCACGCCCAGCCAGCACAACACCGAGCACCAGATGCCCGAGCCGAGCAGCGTGAACAGGGAAAATTTCAGGTAATCCATCCGCACAATGCCCGCCGGGATGCCGATGAGATGCCGCACCACCGGCAACATGCGCGAAATGAAAATGCCCATCGGGCCATAATGCGCCGCCCAGCGTTCTGCGCCCTCCACTTTTTGTGCGGAAATGAAAACGTATTTGCCGAAGTGCAGCACGAGCGGCCGACCGGCAATCCGCGACGCCCAATACATCAACGTGGCGCCAAACCACGACCCGATGGCGCCCGCCAGCACGATACCACAGAGCGAAAGCGGGATTTGTCCCGTGTGTGCCCAATGCGCCGCCGGTGGAATCACAATTTCGCTGGGCAAGGGGAACACCGAACTTTCCACCGCCATCATCAGGGCGATGGCGGGATAACCGCCCGTTTGCAGCGCGTGATTATACCACTCGCTCAGGGCCTGGATGATTTGATGCATGGCGGGTGGTTATAGCGGAAAAGCGTGCTGAAGCAATCCGCGAATTCGGTAGGAGTCGAGGTAACGAGACTCAAATATCGTCTTTCCCGTTTTCACCGACGGAATAAAGCAGAAACGTCCCGTCTGCATTGAGGTGGTAGCGCAGCAGGTGGCCGTCCACCGGGTCGCACGGCGCCGATGTAAAAAATGCCGGCACGAGCGCTTTCAAATCCGGCGGATAACGGTTGTTTTTCAATTGAAAGCGTTTCAGCGCAATGGCTGTAATGGTCACTTGTCGCGCGGTCTCGACGCTCATTACCTTTACCGCGAGGCGGGTAAGCGTGATGACAGATTCGGACAGCATGTTGTGATAATCGGTTTTGCCGGCGTAAAGCGAATCGAGTGAGCTGTTGAGTTTGGAAATGCCCAAACGGTCTAGCTCGACATCTTGATTTTCCAAGGCGTCATGAAAGACTCCGTTCGCGGCTATTTGGCGCATGGTGTCGGTAAGAACTTGTAGGCCCTTGAGGTAGCGTAGTTCATCGGGATACGACCACCAATAACGCCAGAGAAACCTCTTCCGATATTTATCGGCCTTTTCTAAAAAGTTTTCCTCTTCCTGAAAATGGCCGAGTGCTGCACTGACCGTTTTGGACAGTTCCTCATAACGTCGCATTTCTTTAAGCGAACGATGCCACTTGCCGATTTCATATTCGGCTCCCTCCTGTTCCAGAGGCATCACGTTGATCATTGCCCGGATAAATTCCGGCCTGCTCCAATCCGCCTGCAACTCCGCCAACTGGCCATCGGTGACATTTGAAGATTGCAAAAATTCCCAGGTCGTGGCGCAGGTGATTTGTGCGATGGCAATCCTCACCAGTTGCGAGATGGCTGTCCTCTCATCGCTGGTGCCATCCACTAGCGCCAGCATGACGCGAATATTTTCCGCTGCCGGCCCGGTTTGCCCTGCGCGCAGGTCGGAGAAAGTCTTGGCCGCAAGCTTCTGAACCGTCTTTTTCTCTGCCACCAAATTGGTAATGCGCATTTCGAATCGCTCCTCGTAATGTAACGCGAAATCAAACTTGGATGAGTTGGTAATCAGGAGAAGTCGGTTGAATGCTTCTTTGTTTGACGCCACCGCCAGCGCCAAATCTTCCCACGAGTTTGTCATGCCCCAATCGCGGATGAAATTCTGCCGCCACAAAACCTGTGCTTTGCCTGGCGCCACGCCGCGCATACCGATGGGCCAGTTGGTGGTCAAAACATTTTCGTTGGTGGCAAACAAGTCAACTGCTGCAAGAAATTGCGCCGCGGAATTTCTCTCCGGAGGAATTCGTGGCGGAACCACCTGCGCCAATTCCTTCAGCTCGCCTCTGGCTTTGAGTTCAGCCTTGAATCTCTCGGTTGCCCACTTGAGTTGGAAATGACGAAGGACCGAAGAAGCAATGAAAACGCCCGGCACTACAGCCAAGCTTATTAAAATTTTCCACCGCGTTTTCACCGGTTCAAAAAGAAATTCCGCTGTTTTTCGCTGACGGGCATCTGGAGCTTTTCCATCACGGCCAGCATGTCTTCCCAGACTTTGCGTTTCTCGCTCATGGCCTGGTTGCGCAGCAGATACGCCGGATGATACGTCGGCATGAGCGGCGTGCCGCGATAGGTCTTCCAGGTGCCGCGCAGTTTCGTGATACCAAGGGTCTTGCCCAGCAATCCTTCCACCGCCGTCGCGCCCAGCGCCACGATGACCTTGGGCCGGATCAAATCAATCTGCTCGTGCAGATACGGAATGCACGTGGCCATTTCGTCGGAGGTCGGCTTGCGGTTGCCGGCGCTCTGGCCGGGCGTGTCGGGCCGGCATTTCAAAATGTTGGCGATGTAAACGTCCGCGCGCTTCAATCCCGTCGCCTGGATGATTTTGGTGAGCAACTGGCCGGCCTTGCCGACGAACGGCTCGCCCTGTTCGTCTTCATCCGCCCCCGGCGCTTCGCCCACGAACATGAGCTGCGCGTCAATGCTGCCGACGCCAAACGCGACGTTTTTGCGCGACGACGCGAGGTGCGGGCATTTGACGCAGGCCAGCGCCCGCTCGCGCAACGCGGCAAAGGCCGACGCTTTTTCGGGTGGCGAGAGACGGGTGGCGGGTGACGGGGTGGCCGCGGGCGTGATTTCGCCGGGGAGGGCTAGAAAGGTGGCCTGCTCGGCAACGGGCTGTGGAGCGCCGGTCTCCGACCCGGCGGGTTTCTGTCTTTCTGCGCGTGCCGGGCCGGAGGCCGGCGTTCCGGTTGCAGGCGGTTGCGTCAGGGCGTGGAGTGTTTCCGGCACGACGGCAACGTGACGCACGCCACGCGATTTCAAATCTTCCAGATGTTGGATCGTCGCGTCGAGGAGCTGGCCATAGGCGTCGGACATGGCGTCATCGTAGCGGCTGCCTGGCAAAGCACAAAAATTAGTTGTTCACAATCGGCGCCGAGGCCCCTTGGGCGCGGATTGTCCTTCACATGAAACTCGTTGCCGCGGACGTCAGTCCGCGCACTTTAAGTCCAATAGAAGTCAGCGCCGACTCACGTCGGCGGCTACAACCCCGCCTTCAGCCTTGCGCGACTCCGCATTTCACCGTAATTAAAATGTGCCATGAAAGGAAAAATCGCTCTTTCACTGTTGCCGGTTCTGTTGGCGTCCCTTCTGCTCGCCGGTTGCACTTCCACCCGGACCACGACGCTTTCCCGGATTTGCCCGGTCAAGATGGACGGGTTGTTTTATGAAACGGCAACCGGCCGGACACCACTTCCGTCCATTCCTTTCACCAAGACACCAGATGGTCCAGGCCAGCAGGCGGAAACCAATATGCCCGACGGGCGGGTGGTGAAAATCTCCGTGAAACCGGATGGGAACGATTTCTCCGTCCGATTTTCCGCGATGCCGGACGCGGACATCCTTAAATGGGGACTGGCCGTGGACGCCGGGCCGAAGGAATACTTCACCGGCCTGATGGAGCGCGTCGTGGACGGACCGCAGCAGGATTCGTGGGCGACGAACCTCACCGCCGCCATGAACCTGCGCGGCGAGACCGTGGACATGATCATCAAGCCGACGCTGTCGGCTTACGCGCCGTTTTATCTTTCGTCGCGCGGCTATGCGGTTTTTGTAAAGGGAAACTGGCCGGGCCGTTTTGATTTTTGTGCGAGCGTTTCCAACCGGGTGAAGATCGAATTTGAAGGTCCGTCGTTCGAGGCAAAAATCTACACCGCCGACAATCCCGCCGCGCTCGTTCGCGCGCACGCACTCGACGCCGGGCCGCCGTTCCTGCCGCCGCAATGGATGTATGGCACGTGGCGCTGGCGCGACGAGAACACGCAACGGACAAATTATTACGACGGCACGCCCGTCACTGGTCCGTTCAATTCCGAGTTCATGGAGGACGTTCTGCTGATGAAGGCCTACGGCATTCCGTTGGGGATTTACTGGGTGGACCGTCCTTGGGGCCCGGGCGAAAACGGCTACGATGACTTTGAGATTGATACGAACCGTTTGCCGAATTTTGCCGAATCGGTGAAATGGCTGAACGAGCAAAAGGTGCAGATGTTTTTGTGGATCGGACCGTTCTTCAATGGGCAAATGGCCACCCATGCGCTGGCCAAAGGCTGGACGCTGGTCAGCGCCGGCCAGAAACCCGCCCGGGAAAATTATCCGCTGGCGGATTTCACCAATCCGAAGGCGAAAAAATACTGGCAGGATGGCGTGGCCAGACTGCTGAAGCTCGGCGTGGCCGGTTTCAAAATGGACCGCAGCGAGGAGAACCTTCCCGAAAGTGGACCGGACAAGGTTTTCGACGGCCGCTCCGTCCGCGAAAATCGCAACGCGTATCCGGTGATGTATCTACAGGCGGCTTATGACGTCGCCCGGGAATATCGCGGCGACGATTTCGTCTGCATGCCGCGCGCGGCTTACACGGGCAGTTCAGCTCGCGGCGTTTTCTGGAGCGGCGACATCGGCGGCACCCCGGAAGGTTTGCGCGCCGAAATCATCGCCGTGCAACGGGCGGCGGTGATGGGTTATCCCAACTGGGGTTCGGACACCTGCGGTTACAGCCAGCAATCGGCGGACACGGAAGTCTGCGGCCGCTGGCTGGCGTTCAGTTGTTTCACGCCCATCATGGAAGTCGGGCCGACGCAAAACCGCGCGTTCTGGGATTTTCACAATCCGCCCAGTTACGACGCGGAATTGATTGCCATCTGGCGGCTTTACGCGCGACTGCACACCCGGCTGGCCGATTACAGTTTTGACCAGGCGAAAGTCGCCCATGCAACCGGCATGCCGATTGTCCGGCCGCTGTTTCTGGTCGAACCGAAGGCGCCCGCCGCGTGGTCGAACTGGTGGACGTATCTCTACGGCCCGGACATTCTGGTTTCGCCCATCTGGCAAAAGAACCAGCGGACGCAGGAGGTTTATCTGCCGTCCATCAGCCAATGGCGCGATGCGTGGCATCCTGAAAAAATTTACGACGGCGGCCAGACCATCACCGTCAACACGGACCTGCATCAAATGCCGATTTTTGTCCGCGCCGGCTCGAATGTCGAACTCGGTGATTTGAACCGGGAATGGAGCGACGCGGTGGCCGCCGCGAACACCCGCCCGGACTTGAAACAGCTCGATGCCGAAGTGAAGGCGTGGTTTGACCAGGAATACCCGGGCAGGTCCAATCACGAGTGATTTCCAACCGGGCCCGTTTTTACTTCAACGCAAGCTTGAGGGCGAAAACATCATCGCAGGGTTCTTGCCGGCAACGTCACGCGCAAGCCGTCAGCCTTCCGAATCCAGGCAATTTTTTCGACGAACCGAGCAACTTGATGGAAACCACGGGCTGGTTGCTTAGAGCGTTTCCAGTTATTACGTAGCGCAGGCTTTCCAGCCTGCGGGTTCAGGCGACTTTCCAGTCGCCTCTTTCGTGCTGATCAATCACGGGACAAGAATGTCCCGCAAACCCGCAGACAAGAATGTCTGCGCTACATCAAAGTTGTAACCGCTCTAACCGGCAACGCTATGATGTCGCAGGCCTTAAAAAAAACAGACGCGATACTGCTTTTGATACTACCCGGCAGCTTCGCAGAATGCCGAGAAGCGAGAAACCCCAATAAAAACTGGCGCATCCGGCAGGACTCGAACCTGCAACCTTCTGATCCGAAGTCAGAAGCTCTATCCAATTGAGCTACGGATGCGCGCACGGACATTGTGCGGATTTTGCCGTGATGATAAAGCGGATTTATCGCGCCGGAATTTTAATGGCGGCAAATTCGCGCGCCGATTGACTTGGCGAATGGGTTTGTTAGCGTGGCGCAACGCATGGCAATAAAGCCGTTTTCACGTCTCATCAAAATTTTGACCGGTGTTTATTCCGGCGCGGAAAGCGAATTGAGCCGGCTCGAACGGTTCGCGCACCTTTGCGCGCTGGTCATCAGGAGTTTCGTGCGCAATCGCTGTCCCGTCCGCGCCGCCGCCCTGTCCTACGCCTCCCTGCTCGCGCTCATTCCCCTCCTCGCGGTCGCCATCAGCGTCACCGGCGGTCTGCTGAAAAACGAAGGCGAGGAAAAAATCTATCAGGCCATTGATAAATTTGTCTCCACCGTCATGCCCCCGGCAACGCTCAGTCCCAATGAGCAGAAAGCTTCACCCGGGCCGGGATTGGGTCCGTCGGCCGTCCTGACCCCCACGAATTTTCCGACGGCCGAGGTCCCGACCAATGTGCCGGCGGAAACCAATTTGACGGCCGCCGCTGGAACCGAAACCCGCGCCACCACCGCGCAGAAAGAGGTGGTTCGGGACATCCGCGATTTTGTCCAAAAAACCCGGAGCGGCACGCTCGGCACGATTGGCATGCTGCTGCTGGTGGTCGTGGCCATTCAAATGCTCGCGAATGTCGAAGAGACGTTCAACGACATCTGGGGCGTGACCCGCGGCCGTAATTGGCTTTGGCGCATCGTGCTTTACTGGACGACGATCACGCTGGGCCCGCTGGCCCTCGCCGGGGCGGTGGGACTTGCCGGGGGCAAACATTTGAAATGGGCGGAACATTGGGTCAACCAAATGCCGCACGTCGGCGGCTTCTTTTTTCAATTCCTGCCCCTTCTGGTCCTGTGGCTGACGTTCACGCTGATTTATGAACTGGTGCCCAACACCCGGGTCCGCTTCGGCGCGGCGTTCGTCGGCGGAGTCGTCGGCGGCTCGCTCTGGCACGTGAACAACCTTTTTGGTTTTCTTTACGTTTCACGCGTCGTCTCCAATAGAGAGATTTACGGCAGCATCGGCCTCGTGCCCGTGTTCATGATCGGGCTTTATTTTTCCTGGCTGATTTTGCTCTTCGGCGCCCAGGTCGCCTACGCCTTCCAAAATCGTGCGGCGTATCTGCAGGACAAACTCGCGGAGAACGTCAATCAGCGCGGACGCGAATTCGTCGCGCTGCGGCTGATGACGTGCGTCGGGCAACGCTTCCAACACGGCCTGCCGCCGGTCACCATTCAGGGAATTTCCGCCGAGCTGGGCATCCCGACCCGGCTCGCGCAACAGGTTTTGCAAACGCTCCTCGCCGCGCGGCTCGTCACGGAAATCGCCGGCGCCGAATCCGCCTACGCGCCCGCGCGTCCGCTGGATTTGATCAACGCCCATCACATTCTGCACGCCATGCGCACCGGCGGCGGACAGGAACTGCCTTCGCAAGATGAACCGGTGCGCGCGGAAGTCTATGGCGAATTTGCGCGCATCGAGGAAGCCGAGCGGCAGGCCGCCGCATCCGTGACGATGCTGGCGCTGGTCAATCGCGCCCAAGCCCGGCTCGAACTCACCCCGCCTTCGCCAACCGCAACAGCTTCAACCAACGCCAACGAAAATTCTCCCCTGTGACCATTGGCGTTCGCAAGGAAATCAAGGAGCAGGAATACCGCGGGGCGGGGCGCAGGGGATGAAATGGCCGGCGGCGGCGGTGTATTAAGTTTGGTAGGGCGGGCCGTCCTCTGCCCGCCGTTCGTCCCAAAGCGTCCACGGCGCGCACGGAGTGACGCGCCCTACCACAAATACATCAAAGTTTTCCGATGAACCGTTTGAGTCGGCTCATCGCTTCCTTGAGATTGTCCATGCTGGTCGCGTAGGCGCAGCGGATGAAGCCTTCGCCGCATTCGCCGAAAGCGGTGCCCGGCACCGCCGCCACTTTTTCCTCGTGCAGCAGCTTCAACGCGAAGTCCTTCGACTTCAGCCCGAATTTCGCCACGCTCGGAAACGCGTAGAACGCGCCGAGAGGACGGTGACATTCAAGGCCCATGTCCGCAAACGCCGCGGCGATGAAATTCCGGCGGCGACGGTATTCGTTCACCATTTCACCGATGTCCGACTCAGGACGGGCCAGTGCTTCAATCGCGGCTTTCTGGCCCATCGAAGAGGCGCAGAGCATCGTGTATTGGTGGATTTTCATCATCGCCTCGATAAGCTCCGCCGGGCCGCAGGCGTAGCCGAGCCGGTAACCGGTCATCGCCCACGCCTTTGAGAAGCCGTGCAGGAAAATCGTCCGGTCGCGCATGCCTGGCAGGCTCACGATGCTCGTGTGCGGGGAGTCGTAGGTCAGTTCGCCGTAAATTTCATCCGTGACAACAATGAGATTCCGCTCGCGGGCGAACGTTGCGATGTCCTCCAAATCCTGCCGGCCCATGATTGCGCCGGTGGGATTGTTCGGGAAATTCAGCATCAACACCTTCGTCTTCGGTGTCACCTTCGCTTCGAGCATCGCGCGGGTGAGACGGAAGCCGTTTTCGGGTTTGGTTTCAACCGCCACCGGCACGCCGTGCGCGAACAGAATGGTGGCACGATACGACACGTAGCACGGTTCGTGGTAAAGCACTTCATCGCCGGGCGTGACCAGCGCGCGCAAGGCAAGGTCGAGCGCCTCGCTCACGCCGACGGTGACGAGGATTTCGTTGTCCGGGTTGTATTCCGCGCCGAATTTTTTGCCAACGTATTTGGCCAGCGCCCGGCGGAGTTCGAGGTAGCCGAGGTTGCTGGTATAATGCGTCACGCCGCGTTCGAGCGCAAACATCGTGGATTCGCGCACGTGCCAGGGCGTGTCAAAGTCCGGCTCGCCGATGCCCAGGCTGATCACGTCCTTCATCGTGCTGACGATGTCGAAGAAGTCGCGGATGCCCGAGCGCGGGATGTCGCGCACCGTCGCGTTGATGCGGTTACGGAGCGACACTGAGTCTTTCTTCTGCATGGCCGGATTCCATCAGGACGCCGAGGCGCTTGTAGGTTTTGAGCATGAAGTGGGTGGAGGTGGACAGCACGCCTTCGAGCGGCGAGAGCCGTTCGCTGACGAACGCGGCCACTTCGCGCAGGTTGCGGCCCTCGATGAACAACAGCACGTCATAGGTGCCACTCATGAGATACGCCGAGCGCACCTCGGGAAAACGGCTGATGCGGGCGGCGACGGTGTTGAACCCGCCTTCGCGCTGGGGCGACACCTTGACCTCGATGACGGCCGTGACCGTATCGAGTCCAAGCTGATCCTCGTTCAGGATGGCCTGGTAACCGCGGATGACGCCGCTCTTTTCGTATTTGGCAATGCGCTCGTTTACCTTGGCAACGGTGGTGTTCAACATCTTGGCGATGTTCTCACGCGATTCAATCGCGTTGGCCTGCAAAATTTTTAACAGTTCATCCATAATTCACCTCGTGATGAGACGCGCGGGAAAATAGCGGTTCGCGGCAGCCGGGTCGAGCGCGAATGCAGTCACCGGCTGGTTCCGCTCGCGGTGGCGGCGGCGGGATTATCCGACAACGGTGGCGGGGGCGGAGGCGTCTCCGGCAGGGGAATCGCCACCGGGGGAGTTTTGTCCACCTTCATTTTCAGTGTGCTGGCGGCGGGAGCGGTTTCCCGTCGCTTGTTGACCAGGTCAACGCGCTGGCGCATTTGGGATTTGCTGATGCAGTACAGCATCGCGGTTTCCTCGGTGATCAAATTCTCTTCGTAGGCTTTAATCAGGGATTGCTCGAAGCTGTGCCAGCCGTAGGCATGCCCGGCTTCGATGATGTCCGACAGCCGGCGATTTTCATTTTCGCCGATCGCGATGGCTTCGCGGGTGCGCAGACTGCTGCCCATCAACTCAGTGACCAGCAGCCGTCCGCCGTCCTTTCTGGGAACCAAGCGCTGGCTGATGACGTAACGCAGGATTCCGACCAGGCGTTCGCGCACCTGTTGTTCCTCGTCCCGGGTGAACATGCCCAGGACGCGCTGGATGGTCTGGCCAGCGCTGATGGTGTGCAGGGTGCTGTAAACCGCGTGTCCGGTTTCCCCGGCCGTGAGCGCAATTTCCATCGTCTCGCGGTCGCGAATTTCGCCCACCAGGACAACCTTGGGCGCCTGCCGCAAGGCGGCGCGCAGGCCGTCCGGAAAGGTGTAGAAATCGCGCCCCAGCTCGCGCTGGCTGAACGTGGCCTTGAGATGTGGATGCAGAAATTCAATCGGGTCCTCCAGGGTGACGATATGGACATCGCTGGTCTGGTTGATTTCATTCAGCATGGCGGCCAGCGTGGTCGTCTTGCCGCTGCCCGTGGCGCCGGTCACAAAGATGAGTCCGTTCTTTTCCTTGACGACCTCGCGGAACACCGGCGGCAGGCGGAGGGATTCAAGAGTCGGAATCTGGGCTTGGAGGCGCCGCATCACCATCGCGTAATTTCCGTTCTGACGAAAGATGTTGACGCGGAAGCGGCAGAAATTTTTCAGGGCATAACTGCAATCACACGACCCATGGTTCGCCAGGTCCTGAATCAACCGGGCATTTTTGTTGATGACCGCCCCGGCCACGCCTTCGATGTGATCGCTGGTGAGCACGGTTTCAGGCGGCTCCAGCGCAAACGGGCGGAGCCGGCCGTGAACCTCCGCTTGCGGCGGCTTGCCGGCCACAAAAAGCAAATCTGAAATTCCGTCGGCGCTTTGAATCATGGCCGCCAGCAGCCGGTCGAGTTCCTCTGTCGGGATTGTTTTCATCATTCAGACACGGATGCGCCCATCAACTTAATGTTTCCGGGCGGATTTGATTTTGGTTTCCTTTACGGCGGAGAGGGCTTTCAGTTGTGCCTGGATGTCCTCCGCCCGCCGGTGGAGATACCGGGTTTGCAGCAAATTTTTTATTCGCAGCATGACCTCGGTATAATCAATGGGTTTGCCAAGAAAATCGTTGGCCCCGGCCGCCAACGCCCGGCTGCGCGTCTCGGCCGTGTTCTCTCCCGTGATCACCAGCACCGGCAGGAATTCTCCGGCCGGCGCGGACTTCCGCAGTTGCGCCAAAATGGCAAACCCATCCAGTTTGGGCATGTGCAAATCCAGCAGCACCAGGTCGGGCTGAAACTGTTCGAATTCCTTTTGCGCCCTGGCCGGGTCGGTCAAACTTCGAAAGTTCGGAAATTGGGCCTTTTTTAATGCCCATTCGAGCATGCGGATGTCCGCCATCTCATCGTCAATGATGAGAATTTTTGCCGTGCAAAGCTGTTGTTCGCTCGGAAATAAAGGGCTGTTCATAATGCTGTCAGGCTATACGTTTTTCCGGTCACATCTCCTTTGGTACTGTTGGAGAATCCCTTTTCACGAGCATTCATAATACCACTTTCAGGCACGTAATACGCTTTTCCGCATTTTTTGCCGTGCCACTCTTGATGGCCAAAGGGGGATACGCCGGGTCGAATTTTTATGACCCTTCTCCTTTCCAGATTTCTTAGCTGTTAGCGGTAGCGCCGCTGTCTGGCAAGCCCAAAGCCTGAAGCCGCTGAAATCGGTTCCGGCGGGATTGAACGGCAGAGGAAATTTGTTTAACGCTCGCCCTCACCTTTTATCCTCTCCCCCCCCAGGAGAGGAAATCATCCTTGAACGATTCTGGTTTTGCGGATGACTGTCCGGCCAATCCAGTCGCGCGAATTTTCAAGGAGACGGCGAACGGTTCTCCTTCTCCGCCAACGAAGTTGGGGGAGAGGGACGGGGTGAGGTGGCGCGTGAATCAAAACCAATCCCTTCTGCCCCGGGCGAAGAAAGCTGCCGCTGCCAAAATCATTTTGGGATGGACGACCGAGATAAACGGTTTTAACGCCAATCCTGCCTCTTGACCGCTGGCTGTGACGTGACAATACCACTGAAGAAATTATTCCTTTTGAGTTGCGTAGTGTATTGAGGCGCTAGTGAGGAGCCGGGACGGACGGCATGTTGCCGTTCCCAATTTTAGGGACGCCGACACGGCGTCCCTCCCAATCCTTGAATCCGTGCCGGCAGTTTCGGCCAAGTTGAAAGAGCCAATCACGGCTGACCGAAAGTTTGAGGATGTGGTGAAATCCGCACAGGATGCTGCCGTGCTGGTTTTGGTCTATTGATGTAGCGTCGGCGCTGTGCGCCGATTCGTTCGAGCCACCAGCCTACGCTCCAAGCTTCGGCACGGCAGGCAGGCTCGACACTACAACTTCGGTGGCGGTGGTCGAACAAATTTATTTCTCCATGCCGTACACCAGGATTTTGAAGCTGTCCGGTACCATCTTGCCGCGCCGCTGGCCTTCCGCCGGGGCCTCGAATTTGGCGGCGGCCAGGTAGATTTTGTGCGTCTTGGGATCAAGCGCCATCGTGCGTGAACCGCGCTGGGTTTCCAGCGTCTGCACCACGGTCAGCTTGTCCGGCGTGTCTTCATGCGCAATTGTGACCGTCCCATCTCCGCAAGAGGCGAACGCGAGTTGGGTTTCCGGATCAAATGCATTGGCGTCCACACCTTGACCGATGGGCACTGAAGTGATGACTTTGCCGCTGGCGCTGTCCATCATCATCATCGTCTTGCTGCCACCGCAGCCGAGGAACAGCCGGTGGTTTTTCAAATCCATCGCCATGCCGGAAGCCTCCTCGCCCGGCGCGATGGGCCAGTTGGCGACGACCTGATGCAACTTCGTATCAATCACGGCGACCTCGTTTTTATCTTCAATGTTGTTGTAAACGCGGCCCGCCGCCGGGTCAGCCTGGGCAAATTCCGGTTTGCCTCCCAGCGGAATAGTGGCCACGACCTTGGCTGATTTGACATCAATCACCGTTGCCGATTGGCCGCGTCCGTTGAACGCATAAACTTCATTTTGTCCCGGCTCAAAAAGGATCGCGTCGGGATTTGTCCCCGTGTCCACTTTGGAAATCGTCAACAAAGTTTTCAGGTCAACGCTGCTCGCCTTGTTTTCGCGACCGTTGCTGGTGAATCCACGATTCAATTGGGACGCCAGAGCGATGCCATGGACTCCGGGCGTGTTCGTAATTTCACCGGCGACCTGGTCCTTGGCGAGGTCAACGACCACGACCTTGTTGCCGTGCGAGACGTAAAGGCGCTGCGCCGCCGAATCGGCGGAACAGTAATCCCATCCGTCGTCGCCGCCGACGGGGATTTCCTTGATGAAATGATAAGGCCCGTCGGCGCGGCAAACCGCGACGGCCAGGCTGAACAGAACCGGCAATAGAATTTTTTCCATAACGCGACTTCTTTTAGTTGAATTTGCCCAACCACTTTTGCTCTTCCGGGCGCTCGGCGTCAACAAGCGTCTGTTTTTTAACTGAAACGTCACCATGAAACCTTGTGGAGATGAGCGCCCGCTGAACGGCAGATGACAGTTCTGTCATTTGCCAGCTTTGTTTTGATCGTGTGCCCATCGAAAACCAAAAACACGCTAGTCCTTACAGTTTCATTTCAATGCCTGAATTGCCTGTTGTATGCGTACTTTCAGTTCGGTGGGCGTAACCTCGTCAGGAATCCATTCGCTGGGCGAAATGGCGAGCAAGGGCAACTTGCGCACTTCGATCAGCGGACTGGGCACGAACCTTTCATCGTCTTCCCACGAGTGTTCGCCCAGCGCGACATAGCCGGTGGCCTCCAGGCCGATCCAAAGCTTTTCGCCGGAGACGGCCAGACTTGTGACCCGGCTGGTGACCGGAAAGTATCCAACCCACTTTCCGGTTGGCTTATGTAGCAGCAGCACGTAATTGCGTTCGTTCTTTGCATACATGTTACGCCATCCACCACTGTTGCCGCCGCCGCCGTATCCAAAACAACCCGGGCGCAAGGTGAGCACAAGGTAGCCGTTCACCCATCGTCCTTCGCTTCCGTTGCCATTAAGTGACGGATCAAATCGCGTGGTCGCGGCCACCCACAGGAAATCTCCATCGTTCACCAAGGCGGTCACGCTCCCTGGCAGCCGAGAGGTCGGCATGGCGTTTGTGGCCGCACCGCTCCTGGCATCCACGAGATAGCCGCCCCACACAGAAAAACAATGATGTTGAGCCCCAGTATCGGGGTTATAAGAAATCAGTCCCAGGGTATGTCCGAGCCACAAGGCATTCGTGTCGGCGGTTGCCGCCAGCAACTCAAACTCGCGCGTCGGCATGCCACTATTGAACGGGGGTGCATTTCCCCCCAACAGTTCGTCGCGAACGGACCGCCACACTCCGCTGCCTGTGTTAAGAATCCGGTCATTGACCAACAGGTTGTTCCCAAAGGGTTGTAGCAACACGATTTGAGCACCGATTTCGCTTCCCAAATCCTGACTTTTCCAGAGCCGTCCCGGCAATTCGACATAGTTTAATTTTCCGCTATTCGGCTCACCACCGCCGAAGTATAACCGTTTGCCCACAAGAGCGCTGGCAAACATTTGGCGTGACAACACCCCTTGTTTATCCCCGTAACGTGTGTTCTGTAAAGTTTCGGGCGAAAGACAGAACACGCCATCCTGTTCCAGTGTCATCCACAGCTTGTCATTCTGCGCACAGAAAGACGTAACCTTTGAGTGTTGGCCAAGCTTGGATGAGATCATTTCCGGCGTGCTGCTGTTCGCTGAAAGCCGCCAGACCGCTGCGTTTGTGTGCGACCTTGTCAAGTATTCCCAAGCCGGATCGCTCCAGGTCATCGCACCTGCCCGGGTACTCACCCAAAGCATGCCCTCGTTGAATTTCAACGCCACCACTCCGTCCACGGACGGCTTTCCCGGGAACATGACGGGTTTCAATTCCGGCTTCAGGTTGGGCGGCAAAAAGTCCACAGTCACCAGCTTGCGGGGATTTTCCCAAGCGGCTCTGATGTCAGCCGTAGGATCGGCCACAATCTTCACCTTTTGCTTGAACGCTGCTATCAATGGTTCCGCTGCTTGGGGTCGGCCAGCCTCCGTGAAGGCCCGTTGGACATCCGCCAGAATGCCTCTGGTGAAGTAAACCTCAAATTCCTCAGCACTGTATTCGTGACGCGCCGAAGGCACGTAATGAGACTCCAGATATGCCGGCCAGAGGTCTTCGATAAACTTCACTTTTATTTCCTTGTCTTTTAAGGCGAAAACAAGGCCGTAATCGATAAACAGATGTGCATTGGGCACGGGAATGGGTGGGTTGGAATGCAATGCTTGCTCGTACATGATAAACAGCCGGCGCACGAAATCGTCGTTCATCTGGTCCCGCCACGATTCGAGCACTGCCCGCGGAGCATCCGTCGGAAAACCGGACATCTTTTCTATCGGAAGCCCTTCCTTGCTTTCCCCATTGATGGTATCACACACATCCCGCAGCGCAATCAACCAACCCCATTCAAGAGCCGAATCCACCTCCCGGGGTTTTGAGAAAGAAAGCCACTGCCCACCTGTCAAAAGGTCTGATTCCATTTCCTTTGGGGTGATCAGACCGAACTTGTTTTCAAACTCAGCGTAACTACGAATTTGCTCCAGGTGCTGCCCAAAGAGATTGGATTGGGCCAAATGCAACCAGCGATTTTCGAGCCAGAAACGATGAATAAGATGGGATTCAGGCGCAAAAAAATGCGCTGTGGCCAGCAATTTGACTTCATATTCCCACAATTGCCGGCCTTGTGCTGTTTCACCCGACGGCTTGGGCGATGCCTGAACATCGTAAGCACGAAACAGAAGCTGACGGGCCACCTGATGGCGCGCTGTCTCCGAAGGTGGTCGCTTTTTGAATGATTGGGCCGCATCGAGCATTCGTTTGATGAGCCGCTCCTTTAATTGCGGCAGCTCCGACACCTTCACGGTTTCCGTCAGGGTCTGCACTTCGTCACTGCCATCCCAGAGGTTGAGTGTGAAAGTGACCGGTGTTTGCTCAAAGGCAAGCCCATCGGCTTTCGCTTCCTCGTATTGCCCCCAAACATAAACATCCGCCATCTTCTGCCACGCGGTCGGGTCTTGCTCCACCAAGCCAGCCACGACAAGTTCAGCTTCTTCCACAGCCATGTTGGCGCGTGGAAATTGCAGAACTCGCGCACCCTCCCGCGCCGCAGCTTCAACCAGCGCTGATTGTAATTCAGTTTCCAGATAATCAAGCCGCCGGCTGCTGGAGGTGTTGGCGAAGAATAGCGGCGCGATTATCGTTTGGTTCTTCACGCGCGACTGACTTGCTAATGCCTGCTTAATAATGGTTCTGAAACCTTTTTCCGCTGCCGTGACGTCCATGACGGAAACTCCGAGGGGCTTGTTCGGAACACCAACAATCGGCAGCGATGTCTCAGCCAAAACATCCGCGTGCTCCAGGTCGATTACTTCAAGATGCAATACCCGTTTGAGTTGGGACGCGGAAGTGAATTGCCCGACTACTAATAAATCGGCCTTTACGAACTTGCCCACGCGTAGCGCCGCAGACAACGAAACCAAACCCGCAGCGGAGAGCTTCAGCTCCTTTTCCGCCGCCTGCAATTGGCTGCGCTCCACCCATTCGAGGCCGTCGACATCCTTCAATTTTACCTGAAGCAATGCGCTAAAATCTGCTGCCGCCAACGCGCTGCGATAGGAATTGTCGTCGGTAGAGAAATCCATCAACGCAACCCTTGGCGACGCCTCAATTCGCAGGGCCGCAAGAAAAATTACCGTGCAAAAAAACCGGCAAAAGAATGCTTTCATTTCCCCAGTTTTGGAATCACGCGTTCCGCCAGCACGTCCGCCGCATTTTGCAATGCCGTCTTGGCGGCGGTTTGCTCCGCAATGTCCACGCCCACGCTGGTTTGACGGTCCACCACAAGAATGTTTCCGGTATCGAGGTCGCGGGCTTTGATTTCCACCCGCGATTTGCAGGAAATCAGGTTGCCCTTTTGCATGCCGTAGGCGCTGAAGGCTTCACCCGATATTTCAATGGCCGGTTTGTTGGTGGAATTGCTGTCCGCCAGCGTGAATCCGCATTGCTGCAGGATCAAAGACAGTTCCGTCTCCGCCGCCGGGTCAATGATGTGCGGCCCGTAATGCCGTTCGTTGATTTTTACCGAAACCACCGGCAGTTTTTTCCCATCGAGGGTTTTTTTGAGTTTGGCGATCCGCTCTTCGCGCGTTTCCACCCTGGCCATCAAGGTGTCGCTTTTCCCCGACACGTCCGCGGCGATTTTTTTCGCGAGACTGGACGAAAGGTCAACGATCGTGGCGGACGATCCACCTTGTACCATTTCGCCATAAACCCGGCTGGTCTCGGTGCCGATGACCTTGGCCACAATGATGGTCTGACCATCTGTTTTGAACACCCGTCCGGTGACGAGTACCTTGGCCCCGGTCAATTGGCCGATTTTGGCCGCGCTGTTGGGGTCAACGGTTCCAGACAAGCCCAGTTCCTGTTCGCCCAAAACCTTTTCCAGTTCTGCACGTTCCACCGTGATGATTTGCGGTTCGGCGGACAGGTTGGCGTTGACCAACGTGGCCACCTTGGGACCGAGACCGCTCACGGCCTCGTCTTTCGATTCAAAGTCGAAGACCGCGACGGTGAGAACATCATTGGTTGCCGCGCGCACGGTTGTGCCGACGGTCAGTAGCAAGGCCAGGATTAATGCGATTCGTGTTTTCATAATGTGTTTTGGTTTCGTGGTTGAGTTTTGAAATCGGGCAGGGAAAACGGCATGGGATTTAGCGCCAGCTTGCAAAAATCAATCAGGTTGCATTGCGACCTGGGATTTTCCGACAGACCGGCAACCAGGTCAGACTGGACGATAACAACCGTACCTTTGCCTTCCGGTACGACATAAAACGATGGTTTGATTTGGTCCTTTGGTCCCGGTGGCGGCTGAATCCAGACCACGGCCACGCCCTTCCGGGCAATTTTCTGAATCGTCGGCGCCAGGCCTTCACGCATCTGGCCTTTCGATTGGAACGGCCCGATGATGGCCAGTTTGCCCTGAAAATCTTCCAGCGCGGCTTCTCCCAAATCCGAAAATTCCACGTGGTTCTGCTTGAGCAACGGTTTGAGTTCATCGTTCGGATCAAGAATGCCAAAATTCTCATCGCCCACCAGCGTCTTTAATTCCGCCAGCAGGTTCGTCGGATAAACCAGCACCTCAGTTTTCCCGACGACCTGATTGGTGCCTTCCAGCCATTGAATGAGAAAACGTGTTTCCGCGTTTACGGCAGGAAAGTCCAAGGACGCGGATTCGAGCACGGTTTGCCCGGGCAAAATCTCGATTTGCTTCCAAGCTTTCTCAGACAGCGGAGCGGCCGTCGCGGAACTGGCCTGATAAAGCCGCGCGCGAATTTCGGCGGCTGCGCTTTTGTTGCCGGCATTGTGCCAGACGACGGTGATTTCCCGCGCATTGCCGGCGAACACCTGCTGCGGTTCCCGGTCAGACAGCAGTTGCAACTGGGCGCAGGCCGCGCCCGACCACAGACTGGCGGCGGTCAGAAGAGTCAATTTGGTTAGCGCGTTCATTTTTAACTACTTTGACAATTCAGACAGGTTATTCCTTTGAAGTTCGTTAGAGGGAACAAACCAGAGACCACTCACCCCCGCGCCACCGAAAACGATGCCTTGAGGTGTCGCTTCAATTTGAATCCATTTGTATGGGAAATGCCAATCGGAATGTATCCTGCCAGCATCAGGTTGTTTCAGGTGTAATTGGTATTGAACCGGCTTGGTTTGGCCGGGCAAATAGTGGAGCAAAGTAAGATTCAAGTCGCTGGGGCGGCCATGCAGGACCCACAGCGTGTCTCCATCCAGACATGCAGGCGAATCAGCAATGCGCATCCCCTCAGGCGAAGTCCATCGCGTTAGCACTGGTTGTATGTGAAAATTCATCGAGTTCAAATAAGCTTGTTCTCCCGGTCCTGGTTTGTCGGCGATAATACAATCCGCATTGGTGGAACCGGCACGGATCAAATACAATTCGGGCGCAGGTGGTTGCGACAAGCCATATTCAAGCGCGGACAAAACCAGCAGGCCGCAAGTGGAAAATGAACGTTCTGCCTCTCGACTAGCAGCAATTTGTGTTGCAGGGATCCAGTCACTCGCACCACGCGGCAGCAGGTATAATCTCCCGTTCAACCCGAAAACCGGAGTTGTGCGTAGTGGCGACGCCCTCGTCGCCGCAACTTCGGTTTTCGGGATCAAGAACATCATGACCGATCCGTCGGGGCCGGGAAGAACGGGCGCGAACAGCTTGCAGGAACTCCAATCCGGCGCAACCTTCATGAAATAACCATCCATCGTATCGAGCATCGTCAACGGCGGGCGACGCCGGGTGCTGGCCAGAACCTTCGACGTGCGACCATCGGTCGCCATTTCAATGATGGCATTCGCGCTGCTCAGAAAAATCCGACCGTCAAATGCAGTTATTCGGGCATGGCCGCCAACCGGCACGGGCAGGTCTTCCCACGTTTTGCGTGCCAGCGAGTATCGTTTGATGCCATCGCTCGAACTCGCGTAAAGATGGTTGCTATAAACCTCAAATGTTCGAAATGAGCCGGCAAATTCATAACTGTCCTGGGGGTGGTATCGGTCCTTGTCGACGGGGATGGTTTCCGATGCGAAAGTTTCCAAGTTTACCCGGAAGAAAAAACGCGGATGAACATCACCCCATTCATGCTCGGCTTCCACCCACAGGTAACCTTCACGATAGCAGAAAGCGATTACCGAACTCGGCGCGGCCATCGTAAACTCGTTTTCACCTTCGCCGGAATAATTTGTGAACGTCAATTTGTTTGTCAGCGGAATTTCCCAGAACCGGGTGACTTCGAGCAGATTGCTGGGTTGGGTTTCGACTTTTTGAGGAGCAACAGGCGCGGGTTTAGCCAACGCTGGAAGATTCGAATTCGTAAGGAATTGGAATGGTCGCGACAACATGGGTGACAGGGGTGGAATAGATCGCATGGCGTTCGATCTGGCTTCCTGAGTCTCCAGCTCGACAACCAGGTCAAGTTTCGCCTGCCGAGCCAACATCCATTGGTCGCGGGTGAATTTGTCCCGTCCTTCCTCGGACAATGTTACAAGGTCAGAAACGATGCTCGAGTCATTACCGTAGAAACATTTGTTTGATATTCGGAGGGCTTTTACGAATGTTTGTGCATTATCGGCTTCGGCACAAACAATGAAATAGCCATTGCCGCGAAGCTCACTGTTTGTTGACGCGCACATTTCTTCCACCAGATCGCGCCAGAGTCGAGCAATGTGATTATCGTCCTCCTCGTGCCACGCCGCCAGCACGGGCAGCAGCAGTTTATTGCAAAAAACCGGGTAGCACCCGGTCACGTGCTTTCGCACAGAACTAAACCGGCGCAGTCCGAAAAGTTTCCTGTAGAGTGCCACGCCTTCTTCGGGCGTCTCGCACCAAAAGACGCCGAAGCCGCCTACGGCATTCCAGAACCGTTCCTCATTGGCTTCCGGCATGACGACGAGCGCGGTCGCGATTTTCCCGCTGAGTCGCCGCGCTGACTCCAACTGTGTCTCGACTCCCGCCCGCGCCTGCTTTGCGAGACAATAATCCCGCAACCATTGGCCGGCGGTTTCCAGAAGGCTTGTGCCCAGCTCACACCACTCTTTACGGATTGTCGGATCACTCCATTGCAATGAATTTAATTGTGCCTCGTAAAGCTCAAGCGCATGCACCAACCGGATGAATTTGAATTGGTCAGGTTGTTTCTTAAGAATTACAGAATGGACGACGTTGCCATTCCGTTCAAATATCACTTTACCAGGTTGGGCGTTGGTCAATTCCCGAATAAAGGAATCAATATCGCCGGGAGTGCCGGTCTCATCCCTGTAACTGCCCTTTTCATACAGGTCGTTGGGATCGGTGGGTTCTGCGTCTGCCAGGTAAGATTTCACCCGCACCAAAGCACAGTCCAAATCTCGTTTTCCCAGCGCCCAAGCCGATTCCGCCGCCGCTTGCGCTTCTGAATAGACTCCCCACTTGAGCGCCCATTTCGCTTCCTCAAAGTATTGCTGCGCCTCATCGGCGGCATTCCATTCCTTGACGGTGGAATTGATCTTCAACAGTTCGGCGACTTTTGCTGCCAAATGATTGATGACATCTACCAAATTGGTGCGGCTGCCGCTAACTTCAAAAAGCAGCGGCGCGCCACCTTTCGGTGGAGTCAAACGCGCGTTGATGGTGATGGTATCCTTGGAATAACCGTTTTGATCCACGATGCCTTCGAGCAGGTAGCTGCCGTCCCAAAACGCCGAGTCATCCGATTTCAATTCTTTTTCCTCGCCCAACAATTGCATTTGTTGCCGTTCCAGAACAAAAAATTGCCGTTCCTGGCTCAACCGCTGAATGGCCAGCAGCTTCAATTGCCGTTCCGCTTCCTGCGATTCGGCGGACTGGACCGCGGAACGCAGGTTCACCACCGAAATGGGAATGGCTTCTTTGGCCAGAACGGTCAGTTTGGGGAAAAACAAATTCAAATGCTCCGCAAATGAAGACGACCATTCATTTATACTTGCCAGCGGCCATGAAAAACCTTCGTTCGCCAGAATTATGCCCGGCTTCACCGCGATCAGCCGCGTCATTAAATTGGTCGCCTGTTTGGTTCGAACCACATCGAACAACATTAATCCATCCGCGCCGAGAATCCGCCCCAGCTTCAGGTAATCCTTGTTGGCCGCCGACAATCCCTGCTCGCGATAGACCTTTTCGATTTCATTCCGCTCCAGCAATTGGATTTTTTGATTGGCGGAAAGTTGGACCGTCAAAACATCCGAGGCTGCGGATGCCTCGTCTGTTTCCGCAATCAACGCCAGCCGAACCGGCATGTTGGACTGCGCCAATAACTGGGTCGCCAAAATCACAATGGCCAAAGCCGCCAGAAGTTTTTTCATGATCTTTAGTTACAACGTTATCGAGCTCAAACTTCTGGCCTCGATCTTCAAGCCGCTGCTCGCGCCGGCCGGCTGATCGCTCGACCAGGCGAACTGGGGCCCCGCCACAATTACGCCATCCTGAGCGTCCAAAAGCACCGTGACCTTCCGCCCGGCGATTTCAAGTTCCTGGCCACTGAAAGTCACCAGCGACGAACATTGTTTGCCGTCGCAAATGTGAACATAAATCGGCGTCGAGGCCGGTATGTCGGACTGATCGGAAAGCACCAGTTGCACCCCGTGTTCATCCTGAATGATGGCCCGGACGCGGTTGGGGAAAAGCGTCAATACTTCGCGGAGCATCTTCCCGTTTTGCAGCAACGCGTAAGGATCATTCTTTTCCATCCGACCGTGCCAATGACCGATGGCAAAACCAATGAGCAGGCAGGCGAAGGCGATGCCGCCGCCCCACGCCAGCCGGGGCGGCCAGTGTTGTTCCCCCACTGGACGCCTTGCAGGAGTCGTGCGCAACTTTGCCGATACCAACCGCGGAAATGATTCCCAATAATCCTCTTCGCGCTCGGGAACCCGCACGGCCTTTAGTTTTTGCTCCAAATCAAAATCATTCATTGCTTCCTCCCTTAGCGCTCAACAGCCGTTTCAATTTCCGGCGAGCGGCAAACACGCGCCAGGAGACTGTCGTCTCGGAGCACCCCAGGATTTTCGCCGCTTCCGCGTGATTATGTCCGTCGTAAACGGTCAACACGATGGCGGCGCGTTGTTTGGCTGGCAACTTCATCAAGGCGGCTGGCACTTCCCAGCCAGGGGCATCGGGGCCGGGTTCGGATTGAGAAACGGCGTTTGACTCGGCCCACTGGGTGTAAATTTGATCGCGGCGCATCTCCCGCTGTCGCCAGTTCAAGCAGGCGTTGACCGCAATCCGATAAAGCCATGAGGAAAACTTTGCCGTGCCCTGGTAGGAATCCAGTTGCCGGTAAGCGCGGATGAAGGCCTCCTGCGCCAAGTCTTCGGCATCGGCCATTGATCCCGTCATCCGGAATGTCAGCGAATGGATCATGCATTGATGCGCGCGAATCAGCGATTCAAAAGCCGCAGGATCGCCATTCCGACTCTGTAACACCCAAGTTTTCTCTTCATCCGTGTCGCCCATGCGGCTTTCTTTTACCAAGTTAGACAATCTGGAACGACAAATCCTTTGAACATTTTCATGCCCAAATCTGCCGGTCCAAAGAGCGGTATTGGATCGCTTCCGAAATATGGTCGCTCAGGATTTTTTCCGAGCCGGCCAGGTCCGCAATCGTTCGCGCCACCTTCAAAATCCGGTCGTAGGCCCGGGCACTCAAATTCAAATCGGCCATCGCGTTTTTCAGCAGTTCCTTCGTCCCCTCATCCAGCTCGCAGAACTGCTTCAATTCACGCGTGCCCATCCGGGCGTTGCAGGTGATCTTCGGCTTGGACTTGAACCGTTCGTGCTGGCGGCGGCGCGCGGCCACGACGCGCTCACGGATTTGCGCCGAGGTTTCGCCCGTGCGGTCACCGGCGATTTCCCGGAATTTCACCGGCGGCACTTCCACGTGCAAATCAATCCGATCCAGCAACGGCCCGGATATCCGGCCCAGATAATTCTGGATCTCGCGCGGGGAGCTTCTCGATTCATGCGGCATTTTGCCGTCCGGCGTCGGGTTCATTGCCGCCACCAGCATGAATTGCGACGGAAACGTCATGGTGCCCGCCGCGCGGGAAATGGTCACGCGTCCGTCTTCCAGCGGCTGGCGCATGGTCTCCAGCACACTGCGCTTGAACTCCGGCAGTTCGTCCAGGAACAAAACGCCGTTGTGCGCGAGCGAAATTTCGCCCGGCGTCGGATTGATGTTGCCGCCGAGCAGGCCGGCGTCGCTGGCTGTGTGATGCGGCGTGCGGAACGGTCGCCGCGTCACCAGCGCCTGTCCCGGGGCCAGCAGCCCGACGATGCTGTGAATCTTCGTGGTCTCCAGCGCCTCGTCCAGGGTCAGCGGCGGCAAAATTGTCGGCAGCCGCTTGGCGAGCATGGACTTGCCGGTGCCCGGCGGGCCGATGAGCAGCGCGTTGTGTCCGCCGGCGGCAGCGATTTCCAATGCGCGTTTTACATTTTCCTGGCCCTTGACCTCGGCAAAATCCAAGTCGTCGTCGTGCGCTTGATCGAAAATTTTGGCGATGTCCACCTTTACCGGCGCGATTTTGATCTCGCCTTCGAGAAAGCCCGCGGCCTCGCGCAAATTTTGTACCGGGATGACTTGCAATCCTTCGACGACGGCGGCTTCAGCGGCGTTTTCCGCCGGCACCAGCACGCCAACCTTGCCGTCGGCGCGCGCACGCAGCGCGACGGGCAAAACGCCTTTGCACGGACGCACCGCGCCGGTCAGCGCGAGTTCGCCCACGATGACAAAATTGTCAAGCTGGTCGGTTTCGATTTGTTCCCCGGCGGCGAGCATGCCGACGGCGATGGGCAGGTCGAAGCTCGGCCCCTCCTTTTTCACGTCGGCGGGCGCGAGGTTGATGGTCGTGCGGCCCATCGGAAATTTGAAACCGGAATTGGTGAGCGCGGTGGAGACACGGTCGCGCGATTCCTTCACCGCGGCATCCGGCAGGCCGACGATGACGACCAGGGTGTCACCGTAACCGGCGTTGACCTCGACTTCGACGGGATACGCTTCAATGCCATTGAGCGCGGCGGAACAGACCCTCGCTAACATGGGAAAGTTATGGTCGAACCGGGGCCGGACATCAATCTGAAATCTTAACGCAAAACATTTTTACACGAATTCCACGAATTATCGCAAATTTACATTAAGGAAACACCGCGAGCCGGGACAAACCAAAAAGAGGCATTGGTAAAGTTTGGTGGGGCGAGGCTACTGACGAGCCGCTGTTTCGTTGCTTTGGCACGCCAAGTCCGGCTCGCGAGTACGCTCGCCCCACCAAAGGTTCCATAATTTACCGCTACTCCAAAATTGGTTGACTGGTCATGGCCGGGGCGCATCATGCCCGCGAAGTCAGGCGGGCGGGAAGGGACAAGGCATTCGGAGTTTGGCTTTTCCCGGCAAAAGACATCCAATGACAAAGTGAGTTTACCCCATTAATTCTGTTAGCCTTGCAAACGGACGTGAAGGACAGAAAGAGCATGACACAAAAGAGAGCGAGCATGAAGTCGGTCCCGTTTCTTACTGAAGCTAAAACCCGTTCCATCCATCGGAAGTTTGGGACACCGGTTTTCGTATATGATCAGAGGACGTTGGAGCATCAGGCTCTCCTGGTACTCGGCTTTCCCAATGCTTTCGGCCTGACGACCCGTTATGCGGCGAAGGCTTGTCCAACAAGCGCAGTGATCAAGATGTTGGCCGATGCCGGTCTGCATATTGATGCCAGCAGCGGCCATGAGGTCGAGCGCGCGCTCCGCGCCGGTGTTTCCCCCGAAAGAATTCAACTCACAGCGCAACAGGTGCCGGACAATCTGAAGGAGCTGGTGACCAGGGGAGTCCTGTTCAATGCCTGCTCGATTGCACAAATCCACGCATTCGGGGCACTGTTTCCCGGCCGTCAACTGTCGATTCGGGTCAATCCCGGTCTGGGTTCGGGGCACAACAACCGGACAAACGTCGGCGGGCCTTCGGCCAGTTTCGGCATCTGGCATGAACATCTGGACGAGGCGCTGGCAGCCGGACGGAAGTATGGCCTCAAGTTCACTCGTCTGCACACGCACATTGGATCGGGGAGCGACCCGAAGGTTTGGCAACACGTGGCGTTGATGTCATTGGACACCTGCTCGCGCCTGCGTGACGTGACCGTGCTGAATCTGGGTGGCGGATATAAAATCGGCAGGGTGAAGGGCGAAGAAACGACCGACTTGCAGAAGATCGGCCTTCCCATCATAGAGGCGTTTCGATCGTTCGAAGCAAAACATGGGCGAAGGCTGCATCTTGAAGTGGAGCCAGGCACGTATCTGGTGGCCAATTCCTGCGCCCTGATCGCGACGGTCATCGACATCGTGGATACGGGGCGCCGCGGTTATAAGTTTCTCAAGGTGGACACCGGGATGACCGAGATGCTCCGGCCCGGCATGTACGGGGCACAACATCCCATCGAAGTCGTGCGTGGCGCGACAAGAGGACGCAGCCGGGTAAAGTATGTCGTCGTTGGACACTGCTGCGAAAGTGGCGACGTGCTCACACCCGCCCCGGGAAGCCCGGAAGGCCTGCAACCGCGTCTGCTCCCGGAAACACGGATTGGCGACCTGGTGGTGTTCGGCGGCGCTGGAGCCTATTGCTCGAGCATGGCGGCCAAGAACTATAATTCTTTCCCGGAAGCTGCGGAAGTCATGATCTCCAGAAACGGCTCGGTCGAGCTTATCCGAAAACGCCAGACGTTGGACCAGATACTGCAGAATGAGGTGACGCCGGCATTTCTGAAAAGGCGGGCGAAGTGAACGTTGCTTTGCCAGGCCCGGGGCAATGCCTTGGGTATCTGTCTTCAAATTATTAACGCCAAGACGCCAAGGCGCAAAGACGCGAAGAATTGCCGGATCGGGTTACCTTGGCAACCAGACACGGAACGACGGCTTGGTTTTCCTGAAATTGCCTTGAGTTCAGACCTTTGCGCCTCTGCGTCTTTGCGCCTTTGCGTTAAAACCTCCGCGCCCGGCCGCGGGCAAACCAAAAGGGGTTGACTGGTCATGGCCGGGGCGCATCATGCCCGCGAAGTCAGGCGGGCGGGAAGGGACAAGGCATTCGGACTTTGGCTTTTTCCGGCAAAAGACAGCAAATGACAAAGTGAGTTTGTTTGAATAAAGTTGGGAGCAAATCATTTCTTAACTTATGAAGAACTGGCCTGTAGTAGTAGTGGCGTTGATATCGACTGTCGCCTGTTCGTGTTCCCGGCACACTGACGCGCCAGTCGTTCCTATGACGGTTGATGCTCCAGTCGCTGCCATGCTCCTCGATGCTCCCAAGTCCACAGAGGTTGTCGCGACCCTGGAGGCGCCGATTCCAGAAGGCAAGAATGCAATCTGGTGCGCGTCGTTCCTCGCCGCCTGGAAGACCCTTACGGAACAAGTAGCACAAGAGCCTATCTCATTGGAAGGACAAGGAGGGATTGTTCCCTCCCTCAACAGTGCACCAGACCCCAGGCCAGCAGTTCCTCAAGCAGCACTGTATGTTGCCTCGGGCTGGAAACAAGAAGGCATTATTGAGCGCATCCAGAGGGAGTTGGTTCAGAAGTTCCCATCCAAACAGGCGCCAACGTTCCCCGGAATCACGCCGAATTCTTTCGTTGCCTATTCCTACCTTGAAGCCAGCGTGAAGTTTTCGCTGCCTTACTTTCAAAACCGCCAGCCGCTCGAATTCAAGGATTCGGAAGGCCGAAAGACTCCGGTTGTTTCCTTTGGCATTCGTCCCGAGGATGATTACGCATACGACAAGCTCAGAAAACAGCCTTGGGTTCTGTTCCGTAAGGGAGAGGAGCGTGAGGAAAGTCTGGAGTTTGCCATTGACCTTTGTCCTGATTCCATGCCTAGCCAAATCGTGGTCGCCCGGATCAACCGGGAGCCTACACTGGCCGCAGCAGTTGCCCGGGTTGACAAAGAATCCAGGGAAATGGACGCGCTTGACCGCAGTCGGCCTGATTCCGCTGAATACCTTCGCACGGTGGGGCCAAACGACGTTTTGCTGGTGCCGAATTTGCTCTGGCAACTTTCCCATCATTTCTCTGAACTGGAAGGTAAAGCATTCACGAATGCGAAACTGAAGGGCCAGCGGCTCGACGTTGCCGAACAGGATATTCTGTTTCGCCTTGATCGAAGTGGCGCCGAATTGAAATCCGAAAGCAAAATGTACTGCATGCCTGTCCCAACATACTTTGTGCTGGATCGCCCTTTCCTGATCTTTCTGCGCCAGCGCGGCGCGAAGACTCCGTATTTCGCTTTGTGGGTTGACAATTCAGAACTGCTCAGTCACTGGCAGAAAGAAAGCAGCGCCCAACCAAGCGGTGCGGCAAACGGGAACCAGCCGAAGCCAAATCCTGAATAGATTTGAGCCTCGTCACCTCGGCTCCTACAGGAATACGAGCGCCGATTAACATCGGCGGCTACTTCGCCGCGAGCAGTTCGTTCACTTTTCCTATCACGGCGAAGGCGTCGGCGACGTAGAGGACGTCCGCCTTGCCGCGCGCCCAGCCGCAGTTCGGGTCCAGACTGATGGCGCGGCGTTCGTTGATGAATCGCCAGCCGACGGTGTGCGGTTCCTCGCCATGACAGCAGGTGCTCAATCCCTTCGCATGACGCGGCGTCGAGCCGGTCTGGCCAATCTGGTTCAGGTGCGACAGGAATGACAGCACGGCCTGGCCTTCGCCGCCGAGGTCCACCAGCGATTTGCTGCTTCCCAGCGACGCGCGGCTGACTTGGAGAAAACCGCGAATGAGTTTTTCCGCCTCCGGCACGTGCGTTTGGCCGTCGGCCTGTTTCTTCGTCCAGCCCGCGCCGGTCACGAAGAGCAGTTCCGCGTCGGGCCGGATGGTCTGGGCATCCGCCTTCGGTTCGCGCAGGCCAACCACCGTGGTGCGTTTGCAATTGTCCGGCAGATTCACCGTTACTGTTTCAACCTTGGCCGTACCGGCGCCGCATTCGCAGGCGGTCTGGCTGCCGGGGTCAACGAGAATGAACCAGGGCCGTTGCGCGCGGGTGAGCGTGGCTTCCATGCGCTGGCGGTAATACCAGCGGTTGATGGCCGGCTTGCCGCTCGCATCGGCCACACCGGTCACGTGGGTGTCGGCGCGTCCGCCGAGGCGTTGCGCGACGCCTGGCAATACACGCGCCCAGCGCGACGTCGCCGGTGCAACGACAATCGTGGCCTGGGCCGCCTTGCAAACGGCTTCCGCAGCAGCAGCATCGGACGCGTAGCGCGACGGGGCAAAGTCCTTGCCAGCCACGCCGAAATATTTCGTGGCGGGACAGGCGGCGATGGAATCCGCGGCCGCCTGGACATTTTCGCCGACGAGGCCCACGACGAGGCTGGAGCCGGCGAGCGATTGGTTCAGGGTGCGGGCCGCGCGCAACGCTTCGCGGGCGGATTTGGCAAGCGAACCGTCGGCTTCGGTGTGGGCGAGAAGTAAAATTGTTTCCATAATCGTTTTGTTGGGAGGGACGCCGTGTCGGCGTCCCTTATATTTGGGACGGCAACATGCCGTCCCTCCCGGTTTTTATTTCTTGATCCATTCCACAATTTCCTTCGCGATGTCGTCGGCCGATTTGTCCTTCACGATTTTGGTTTCACGCAATTGTTTCGGGAGCGAGACGCTCGCGAAGCTCAACCCTTCACCGGCGAGCTTCGCCGGCTTGGCCTTTTGCAACGCCGGCATCACGGTGCGCATGTTCACCATGCCCACCTGCGGATTGTTCTTGGGTTCCGGCAGGTTGCCGGTGGCCCAGCCGAGCAAGGCGGGCGGACCGGCGCACTTCGAAATCTGATGTTTGCCGCCTTCGATGCGCTCCAGAATTTCGAGCGAACCGTCAGCGGCGATTTTCAGTTCATCCACACCTTGAAACTGGTCCACGATGCCGAGACGTTCGCCGACCATCTGCATCGTGGCGCCCGCGCCGCGCGACGCGGATTCCCAGCCGCCAAATACGAGCAGCCTGGATTTGTCGAGGCCGGGGATGTTTTGGATGGCATCGGCGAGGGCGGCGGCGACTTCCGCGGCCTCGGTGAATCCGCTGGCCGGGCCGTCGAGCGCGACAAGTTCGAACGGCACCTTTTGCGCGACGGTCATCATCACTTGCTGGAGCTTGGCCTTGGGGCCGAGGCTGACGAGCCAGACTTTGCTGCCGGGCGCGTTCTTCACGAGATTCGCGGCCTCGTAGAGCGCGTGGCTGGCCCATGGGTCAAGAATGGCGGGCAACATCATTTCATTTTTCAACGCGGGGCCGGCCGGGCCGGTCACCGGCTCCAGCGTCTGGAGCGGGTCCGGCACAACGCTGCCGCAAACGACAACTTGATAGGCAATGCTCATGCGGGGCGGATGATTATAAGTTACGAGCTGTTTGAAAAGCTCGAAGACATGGTAGGGACGCGCTGCGGCGCGTCCTGGCCGAGCAGCAGCTCGGCCCTACCGGATTCGCGAAAAGTCACACGAGCGGGTATTCATCCGACGGGAAAGCGCTGGGCGACAATCTCCCGCACCTCAGCCAGCCATTTGGCTCGCTGCTGTCGCGTGCTGGTGACGACCACGGCGAACGTCCAGCGATGGACGTTCTTCACACCGCACAAGTCGAACACGCAATTTTCCCAGAGCGTTTCCAGCGGGTCACCGAATACTTTCCGCTCGCGCGCCTCAGTCGTGTTAGCGGTGTTGAAAATAATCGCTGCCTTCGCTTTCAGCAAGCCGACGGGCACGCCTTCGCCCTTGTCGCCTTCGATAAAGCGATACGCCACTTCGGGCCGGAGCACACGGTCAATCCAGCCTTTGAGGATGGCCGGCGGCATGCCCCACCAGTTCGGATGCACGATGATGATGCCGTCGGCCTTGGTGATTTCATTGCAGTGCCGGGCCACAAACGGATCGAGCTTGGCGTCCTTCCGGAGTTCCGCCGCGGAAAGCAGCGGTGGAAATTGTTCCTGGCAGAGGTCGTGAAGGATGACTTGATGGCCGTTCCGGCGAAGCGTGTCCGCCGCCGTGTTGGCGATGGCGTGGTTGAAGCTGCCCGGATTCGGGTGCGCAAGGATGATGGAAATATTCATCAATTAGTTGCGCAGTGTAATTGGCCAATGCCGTGATCGAAAAGCGATTTCAGTCCGGATGGACAAACGCAAGCCGCCAAACACGTCCACCCTCCGCTATGCCGCCAGGAAGGACGGATGCTGGCTCCCGATCAAAAGCCGATGCTTGCTCCGCCGTCAACGGGAAGGACGATTCCCGTGACAAATCGAGCTGCGGGAGAACACAGATAGGTCGCCGCCAAACCAATGTCCTCCGCTTTTCCGTAGCAATTCATGGGCGTGCGCCCGAGTATTTTTTGGGCACGCCCCGGGTCGCCCTTCAGCGATTCGCGCATCATGTCCGATTCGATCCAGCCGGGCGCAATGGCATTCACGCGAACCCGGTGCTGCGAAACCTCGGTTGACAGCGAGCGGACCATTCCCAAATAAGCCGATTTTGCCGCCGAGTACGCCGTTACCAGCGGAATGCCGAACAGCGATGCCATCGAAGCGATGAACAGAATATTGCCATGTCCACGCTTGATCATGTCCGGCAGCACGGCCCGCGTGAGACTGAATGCCGCGACGACGTGGGTTTGCAGCATGGCATTGAATTCAGCGGGCGTCGTGTCCACCGCCGGCTTTTTGAGGTGAATGCCGGCGTTGTTCACGAGGATGGAAATGTGTCCGGCGCGTTTGTTGATGCGTTGAAGCAGCTCCCCGGCTTCGTCGAACCTCGTGATATCATGCGGTTCAAAAATGGCGGCCTTGCCCAGTTTACGCGCCGCTTTTTCAAGAACATCCGCGCGGCGTCCCACCAGGACAACGCGGGCCCCCGCCTGCGTGAAGCAGGTGGCGATCCCCAAACCAAGGCCGCTGCCGCCGCCGGTGATGAGTGCGGTTTCGCCTTTTAGTGAGAACGGATTTTTCATGGTGCCGGACTCATTCCTTTTCGAGGTGTTGCAATGCCGCCCGCATATAGCCCATGGCGAACGCCATTCCCGCGTGCCAGGGCGCGCCGCAGGACATTTGCGGAGTGTGATCGGGGATCAGAACGCCTTCGAACTTGTTCCTTTTCAGAATGCGCAGGATGCGGAGCATGTCAATGTCGCCGTCATCAATGAAGGTTTCGCGATAGGAAGGCACTTTGCCGGTGACGTTGCGGAAATGAACGTAAGCCAGTTTGTTTTGCCGGCTGTATTGTTCCGCGGCTTCGTAAATATCGCCCTCCGTCATTTCGGCGAGCGACCCCAGGCAGAATTCCAGAGCGTTGGCCGGGCTGGGTTTCAAATCGATGACCCGCTGGTAAAGGCACGGCTGATAGACGAGCCGGGGCTGACCGCGCATCGTTGGCAGCGGCGGATCATCCGGATGCAAGGCGAGTTTGACGCCCGCCTGTTCGGCAACCGGCACCAGTGCTTCAAGAAAAACGCCGAGGCGTTTCCACAGTTTTTCACTGGTGATGGAGGGGACGGCGCCGGGCTGGGCCTTGGGGTCATAGACCATGTTCCAGACCATGCCGTTTGGCATGGGCACCTCGAGCGGACCTTCCATCCCCACTGACATTGCGTCGCCCCGCGCGTAGGGACGTTGGGTCCGCCCGCAGACGCCCGCGATGCTGAAATTATATCCCATGATCGGAATCCCCGCCTTGCCGAGGTTCCGGATTATGTCCTTCAGATTTTCGAGTTGCTGCTTTTTTTTCGGGCCATTCAACAGAACGTCGTACCAGTGGGCGGGGTCGAAGTTTTCAATGGCCTCAAGCGTCAGCCCTTCGGCTTCGACGGCCCGGCGCAATTCCAGCAACTCCTCGAACGTCCAAAGCTTGTCGGGATCTCCGGCCCGCCCCCAGCCGCATTCGCCGCCGGTGGGTTGGTTGCCGCGGGGATTATGAGCGCCGCCTTTGAAGTAATCCACCAGATGTGCCACGATGTGCGTGGCTCCGGCCTGCCGCGCAAATTGGAAATTTTCGCGCGTCAGCATGTGCCGATACAAACCCAGTCCAAGTTTCATCTCAGTCCATACAAAATCACAAGTTTGCCGGCTCGGCAAATTTATGTTTTCAACCCGGACGGACAAAGGCAAACCGCCAAACACGTCCACCCTCCGCAATGCCGCTATGGAGGACGGGCGAAATATGCAAAAAAAGGCAAGGTCGCAGGGTTGAAGAAGATTAAAACCTGCCGGCAGCGCAAAAATTGTCAGTTGCCGGGATCCGTTCACAACCTCCGGCTATTAATCACCCGCCGGCTTTGCCGCGCTTCTTTTCCATGGTCACACAATAGACACCCCGACCGTCGCTGGCGGGAGCAAAGCAACTGTTGCACGAGCCGCATTCCGATTCGCGGTGGTCTCCGTTGTGCCAGCGCTTGACCAGTCCCGGTTCGCAAATCAGCGGCCGCGACAGGGAGATGTAGTCAGCCAGCCTGCGGCGGATCAAATCGTTTGCCGTCTCGTAGGAGCGAATGCCACCGACCAGCATCAGGGGTGTCCCGACCCTGGCTTTGTAGAGCTTCGCGGCTTCCCGGTAGAAAACCTCGTCCTGCGGAGGCTTCGGCTTCCCGGGGCGCACCGGCATGAACTTTTCCGGAGAAGCCGCCGTTCCGCCGGAGAATTCAATGGCATCAACAGAGGCCGCTTCGAGCCTGGCCGAAACTTGAACGGCCTCGTCGCGCGTCAGCCCGCCTTCCAGGAAATCCTCCGAGTTGAGTTTGACGAGGAGTGGATAGGCCGGCCCGGTTGCTTTCCGGACGCTCCGCACCGCTTCGAGCAGGAACCGGGCGCGGTTTTCCAGCGTGCCGCCATATTCGTCCGTCCGCTGGTTCAGGGCCGGGGAGAGAAACTGGCTGAACAGATAACCATGGGCGGCGTGAAGCTGGATCGCATCGAAGCCGGCCTGCTTGGCCCGCATGGCCGCCTGAGCGAAGGCTGAGACAATATTGGCGATATCGGACTTGCTCATCGCCCGGCAGGTGGTCTGGCCATCCTTGGCAACGGCGGAGGGGCCGATTGGCTTCAATCCGGTCAGCGCGAAGTCCGCAAACCTCCCGCCGTGGACGATCTGCAAGGCGATTTTTCCGCCGGCCTTATGGACCGCTTCAACCATTGCCCACAACCCGGCCACGAAACGATCATCATGAATCGCGAGCTGGCCGGGGCTCGACTGTCCTTCGGGGCTGACGAACGCGTAACTGCTGATGATCAAACCGACTTCGCCCCTGGCCAGTTCAACCATCATTTTGGTGAGCTTGGGGGTGACGGAACCCTCGCGGCCGGCCAACCCCTCCCAGGTGGCGGACCGCACGAAGCGGTTGGCCAGCGTCATTCCGTTGATGGAAACATTCTCAAACAATTCAGCCATAATTATCCTTCAGTTCAGGGCTTTGGATGGCCCACGGATTGCGCCAGAATGATCATCTGATCGGGGTGAAGTTTAAGTCTTGGCCCAAGGGCCGCTTTATCCACCGACATCCTTGCCCCGGTGACCAAGCCTTCGGAGGCGCAGAAGAGATAAACGTTTTGGGAAATATAGCCGACATCAATATTGGCGGTGTTCTTTTTACTATCATCGTTTCCTTTGCCCATTTTGGAGAGATCGGCGACGAAAACCAAAGTCACGGGCGCGTCCTTTACAAAAGCCTGGGTTCCACCCAGCGCCCGGATGTCTTCGGCGACAATTAGATCGAGTTTGTTGGATTTGGCGGAATAGACATACGCGCCCTGCTTGAGCAGCACATAGATGTCGGTCTCCTGAAAATTCATGGCGGAGGGGGCGGTACGCTTGCCATCGGGCCGATTGATGCCGAAAGCCGCCCAGAGGAGGCTGGAGAGCTGTTGGGGTGAAAGCTCCTTGGAATCGAAAGCCCTAACCGTGGACCGCTTGGCCAGCGCATCCATCAGCGGCAGGCCGCCGGTTTTTTGCGGCGCGGGCAGGTCAATGGATTGCGCAAAAAGATTGCCGGCGATGAATGCGGCGGCGAAAATGGATAATGTTCGTTTCATGGCACAACCTTGTGCCAACCACGTCTTAAGCTCAACTGAAATTCAGCCATTGAACTGCTAGTTCTCCGCCGAGTGCAGGCCGCCCCTGCCGGCAATGTTCGTCTGGTCCGGGTCGCCGGGAATTGTCCAGCCTGTGCCTGCTGACAATTATCGTCGGCTTCCGCTTTTTGGCGTGTTGCGCGTGGACGATTCGTGGGACTCCGCAATCGGCGCAGCAAATGATGACCCGTGTTGGTTGGATGGCACGATTCCATTGACCGACCCCGCGAAGCGTGAGGCTTTCTGATTTCCCTTGTCTATTCCTGAAGGGCAGGAATGGTTATTGACCAAATCGAATGGAAACGATGAAAACGAATGGAATAGGAGCCAAGATGCTGGGGTTCTTGAAAAAACTTCTTGAGCATCGCCACCTTCCAGCGATTCTGGCAATTGGGGCGATACTGGTCATGTTGCCCGCCTTGAAGATCGACTTGGCGGTGGACGATCTGATGCAGCGGGCCGTCGAACTCAAGCCCAGCCAATTGCCGCCGCGAATGCACGAGACGGGCAACCCTGCGGATTCCGGCAGTCTCGGGACCGTGCTCTGCGACCTTTTCGGCTTCAGCCGAGATCCGCAATGCATGGCGTTGATGAAAAGTTACGGCACGCTGCCGTGGTGGACGCCGGACAATTTCAGATTTGCCCTTTGGCGGCCGCTCGCCGCCTTCACCCACTGGCTTGATTACCGGCTTTTTCCCGACTCGCCCATGCTGATGCACGCCCACAACATCGCCTGGTTCGCGGCCATCGTGTTTCTCATCACGATTGTTTACCGGAAGCTGATGGGAGCGGGATGGGTCGCGGGATTCGCGGCGCTGTTGTTCCTGCTCGATGTCAACACCTACTTCCCGGTGGCGTTCGTCGCAAACCGCGGCTTCATGCTATCATTATTCTTCGGCCTGCTGTGTCTTTATGAACATCATCAATGGCGTTCCGCAAAGTCCCGTTCCGGATTGGTGTTGTCCGCCGTGTTCCTCGCGCTTTCGCTTCTCACGGATGAAGGCGGAGCTTCCACGTTGGCCTTCATCTTCGCGTATGCGCTGGTGCGCGAGCCGGGTTCTCTTCGCCACCGGGCGCTGACGATTTTGCCTGCGATTCTGGTGATCGTTCTGTGGCGGACCATCTATACACTTTCCGGCTTTGGTGTGTTTCAGATGGGCCTTTACACTGACCCTGCCAACGATCCGCTTGAGTTTGGGCGGGTGTTGATTCCCCGGGCGATGGTTCTGCTTGGCGGCCAACTTACCGGCGTGGCGCCGGATGTTTTGTGCGCACTCAATCCTCTATTGCGGCAGAGGGTCGCGGCGCTTTTTTGCGTGACCGTGGTCGCGGCTTTGGTGGTTTTCCTCCCGTGGGTGCGCCGGGACAAAACGGCCGCGTTCTGGTTCGCGATCATGGTGCTGGCGGCCATCCCTGCGTCCACGGTAGTGCCAGTCAGCAAGAACCTTGGCTTTGTGGCCGTCGGAGCTTATGGATTGATCGCCAGTTTTGTCGCCGGCCTGATCACCCGGCCGAGTCGGTTGCCGAAAGCGTTGGCCTACCGAATCCCGGCATGGATTGCCTGCGTGCTGCTGATTCTGGCGCATGTTCCGGGAGCGGCCGCCGGAAGAGTCGCAGTAGTTAAAGTTGCCCCTCTCCTTTTCAACCGGATGTGCTTACTCAGTGATCTCGGTGATTGGCCAAACATCGAGAACGAAAATGTGATCATTATCAACGCCTTGCCGCTCGCGTTGGTTCATGCACCTGCTTACAAAGCGTATCACCACCAGCCGCTGCCCAAGACCTTGCGGGCGCTGGTACCGGCTGGCACGAGCTTCGACGTCCAGCGGACCGATGACAAAACGCTGGTGATTCAATCCAAAGCGCCGGACATATTCTTCTGCGACAATGTTGGTCCGATCCATAGCGCCTACGCCTGCAGGACTTTAAACCTGCTCGTGGGCGGACCCAGATGCAAAAAAGGCGACCGGTATGACCTCGACGGCCTCACGGTGGAAGTCCTGGAATCGGATGCATCGGATTTGCCGTCCCGCGTTGCATTCCGGTTCGACACCTCGCTGGATTCGCCCGATTTCCACTGGCTCCGGTTCGACTGGCAAACGCGAGGCTACCAGCCCTACCAACCCTTCAAAATTCCGGCCATCGGTCAGAGCGTCACGCTGTCCGGCCCTCTACCCAAGGAGGAAATCGAGGAAAAGAAACTGAAATGAAAACTGCCATCCGAGCCATTTGTTTCACGCTGTTGTTATCGGCGTTTCCCTTTCGCGCTGCGGCGGAGGATTTCACCAATGCCATCCACGCGTATCTGCAACAGCGCGTCGAGGCTGAAAAGATAAACGGCTGCATCGTGGTCGGCATTGTGGACGAGCATGGCAGCAGCATTGTCAGTTTTGGGAAATTGGATAATGGCACCGACCGGGAAGCGAATGGCGACACACTGTTCAATGTTCATTCCGCGACAGGCACATTTACCCACTTGTTGCTGCTAGACATGGTTGAGCGTGGAGAAATGAAGCTGGATGATCCCGTGGCCGGCTATTTGCCCAAGTCTGTCAAAATGCCGACCTACCATGGCAAGGAAATCACCTTGCGCCACCTGGTGAAGGAAACCTCCGGGCTTCCAAACTTAATTGGCAAACTTGACCCTAAACGCGCGGATAATCCCTTTGCTGATTTTACCGTCGAGAAAATGTATGCCTTCGTGTCCGGCTGCCAATTGACCAATGACCCGGGAACGAAGCATTATCATGGCGGCGTGGACCTGGGATTGCTGAGCCAGGCCATGGCGCTGAAAGCCGGGACGGATTTCGAATCTCTCATGGTGGACCGGATTTTCCGGCCATTGAAGATGGATAGCGCCCGGTTCACTCTGACTGGCGAACTGAAATCTCGGCTCGCCAGCGAACACAATGAGTTCGGCTATGCGAGACCGAGTTGGGATTGGGGAGCTATGAAACCCTTTGCCGGGCTGCACTCAACAGCCAATGACCTGCTGAAATTCGTGTCGGCCCTCGGCCTGACTCCGTCAGGTCTGACACCGCTCATGGAAAAAAGCATGACTAACCTCAGTTATGCTCCGGAGATAGAGGGAATGATCCATACCGGCGGAGGGGGGTTCGGCGGCAGATCGTATGCCTGTTTCGACAAGACGCGGCGTCGCGGCGTGGTAATCTTGTCCACTGCGGACGATTCAGGGCGCGAGTTGGGCAATCTTCTACTTGAAAGCGAATGGCAATCGGACCGACGGCCAACGAAGACCAACATTAACAGTCAGGTTTACGGTTCGTATGTAGGACAATACCGACGGTCACCTGATTTTACACTGGGAATGTTCGTTATGCGGCAGTATCTCCGCAACGCTCCCAAAACGGCCATCTTTCTCCCGGCGGCTTTCTGCCTCGCGGCGCTGGTGATCCTCCTCTGGCGTGCTGGCAGTTTCCGCAAGCGATGGGTCATCTTGGGTTGCGTGGTCCTGGTCTGTGGTCTTTTGGCCCCGCTCCTTGCTCTAGTGTCGAGTCGTGTATTTTGCGCGCGTTTTCAGCCCGGCATCGGCATTCACCGCGAAGGGGATCGGCTCTTCGCCCAAGCCACAGGATTGAACTTATGTCCGATTGAGGATTGGAGGTTCTTGCAAGCGTGGGGATCACAATCAAATCCGATTGATGTATTATTTCCGCTTGTCCAGGCGGAATTGTTGCCGGAATCGGAAAACTGTCTCTTTGAAAGGTTGAGCGGCGTGCCCATGACCTTTTCCCGGGATGCCCGGGGCAAGGTGACCGGCTTGACGCTGCACTACCGCGAGAAGGTGTTTTTTTACGAGAAAATCTCCGATGAACCACCAAAAGCTCCCGAACCACCGAAACGTCCCGTCCTCATCAAGCTGGACACAAAACTTCTTGATGCCGTCGTCGGCCACTACGAATTTGCGCCGAACGCCATGTTTCCCACTGGAATGAAACTGACGATCCGGCGGGAAGAAGATCAGTTGGTCTCGCAATGCTGGGGCAAGAACGTCGGCCAAGGCGCTTTCGATATTTATCCCGAATCGGAAACGAATTTCTTCCTCAAAATCGCTGATGAGCAATTCATCTTCATCAAGAATAAAGAAGGAGAAGTGACGGCGGCGATCGACCATGGAGCGGGGTTTCCAGATCTCGAGGGAAAGAAACTAAAATGACCACTGCCGTCCGAGTAATTTGTTTCACGATACTGTTATCGGCGTTTTCCTTTCGCGCTTCGGCGGAGGCCAAACCACAGGCGCAATATGTCTATAAGACCGTCGGCGAACGGAAGCTGACGCTCGACCTCGACTACCCGCCCGACTGGAAGCCAGCCGATAAGCACCCGGCCATTGTTTTCTTTTCTGGTGGAGGCGGCACGCTTGACCAGTTCAAGCCTCAGGCCGAATACTTCGCCAAGCGTGGCTTGGTCTGTGCCCGTGCCGATCGCCGTACCCACGCCAAGGACGGCGTCAAGCTCGACAAATGCGTCGAAGACGCCATCAGCGCCATGCGCTGGGTCCGCAGCCATGCTGCCCAGCTCGGCATCGATCCCAACCGTATCGTGGCTTCGGGCGGTTCGGCAGGGGGGCATCTCGCGGCCTGCACCTTTTTCGCCGAGGGGATCAACGCTCCGGACGACGACAAATCCGTCTCTCCCAAGCCCAATGCGATGGTTCTCTACAACCCCGACCTGAACCTGATCGCGTTGCGCGGCGGTGGTGCCGACAACCCCCTCACCGGCATGGACGACGCGATGCTGAAGCGGATTTCCCCTTTCTTTCATGTCTGCAAAAAAGCGCCTCCCACATTGTTCATCGATGGCACGGAAGATCAGTTTAACTATGAGATCCGCGAGTTTGTCCAGAAGAGCAAATCCCTGGGCGCACCGGTCGAGGCCTGCTTCACAGAAGGGGAATCGCACGGCTTCTTCAATCAGCCGCCCTGGCTGGGAATAACAACGGAGGAGGTTGATGAGTTTCTGTGCCGCATCGGCTATCTGGGCAAAGAACCGAAAGTGCCACTCCCGGCCAGTGCCAGCGTCCCGGATTCTGCACCAGCCAAATCGCATGTTGCCATCAAGCTGGACGCAAAACTTCTTGATGCCTGTGTCGGGCACTACGAATTTGCGCCGAACGCCATGTCTCCCACTGTAGGGAAGGTGACGATCTGGCGGGAAGGAGATCAGTTGGTCGGACAAGTCTGGGGCGAGAACACCCTCAAAGGTGCGTTTCATATTTATCCCGAATCGGAAACGAATTTCTTCCTCAAAATCGATGGCGCGCAATTGACCTTCATCAAGAATGACAAGGGAGAAGTGACGGCTGTCATCCACCATTCCTCTCAAGCGGGGGTTCCGGATAGCGAGGGAAAGAAACTAAAATGACCACTGCCATCCGAGTCCTTTGTTTCATGATATTGTTATCGGCATCTTCATTCCGTGCTGCGGCGGAGGATTTCACCAATGCCATCCACGCTTACCTGCAACAGCGCGTCGAGCTTGAAAAGCGTGACGTCGGCATAGTGGTCGGCATTGTGGACGAGCATGGCAGCAGCATTGTCAGTTGCGGAAAACTGGATAACGGGACCGATCAGGCAGTGAATGGCAGTACCGTGTTTGAGATCGGTTCGGTCACGAAGACATTTACCGCGCTGTTGCTGCAAGACATGATTGAGCGCGGGGAGATGAAGCTGGATGATCCCGTGGCCAGGTATTTGCCCAAGTCGGTCAGGATGCCAACCCGCAACGGCAAGGAAATCACCTTGCTTCAACTGGCGACGCACACCTCCGGGCTGCCAGACAATCCTGACAACGTTGACACCAAAAGCGCGGATAGCCCCTATGCTGATTATTCCGTCGAAAAGTTGTATGCCTTCCTGTCCGGCTACAGATTGACCCGTGATCCGGGCGCGAAATATCAATATTCCAACCTAGGAATGGGATTGCTCGGTCATGTCATTGCGCTGAAAGCCGGGACGAACTACGAGTCGCTCGTGGTGGATCGGATTTGCCGGCCACTAAAGATGGACAGCACGCGGATCACTTTGACGCCCGGAATGAAAGCGCGGTTTGCACAGGGACACTCTGAACTCAACTACGCGGTCCCGGTTATGGAATTTGGGGTCTTGGCGGGCTGTGGTGCGCTGTGCTCGACGGCCCATGACCAGCTCAAATACGTGTCTGCCAACCTCGGCCTGACGCCATCCACTCTGACACCGCTCATGGAAAAAACACAGGTCGCGCACTTTCGTTTAGAGCCGGACACTGACATTGGGTTGGCTTGGTATATTTCCGACCTGCATGGGACACAAATCATCTGGAAAACCGGAGGTACGGGCGGTTTTCGCACGTTCATCGGTTTCGACAAGGCCCGGCGGCGCGGCGTGGTGGTCTTGGCTAACACGGAAGATTGGGATGTCGTTTACGGCTTGGGCCTCTTGTTACTCGAAAGCGAATGGCAGTCGGACCATCGGCCCAAGGAAACCAAAATCAGCAACAAAGTTTATGGTTCGTATCTCGGACAATACCAGCGTCCACCTGATGTTGCGCTCGTGTCGAGTAATATGATCCCATCCGGCATCGGTATTTGCCGTGAAGGGGACCGGCTCTTCGCCCAGGCCACAGGATCAAGATCGTGGCCGGTTGATGTATTATTACCGCCTCTCACCATCGAATTATTGCCGGAATCGGAAAATCGTTTTTTTGAAAGGTTGAGCGGCATACCCATGACCTTTTCCCGGGATACACGAGGCAAGGTGACCGGCTTAACCGTGCACTTCCAGGGCAGAGAGTTTTATTATGAGAAAATCTCCGATCAGCCGCCCAAAGCCCCCGAACCGCTGAAACGGCCTGTTGCCATCAAGCTGGCCCCAAAACTTCTTGACGCCTGTGTCGGCCATTACGAAGTCGCGCCGGACGCCGCGTATCCCACGGGAATCAAACTGACGATCTGGCGGCAGGGAGACCAGTTGTTCGGGCAAGCCTGGGGCGAGAACGTTCTCGAGGGCGCCTTCGATATGTATCCCGAATCGGAAACGAACTTTTTCTGCAAGATCAATCACATGCGATACACCTTCATCAAGAATGGCCAGGGAGAAGTGACGGCGGTAGTCCGCAGTATTACGGGGTTAAATCACGAGGGAAAGAAACTAAAATGAAAACTACCATCCGCATCATTTGTTTTACCTTCCTGTTAACCAGACCGAATCACCCATGTTCGCGGAACATTAAAAGCACATTCCGATCAATAATTCATTGGAGCTTCCCATTATGAAAAGATTTCTTTTCCTCGTCCTCCCAGTCTTGGCTGCCATGCCATGCTTTGCCCAGTGGAACTATCCGCCGACAAAAACCGTCGATGCATCCGACACCTACTTTGGGAAGACTTACAACGATCCTTACCGCTGGTTGGAGGACCTAAAAGACAAGGAGGTCGAAGCCTGGTTCAAGGCTCAGGCGGAATTGACCGACGACCTGCTGGCGAAGATTCCCGGCAGGGATGCCCTCGCGAAGGAATGGATGGCGTTGGACAAGCTCGAACCTGTGGTTTACTCGACAATCATGTGTGAAAATGGCCGGGTCTTTTACAAGAAGACTTTGGGTGGCGAAAACGTGGGCAAGCTCTACTTCCGCGAGGGATGGGATGGTGCTGAAAAACTGCTCTTCGATCCAGCTACATACAAGGCTGGTGTGACAACAACCATCCATTCCTTCCTCCCCTCGTGGGACGGGAAATACGTCGCCATGGGGTTTTCCTCGGGTGGCGCTGAGTATTCAGAAATCCGTGTTTTGGACGTGGAACGGGGAACGCTGTTGCCCGAACGTATTTATCCCTCCTTTGCAGCCTTGGGGTGGACGAAGGACAGCAAGTCGTTTTTCTATGACTTCGGCAAGGTCGCTGACATCAAGAGCCCCGATGTCCTACTGAACCGCAAAACCAAAGTGCATAAACTTGGCACCGAAACTGCCATGGACAGAGATATCTTCAGCGATGAGAGCAACCCTGAACTGGGGATCACGGCAAAGGAGAGGCCCGTTGCTTTCATTGATGAATCCTACCCTGACTACATCATCGGGAGAGTGGAGACCTCGCAGTGGGAGATGCGGATTTTCTATGCTCCCACCTCCGAACTGAAGCACAAGAAAATCAAATGGGATGTCCTGTGTAAACCCTCAGATAATCTGGTGTATCGAGGGTCTGAATATCGAGGGTTTGAATTCTACGGGGATTACGTTTACGCCGTCACCCATGCAGGTGCGCCAAAGTATAAGGTTGTTCGGACGAGCGTGAAGCACCCTGACTGGGAACACGCCGAGACCGTGATTCCCGAGGGGGCTGACTCCATCCAATCCATTACCAAGAGCAAGCACTATCTCCTCGTCGTTTATTCAGATGGGATTGTAGGCCGTCTCATCAAATACGACCTAACCACCGGCAAGATCGCAGAAATCAAACTTCCGGCGTCCGGGACCGTGGACGTCAGTTGTCCGGATTGGAAAACGGATCGTTGTCTGGTGTATATCACCTCCTGGACTTCACCCCTGACGATCTATGATTTTGATGCGCAGAAGGACACCTTCGCGAAGAGCATTTTCAACACGGACATGTCGTATCCAGGCTTCGAGAACCTAGTCTCCAAAGAAGTTGAAGTGCCCGGGCACGATGGCACAATGATTCCGCTCTCCATCATTTACAAGAAGGGTATTCCGTTGGATGGGTCAAACAGCTGCATCCTTACTGGCTATGGCGCTTACGGGTTTAGTTATACCCCCTACTTCAACATTCGCGTTAACTTACTGGCAGCCCGAGGTGTGGTGTTTGCTTTTGCGCACGTAAGGGGCGGCGGCGAAAAGGGCGGGGCTTGGTACAAAGCCGGCTACAAGACTACCAAACCGAACACATGGAAGGACTTCATTTCCTGCGCGGAGTACCTTGTGAAAAAGGGATATACCAGTCCCCGGAAGCTCGCAGTTACTGGCACCAGTGCTGGCGGAATCCTGATCTGCCGTGCTATCACGGAACGCCCGGATTTATTTGCTGCCGCAGTTTGCAATGTCGGGGTCGCGAATGCGATGCGTCATGAGTTCCGGCCCTTTGGTGCGGGCGACACGCCGGAATTTGGCACAGTGAAAGATCCCGTTGAGTGCCAGGCTCTGTTCGAGATGGACGGAGTCCAGCACGTCCAGAAGGGTGTAAATTACCCTGCGGTTATGGGTGTGGGTGGCTGGAACGATCCCCGATGCCCAGCCTGGCAACCTGGCAAGTTCGTGGCTGCCTTGCAGGCGGCAACGGCCTCGGGAAAGCCCGTCCTGATGAAGGTGAACTACGACAACGGCCACTTCACGGAGGAGAAGGTTGTCACCTTCAAGAATTTCGCGGACCAGTACGCATTCCTCCTGTGGCAGACGGGCCACAAAGACTTCCAGCCCGTGAAATGAAAAAGATATCTTCAACCCATTCTGAGGGGAGCATGGCGGTGCTGGCGGCAACAGACAAAACCGCTGTGTTCGTGCTTCGCTTGGCGGAAACTGGCGACAACCACCGGTCGCTGGTGGGCGGCAAGGCGTTTAACCTGGGCAAATTGATCGCGGCGGGTCAGCCGGTGCCGTGCGGTTTTTGTGTCACGACGACGGCGTTCGATCTCTTCCTGGCTTCGTGTCCGAGGCGCACTGATTTATCCCATCTGCTGGCGCAATGTTCCGGCAAGGAACTTGGGCAAATTGCTGAACTGAGCCGGGAAGTCCGCTTCTGTCTGGCGGAGGTTCCCGTGCCGGAAATGGTGAAGGATGCAGTGCTGTCCGCGTGGCGGGAACTGGGTGAAGAACGGAGCTTTGCCGTGCGTTCCAGCGCGACCGTCGAGGACGCAGCCGGAATGTCTTTTGCCGGTCAGTTTGAATCCATTCTGAATGTGCGCGGAGAGGACGCGTTGTTGGCTGCCATCAAGACGTGCTGGCTGTCGCTTTTCTCCGAGCGGGCGCTCGTTTACCTGGCGAAGCAGCGGGTGCCGGCGGAGAAGGCCAGGATGGCAGTGGTGGTGCAGGAAATGGTGGAGGCCGGCCACGCCGGAGTCGCGTTCACCGCCGATCCGCTGACGGGAGCAACGGACCGGTTCGTCGTGGAGTGCGTGAGCGGTTTGGGCGAAGGACTGGTGCAGGGAACAGTTCAGCCCGAACGGATGGTGGTTGAAAAGCGAACGGGGCGCGTGCTGGCTTCGCCCGAAAATGAGTTGCTTTCGTCCGCAACTCTCAAAAACCTGTGCGACCTGGCTCGTCAGACCGAACGCCTCTTTGGTTCGCCGCAGGACATCGAGTGGGCGCAGTGGGATGGCAAACTGTTCCTGTTGCAGTCCCGTCCGATCACAACCAAAGCTCCGGTCAAAACATGGGAGGACCGGCAAATCTGGACCAACGTCAACACGGGTGAAGCGATGCCGGACGTGGTGACGCCGATGACGTGGTCCATGCTGCAATCCTTGCTGACGGTGGTCGGTTCCATCTTTCGTCTGGTGGGCGCGGATATCCGGCGCGTTTCGCTGGTCGGGGATCTTGTCGCCGGCCGGCTCTACTTCAACGCCAACACGTTTGTGGCCGCCGTCAAACCATTCGCTTTCCTGCGGAAGGGGTTTCCTGAATTTACCCGAACACTGGGAGGCGACCTGGTGGAGTCCTACCACCAGACCCCGTTGTCCATCCCGCCGGAGGATCTTCCGGATCTGGGTTTCCGCTGGCCGAAATACATCCTCTCCTGGCCCCGCATCGCTTACGACCTCATCACCCACTCGTCCCGCCGGCGTGGCTGGGCCTGGCTGGCCCGCTTTAAGAAACAAACGGACGAACTCGACCGCCTGGACCTCGAAGCCCTGTCCACGCCGGAGCTGACCCGGCTTTGCGGTCAGTACGTACGGGAAGTTTTCAAGGACGCGGATGTTCTCTACCTGGCGGTGCAGGCGGGGGTGCTTCCGGTGTTTCAGAAAGTTTGCCGCAATTGGCTGGGCGAACCCGGCGTGTCGCTGCGCTTGTTTGCCGCGTTGGGCGGCCTGCCGGTCGCGGAAGCTGGCCTGGCTCTTTGGCGACTGGCGGCACTTGCCCACGCCGACAGCGACACAGAGGGCGTTGTGTCTTCCGAAAACAATTGGCCGGAGGTCCGCGCCAGGCTTGGCTGCACCGAACACGGCCGGAAATTCCTGGCCGTCTGGGATGCCTTCATGGCCGAGCACGGACATCATTGCCGCGGCGAACTGGAGCTGTCCAACGCCCGTTGGAGCGAGACCCCCGATTATATCCTGGGGTTGGTGCGCGGCTATCTTCGCTCGCTGGGCCAGTCCAACCCGCTGGAAAATCAACGGCGGCTGGCGGACGAACGGGAACGCTTGACCGTCCAATGCCGCGCGCGGCTGAAGAATCCAATCAAACGCTGGATATTCTCGCGCTCGCTGCGCCGCGCGCAGGAACTGGCCGTCTTCCGGGAGCATTTGAAGAACCTCGGCGTCCGGCGGATTGCCTTCGTGCGCCGCGTTCTCCTGGCCCTCGGCCAGCGGCTCCACGAGCAGGGCAGCTTGTCCGGCCGCGATGACATTTTCTTCCTGGAAATTTCCGAGATTGAACCGGTCGCGATGGGCAGCGCTTCGTTCGATTGGCGCGAACGCATCGAATTGCGCCGGCGGGAATACGAAAAGAACCTGAAGCTCACCCCGCCGCCGGTTGTGATCGGAAGATTCGATCCAAACGCGCCCGGCTGGCCGGTGGCGAACGTCGGCGCGAAACTTCTGGAAGGCATTCCGGTTTCTCCCGGCATTGTCACCGGCCCCGCCCGCGTGATTTTGCGCACGGATGAGCACCAGCAGGTTCTCCCCGGCGAAATTCTCATCGCCCCGTTCACCGATCCGGCGTGGTCGCCGTATTTCATCACTGCCGCCGGCGTGGTCATGGAACAAGGCGGGATTCTCTCGCACGGCAGCATCGTCGCGCGCGAATACGGTCTTCCGGCGGTGACCAACGTGGCTTCGGCCACGCGGGTCATTCACACGGGCGACCTGGTGCAGGTGGATGGAAACCGCGGCCGCGTAAGCGTCCTCAAACGTCTGGCCGAAGACCATGCTGAAATCCCGCAAACAACGTGACGCTTAACCGTGGTTGTTCAATTCTCCGCCGAGTGCGCCGTTTCCGCCGCCCTGTTGGCGATGGCATGATTGAAACCGCCCGGATTCACGTGGGCGAGAATGATGGAAATGTTCATCAGTTCTCCAGAAGAGTAATTGGGCGGTACAAATGCGAAAAGCGATTTCAGGATGCCCCGCGTTTCAAAGTCGCGACAAATTACCCGGCCGTCCGCCTCGAAAACACTGTGACGGGAGTGCGCGTTTCCGACCATCACACGCAATTATTCCTTGACTTAATGGAATGATGCCGCTAAAAGCCATAAGACTCATTGGAAAGCCAATGATATGAAAACTGCCGAAAGAATTGGGCTAACGCTGACGGCCTCGTGTCTGTTGTCGGTATCACTCCTGTCGTCCATTCCCACGCCAACGCGCGCCGAGTCTGCCGTTGAAGCCTGGGTACAACGCTATCACGAACCGGGAAACGGCGCTATTGCCCGTGCCATGGTGGTGGACGGCAGCAACAACGTAATCGTGACAGGGTTTGCAGGCGACCTCGCCGTTCCCCCTCCAAGTCAGTCGAGAAACGGCAGCAACAACGTGAGCGTGACGGGGGATTCAGCCATCCCAAACGACTCTCCTGACTATGGAAATTACGTGACAATCAAGTATTCGAGCGCGGGGGTGCCGATCTGGACCAACCGCTACGACGGACCGGCAAACGACGATGAAGCCAAGGCCGTGGCGGTGGACGGCAACAACGACGTCATCGTGACGGGGACTTCGTTGGGTAGCGGAAATAATGACGATTACGTGACAATCAAGTATTCGAGCGCGGGGGTGCCGATCTGGACCAACCGCTACGACGGATCGGGGAACGGCAATGAATTGGCTTACGCCGTGGCGGTGGACGGCAACAACGACGTCATCGTGACGGGGTATTCGTGGGGTAGCGGAAATCACGATTACGCGACAATCAAGTATTCGAGCGCGGGGGTGCCACTCTGGACCAACCGCTACAACGGGCCGGCAAACGGCACTGACATGGCTACCGCTGTGGCGGTGGATGGCGACAACAACGTAATCGTCACGGGGATGTCGGCTGACGTGGGGGGCCATTTCGATTACGCGACGATCAAGTATTCAAGCGGGGGGTGGCCACTCTGGATAAACCGCTACAACGGACCCGGGAACGGCGATGACGATGCCTGCGCCGTGGCGGTGGACGGCAACAACAATGTGATCGTGACGGGGAATTCGTCGGGTAGTTACGCGACGATCAAGTATTGGAGCGGGGGGTATCCGCTCTGGACCAACCGCTACGACGGACCGGCAAACGACAATGAAGCCTACGCTGTGGCGGTGGACGGCAACAACAACGTGATCGTGACGGGGTCTTCAGCCAGCACAAACGTCTATCCTTACAATCGAGATTACGCGACGATCAAGTATTCGAGCGCGGGCACGCCGCTCTGGACCAACCGCTACGACGGGCCGCTGAACATTTCTGACGAGGCCGTCGCCGTGGCGGTGGACGGCAATTACAACGTGGTGGTGACGGGGTATTCAACCAGCCAAGACTATCCTATTCCTTACAATAAAGATTACGTGACAATCAAGTATTCGGGCGCGGGGGTGCCGCTCTGGACCAACCGCTACAACGGGCCCGGGAACAGTGAGGACACGGTCGCCGCCGTGGTGGTTGACCAAAGCGGTTATGTAATCGTGACGGGAGGTTCGGTTGGCAGTGAAGGCTATTATGACATTGCCACGATCAAATACGCCTATACGCCGATGTTTAGCGACTGCAAATTGACCAATGGTCCCTTCCAAATTTGGCTGGAGAACCTGACTTCACCCGGGACGGTGGTGATTGAGGCCTCCACGAACCTGGTGGGTTGGTCCCCGGTAATTACCAACACTGCGCCCACTAATGTGCTGTTTTATACGGACCAGGAGACCAGCAACCACCTGTGTCGCTTTTACCGCGCCAGCAAGCAGTAATAGGTCTCGCGAGCGTGCCAACGGTAAAGGTCGGCCCACGCCTTAATTCTCCGCCGAGTGCAGGCCGCCGGTGCCGGCGCGGAAGGCAATGTTGGTGCGTTCCGGATTGTCCGGCAATGGTTGCGCACAGTTCCAGATGCACGCGCCGCAGTGAACGCATTTCTCGCGGTCGAATGACGGCACGCCGTCGTTCCCCAGCGTGATGGCCTGGCCGGAGCAAGCCTCGATGCAAATTTTCGCCCCGCATTTCTCGCACAGTTCCGGGTCAAGAAACACGATGTGGTCGGCGTAACCGGCGGGCGCCTGCACCTTGCCGCCCATGAGTAGCGCGTCCTGATGCGACATGAGCAACCGGCCGTCGTAAGGAATCGCAGGCCAGCCGGCTTTCTCCATCAGCGCGCCGTGGAGTGACCTGTTCCGCGCCTGGCATTCTTCGTGAAGCTTGGCGATTTCTTCCGGCGAGATACGACCCCGATAATATTCTTCGATGGATGGGATGCGTTTCCAGGGCGGCACGGGATCGCCGGCGAGTGTGAGTCTGCCGTTGGTCAAACCCGCCAGCGCCATGCCGATCATGCCCCTCACCACGCCTTTTTGAAAACCATCCCGAGATTTCTCGGCCACAACCGCTTCCTTTTCCACCCAGCTCGCGCGGCGGCGTTTCACGTAGGCTTCGTCAAGGTTCTGTTTCGTGAACGGTTTCTTTGCCTTGAGCAATTCGAGCACGGCCTCAGCGAGTTGTGTGCCGGTGGCCCAGGCTTCATCCACGCCGGAACCGGTGAGCACATTTGTGCTGCCGCTGCCTTCGCCGACGCGCGCATAGCCGTCGCCAACGAGATGCGGCTCGCCGCGGCGGCCCGATTCCCCGAGCGTTTTCGCGCCCCACGAGCGGAGCTTGCCGCCTTTGAGGTAACGCCAGAGATACGGATGCAGCATCCAATGCTGGAGCTGGCGGTAGGCCGTGCGCATCGGACTGTCGAACCACGACGGCACGAAAATGCCGAGCGACGCGACGCGGTCAGGATGCACGTAGAAGAATCCGAAAATCTCCGGCTCCGGATAACCGAACGTATGCAGCACGGTGCCGGGTTTGAGCGGCGTGTCGGCAGGCAAATCCACGACAAACTTCATGCCCACCGCCCAATCACGAGTGTGATGCCCATCGGGCATGCCGAAGTGAGCGTCCAGTTGCTGGCCGATGGGCCCGACCGGGCCGTCAGCGACGACCGTGAGCGCGGCATGGATGTCCATGCCGGGCGTAAAGCCATCGGCAGGCTTCCCCTTTTTGTCCACACCCTGGTCGAGCAAGTGCACGCCGACAACTTTGTTCGCCTCGATGAGCGCCTGCGATACGGGTGTGCCGGGCCAGATTTGGACCGTGCCGGTGCTTTGCACCTGTGTGCCGACCCATTGCATGAACTGGCCCATGGAAAGGATCAAGCCGCCATGCTTGTGCAGGAATGGTGGCGTCCACGGCAGATTCAACGCGTCATGTTCCACCGGCAGTATCCACTTGAAGGTGCGAATCATCGCATCCGCCGCGCGCAATGTGGCCGAGCGGCGGCTGGCGCCGATGGGGTCGAGCAAATAAAGGACTTTTTCTTCGCCGACCGGCACGGTCATCGGAATCTGCGCCCGGTCGAGATTGGGAAATGTTGCGCGCAAAGCCCGCGCTTTCGTCACGACCCCGGAAACGCCGAAGCCGATGTCATCGGCGCGCTCGTAGCAGAGCACCTGCGGCGGCAGGCCCGGCGAGGTTGCGCTTTCGACGGCCGGTGTGCCATCGGCATTGACGAGTTGCTTCGAGAGCGTGGTAAGGAATCCCGCCGAGGCCGGGCCAAAGCCAACGCAGACAATGTCCACGTCCATGCGCTGGCGCTCAATTGATGGCGGGATTGTTTCAGTCACGGGCGAACTGATTACTAGGACGGCCAACAAAAGCAATCCGCTTTATTGTGAACGACAAAGATACGGCGATAGAATGGGGGCTCGTGGAACTCGCCCCTCCGACCGAAACACTTTTCAACATTTTTTAGGTCACACGGCTATTACAGGCCTTTTACCACGCGCATCACCTTTGTGGCGTCGGCTTCGCTATCCACGGAGATGTGGCAGACAAATTTCTTTCCGATGGCCGCCGCCGACATGCCGCGCAGGTTCAGCCCTTTCGCGGCCAGCGCTTGCGCGAGTTTCGCGCCTAGTCCGCGCCTGTCGGGTCCTTCGATCCGCACCGTATGCAGGTTCCGGGCCTTTTTGAATCCCGCGGCCCCGGCCGCACCGCACTGTTTCAGTCCCTTGATGGGTGTGACGAAGATGACGCCCGTGCGGGGCTTCTCGGGCGCGCGCCGCGCGATGAGGAATTCGAGGTTCACGCCCGCCGCTGACAGCGTCTTGAGTTTGGCCGCCAAAGCGCCGGGTTTGTCCGCAATTGAAACCGCCCAGGTATCCACTCGTTGTGCTTTCATAGAATCAGACTCCTTTCATTCATTGCCAAAGACCTTTTACAGCAACGATGGCGAGCATAGGCCGCGCGCGAAAAGGTGTCAATCGATTCACGGGCAGGCAATTTCACAACCGAACGCGAAGGCGCATCATTCCATTGGATGATAAATGACCAAATCAAGCGGCTCCGCGGAATGACTAATTCCTAAACCATAATGACGAAGGAATTTCCAAGCTCGAAGCTCGAATGCGCACAGGAAGCGGGTTTGGTTATTGGAGCATTTTTTAGTCATTATGGTTTAGAGCTTGGGGCTTTCGCCCGGGAATTGGTAATTCCCGTCTCCACCCGCCTCCTGTGAGGTGGCCATTTGCAACATCAAACCAAAAGCGCTGGCTACACCGGATAATCCAGTGCTTCGCGGGTCATCACCTTGGTCAACGCCTCGGCGGCGCGGTCCTTGGCGAGACGGCTGCCGGTGAGGCAGCCGTCCAGCTTCGCGCGCAGGCGCGTGAAGGTTTCGAGTCCGGCAAACTTCACGCACGGGCCGGCCTTCAGCGGGTGCGACCCGCCTTCTTCCAACACATCCGAGTAGGCGCGGGCAGAACTATCCATGCCGGGGATGAGTCCTTCGAGCGACTCGAGTTCCGCGGCGCAATAGCAGACATGGCTGCTGGTTTCATCCCACGCCGGATGACGATTGTAACCGTGAACGAGTTCAGCGCAGATGCGACCGACTTCGCCGGCGGCGCGCGCGCATTGCACGTGGCAAAGGTCCATGAAAAAACCCACCGTGCCGGCCAGATCATCGGCGAGCACGGGATTCGCGGCGCCTTTTGTTTCCAGTTCGATGACGTCCAGGATGAATTGCCGCGCGGCGAGCAACCAGCACAGCGCATCGGCCAGCGGGAAAGTCACGCCCTGGCGCGCCTTATGGTAGAGCTTCTCGCCATCGGCATCCCTGGCTTCCAGCATATGATTGAGCGTCCAGAGCCAGAGTTGCATGGCGCTGGCGAGCGTGCAGGCGCCGGTGCCGGGCCGGTCGGAGGCGATGCGCCGCATTTCCAGAATCCACTGCTCGAATTGGGCGAGGAACAGCTCGTTGGTCATCGTGATGGAAAGCTGCAGGCGCTGCACGGCTTCGGGGCCTTCGTAGGTGGCTTCGAGCTGCGCGTCCATCCACTTCTGGCCGAGGAAGCCGGGGCAATCTTCCGTGACCCCGTAGCCGCCCATGAGGCTGACCGCTTCGCGCATCATGGTCGCGCCGTGGCCGGTGTTCCAAAGCTTGCACGCCGGGCAAAGGACGCTGGCGAGCGAGTCGAGTTTGACGAATTGAACGAGCAGGTCGGTTTCAAGTTCTTCCTGGCGCTTCAATTCCCGTTCACCAACGGATTGGGAGGTGATCTGAAGCAGCTCCAGCGCGGCCTTTTGTTTCGCCGCCAATTCCTTGAGCGCGGCACGGCCGGTGAGTTTTCTTTCGGCCAGCAACTGGTCCTTTTGTTTTTCCAGCGGATCGAGCACGTCGAACAACCGCGCGGCCTCGAAACCGAGCGAAGCGCTCGCCTCGCCGGCGGCCCAGACGTCCACGAGGCGATGCAACCCGTCTTCCTTTTGCTGCAAACCGAGTTCGTAGCGCGGCGTGCCGGGCGCGCCTTCGCCACCACGGAAACGGCGGCGCTGATAAAGAATCACCGGCTCGACGGCGGAAAGCAGTTTTGCGGCGGTCATCAGCCCGACGGTGACCCGGGTGCGGCGAAAGACCGCTTCGATGACGTCGCTGTTCGAATAATTCGGGACGATGATGCCGTTCTTGATCGTGTAACCGCCGACGATGCGGCTGGCCGGCACCTTGAGGTTGAAGACGGGATCGTTGGTCGAGGAAAGCTGGTGGACGAGCTTCTTGGTCGGCGTGCCCCGATCCCAAATTCCGGGGTCGCCTTCCTCAAGGATGATCATGCAGCTGCCCTTGATGCGTTTGTCGTCGGAATCCACGGCGGCGGTCACGACGTTGGCGAAACCCATGTTGGTGATGAATCGCCCGCGCTTGTCCACTTGCAGCATCGGCTCCTGGCCGCCCTTCCACTCGGCCACGCGAACCTTGCCGGCGAGCATTCCGGTCTCCACCCCGGCAAATGGGATCGGTTCGGTAAGCGCAAAGGCGGCGCGGACCTGCTTGCGATTCTCCCCCGGCTTGAGCGGCGCGGCGCCGCCGACGTATTTGGCGCGCTGCTCCGGCGTTCCGCGCTCATGAATCGGTGCCAGACCCAGATTACCCGCCAGGCTGCACGTGGCTGCCCCGGCGTCCACCCACGAAAGTTCGAACGCCACCAGCGCCAGCGCGAGGTTCTTCGGCCCGGCGATGAAGCCGCCCTCTTCCGGGTCCAAGGCCGCGGCGGTGATGCCGCTCTCGTCGAAGTGTTGAAGCAGCGCCGCTTTCGCGGGCGTCCACTCGTGTGAGTTGCGTCCGCCGGCCGCGACGACGCGGGCGACCGGCCCGCGCGCCACGGCGCGGCTGGCCTGCACGAGCATGTGCAATTCGTAGCGGTCGGCGAAACGCCACATGATCTGGCGGACGTCGTCACCGGGAAGGGTTTGCAATCCCGGCGTGGATTTTGTTCCAGCAATCACTTCCATAAAAATTCTTTCAGTTACGAGCCATTCTTTTGCCATCCAAATTTTTGCATAACTTCGGCAACCTAAACAGACAACGAACCTTGCATAAGAATTCACCGTTTTTCCAGTATAAAAGGTGGGGTTTTCAAAAAATAATGTCAGAAAAGCGTTTTGCCGACTCCGGTTTGTAAAAATCGCCGCCGGCCGGGAGGCTGGTTAGAAGTGTTTTCGAAACCACAACAGCATTTGCTTCAGCCAGTTGAAGTTGAAATAGCCGCGGAGGTATGCGTATTGAACGAACAGCAGCCCGATAAAAACCGCCGTCCATTCCCAGCATAATTTCCGTTCTTTGCGGCCCTTGATCAGCCCCAGCGCGGCGACCAGGTTTCCGGCGGCGGCAAGCGCTAGCCCCCAGAACATCAACCACTGGGATTGCCAGGCCGGGGAAATGTGCCAGTTCCCCAACTGTGCCCGGGTGGCCGCCGGCAGGCCGATGAAAATCAGCACCAGCAGGGCGACGTTGAGGCATTGAATGGACAATCGCTGCATGGGCAGGCCCCGCGAAGGCGCGGCGGATCAGTTGACTTTCTCGGCAATTTTGTACTTGAACATGCGCTTCTTCATCCAACGCACGGCAAGCAAATCGTGGAACGACACGAACAGCCGGTTCCAAATGCCGTAGTGGCTCCGGCCGGCATGGCGACGGTTGGCCGCGATGGGAACCTCGGTCACGGTGAACCCTTCGATCTTGAACAGGGTCGGCATGAAGCGATGCATTCCCTTGAAAAATTTCAGGTTCGCGATGCACTCGCGTTTGAATGCCCGGTAGCAACAACCCGCGTCGCTGATCTTTTCGCCGGACAACACGTTGCGCACCCAGTTGGCAATCCGGGACGATGTGGCCTTGATGAACCCGTCAACCTGGCGGCGCGCTTCCACCCGCGTGCCGCAGGCGCAGTCGAATTTTTCGAGCGCCGCCAGCAATTTCGGCAGGTCGCGCGGGTCGTTCTGCAAATCGGCATCGAGGGTGACGATGACCCGGCCGCGCGCCGCCTGCATGCCCGCCCACAACGCCGCGGACTGCCCGCAGTTGAACGCGAACCGCTGGACGCGGATGCGCGGGTCGCCCCCCGCGAGGTGTTTGAGGAGTTCCCACGTCCGGTCCCGGCTGCAATCGTCGGTGATGACGACCTCATAAGACCGCTTGAGCGGCTCCACCGCCTCGCGGACCGCCGTGATGAGCGCCATCAGATTCCCCTCCTCGTTGTAACAGGGAATGACGAAGCTGAGTTCAGGCGTTTCGGGCATTTTTGTTTCCGTAAAACTCGGCCATTACATCGCAGACTTTCCCGGCGGCGTCGAGGCTCATTTCGCCGGGAACTGCCCGCGGCAGGCGAACGCCGGAGGACATCAATGGAACCGCTTCGTGACGACGTTGTCCGGCCGGAGAATCACTTCCCGCCCTTTCCAGCATTTGACGCCGATGTGGTTCATCCGGCCGAGATGATACCGCCACGACATGCCGTAAAACGGGTTGTGTGTCGGCCAGAACGAAATGATGTCCATGCCGATTTCTTTTGCCATTTCGATGGCACGCCGGATCGCCTTCGGCTGGTCGTTCCAGTTGAACAAAAGATATTTCCATTCCAGCACCGGCGCTTTCAGGCCGCGGGCGTCGCGATAAGCCACCATTTCCCTCATCGCGGCGTGGGCTTTTTCAAAGCTGCCCTCCAGCATGTATTTCGCGCTCATCTCGTCGCTGACGCCGTGGACGGAAAAAAGGATGTGGCTCAGGCTCAACGCCGCTTCGCGCTTGGCATCGGTGTTCAACAGAATGCCGTTCGTTGAAACCAGAATCCAGCAGTCGGGATTTTTCGCGCGCAACAAGGGCAGCTCCTGATTAATGGTCGGCGACAAGAACGGCTCGCCGAGGTTCAGGTAAAACAATTTCTCCATCTTGAGCTGATGCACCAGGTCGGCCATCCGGCTGAGTTCCTCCAGGGGCATTCGTTTGTTCGAACGAATGGCCGCTGCGCCTTCGCGCGCGCAGCCGATGCAGTCCACATTACAAAGCACGGTGTTCTCCAGCAACATCCCGCGGTGGGGCAATTGTGGTTTGGGTGCCGAGCCGCCCTTGGGCAGGCGCTGGATGGTGCAACGCACGCAGGTGGAAATCGGAATTTTCCCTTTCGCCTGCTCGTCGCGAAACCGCTGCGCCACCGGCCCGAAAAAAATTTCCTCAAACGTGTTTTGGCGCAGGTCGCCGATGTGGGCGCTGCCGTCGTAATCCTGGCAACAACAGGAAACCGTCAGGTCGGAATTGACGGTGATGTTGTAATCGTCCAGCCCGGCCAGCGTGGTGCAATAATAACCGCGGCCGGTTATTCGCGCGCGGAGTTCAAACCACCAGACCATCAGCCGGCGGATGAAATCGCTAACGCGCCAGTTGAAACGCGTCTTCGGATTGCGGATGGACCGCGATGTTGGCGGATTGGCCACGGCACAGTTTGCTTGTTCCCAAAACCTTGGAGCAAGCTCCTTTTGGGCCGGCGTGAAAAAACGTGGCGTGTTTTCAAAAACGTCAAACCGCACTGCCGGAGCGCGCCCGTCCCCGGGCGCAGCAACTTCCGTCAGTCAAGAGACTTTAAATTACGGAAACCGGTCGTTGCCGAACAGAACTGTGGCCGAGGACGGCCACACTCCGTATTTTGAAAACTCGCCCCAAATTGTCCGGTCGCGCCAAGGCGTGAATTTCCGCTACCACGAGTAATGCACCGTGTAAGTCACCGTGCGCTCCTCGTCGGGTTTCACCGGCACGCGGAACTCGATGGTCTGGGCATCGGTCTTCTTGAAGTCGTCTGACTTGGCCGTGATGTCCCAACTGCTCCAGCGGTAGAGATGCTCGACCACGCGGATTTCCACCGGCTCCTTTTTGCGGTTGCGCAGCTTGATCTCGAACGTTTCGTCCAGCCATTTGTCGCCCGTGTCCACGCGGAAATTCGTCTGCTCGCGCTCGCCGACGAGGTCGAAGGCGTTGCCGGTGGTCACGCGGATGGTCTCGTTGCGCGGCGTGTGGTCAATCATGTCCTCGCCTGTAAATTCCATCTGGCTGTCGGCGTCACGCCGATAAAACCGCAGCTTGCCCTTGGGCAGCGCGATGCCGAGATGATTCGTCTCCGCGTTCACGAATTCGCGCATCACCCGGACTTTCTTGTTGCACTGTGTGCCGTAACCGCGGTCGCTGTTCAACCCGCCGTAAAAGCGGTAGCCTGATTCCACACCGTCATAAACGTAAATGGTTGGCGCTTTCACTTCCGTGGCGCGGACGAACTCCACCTGTTTGGTTTCGCGATCGCGCAACGTCGTGGGCCGCGCCAACGAGTAAAGATGAAACTCGTCAAACGCTTTTTCGGTCACAGCAGGCGTAGTTTCTTCCATGTCCATGGCTTTCATCATCCGCCCAGCCATGGCCGGATAATTGCGCGGCTGAATCTTGTTCACGTCACCGGCCATCAATTTGATTTTGGCGTCGCGGAACGTCTTGCCGCTCTGGTTGTTCATCGTCACCCAGCCGATCAAATCCACCGTGTCGCCCTTTTCCGGCGAGACCAGGTTGTAATCCGCCTCCCAGGTGAATCCGCCGGTGATGTAGCTGACCTCGGCGTCAAACTTGCCCGGCTTGTCGGATTGCAACAGCCAGTTCAGCGTCGGTTTGAGCACAGTGTCATCGCCCAGATCGGGAAACAGCGGGGTTCCGGGCAGAGTGAACTGCAATTTGCCGTTCACCTCGATGATGGGCTGTTCCGAGCCACCGCTGGGCAAGCCGTTGTAAGGATTTATCCCCGCACCGCCCGGCACATAGCCGCTGCGGATGACCTTGCCCGGAATGAGTTCGCGCGACTGCGTGTTATCCTTCAGGCGGATGTTTTGAAAATCAATCGTCTTGCCCTCGAACAGCGATAGCAGCAGTTCCTGCGTGATGGGGTCGTTACGGTAATTTTGCTCCCAGATCTGGAGTGAATGTTTTCCAGCCGGGTCGCGCAAAATGACCGAGTCCGGCTCCACACGCGCCGTGGCGTCGGCATAACGGACATTATTGACGCCGGATTTGAGGTCGAGCGGGACGGTGTCGCGCACGACGGCAAAGTCCTGGTTGTAGATGGTCAGCGCCGGCTGGGCGAAGGCGGCGAGCGTCATCGCCGCGCCGAGGGAAAGCAAGGAAGCGAGTATTTTCATAACTGGTTTGGTGGGTTGTATGGCATAACTGATTCATTAGACGGTGTCCCGCAAAAAATGCTCACAATTCCCTGGGGAAGACGCCCAGAAACACAGGCCGGAGGCCGGTGCTACTTTAATTCACCAGCCGATACCAATTGTCGCGCTGGTGCGGTTCGTAGCCGATGTCTTTGATGAGCCGGTGCATGTCAGCCACGGTCATGCGGAAGGTGGTGCCGGCCTGGGATACGACATTTTCCTCGATCATGATGCTGCCGAGATCGTTTGCGCCGAATTTGAGCGCCACCTGGCCAATTTCCTGTCCCTGCGTCACCCACGAACTCTGGACGTTGGTGAAATTATCGAGGTAAATCCGGCCCAGCGCCTGCGTCCGCAAATATTCATGCGCGCCGACGGTCGGCGCCTTGAGCTTCGTGTGCTCGGCCTGAAACGTCCAGCAGATGAAGGCGGTGAAATGGCCGGGGAGTGTGGCCGTCCCGGCCACAGCAACGTTGCCGGCCTGCGAACCTTTTGAAATTTTTGGCCCTACCGCCGATTTCACAGTCGCTGCGGCCGGGGACGGCCGCACTCCGTCAACACGAGTCAGTGATTTGTCCTGCTGCTGCCGCAGCCGTTCCAAATGTTCGATGCGGTCTTCAATCGTCTCGACGTGCCCAAACATCATCGTGGCGCTCGAATACAAGCCGAGCCGGTGGGCCACATCCATGACTTCGAGCCAGTCGTCGCTCATGGTCTTGAGCGGCGAAACTTTTTTGCGCACGCGGTCCACGAGGATTTCCCCGCCGCCGCCGGGAATTGAGCCCAGCCCGGCCTTCATGAAATCGCCGATGATTTTCTCCAGCGGCTCGTTGAACACCTCGCGGAAGTGGACGAACTCGCTCGGGCTGAATCCGTGGATGTTGACCTGTGGAAATTTCGTTTTGATGTGCGAAAGCAAATCGAGATACCACTGCTTGGTCAGTTTCGGGTGATGTCCGCCCTGCATCAAAATCTGCGTGCCACCCAGCGCAACGGTCTCCTCGATTTTGCGGTCCATCTCATCGAAGGTGATGACGTAAGCGTCGTCGTCTTTTTCGGTGCGATAAAACGCGCAGAATTTGCAATAGACATTGCAGACGTTGGTGTAGTTGACATTGCGGTCAATCTGGTAGGTGACGATTTCGTTGCCGCGCCCATTGTAATCCTTTGCCTTGGCGAGCTGGCGCCGGCGGTCGGCGAGCGCGCCGAGTTCCTCCAGCGGCAGAGGATAGAGCCGCAGCGCCTCGGCCGCGTTGATGCGCCGGCCGTCCCAGACTTTTTGCAGCAGTTCCTCCAACGACGCGTTGTAAATCACGGCGTGAAATTATCTGATGGCCGGTATCGAAACAAGCTGCCGGGTTCAGCCCCCGCGGCGGAATTTTTCCGGTTCGATGGTGGCCAGCTTGTGGCAAATCTCTTGGACGACGTCCATTTTCTTCAAGGCCTTCGCCGCGGTGGCTTTGTGCAGATAAGCTTCCACCAGCTTCGGATCCAGCGCGAGAGCCCGGTCGGCATATTCCAACGCCTTGTGATGACGTCCCAGCCTGCCGGCCATCGTGGCCAGGTTCGACCATGCGAGTTTATTGTGGGGATCCATTTTCAAACCCTGCTCCAGGCAGCGGATGCCCTCGTTTGGGCGCTGCAATTTTTCGTAGAGCAGTCCCCCCAGGTTGTTCCACACCCGGGCATCGGTGGTTTCCAGCGCCAGCGCATGCCGATAAGCCGTTTCCGCCATCGCAAATTGTCCCGTCCCGCTCAAGCCCAGCCCGATGTAATACAGCGCCTGGTAATCGGTCGGGTCTTTTTCCCTCCATTTTTGGGCGAACGCCAGCACTGCCGGCCACAATCCCTTTTCGCACATTCCGCGGGCAATCTTGCCATTGTTTTTTCCGTTCGGTTCCATATCTGAAAAATTTCACTGTAGCGACGAACCGCCTCTTCGACGATAAAAAAGTGAGCGGTTTTCCCCTGGCGGAAACCCTGAACGCGGGCGTTGGCCTGTTTGCGCACCGGCCCGGTCGCGCCAAAGCGGGCGCAGGCGGATGCAGCCGCCAAACCCGGCAGGCGGAAATTCCTCTGGAAGTTCCGGCTCAAAGCTCCAGCTTTGGCCCGCGCGCCCAGAGGAGGTTTTTCAAGGCGTACAGTTCCAGCGCGAACGGGATGTAGCCGCCGTAACCCGGCAGCGGCATGGCGAAGACGTGCAGGAATTGTGCACCCGGCGTGTGATAAATCCATTGCGGCCACGACCAGTAATTCCACATCTCCCAGAAGAACCCGCAGATCAACGCGCCGAGCGACAGCGAAATCACCGGCCGCCAGTCGCCGTGTTGCAGCCATTCCAGAAAATGCGGCCGGCCCAGCCAGCGGTTCACCGGCTCGAAAATGAACACCAGCGAAATCCAGACGAAGGGATAAAACCATTTCGGCCAGAGCAGTGTCAGCACCAGCATGGCCAGACCGCTGAACAGCATTCCAAAATTGACGCGAGTCGTGTCCGGAACCCGCGTGCCGGGCCGGAGTGATTGCACCCAACGAAAGGTCCGCACCAGCTCCGCGGTTTCGAACACGGCCGGCATGACGGTGGAAAACGACAACGTGCAGAGCGCGTAATATTCGAACGGGGTAAACGTGTTGGCACCAAGGTATTCCCAGTTGCCCGTCCGGTCGTTGATGATTTCAAACAGCCACCAGCCCGGCACGGACAGGATGAAGAGCAGGACAAACCCCCGGCGCGAACGCGTCCACAACGACGCGCCGGCGCGCCACCAGACCAGCGCGTCCATCACCAGGATGTAGCCCAGCCACAGCGGGAAGAACAGGTAAGCCGTCCGCAGGCCCGGCAGCATCCAGTTCAGCGGCCAGCACACCGCCAACAGGAGCAATCCCAGCCTGCCTTGCGGCGTGAACCGCGGTCGTGATCTTGCGGCATCCATTGTTTAACCGACAAAGAATAAGCACCAGCGTTCGTTTTTGGGAAGCCGGATAGATGGGTGAGAGCACGTAAAATATGTTGTAGCACCCGCGTCCCGCGGGTTGTTTCGGGCGTCACGCCTGAAACCGGCGCGATGGATGAGGTCCGCCTTTGCTTGGTGCGATCAACTCCGGTCGTACGTACGCCAACCCAATTCGGCGGGACGTTGAATTGAACCCGCCGGAGGCGGGTGCTACCAACAGCGTTTCTCGTCACTTTCCGATGCTGGTAGGCAAATCTTTTCGGACGGGCGAAGGCGTATTAAACGCGTCATAATGTTAGTCCCGATTTCCCGAAACTCTTTTGGCCGTCCTCCGGCTTGCTGTTTCCATGACAAGTTGCAATTGGGGGACAAGCTGGGACGTTTTGTAATCTGTTCTTTCCAAAGCACGCCACTGTTTGCCAAATCCGGCTTCTTCGGCTATGGCGGACAGATTGAGGCGTTGCAGCAAATCCACCGTGACCGATCGTTTGACGCCAGTGAAAATCAAGCTCTGAAGAAATTGCCGGCAGGGTTCGGAATTCAGAATGTCCGCGACGAGCCGGGCTTGCGACTCCTGTTCAAAGGGCAGGTAGTAACAGGTGTCGTCCATGAAAACCGGTTTGCCTTTGACTGGCCCGATGACTCGAAAGTTTGGGTTGCGGTGCAATCCAGACACCGCCACCTTCCACGGTGCGAACGCGTAGCCGCCAATGCCAAACAAGGCAAAGGGCATACGGCCTTTGTAAATACTGCTGCCCCGCGCATCAAATTTTTTGCGATGAGATTGAAGATAGCGCCAGGTGCGCGGAACGGTGTCTGCCATGACCGCCGTGTCGTCGCCAACATGGCGTTGAGTCACGACCACAAAGCGTTCGGGGGTCGTGTGTCCGTTGGCCAGATCGGTGCATTTCAACAGTGGAAAAAGGTTTTGGGGTTCCAATTCCACCACTTCCCCCAGCTTGTTCTCAAAATGCCCGGCCTTGGCGGATCGGAGTTCCATGACGCTGGCGCAGTCGTGTTTCACCCCGGAACGCCACTGGAACGGACACAGCCCTTCAAGACGCCGCATCCGGCGGTAGGCCACGATGTCCGCAACCAAATCCTGTCCCGCCAATCCCATTCGGACGGATGGCTTGGCCGCTGAAAGTGAATCAAAAACGTCCGCCGTTTCCAGGCCGGCAGAACCCGTTCGCGCCAGCAAAAGACAGGCGTCAACCGAAGCTCCGAAATGTTCCGCTGCATCGATGCGATAGAGTGATGCCTTGGCGATTTGTCCGTCGTTCTGCCAGGCATAGCGCAACAACTTCCTTGCGATTGCTGTCTTGCAAAGCATCGCAATGGTCGCCTCCCGCCCGCGTAGAGCACGAACCAGCCGGATAAGCATCCACTCGGAAATGTCGAAGTTGGATTTGCCGGTGCGCGCCGCAATTCCGCGCAGTCCCAGGAAATTTTCCTTCGTCGGAAGATTGCTGCCATTCATCGAAGAGACGACTGAGTTTGTTACCCAAGGCGGATTGCCAAGGATAAGCAACCTCCCGGGCATTTTTTGCAGTTCCATTTCCCAGTCATGGGCGAAAAAATCCTGACATTGGACGGAGGAACGCTTTGACGCCCCTGCCTGCTTGAGCGCCGCTGTTGCTGCTTCGACGTAAGACTGGTTGATGTCCCAACCGCGCAGAGTCGAACGTGTAAAAGTTTCGGCGGCAGCAACGAGAAAAGTTCCGTGTCCGCAAGTGGGTTCAATGACAACATCGGCCGTGAAACCTTCAGCACGCAGCCGGTTGCAAACTTCCCGCGCCAGCGGCAAGGGCGTCTGAAAATCACCGAATTCGATGCGCGCTTTCGAGTTCATTTCAAGCGCAGGATGCCACTGACCAACCAGCCATGTCCACATTCTGAATGAGCGATGAACGATTCTCACTCTCCCGTCCGCAAATCTTTTTCCAGACGGGCGAAGGCTTTTTCAAAATCGTCATGGTTCTTCTAGTTGGAAAAATCGGGGATGTGATATTTGCGGATTTTTCCACCAAATCTTCGCCGGTGTCGGAAGCCAGACATTCTCTCACACGACTTTGTATTTTGGGGCATTGCGCTAATTTGGGTTTCCACTTTTCTTCTCGACTTTGGCGCGAATTTTAGGGGAGGAGTTACAAATGTCATTTGCCATCATACACGCGATTCGTAAATCGCGGAGGGTATACAAAATCTGAAATTGGAACGCGGAGCACTTGTGTTTCAATATGTCCGGTGCTGTCTTCGTTTTTTTGCATACTTATTATTCCCCATTTTGGCTTTTGTCTAGGAATGTCAAAGGTCCATTTGAAATTATTAACTGTTAAAACGACAGAACCCGTTTCGACTACCATGTTCGTTTCAAAAGGCATTGATAAAATCAACGCTCTAACGCCATCGAACTGTTTAACAAAAATTTTATTCCGATCCGACTCGGATTGCAGAAAGTTAAATGGGTTTTCATGGAATGCTATTCTCCACTCTCGATTGGTGGAGCTTCCCATTTCCCACGCGGACACATCTGATTGTGATGCCTCGACTTGTAAGAGCACGTTTGAACCGCTCAAGCTTGTCCCGTTGATAAAGGTTATGCCCGCGTGCCAGCCTATCCCCTCATATTCTGGGGGTAGGTTAAAAAATGATGAAGGTCTTGGATTTTGGCTGGTAATGATACGGGCAAATGCCGATGCGCTTGCTATCGGTCTATTCCATGAGTCATTTTGCCATTCGCCTTTGGCAAGCACGCCGGATACAACCACTTCAACGACGATGCCGGATATCACAAACCATTCACCAGCCTTTTTTATGACTTCGCAGCGGCGAAAAGAGTTTACGTTTTTAAACCATTTCTTTTCTGATAATACCTCCATCAAAAGCCCGACCATCACAATTGCGCCGCCAACGCAGGCCCAGAATACGAACCAAAAACTTGATCCAGTGGTTGTTTGCATTTATGCCCTGCCTGGCGGTGTGATTGTTTGAACGCAAAAATACAAGATTGGAAATTAAATTTTACTTCGGCATTTCCAACTTCACCTTGTCCGCCACCTGGGTCACGTCCTTGTCGCCGCGGCCGCTCAGGTTCACGATGATGAGCTTGTTCTTACTCATCTTTGGTGCGCGTTTCATGACTTCGGCGATGGCGTGGGCGCTTTCCAGCGCGGGGATGATGCCTTCCAGCCGCGCCAGTTTCATGAACGCCTCGAGCGCCGCGCCGTCCTTGATGTAGGTGTATTCCACGCGCTTCTGGTCGTGCAACCATGCGTGTTCCGGTCCCACGGCGGCGTAATCCAGTCCGGCGCTGACGCTGTGCGTGAGTTGAATCTGCCCGTTTCTGTCCTGCAAAATGTAGCTGCGGGTGCCCTGCAACACGCCGAGCGAGCCGCCATGGAATCGCGCCGCGTGTTGGTTGGGTTTGATGCCGCGCCCGCCTGCTTCCACGCCGACCATTTTCACCGACTTGTCCTTGAGGAACGGATAAAACAATCCCATCGCGTTCGAGCCGCCGCCGACGCAGGCGACGAGCAGGTCGGGCAGGCGCTTTTCCTGTTTCAAAATCTGCCGGCGCGCCTCGTCGCCGATGACGCGCTGGAAATTCCGGACCATGACCGGATACGGATGCGCGCCATAGACGGTGCCGAGGATGTAATGCGTGGTGCGAATGTTGGTGACCCAGTCGCGCATGGCTTCGTTGATGGCTTCCTTGAGCGTCTGCTGGCCGGCCTTCACGGACACGACGTCGGCGCCGAGCATTTTCATGCGATAAACGTTGAGCGCCTGCCGCTCGCAATCCACCGCGCCCATATAGACCACGCATTTCAACCCGAATATGGCAGCGACCGTGGCGGTGGCCACACCATGCTGGCCGGCGCCGGTCTCGGCGATGATGCGGGTCTTGCCCATGCGCCGGGCAATAAGGATCTGGCCGATGGCGTTGTTGATTTTGTGCGCGCCGGTGTGGAGCAGGTCCTCGCGCTTGAGATAAATTTTTGCGCCGCCGAGTTCCTTGGTAAGCCGTTCGGCAAAGTAAAGCGGCGTGGGCCGTCCGCAAAATTCCCGGAGATAATACTCGAACTCGCGCTTGAACGCCGGGTCCTTTTGCGCGCGGAAGTATTCCGCCTCCAGCTCGCGCAACGGATGCATCAACGTCTCCGGCACGAACCGTCCGCCATAGGGACCAAAATGGCCTTGGGCGTCCGGCATTTTGGTGCTGTAATTTTTGCTCATCGTCCAATTTTCATGCAAAGACGCAGAGACGCAAAGGATTTATTTTATTAAACCTCGAATGTTTTCAGGCTTGGTCGGGCGCGTCTCTCCGCGCGCGCAGTGGTTCGCGCTCGTTCGAGCGGCGGGCAGAGGACTGCCCGCCCGACCTCGTTTTTTTCATCCGTGCCCATCCGTGTGAATCCGTGGTAAAAATTCTTCTAGTTAACTATTTGACCCACTTCACTTCTTTTGGCGGCTGGAAGGTTTCCAGCCGGAGCAAAAGTTTTTCCGCGTCCTCTTCGACCATGACCAGTTCACGGTGTTTGGGGCGGATGAATCCTTCAGCAACGGCGTGATCAAAAAACTGCAACAGGGGACGATAAAAGCCAGCCACGTCCAGCAGTCCGAACGGTTTCCGGTGATAGCCGAGCTGGCTCCAGGCGAGCACTTCGCAAAATTCCTCGCAGGTGCCGTAGCCGCCGGGCAGCGCGATGAAGCCGTCGGATAATTCGGCGATCAGTGCCTTGCGCTCGTGCATGTTTTTCACCACGCGCAAGTCGGGCAGTTTTTCGTGCACCACTTCCTTGATGACGAGTGATTGCGGAATCACGCCGATGATGTGTCCGCCGTTTTGAAGTGCGGCGTCCGCCAGAACGCCCATCAGCCCGACGCAACCGCCGCCATAAACCAGTTCGATTCCGCGTCTGGCCAGGTGGCGACCGAGGTTTTCTACCGCCCCGGCGTAGGCGGCGCGGGTGCCCTTGTTCGAACCGCAAAAAACAGCAATGCGTTTCATTTTTGCTCCGCCTGGCGAACGTTGGCGATAAACGCGCGCACCTTGGCGTGGTCCTTTTTCCCCGGTGACGATTCCACCCCGCTGGAAACGTCCACGCCGAACGGCTGCACCTTGCGGACGGCGGCAGCGACATTTTCCGGCATCAATCCGCCGGCGAGAAAAAACGGCTTGCCGAACTTTTGCGCCTCGACGGCCAGGTCCCAATTGAATTTTTCTCCCGTGCCGCCGAGGTTTTCGGCCGAGTAAGCATCGAGCAGCCAGGCCTCGGTGGGGAATTTTGGCAGCTCCCTCAGCGATTCGGCATCGCGGAGGCGGAAAGCCTTCATGCTCATCAGCCCGAATCGCATGCAAAATTCCGGCGTTTCGTCTCCGTGAAACTGCAACAAGCCCAAGCTGCATTCCCTGATGGTGAGAGAAACCAGTTTCTCCGCCGCGTTTACAAAAACACCAACGCGCAAGACGGTTGCCGGCAGAAGTTTTGAAATTTTGGCGGCAGCGGAAATGGTCAGGTGGCGCGGGCTTTTTTCGTAAAAGACAAAGCCCAGCGCGTCCGCGCCCGCCGCAACGGCAGCTTGGGCGTCGGCCAGGTTCGTAATGCCGCAAATTTTGACCCGCGTGCTCATTCTCTTTTTTCCTTTTTAACCCAAAGCCTGGCGGGCCGCGAACTTTTTAGTTGTGGCATAGGCTTCCAGCCTGTGAAATTTCCGACGTCTCACAGACCGGAGGTTTGTGCCTCTTTTTCCTTGAGAAAAAGGAAGGTTTTGAGGTCTCCCGGCTGCCGGTGGATTAGGAAGGCATTGTTTCCGTGGACAATTTGAGGAAAGCCATCCGCTTGGACTCGATTTTGTTTTAAAATTGGCGGCGAATTATGAAATCGGCACAATTCAACTGGTTGCCGAACTCGGCGCGGTTTGCCGCGAGCGCGGATTTTTTTACACGGATGCGAACCAGAGGTTTGGCAAGGAACCAGTTGAGAGCACCGGCTAATTCTTCGCAGTCTTGGTTTCTGCCTGTTCGTACATTCAGGCCAGCGTTCTCTGGCAAATTAACTCGTTCTTTTTTCCCTGGGGCTTGATTCAATAGAGAGAAAAACTGTTCTGTTCTGTCGGAGTTGCCGGAGATCGTTCATCGGGCATAACTTGGAAAACAACCCATCTTTTTCCTGTTAATGAAATGCGAACTTTGGTGAAAACTCCCTCTGGGAGGACTTTGTAGTTTTTAAATCCCCCCTTTCTCGTTTTTCTTTCCTTTACAAAACCCAGTGGCCGCCTTGACATTTAAAGTTGTTTACTTTATTCACAGCCCTTAATACTGATAATTTAACATTAGAAAAGAATTACTATTAAACGCGCATGAACCTTACCATTGCCAAGGAGCAAATTCTCGCCGGTCTGCAAGCCGTTCAAAATGTTGTCAGTACCCGCACGACACTGCCCATTCTTTCCAATGTGCTGATGCGCGCCGAGGGAGACCGGGTGGAATTCACCGCGACCGATCTGGATGTGACCGTCGCTTGCAAAGTTGAAGCGAAGGTGAAAAAGGGCGGCAGCACAACCGTCCCAGTGAAAAAATTGTTCGGCATCGTCCGGGAATTAGGCGGCAATGAAATAGACATCGAAACCGACGAAAGAAATGTCACCAGCATCCGGTGCAATGCCTCTTTTTATAAGATCAATGGCTTGGGGGCGGATGAATTTCCACCACCGCCAAAATTCAAGGATGACAAGAAAGTTTCCCTGCCCCAGGAAACCGTGAAGGCGATGATGAGAAAAACCTCGTTTGCCGTGTCCACCGACGAATCGCGCTATGTGCTCAACGGCATTTTCATCAGTCTGAAAGACCATAAAATGACCATGGTCGCCACGGATGGCCGCCGGCTCGCACTGGTGGATGAGGAAGTGGACATCGCCGAGAAAAGCAGCGGCGAATTCATAGTTCCGGCCAAGGCAGTGAATGAATTAAATCGGTTGCTGCAGGAAAAGGGGGACGTGGAAATCAAGTTCGGCGAGAACCAGGCGTCATTCGCGCTCAAGGACGACAAGGGATTTTCCGTCCTCGTCATCACGAAATTGATCGAAGGCAATTATCCAAACTATCGCCAGGTCATCCCCGCCGAGGTGAAGGAGCGCGTGCCGCTCAATCGCGAGGAGTTTCTGCAAGCCCTGCGCCGCGCCGAAATCATGACCAGCGAGAAAGCCAATTCCGTCAAGCTCACCTTCGGCAAGAACAACCTCGCCATCACCGCCAATTCGCCGGAGGTCGGCGAGGCGCGCGAAACACTCGCGGTGAACTACAAAGGCAAGGAAATCGCCATCGCCTTCAATCCGCGCTACCTCATTGATCCGCTCAACTCTTTGACCGAGGACGAGGTGTTCTTCGAGTTGATAGACGAGCTCAGCCCCGGCGTCCTCAAGATCAACGGCCCGTTCCTCTATGTCGTCATGCCGATGCGGTTGAGTTAAAAGTGGCAACGAAGGAACTCGTAATGGATGCCGGAAACGAAACGAGAAAAGAAACTGGCAAAGCAAAAGGAAACATTACGAAATTCAAAAAGGAGCTTCCTGCACTAATCGCAGAATTCCTATTCATGCTGTTGCCGCTCCTTGTTGTGTCGATAGTGCGTCTCTTTTTGGATGAAAAAGCGGACCAAAAAACAGTTCCGAAAACCTAGCGTGGGATATCTCTTCTGTTCCACGACTTCAATTTCCAGAACGTCGAGGCCCTGTTTCAAAACCCGCGCGGTCAGATCGCGCGCTTGCCAAACCTTACAAACGGAGCAAAAATCGTTGCCCAAAAAGGATTGTCCCATGAAGTACAACGTTTTTCTCATCATCAGCCTTTTGCTGGGAGTGGTTTTGACATCGACAAGCGCGCAGGTGCCACAAAGCCAGACCGAGCGCAACAAGGCGCTCGTGCTGGAATTCTGGCGCGTTGTATTCGAAGCGCAGAACGTCGAGGCCGCCACGAATTATCTGGCCGAGGATTACATTCAACACAATCCGTTGGCGAAAACCGGACGGGCGGGGTTCGTTGAGTTCTTCAGCAAAATCTGGGAACACCCCCGGCCGGTCGCACCGACGCTTCGCAACCCGCCGGAATTGGTGATTGCTGAAGGCGACTTGGTGACGCTCGTTTGGAAGCGGCGCTTACCGGAGCCGGCGGACAAGACGAAGACATACGAGGCGTTTTGGTTTGACGTGTTGCGGGTCAAGGACGGCAAGCTCGTCGAGCATTGGGACTGCGCGACCAAGTAGAAAGCCTGGCCGCCATGCCGCTTGGCGAACCTGATTGTCAGGAGCTACATCTGCTCCACGACTTCAATTCCGAGCACGTCCAACCCTTGTTTCAGAACCCGCGCGGTCAAGTTGCAAAGCGCCAATCGGCTGGCGCGCAAGGAATCGTCAACCTTGAGCACCGGACAATTTTCGTAGAATGCCGTGAATTTCCCGGCCAGCTCGTAAAGATAGTTGCACATGAAATTCGGGCGGTATTCCTCCGCCACCGCTTCCAGCGTCAACCCGAAATTCAACAAATGCTTCGCCAGCGCAATTTCCTCCGGCGACACCAATTCGACTTTGGTCTCTGAGCTTTGGACTTTGGACTCAGCCTCCGCCTTCCGGAAAATGCTTTTGATGCGCGCATAGGCATACTGCAAATACGGCGCGGTATTGCCCTGCAACGCCAGCATCTTGTCCCAACTGAAAACATAATCGCTCTGCCGGTTCGGCAGCAGGTCGGCGTATTTCACGGCGCCCAGCCCAACGACGCGCGCAATCTCGCGGCGAGGTGCCTCCGGCAAGTCCGGATTCTTTTCGGAAACGATCTTGAAGGCCCGCTCCTCCGCTTCGTCGAGCAGGTCGGCCAGCTTCACCGTCTCGCCGCTGCGCGTTTTAAATGGCTTGCCGTCCTCGCCCAGAATCGAGCCAAACCAGACGTGGGCAAATTTTGGAATTGCGGATTGCGGATTGCGGATTGCGGATTGCCATTTGCGAAACGCCGCAAAGACCTGCTGGAAATGCAGTTGCTGGCGTCCGTCGGTGACGTAAATGATTTCATCCGGGTGCCAGGTCTCGAGCCGGTACGCCAGCGTGGCCAGGTCCGTGGTGGTGTAATTAAAACCGCCGTCACTTTTGCGGATGAGCGCGGGCTGTTCCTTGAGTTGGGGCAGGTCGTCGAAGAAAACGGCAATCGCGCCTGCGCTTTCGCGCGCGATGCCTTTGGCGACGAGTTCATCCACCAGCGGTTTGAGCCGCAGATTGTAAAAGCTTTCGCCGAGCGTTTGGTCGAACTTGACGCCGAGCCGGCTGTAAATCGTGTCGAACTGCTTTTGCGACAGCGCAATCATCTCGTGCCAGACCTTCAGGCATTCAGTGTCACCGCTCTGGAGTTTCACCAGCTCCTGCCGCGCCTCCTCCAGAACTTTTTCATCGGCTTCGCTCGCGGTGTTGACGAGCTTGTAAAGCCGCTCCATTTCGCCAAGCGGATCGGCCTTGAGCGCGGCGCGGTCCAGATGTTTTTTCCAGCCGACGAGCAACTTGCCGAACTGCGTGCCCCAATCGCCGATGTGGTTGTCAGTGATGACGCGGTGGCCGAGCAGGCGCAGCGTGCGCGCGAGGCAATCGCCGAGGATCGTCGAGCGGATGTGGCCCACGTGCATCGGCTTGGCCACGTTCGGTGAACTGAAATCAATCACCGCCGTCCGAGGACTCGTGGTTTTTTCGAAAAACAAATGTTCACCGCAGACGGCGGCTTGGAGGGCGCCGGAGAGCGCGGAACTTTTCAGCCGGAAATTCAGAAAACCGGCGCCGGCAATTTCGACTTTTTCGCACCAATCACCGACTTCGAGTTTGGCGAGCACGTTGGTGGCAAGCTGGCGTGGATTCATTTTCCGCGCCTTGGCCAGCGCCATCAGCGCATTGCTCTGGTAATCGCCGAATTTCGGGTCGGGACACGGACGGACGAGAACCGTAGAGGCATCTGCCTCCGGCAGGACCGCGCGGACAGCGTGTTGTAATTTCAGTTCAATCTGTTTGTGGGGCAGCACGGGCTTGATTTAACCACGGCTTGTCGCGCTGAAGCAAAGCGAAAGCGGAATGGACACCTGCAAGGTAGGGACGCCGCGCCGCGGCGTCCGGTCATCGCGGCGCGATGACCCAACCATCATTTTTTCCCGTATTCCTTGATGATATTGAGCATCGCGTCGGCGTCAGGAGCTTGTTCGAGCGCTTGGCGGAAATCGGGTTTATGAAGGAACTTGGCGATGTTGGCCAGGGTATGGAGATGCTTCTGGAACTGGCCTTGGGGCACGAGAAAAAGCATGACGAGTTTCACCGGCTGGTTGTCGAGCGCGTCGAAATTGACGCCCGCCTTCGAGCGGCCGAGCGCGCCGACGACCTCGTAAATCAAGTCGGTTGAAGCGTGCGGAATGCCGATGCCGAACCCGATGCCGGTGCTCATCGAGGTCTCCCGCTTCTTGACGGCAGCGGTGACGGCGTCACGGTCGCCAGGCTGAAGCTTGCCCGTGGCCACGAGATTCTCGATCAACTCGTCAATCGCTTCCCAGCGATTTGCCGCGTGCAAGTCGGGAATAATCTGCGCTTTGCTTAAAATGTCGCCCAAATCCATACGTTGCTTCTTTAAGGATTGAACCCATCCGCGTTTTAATTCAAGACAGAATTGTTGATAAATTTCCGGTCAAATTATTCGAACCGCTGCGCCAGCCAGTTAAAAATATGCCCCGTGCTCTCCAGCCACCAGCCCAACGCGCTGGACAAACTGACTTTCGCGGTCAAAAAAGGCAAGCCAAACAGCAACACGCTGACGTTGCCGAGAAAAATAATCACCGCCGAAAACAACCAGCCCTGCGAAGTAATGTCCGATTGCCGCGTTTTCAAAGCGTGCCACGTCAAGGTCACATGAAATGCGTATGCCGCGCCGACGAACAGGTGAAACCAGACCAGATAATTCCACCAATCCCAAAAGAAACGGCCGAGGGCGAACACCGCAATGACCAGAGCCGCGTAAAGCGGGAAAAAATAGGGCGCCAGCGTGATGACAAAATTGGTTTTGCTCACGACAACATGGCCGCCGGCGGAAGTGACCTTCATTTTTCTCACCTGTCCGCCGAAAAGCCACGTCCACAACGCGTGCGTCAGTTCGTGGCCGAACACATAAAGCCACATGGGTTTGGGCAGCAGCAAAAAAACCACCAGCCAGCACAACGCGCCCGCCAGCAGCGGCACCCAAACCACGTCCGCCTTACCGCTGGCGCATAGCACCAGCCACAACGCCCGCGCCGCGCCGGCGCAGACCGGCAGCAGCAGGATGGCGATGATGAATTTAATCCACTTCGGCACGCGGCCAGAATTCAAAATTCGGAATCCAGAAGCCAGAAGAAAGCAAGGTAGGGACGCCGCGCCGCGGCGTCCGGTCGGCGCGGTGCGCCGACCCTGCCACTTTGAACTTTGGACTTTGAACTTTGGACTTTGGAATTAACATTCGTCCGATGACCCAAGACGAAATTCTCCAAGTTTTCAACAACACCGGCGCGCTGCTCGAAGGCCATTTCATCCTGCGCAGCGGATTGCATAGCCGTCAGTACTTTCAATGTGCCCTCGCGCTCCAGCAAATGTCCGTCGTCGAAAAACTGGGCGGGGACCTCGCCGGCAAGGTCCGCCAGTTCTGTGCCGCCACCGTCATCGCGCCGGCCCTCGGCGGGCTGGTCATCGGACAGGAGGTTGCGAGGCAACTTGGTGTGCGGTTCATCTTTGCGGAAAAAGAGGAGGGCAGGCTCGTGTTGCGGCGCGGATTCAAAATTGCGCCCGGCGAGAAAATCCTCGTCGTCGAAGACGTGGTGACCAAAGGCGGTCGTGTCCAGGAGACGATTGATATTGTCCGCGCGCATGGCGGCCACGTCGCCGGGGTCGCCGCGATTGTGGACCGTTCCAATGGCGCGGTGAATTTCGGCGTGCCCTTTGCCAGCTTGATTACGCTCCAGGTCGAACTATTCAAACCGGACAAATTGCCGCCGGATTTGGCGGCAATCCCGGCGCTCAAACCGGGAAGCAAATAAACTGGAGCGCCGGCCTCCGGTACGGCAGGAAGTTGGGAAACATTCAACATTCAACGCCCAACATCGAACATCGAATTGAAAGCTTGGACGTTGGGTGTGGAATGTTGAATGTTCGATGTTTTCCACCCGCCGAGCCGGAGGCCGGCGCTCCGCCCAACTGTGCCAAACGACACTTCAATTGTGCCACTGTGACGCTTTTGGCACTGTTTTTTATCACCTCTAAAGAATTGAAAAACTCAATTTCACCCTTTGTTTGCAAGGCTTCCATGTTGTTTTTGGAATTGCGGCACCGTTATTGCATTGGAATAGGGAGCAGACAACCAAAATTTATTTTTTTATGGCAAAAGTATTAGGCATTGATCTTGGAACCACGAACTCCTGCATGGCGGTCATGGAAGGCGGCGAACCGCTCGTGCTGGAAAATTCCGAAGGCAAACGCACCACGCCATCCGTCGTCGCGTTTACCAAGAGCGGGGAGCGACTCGTCGGTGAAGCGGCCAAGCGCCAGGCCGTCACCAACTCGCGCAACACCGTTTACTCCATCAAACGCTTCATGGGCCGTAAATTCGACGAGGTCCAGGAGGAACTGAAGCGCGTCCCCTATAAAGTCGTTCGCGCTTCGAACGGCGACGCCGCCGTGGAAGTGGAAGTGGACGGCAGGCCTAAACAATTTTCGCCGCCGGAAATTTCCGCGATGATCCTGGGCAAGCTCAAGACCGACGCCGAAATGCGTCTGAGCGAGAAAATCACGCAAGCCGTCATCACGGTTCCCGCCTACTTCAACGATTCCCAGCGCCAGGCCACCAAGGATGCCGGCAAGATTGCCGGGCTCGAAGTGCTCCGCATCATCAATGAGCCGACCGCCGCGTCGCTCGCCTACGGCCTCGACAAAAAAAAGGACGAAAAAATCGCCGTCTATGACCTGGGCGGCGGCACGTTCGACATTTCAGTTTTGGAAATTGGCGACGGCGTTTTTGAAGTGAAGGCCACCAATGGCGACACCCACCTGGGTGGTGACGACTGGGATGGCCGCCTCATGGATTGGATCCTCGACGAATTTAAAAAAGACAACGGTATGGACCTGCGCAAGCAGCCCGACGCGCTCCAACGCATCAAGGAAGAAGCGGAAAAAGCCAAGATTGCCCTGTCGTCCGCCCAGCAATACGACATCAACCTGCCGTTCATCACCGCGGACGCCAGCGGACCGAAACACATTTCGATGAAGCTGACCCGCGCGAAGATGGAACAGCTTTGCGACGCGTTGTTCGAACGCACCATCAGCCCGGTAAAAGCCTGTTTGAAGGACGCCGGCATCGAGGCGAGCAAGATTGACGAACTCGTGCTCGTCGGCGGCATGACCCGCATGCCGAAGGTCGTTGAAGTGGCGCACTCGCTCGTCAACAAACCGCCGCACCAGGGCGTGAACCCGGACGAAGTCGTGGCCGTGGGCGCCGGCATTCAGGGCGGCGTGCTCAAGGGCGAGGTCAAGGATGTGCTGTTGCTCGACGTGACGCCGTTGTCACTCGGCATCGAGACGCTGGGCGGCGTGTTCACGCGGCTCATCGAACGCAACACGACAATTCCCACGCGCAAATCGGAAATTTTCTCCACCGCCAGCGACAACCAGCCGGGCGTGGAAATTCACGTGCTCCAGGGCGAACGGCAGTTTTCCAAGGACAACAAGACCATCGGCAAATTTCATCTGACCGACATTCCGCCCGCCCCGCGCGGCATGCCGCAGATCGAGGTGACGTTCGACATTGACGCCAACGGCATTTTGCACGTGGGTGCCAAAGACCTCGGCACCGGCAAGGAACAAAAAATCACCATCACCGCCAGCAGCGGCCTCTCGAAGGACGAAGTCGAGAAGATGCGCAAGGACGCCGAGGCGCACGCCGACGAGGACAAGACCAAACGCGAGGAAGTCGAGACGCGCAACGAGGCCGACAGCGCGGTGTATCGCTCCGAGAAAATGCTCAAGGATACCGCCGACAAGATTTCCGGCGACGACAAGGCCAAGATCGAGAAAGCCGTCGCGGACGTGAAGGAGGCGTTGAAAGGCAGCGACAGCGCGGCCATCAAATCCGCCGCCGAGAAGTTGAACGAAGCTTGGCAGGCCGTGAGCGCCGAGCTTTACAAAGCCGCCGCCGCAAAGGCGCAGGCGGAAAAGGGCCAAGCAGGCGCGCAACCGCAGCAGGAAGGCGGCGAGCCAAAGTCCGACGACAAAAAGAAGGACGAAGGGGTGATTGACGCCGAGGTCGTGGATGAGAAGAAGTAAAAAAGGGCAAACATGAGCGCAAAATTTGAGCCGATTCGGATAACAAATTTAGTAACCGAAAAAATGGTATTGTTGTGGACTGTGTTCCAGAGGAAATGGAACGACATCATGGCGAGTTGAAACACGATGTAGCAGTTACAAATAATGATTATCAGGAGTTTCTAAACAGAGTCGAAGCGCAAGCTGCACAAACAGCTCAAGCGCGCAAGGCAGAATTGGAAAGAGTAGAGGGAATTAAGTCGCGTTTAAAATTCGATTAAGCGCTAAAAAATTTTCCCATCGCGGGTGCGGCGGGAGTTGATTACGATTAACAAACCAACAATAAGGAAAAACAAACTATGGCACTAAACGTCAAACCGATCGGCGACCGCATCCTGGTCGAGCCGGTCGAAGAAAAGGAAGTCAAGAAGGGCGGCATCATCATTCCCGATACCGCCAAGGAAAAGCCGCAGGAAGGCATCATTATCGCCCTCGGCACCGGCAAAACCAACGACGACGGAAAGAAAATTCCGTTTGAAGTCAAAAAGGGCGACCGCGTGCTCGTGAGCAAATACGGCGGCACCGAAATCAAAATTGACGGCAAGGAATACAAGATTTTGTCCTCGGACGACATCCTGGCCGTGCTCAGTTAACCTTTCCGCCTTCGCCTCCGGCTTCGGCGTGATTGCGCCAAGCGAAGTGAAGACGGGCAACCAACAACCATCTACCAAGATTAAATATTATGGCAGCAAAACAATTACTATTTGACGAACAGGCGCGGCAGGCGATTTTACGCGGCGTCCAGAAGCTCTCGCGGGCGGTCGTCGCCACGCTCGGTCCCAAGGGCCGCAACGTGGTCATTGACAAGAAATACGGCTCCCCCACCATCACCAAGGACGGCGTGACCGTGGCGAAGGAAATCGAACTGGAAGATCCCTACGAAAACATGGGCGCCCAGATGGTCCGCGAAGTCGCCAGCAAAACCAGCGACACCGCCGGTGACGGCACGACCACGGCCACGGTGCTCGCGGAATCCATTTATCGCGAAGGCCTGAAGTTCGTCACGGCGGGCGGCAACCCCATCGGCATCCAGCGCGGCATCATGAAGGCCGTGGAAGCCGCCGTCGGCCAGCTCGACAAAATCACCAAGAAGGTCAAGGACAAGGACGAAATCCGCCAGGTCGCCGCGGTGTCGGCCAACTGGGATTTCCAGATTGCCGACAAAATCGCCGAGGCGATGGACAAGGTCGGCAAGGACGGCACGATCACGGTCGAGGAGGCGAAGTCCATCGAGACGACGCTCGAGGTGGTCGAAGGCATGCAGTTCGACAAGGGCTATCTCTCGCCTTATTTCGTCACCAACGCCGAGACGATGGAGGCGAAACTCGAGGACGCCTACATCCTCAATTACGAAAAGAAAATCAGCAGCTTGAAGGACATGCTGCCGTTGCTCGAAAAGGCCGCGCGCTCGGGCAAACCGCTGCTCATCATCGCCGAGGAAGTCGAAGGCGAAGCGCTCGCCACACTCGTGGTGAACAAGCTGCGCGGCACGCTCAGCGTCTGCGCCGTGAAAGCACCGGGCTTCGGCGACCGCCGCAAGGCCATGCTCGAAGACATCGCCGTCCTCACCGGCGGCAAGTTCATCAGTGAAGACCTCGGCATCAAGCTGGAGAGCATTGAACTGACCGATCTCGGCCGCGCCAAGAGCGTGGTGGTGGACAAGGAAAACACCACCATCGTCGAAGGCGGCGGCAAATCGTCCGACATCCAGGGCCGCGTGAACCAGATTCGCCGCCAGATCGAGGAGACCACCAGCGATTACGACCGTGAGAAATTGCAGGAACGCCTGGCCAAGCTCGCCGGCGGCGTGGCCGTCATCAACGTCGGCGCTGCAACCGAGACCGAGATGAAGGAAAAGAAAGCCCGGGTTGAGGACGCGTTGCACGCGACCCGCGCGGCCGTCGAGGAAGGCATCGTGGCTGGCGGTGGTGTGGCGTTGCTGCGCTGCCTGCCCGCCATCGAAGCCGTCAAAGGTGCCAACGAAGACGAAAAGATCGGCGTGGACATTGTGAAACGCGCCGTCGAGTCGCCGACCCGTGAACTGGCGAAAAACGCCGGCGTGGAAGGCTCCGTGGTCGTCGAGGAAGTCAAGAAGCGCAAGGGCAACGAAGGTTACAACGTGGCCACCAACGAGTACGAAGACCTCGTGAAGGCCGGGATCGTGGATCCGAAGAAGGTCACGCGCACCGCGTTGCAAAACGCGGCATCCATTGCCGGATTGCTGCTCACGACCGAGTGCCTCATCACCGACATTCCGGAGAAGGAAAAACCGGCCCCGATGCCCGGTGGCGGCGGCGGCGGCATGGGCGGAATGGATTATTAATCAGGTAGGGACGGCCCGCCGGGCCGTCTGCTCGGACGTGCGGGCCGCGCGTCCCTACCAACGAAATCACGAGCGAGGCTGGAAGCAATTCCAGCCTCGTTTTTATTTGGATTCGAGAAAAACACCTGGAGCGGCGAAGACAATTTTCAGGATGAATTTGTGTGGTAGAGCGTTTCCAGTTATTACGTAGCGCAGGCTTTCCAGCCTGTGGGTTCAGGCGACTTTCCAGTCGCCTCTTTCGTGCTGATCAATCACGGGACAAGAATGTCCCGCAAACCCGCAGACAAGAATGTCTGCGCTACATCAAAGTTGTAATCGCTCGTAGCACCCACCTTCCGCCTTCGCGGCGCGCCAAAGCGCCACTGCGGCGCGACGGCGGCCGGCGGGTTCAATGCGGCGCGACGCAGCATTGTGACTTCCGTCGTCATGGATTTCATAAGACAGGGAAGGATCCGCCGCTTCAATTTTTGTGTTTCCGGTTTCAGGCGGGGCGCCTGAAACAACCCGCGAGACGCGGGTGCTACTTTATAATTGCCGCTGACCTTCAAGGTGGCGCGGTTGTTCAAACTGCCCATCGAGGAAATTTTTGAATTGGGCAAGGACTGAACGGGTGTGAAGCAATTCCCGCCCCGTTTTTTATTCGCGGTTCGAAACGCCGCCGGTTAATTTCGGAACTGATGACACCAACCAATCTTCACGCGGCGCGGGAAGTTTACCGGAAAATCGCCGACAACATCGCCAAAGTCATGCGCGGGCAGGCCGGGGCCACCCGCAAACTGCTGGCCGCGCTGGCCAGCGGCGGGCATGTGCTGCTCGAAGACTTTCCGGGCACCGGCAAGACCACCCTCGCCAAGGCGCTCGCCCGCTCCATTGACGCCCGGTTCAAACGCATCCAGTTCACGCCCGACCTGCTGCCGTCGGACATCCTGGGCGTGTCGGTGTACAGCCAGCAGGACCAGCAGTTTCATTTTCATGAAGGGCCGGTGTTCACCGACATCCTGCTGGCCGATGAAATCAACCGCGCCTCGCCGCGCACGCAGTCAGCGTTGCTCGAGGCCATGGGCGAAAACCAGGTGAGCGTGGAAGGCGAACGCCGCAGCCTGACCGAACTGTTTTTCGTCATCGCCACGCAAAACCCGGTCGAATTCCGCGGCACCTATCCCCTGCCGGAGGCGCAAATGGACCGGTTCGCCATGCAGTTCACCCTTGGCTATGTGCCGCCGGACGAGGAGGTGGCCATCCTCACCGCCCAGGAACACAACCATCCGCTCAAGGATTTGAAACCTTGCGCCACCCGCGCCGACGTGCTGTTGCTGCGGCGGGCGGCAGAGGAGGTGCGGATCAGCGAGGAATTGAAACGTTACGCCGTGGACCTGGCGGGGGCCACCCGGACCGCAGCGGGCGTTCAACTCGGTGCCAGCCCGCGCGCCTCAATTGCCCTGATGAAAACCGCCCAGGCGCTGGCCTTGTTCGAAGGCCATGATTTTGTCACGCCGGAGCAGATACAGTCGCTGGCCGTGCCGGTCATCGCGCATCGGCTGGTGCTGGAACCGCAGGCCCGTTTTTCCGGAGTCACGGCGCCCGGCGTCGTGGAAGACGTTTTGAAGAAATTCAAAGTGCCGGCGTAATCTAAATGACGAATGATGAATTAAACAGGCACCACCGAAGCAAAGCACATCAACCCCCATTGGCCATTCGTCATTCGTCATTTGCGATTTCGTGAGGCCGATCTACAAACTGATTTACCGGATTTACCGCGTCACCTCCGGTTTGTGGCACTGGTCGCGGCGCCGGTTCACGCCGGCAGGGTTCTGCCTGGCCGGCGCGCTGCTGGTCACCGGCTCCGTTGGTCTGGACGTTGAAAACACCGTCACCTACCAGGCTTTCTCACTGTTGCTGGTGTTTTTGATTCTGGCATTTGCCGCCAGCTGGTTTTTCCGGGCGCGTTTTTCCGTGCAACGCTCGCTGCCACGCCTGGGAACCGCCGGCCAGCCGCTGGGTTATCGGGTCCGGGTCAAGAACCTGACGACAAGGACGCAGAACGGCCTGACGTTGCTGGAGAATCTCGCGGATGCGCGACCCGCTTTTCCGGACTGGCTGGAGTTTCAACAGGCGGAAAGCCGCCGGATCCGCTCATTCCGTTTTGGTGAACGGCGGCCGGACAATCCGTTTCAAACGGCGATGGTCAAGGAACGCAAAGTCCCGCCACTGCCGCCGAAGGGCGAAGGGGAGGTGCGCATGGAAATCCTGCCGCTGCGCCGCGGGGTTTTGCGGTTCACCGGGGCCGCCCTGGCCCGGACCGATCCCCTGGGGTTGTTCCGGTCGTGCGTCACGGTCCCCGCCCCGCAGACGGTTTTGATTCTGCCGAAACGCTATTTGCTTCCGCCCATCGCGTTGCCCGGCTCGATGAAATATCAGGAAGGGGGCGTGGCGCTTGCGGCGAACGTGGGACGCAGTGATGAATTTGTCGCCCTGCGGGATTACCGCCGGGGCGACCCGTTGCGGCACATCCACTGGCGAAGCTGGGCCAAAGCGGGCCGGCCGATCGTGAAGGAGTTCGAGGACGAATTTTTTGTGCGGCATGCGCTGGTGCTGGACACCTTCACCGCCGAGCCGCACAGCGAAATCCTGGAAGAGGCCGTGTCTGTCGCCGCCTCGTTTGCCAGCACGGTGCTGACCCAGGAATCGTTGCTCGATTTGTTGTTTGTCGGGGCGGAATCCTATTGCTTCACCGCGGGGCGGGGTTTGGGGCATGTGGATCGGATGCTGGAAATTCTGGCGGGGGTGCGCGCCTGCCGTGATCAGCCGTTCCCAATGCTGGAGCATCTGGTGCTCAGTCACATCTCGGCGGTCAGCGGCTGCGTTTGCGTGCTGCTCGCGTGGGACGAGGCCCGCCGTGAATTTGTGAAAAGGCTGCAGACCCTCGACGTGCCGGTGCTGGTGCTGGTCGTTGCCGCCCCGGGCCGGGCCGGGCTGGACCCCGGGCCGTTGCGGGATAAACCGCACCGGTTCCAGGTGCTGGAGTTGGGACGGATCGAACAGGACCTGGCCGGGTTGACCGGATGATCCCTCCATGAAACCGAATCCGCCAAGCATAGAAACCCCGGGCCTAAAAACGCCGCCCTTCCTCTTGGGCGCGACCCTGCTGTTTTGGGGCTGGCAGACGGGGTTTCTGGCCGTCGGCGCCATTATGGCGGTGGTGCTGGAAGGCGCCCGGTGGGTCGGGGTGCGCTGGGATTTGGCGGACGAGGATTTCAATCGCATCTGGAATTTTTGCACTTTACTGGTCCTGACCGCCGGGATTTTCGGCTTCGGCACCACCGCCGGGCCGGGCGGATTCAGTGGTTTGTTCCGCGGATCAGCGATTGCCGTGGGAACCAAGGTCGGTCTTTCCGGGGAACGCACGGCGACCGCCCTGCTGCGCTGGCTGCCCATGCTTTTGTTTCCCTTCATTGCCGCGCAGGCCTTCAGCACCGTCGAATCTGCGCCGCTGACGGCGGTTTCCATTATTCTGCGCTGGCGCCGGCGGGGGGAACTCAAGGCGGGACGCGTCGTGCCGCCCGGGCCCCGCATGGACGTGTTTTATCCTTACTTCATCGTTTGCCTGTTTGCCGCGAGCATCCATGCCAACCGCGGCGACGAGGCGTTCTTTTGGGGACAATGCGTCCTGCTGGTGTGGGCGTTGTGGCCGCTGCGTTCGCGCCGCTTCGGCGTCGTCATTTGGGTCGCCACCTTGGCCCTGGCAATCGTCATTGGTTATTTGAGTCAGGGCGGCTTGGGCCGTTTGGAACGACAGATGATCGGCTACAATGCGCAATTGCTCGCGCGTTTCCTGCAGACCCGGACGGATCCGGGTCAAAGAGCGACTGCCTTGGGCCAGATTGAACGCCTGAAAATGTCCGGCAAAATTGTTGTGCGCGTTCTCCCGGCCGGCGGTGCCCCGCCGCCCACCTACCTGCGCGAAGCCAGTTATCAGGATTTCCGGCGGGAAAGCTGGTATGCCGGCAGCACCCGTAATCTTTTTGAAAACGTTTCGCACGCCAGCACCAACGAAAACACATGGATATTGCTGTCCGGCAAAACCAACACCGCGGCGGTCAACATCGCCTGCTATCTCACCGGCACGGCGCAGGAAAGTCATTACCCGGCGGGACTGCTCCCCCTCCCGACCGGAAGCAGGCAGTTGGAAAACCTGAATGCCTATCTGCTTCACCAAAACAAAACCGGGGCGGTGCTGGCAGAAGGACCGGGTCTGGTCATCTTCGATGCCTTTTACGGTCCCGGCGCCACCATTGATTTCCCGCCGGACACCAACTGGGATTACCTGGTTCCAACCAACGAAAAGCCGGCGCTGGACCGTGTCATTGCCGAAGCGAAAATGCCGGGGCCAGACCAGGCGCGGACACTCCAGGCCGTCCAGGGTTTTTTCCAGGGCAAATTCACCTACAGCACGTGGCTGGGGCCGGAAAAAATGCCGGCCACGGGCACAACGCCATTGGGCCAGTTTTTATTGCATAGCCGCAGCGGGCATTGCGAGTACTTTGCCACCGCCACCGCGCTGTTGCTCCGCGAGCTGGGAATTCCCGCCCGCTACGCCGTCGGCTACGCGATCCATGAAAATTCCGGCAACGGCTACGTGGTGCGCGATCGCGACGCCCATGCGTGGTGCCTGGTGTGGAATCCGGAAACAAAAACCTGGGAGGATTTTGACACCACGCCGGCATCGTGGATCGCCATCGAGGGCAAACGTGCATCGCTCATGCAACGGTTTTCAGATTGCTGGTCCTGGATCGGATTCCAGATCGCCAAATTCCGATGGGGCCGGACGGAATGGCGCCGGTACTTCCTTTGGGCGCTGGTCCCGGTGCTGGCGTTGCTGCTGTACCAGATCCTCTTCCGCCACGGCCGCAAACGGCACCGGCAAAAGCACTCTACAGACGACGATGTACGGATGTCCTGGCCGGGACTGGATTCGGAATTTTATCAACTGGAGAAACAACTGGCCGAACGCGGCGTGACGCGCCAGGCCAGTGAACCGCTTTCCGACTGGCTGGCGCGCGCCCTGGCCGATCCCGCCCTGAAAAGTTTGCAGGTTCCCTTGCAGGCATTGCTCCCCCTGCATTACCGGTATCGGTTCGATCCACCAGGCTTGAGCCAGGAAGAGCGCGAAGCCTTGAAACGCGAAGCAAAGGCTTGTCTCGATGCCCTGCCGAAAACGACGATGGGTTAGCAAGAAAGACGCCCACTAAAAGCAGTTGACAACTAATTTTAGTCCAACAGGAAACAGCGGCCTATTTGCTGGAAGTGGAACATTTGTGAATGTTTCCAAAAAAGACCGCGGAGACTTAAATTTTCAGGCCAAAGACAACGATAGATTTACTCATTTTTTTATTTGCCACTCAACGAAGGAGGGAGGCAGTTCTCTTTTGAGATGGCGAATAGCGTTACAAGACTTTCAAATTAACAAATCGCCGAGTAATTGACAGACCGGCACTTTCAGCGCATTTTTCCATCGTGAAGTCGTTGCAGGAAATCGAAGAGGCCATTGCCGGGCTGCCGGCCAAGGCGCGCCGTCAGCTGGTGCAGGACATTCCCGCACTATGCCCCGACGCGTTTCCGGCTGATGGTTGGGACGCCATTCTTCACGATGCCACGCCACGTCCTGCGCTTGCCACGCTACTCGACAAACTGGACGCCGAATACCAGCAAAAGCCCGAAAGTTTTTTAACGTTGAACGACAAATCTTTGCGGAGTAAAAAGTGACTTCGCGCGGCACAACCGATTTCTGGCGGTTGTATCACGCCCTTCCCCCGAAGGTTCGCCAGGCGGCTCAAAACGCTTTTCAAAAATTTCTGGATAATCCGGCGCATCCCGGTTTGCAATTGGAACGCCTGCGTTCCGATGCGCGCGTGTGGTCGGTTCGTGTTACCCGGAATTATCGCGCCGTCGCGCGGCGCTACGACGATAACTGGCTTTGGTTTTGGATTGGCTCACACGAAGAATTTGACCGGCGTTTTCCGAAATAAAATCAGCCAAGGCAGGATGCCATTCCAGCCTCGTTTTTGTTTTCAGGTCAATTGCTCGGCGGCGGGCTGACGGGTTTTTCCTGGAGCCGGCGCAACTGGTTTTCAAACTGCGCCATGCGGGTGTTGAGGCGTTCCAGAATTTTGCGCACGTCGGCAGGGATGGCAACACAGTCCGCGCAATGATGCCGCGTGGCATCGTTGCCCTTGACAGGATATTCGAATTTTTTACCGCAGGCCCGGCAGGTGCGGAGGCGCTGGCCGGAGGTGACTTTTTCCATGGCCGGAGTTTAGCTCAAAATCCGACGGGCGCAAACAGTTGCAAGTTCATCGGGATTTTTTCACCGCTGCTTCTTTTCAAGATCGCGGACGGCACTGGTGACCCCGCCGTCCATCAGCAGCCGGCGGTCGCGCGACCGGGTTTCGCCCACCGCCGTGACACGGATGGCCGCTTCGTCGGTGACGGGACATTCGTGTTCGCAAATGCCGCAGCCGATGCAGAGCGCGGGATCCACGTAAGGCCGGCGCAACGTGATCGGATTTCCATCGCGTTTGGTGATGGTGATTTCGCGCGAGTAAATCGCCTTGGGCGAAACCGGGCAAACCTCCTCGCAAACCACGCACGGGGTTTCCATGGACCACGGCAGGCAGCGGCCATGATCGAAAAAGGCCGTGCCGAGCCGGATTGGGCCTTCCGCTGCGAACGGGCCGAGGCCGGTTTTTTCCTCAATGGTGATGCGCTGGATCGCGCCGGTGGGGCAGACCTGGCCGCAGAGCGTGCAGTTCACCTCGCAGTAGCCGAGTTTCATGTTGAGGATCGGCGTCCAGATGCCTTCCAGACCGGATTCCATCAGCGCTGGCTGCAACACGTTGGTCGGGCACACGCGGAGGCACTGGTCGCATTTGATGCAGCGCTCGAGAAAATCCTTTTCCGCCACCGACCCGGGCGGACGGATGACCTTTTTGCTGTAATTCCGGTCCGAGGCGCCGGAGGCCCGGCCAAAAGCATAAAAAGTCAGGCCCAGCAGGGTGCCGAGAAAGGCGCGCCGGCCCGGCACAACGGGCGCGGTGATTTCGCGCTGGAGCGCCGGCATGAACTTGAACGAAATGGCGTCTTCGGGACAGTCCTCGATGCAGTTGAAGCAGACGAAACATTCACTCTTGCGCAATTGCGTGTGCGGGTCGGACGCGCCTTCGCAGCTTTTCAGGCAGAGGTCGCAGTCCACGCACTTGTGCGGATCGCGATCAATGCGCCAGAGCGCGGCGGTGGACAGCGTGCCGAGAAACGCGCCGAGCGGGCAGAGCACCCGGCAGAAAAACCGCGGAATCACCACGTTCATGCCCACGAGGAACACGAGCAGAAAACCAATGACCCAGGCGCCGACGTGAAAATATTGCCGCACATAGACGCTCGACGGGAAAAAGAGGTTCAGCATCGGCAAAATCGCCGCGGTCATCGAGCGATGAAACAGGCAGATCGGGTCGAGCCAGCCGATTTGCAGGCTGCCGCAAACCGCCGCCACAAGCATGGCAATGAGGATGACATATTTGAGCGAGTACAGTTTTTTGTAGCGGTTGGCCTCGATACGCTCGCGCTCCTCCGCCCGGCGTTTGCCGAGCAGCCAGCCGATGAAATGGTGCAGGATGCCGTAGGGACAAATCCAGTTGCAGAAGATTCGCCCGAACAAAAGCGTCGGCAGGATGAGCAGCAGGCTCCACAGCAGGCCCATGTAGACCGTGTGCGTGGTAATGGCCGTCGCGAAGGCAACCAGCGGATCAAGTTCGAGGAACAGCGAGACCGGATAACCCTTGAGATACCGGAGGTCGGTGACGAAGACGAAAAACAAAAACAGGCTGAAGAAAAAAACCTGCGATATGCGGCGGACGGTGCGGGTTTTCATGGTCAGGCCTGGACTTCCTTGTACACCAAGTCCTTCCAGTTGGGGTTGCCGAGGCCGCGGGTTTGGGCCTTGTGAACGTAGGTCAACTCGGCGAGGTCGCGCTCCATCAGGTGCGTGTAACCATAGCTGTCCACGGCCACCATGTCCGTGCCCGCAACCACCGTATTCATCGGCTTCACATCGGAGAGGCGCCCGCCGGTCGGGCCGTTTTTCATCAGCACGTTCATGCCGTCAAGCACCACGAGCGTCGGTTTCATCATCAGCGCGAAATCCGAAACAATGCTGTGAATGTATTGGTGGAACTGGCTGCGGCGTCCGCCCAGCAGGCCATACCAGTTTTTCATCGTCATCGAGGCGTGGCAAAGATTATGGTCCTTGCAGGGGGCAACCCCGATGACCTTGGTCGCCTTCCGGAACGGCTCATGGAAGAACGTCCAGTTGCGGAGGACTTCGCCGTCGAGTTGCAGTGAGGCAAATCCATTGGCTTCCGGGTAAAGCAGGTCCAGGTTCAAATCGTCAGCCACCTGGCGCAGGCCGCTTTTGAGAAAACAACCGGTCGGGCTGTTGATGGGATTGTCGGTGACGAACACCCGGGCCGCGCCGGCTTCGAGCACCAGCTTGGCCACCGCGCGGAGCGTTTCCGGGTGCGTCGTCGCGGCCAGCGGCGGCGGCGTGTCGAACGCCACGTTGGGTTTGAGCATGACGACGTCGCCCTTTTTGACAAAGCGTTCCATGCCACCAAGCGCGCCAAAGACAGCGCGAATGGTTTTTTCATGGTCCGTGCCGTGGGCGATGGCGAGCGACGGCAGGGTTTTGCTGGGTTCGATGGCGTAGCTGGGAAGCTGCAACCCCTTTTCCGGCTCGAAGCCGGGGACAAAATGTTTCGGCTGCCAAAGAGCGTAACCGCCCGCCGCCGCGCCGGCCAGGAGCGCGCCGGTTGCGCCCGCGCGGACGAGAAATTCGCGCCGGCTGATGCTGCTTGCCCGATTTTCCGCCAATCCACCTTTCATAACCTGAGCTTCATCATAGCATTATTTGATTTGTCCGGCCAGGTATTGTTCAACAAATTGCCGGGCGGTGTCCAAATCGCCGGAGTCATAAACGCCACCCACCTCGCCGTCGCGCTGGTAAATTACCTTCCACGAGCCAAAGTTTTGGGCGGCAAAAACTTTCGCGCCGTTCATGTCCGGCAACGGCGTCACCTGGCCGCCAAACTGGCCGGCAAAGTCCAGATACGCTTTCCACGCGGCGGCGGCGTCCGCGGCTGAAGTCACCATCAGGAAAAACGGCAGCTTCTTGTCCGAAAAATCGTAGCTGGCTTGAAAGACGTTTTTCAAAAACGCCTGGCCTTGTGCGTTCTCCTGCACAAATTGGACGCTCGCCGGATCCATTCCAGCGGCCGGCAGCCGGCGGCGGCCGGCGAGGCCGGAATCGTCGGCCGGGAGATTTGTCGCCCGGTTCTCCGCAATCGCTTTCGCCAGTTCGAGCGTCTTGGGCTTCTGATCCGAGGCCGTCACTTGGACGTAAATCGTTCCTTGCCGGAAGAAAAAGCCCATCCCGCTCGCGTAACCGTCCGGGGCGAAATCCAGCGGGCTGCCCTTGGGATCGCGTTCCAACGCGAACATGCCAAAGGCATTGACCGGCGTATCGAAGTGATATTCATAAACGTCCACGAAACTGGGGGACGTGCCGGTGACGGAGAAAGAACGGCAGCGAAGTTGTTGAAAATTGAAATTCAGGTAGGCGGGGGCGCGCCCGTCAATTTTCTCGAACAAATTGTCCGCGTTGTAAAATTCCGTGTCGCCCATCGGCTGGAGGCCATCCAGCTTGATTTCCAGCGGCTCGCCCTTGACGGCGGGCGCGGCGCTCGCGTGACCTTCCGCCGGTTCGCCTTCGCTCTCGCTCGTGGCCGGCGCTGGAGTCATTGCGCTGGACGAAATGCCGGAAGCCACGTCTGCGCCGCCGGCGGTTCCGGATTTTCCTTTGACTTCCGCAGCGGTGGATTGCAGGGCGCTGGTGCGGAGCATGAACCGGCCGGGGTCGTAGTGCCGGCCTTTGATGAAAATGGCGACGCCGATGACACCCAGCAAAACCACGATGACTACGCCCGCGGCCCGTTCCGCCGCGGGAATCCGGGTGCGCCGGAATGTTTTGCGATTTCCGGCTGGCGGTGGAGCGGCGACGGGGGCGGCCATGCGTCAGGGCCGGCTCACGCGAAGTTGCGCTCGGCGCGCTTCACGATGTCCGGGTAGTCCACGTGGAACGCGCAGCGGTCGCGCAACGCGGCCAAGTTCACGCCCGAGGCATCACGCGCGGAAGCCGGCAGGGCTTGATACAATTCGCGGGCGCCGAGATGGCCGTCCTGTTCGTAGTAGCTCACGAAGCGGGCAATGTCGTGCAGCGCAAATTCCGAGCTGGCGGCAAACGCATCGCAGGACGGGCAACCCGGGCAATAGGTGCGCCGGCTGGCGAGCAGCGTCTCCTTGAGCAGATTGATTTGCGCCAGCTTGAGCGGCGTCTTGTAACTGCGGGCGGCGGCGGCATTTTCCGTCAACTGCCCGACGTTTTCCAACTGGCAGCACACGGACGAAATGCGCGGGTCGCTCCAGACCGCGTGCAGCATGGCCTGGTGCGTGGTCAATCCCAGCTTGTCAAACTCCGGCACGCGCTTGGGAATGTCCGTGCCGGCGCTGCGCAGCGTTTTCATTGCCACGAGGGCAATGCCGGACCGGTGGCAGGCGTCCAGCGCCTTGTCCAATTCGTCGCCCTTGGTAAAGAACGGCGAGTAGCGGAGCATGATGATGTCCACAAACCCACCGCCGGCGGCGGCGTTGAGGAAATCATTCAAATCCGCGTCATGGCAGGAGAACCCAATCATTTTGACCTTGCCGGCGCTTCTGAGTTTGTCGGCTGACTTGACGAACTCGGCGTTTTTGGGCCATTGAATCGAGTCTTCGCCATAACCCTTGCGTCCGATGCCGTGGATGTAGAAGGCGTCGAGATATTTCGTGCCACAGGCTTCGAGCCGGCGATCCACCATCTCCTCCATTTGCGCCCCGGTGTGCGGCATGTCCTTGCTGACCAGAAAAACTTCCTTGCGGCGTTCCGGGTATTTGGCGAGCCACGCCGCAATAATCTTTTCCGACTTGCCATTCAAATAAACCTTCGCCGTGTCGAAATAGCGGATGCCGTTGGCCCAGGCGATGTCAATGTAGTCCGGACTCAGGGCCGGTTCCATGCCGCCCAGGCAGAGCATGGTGACTTGCGGTCCGCTCTTGCCCATCTGGCGTTTGGGCAGCGGCGCAGCGACTGCTGGGGCTGCTGGGGCGTCCCCGGCTGACACAGTCTGTGTCATGATCGCCGGCGCGGCGGCCAGCGCAACAGGCAAGGTCAAGGTGGTTTTGAGAAAATGCCGGCGTGAGCTTTGGTTGTTATTTTCTTGCATAAGCTTTTTAATTTTCTTGGATAATAGCACCTGTTGGGAATTCCCGCAACGGGAATTGAATCCGGCCGGGGCGTACGATACTTGACCCCGGCGGCGAATTGAAAGATTATAGTAGCGCCGTATCGAAGGATGGGGGCGCACTGGTTTCGACCTGGGAAATGCGCCAGAGGCGGCATGCCGAGGATGGTTCGTTGGCCTCGTAAAAAATCGGACCAAACAAAACAGCTAATCAAGAACTAGCTCTCGCGGCCTAAGGCCACGACGTCCGCCACGGGACACCTGCTACGGTGGACGGACGCCACAGCAGGTTGGGTTGCAGGCGGAGTCTGCGCGCCGGCAACCGAGATCTTATCCTGCGGACTAGGCAGTGCGATTCGTGTCCGGACGCCATCGCACAGCAGAAAACCTTCTCCGGACTAAGCATGTAGTCGCGGCTGGTTTGTCTGCCAGGGACGCGGGTTCAACTCCCGCCGCCTCCACCATATTGAATTTCGTTCGGCAGTGGACGTTACGCGTTGCGCAGCGACGGTTGTTTTAGCCAATGAACACCAGTGTTTTTTGAAGGAAACGGTTAAGGTTTGAGCGCGTAATAGGCGGTTCAATCCGACTTTTTGCAGATATGACTTCATTTCTAACCAAACCGTTGAACCCCGGGAGAAATAGCTGATTTGAGTTGGGAATTACGGTGTCGTTTCGGTGGCCAGGCCCACTTTGGTGATGTCGAGTTGCTGGAGCACGTCCAGCACGTTGATCATGTTCTGGTAATCCACATCGTCCGAGCCCTTTACCACCACGCTCAACCCGGGGTCCTCGGCCTTCATCTGTTGCAAGTCAGTTTTCAGCACGGGGATGGTGACCGGGGCATCGTTCAAATACGTCTGTCCTTTCGCATCCACCACGATATGGTTGATCTTCGGTTTCTTGTCGGTCTTGGGCGGCGGTTTGCCCGACGGCAATGTCATCTCCAGATTGTTCATCATCTGCGGCGTCGTGATGATGAAGATGACGAGCAGCACGAAGACCAGATCCAGCAGCGGTGTGATGTTCAATTCACTGAGCGAACTGTGATGGGAATGTGACGTCTTTTTCATTGCAACACGGGTTCGGTTTCTTCCTGCACGTCAAACCGCACCAAGACCTGTGAGGGGAAATTTGTCGGCGGGGGCCGATCCATCTCCTTGACCGCCGCGATGGCCTGCCGCACCGAATCGTCCCACTTCGGATCGCCGGAACTTTTTCTCCAGACCGGGTTGCTGATGTCGCCCGCACGGTTGACGGTGATGTCCACCTCGGCCACGTAATCGTCATCCGTGAGGTTGTCCGGCCGGTTCCATTTTGACCGCAACGCGTATTCCAACGCCCCCTGGTAAAGTTTCACTGGATCCGAACTGGTCTCCACCGTCTTGCCGCCCCCGAATTGAAACGCCGGCAGTTCCGCCGCCGCCGGCGCCACTGTAGGCGGCGCCTCAGTGGGTGGCGGAGGCGCGGCCTTGGCTTCCTCCACCACCTTGGGTTTTTCCACCACCTTGGGCAGTTCCATCTTGGGCGGTTCCACCTTCGGCTTCTCCGGTTCCTTGGGTTTCTCCGGCGGCTTTTCCTTCACCATCTCGACGGCGATTTTTTTCATCTGTTTGCCCAGCAACCCCTGCCGCGCCGCAAAGTAAAACATCGCCACCACGATGAGGGCGTGAAAGATGAACGAGATGAGCAGGTTCACCTTCGATGAGTTGCGCTTCTTGCGCTGTTGGCTTTGCGGCAGCATGGTCTATTTCTGGTTGGCCGCCTCGGTGGCCAGGTCCACCTTGGGAAGGTTCGCCTGCTGGCAGACGTCCAACACAGCGCGGATCTGTTTATACTTGGTCTGGCTGTCGCCGCGCACGATCACGTTCAAGTCCGGATCATCCACGCGCAGGCCAATCAGGGTTTGCAACATCTCGGTCACGTCCATCTGCTTCTTGTTCAAATAAATGACCCCGTCGGCCTGCACCGTGATGTAATTGGCCTTCCGCGGCGGGTCTTTCAGCCGCTTGGCGGCGGTGGGCAGCTTCAAATCCAGGTCATTCACCGGCGGGATGGTGGTGATGATGAAGATGACCAGCAGCACGAACGCCAGGTCCAGCAGCGGAGTGATGTTCAACTCCGTCAGTGAATGATGTGCCGTCTTCGAACACTTTTTCATCGCTCAACCAGCTCGGGGGTTTCATTGTGCTTCAACGCGCCGACGATGCGTCCAGCCAGTATTTCGTTCGCATTCTGGATTTCCTCGGCCAAGGGACGATGATCCACATAAACGTGCTCGATCTGGTTGGCGTAACGGCTGGCGAATCCGTCCAGTTCCTGGGTGATGTGGCGAATGGTGGTGACCATGAAGTTGTAGGCGAACATGGCCGGGATGGCCACCAGCAGGCCCGTGACCGTGGCCACCAGCGCGGCAGCCACACCGGGAGCCATCGCCGTAAGCGTAGCAGCCCGGCTTTCGGCAATGCCGGCGAAGGTGGACATGACGCCCCAGACCGTGCCCAGCAACCCGATGAACGGTCCGCCCGCCACCGCCGTGGACAATACAATCATCCCCTTCTCCAACGCCATCGCCTCTCCGCCGGAGGCCTCCTCCAGGATCACTTTCACCGCCTCAAACGAGGCCATGCTGACCTTGGTCTCGGCGGACCGGGCAAGGTAATCGGTGTTGGTATGTTCCCCGCCGTTTGGGGGAATGAACTTGGCGATGGCTTGTACCTGCACCGGGTTGTTTTTCAATTGATACGCCAGTTCGTCCGCGCCACAGATGTAAAGCTGGTAGGCGGGCGCGCCGTCGAATTCCTCGCCCTTGCGCTGGATATCCAGCGGGTCGCGCGTGGAATTATAGGCGGCAAAGAATTTCTTGGTCGCCTTCCGCGCAATCATCAACTGGCGGAACTTGGTGATGATGATGGTCCAGCTGAACAGCGACAGGACCAGCAAGGCGAGGACGGTGATCTTGCCTTCGGTGGTGGCATTCTGGATGGCATACACCGCCGCGTTGGCGGCGAACATTGGATGGATAAACATGGGGGTCATAAATGGTTACTTGAGGTTTGGTTTTGGGATAAATGTTTCGGTGGCAACAAAACGGTCACGCGGCCGGCCTTCTGCACTGTGGCCACTGCCTTGCCTTTTTTCTTCTTCTCGTCGTCATCGGTGGAAGTGGTGTCGTCACTTTTTGCGAGACTGGCGGAAGTTTCACTGGCCATTCCCTGGCTGGCCGCATCCGCCGCCGTGCCGGCTGCCAAACTATCCTGGCCGCCACTAACCTGGTCGTTTGACATTAACGAAGCGTCACTCGTATCGCCGGTGGCATCAATACCTTGGAGACCGACAATTTGGCTGTCCCCAAGACTGGACGCGGTGATATCGACTTTGCCGCCCGCTATGAGATCAACAATGATTGTCTGATCGGAGTGTAGATTTCCATTGCCTTGGGTATAAATAGTTCCTGAAATATCGCCGGAAGCATCCATGTTTACCGAGCCGTTAGCCAACACACCTGATCCCGTGGCGGTGATATCCTGATTGTCGGATGTTTTCTCCAGTGTTCCATCCGATAGATTGAGGGCGGTAATCACCGGGTCGCCGTAGGCATCCACAATGGGATTGCCGGAACCGTCCAGTTGTTGCAATTCATAACCCGCAAAAATATCCACCGCGCTATTTCCCGGATTGCCATTGAGAACCTTTTGCAGGGCCAGCGCGGCCTTCGTCTTGCCGTTAAGCGCCAGATCAAACATTTTTGCCAAGCCGGCACGGTTCAGCGGCACACCAAAAAGCGTGGTCCCTTCCGGAAGCGGAGCTCCGTTCAGGGCCAGTTGGATGATGCCGCCCGCGGCGGCGTTGACCGAGCCATTGGGGGCTTCAACCAGAATATTGCCGGGCTGGCTGTACGAAACATTCATGATGCCGCTGCCCGGAATGGTCAATGACTCCGCGTTGACCGACTGGTCGGCATTAACCTGAAAAGAACTGACATTCACAAACCCGGAACCGCCAGTTCCCGCATTGATATTGCCATTCCTGGACACCACGGTTACAGAACCGCCGGGCGTCCCGGAACTATTGTCAGTGTCCTGACGTGTGTCATAGACGCCAATCCGGGAACCATTGACATTGAAGTCCCCGTCGGCATAAACAAAAACATTGCCTTGATCCGTCGAATAAATGCCGCGCGCAGAAGTGGTGTTGACGGAAAAATCTGCCGAGCCGGCATTGACATCTCCGCCGGCGTAGATGGTGATATCGCCGCCCTGCAATGAGGCGATGGAACTGGAATACATGTCCAGATCACCGACGAGATCGCCGGCGGTTTCTCCGGCGGAGTGATTCCCGGTGGTGGTGATGGTGATGTCAGCCCCGTGATCGAACACACCGCCGGCGCCAAACAATTGGGCGAGCGGATAAGTGCCGCGAACCGTGTAAAGCCCCACGCCCTCCGATTGAATCCCGGCGGTGGTTCCCAGGTCTATGGTCCGTGCCGTAATGTTGAATTGTCCACCGCCGCCAATGGTGAACCCGTACGTGCCATCAGGAGGCCCCGAACCGGCAGGAAGCCTGCTATATGCGTTCTCTGCGTTATATTGAGCCAGCAGTGCCTGCGCAGTTGCGGGGGTCAAGACGGAAACCGCAGTCGTTTGTGGTATCGTATCAAGCGGGTCGGCCCATTGGGGAACACCATTTTTATAAACTTGGACCGTCAAATTTTGCAACAGGTTCAGAACACTGGCAATACTCACTCCGGAGATGTTTTGATAGGTAAGGACACCGGTATTGGGATTGAAATATAAACTCGTGAGCAGTGTGGCTGCCGAAATGGAAGTGCTGCCTATTGCGTTATTCACTGCTTCCGAAAGGTAATCCATATCTGGGGCTTGCACGCCAGTTTGAGTCAAATCAAGGGTAACAGAGGTGAAATTGCCGCGGTTAATGATGTCCCCACCCACCGTGATGCCGGAATCCGTTTTGGGATCGAGCAAACCGCTGTTCTCCATGTTTTCCTTGGCGGTCTGACCGACATTGATGCTGGTCACGTCGTCGGCGGACAAGTTCATGCCCTGAAACCGGCAGTTATACATATTGCCAACCACATTGATTTGCGCCGCCTCGGGAGCGTCCAGCAACACCAGGCTCATATCCCCCGAGATGTTCAGTTCGATGGGGGTCGAAGCGTCCAGGTGAACTGGCGAGGCGGCATGATCGTTTATGCCAAAGGTGCAGCTCGCATCGGAGGAACTCGTGGTAAGTTGCCTGCTGCTGCTGTCCGAGACAATCAGATTTAAAATTTGGGGGACTCCGCCAGAAGCCGCCAGGTCGCTAAAGAGCGAGCCGCCGTCCGTAGTGTTGATGGTCAGGCTTCCCTGCGGTGAGGGAAACAAAATCAATTGGTTAAACGGATCAGTGCTGCCGCCCACCAGTTCCACACCACCCGCTCCCGCAGTGATATTCAAGATGGAGGGGTAAATGAATGGCACCTTAATGCCAGCCGGTCGTGGCAGCACCGAAGGCGAGGCGCCCAATTGCACCAGGTTTCCCGCGTTCAAATCAACATAGTCGCTGGCCGCGTAATCAAAATAATGGGCGAAGGTGCGACCGCCATTGATGTCAAAAACGCCATTGGGGTTGCGGACTTCCTGGAGGTAAATGTTCTGCGCCGCGTCCACCGTCCAGCCGCCCGTGATCAGATTCAACGCCAGTTCCTTGTCCGCCGTCCCGGCGCTGCCCGTGGAACCCGAATCCAAAACATAGCTTTTGCCATCCGTGACGGGGTTGCCATTGGCGTCCACGGGAATGCCGTTGACCATTTTCACCCCGGCGTAGATGGCGCCTGTGCCGTTGGCCACGAGAAAATTGCCGGTCACATTGCCGCCCGCCACAATGGTCACATTCCCGGCTTGGGAGCCATAAGCGCCGGAACCCGCCGTGAGGTAATCAGCATTGTTGGGTGATTCCGGATTTCCGTCGTAATAATAAACACCGTTTCCGGGCAATACACTGGTTACATCACCTCCCGCGATGAGCGTCACATCGCCACCCGCTGCGGTGCTGATGCCGCCCAAACCGTCTTGTAAATTGTAAGCCTTGCTGAGGGAGTTTACGCTGCTGATGCTGAAATAATAACCTTGCGCATCGGAGCCGGTGTCAATGTTACCCGCTAGAGCATGGGCGTAGATGCTGCCGCCCCCGGTTGTGATCACGCAACCGGAACCGACCAGAATGTTCTGACCGGCCGTCAGATTGATGTCGCCGCTCTCCGTTTGGATTGAACCGCCAACGCCGTCACCACCCAAACCGCCATTCAGATAAATGTTGCCGACGTTAAAATTGACCGTGTTGTTGGCAAAAATATATCCAGCGTCCAGCGTCACCGCTCCGTTGTTTCCGTCGGTGATTTGTGAACCGTCTCCAAATTGGATGTCACCACCGGCCTGCCAGGTGATGTTGCCGGCGCTGGAACTTACGATGCCGGAACCAATTTGAATGTCATTGCCCGCCATCAGGTTGATCGAACCGGAGGCGGTTTGAATTGATCCGCTGCCAGTCTGGCCATTGCCGCCATTCAGATAAATATTGCCGGTGCCGGTCTGAATCGTCCCGGTGTTGAAATTGTTCACGCCGGCCATGAGTGTCACCGACCAATTGTTCGCGTCAGAGATTGAAGCCCCATCTCCAAAAATGATGTTGCGCCCGGCTTCCAGCGTCAGTTGGCCGCTGGTCACGCCACCCAAGTTCGCACCAATGGTCCCGCTCAGGTCCCACGATGTGCCGCCGGCAAGTGTAATATCATACACGGCCTGGAGAATGATCTGGGAAACCGCAAGGTTGGCGAACGCTGTGTTCACGTTTAAATCCAGCGTTTTGCCGGGATTGCTCCCGGCCAACACCGTACCACTGCCGACGCTGCCGGAGCCAGATGTGTCCAAAATAATGTAATCCGGATCCAACAACAATTTCCCCGCGGTCCAACCCGTCTGCGCCCGCGCGTTGATGCTGGAATTCAGCGACAAAACGTTTGGCGCGCTGATTTCGACATTGCCGCCGTTGCCGCCTTGCGTGCCACCGGTGGTGATGATTTGACTGCCAACGCTGTCGCTGAAATTGTTTCCCGATTGAAGCGTCACATTGCCGCCAGCGCTGCCGGATGACAAATTGTCGCCGCTGGCGATGATTTGAGAATTCGCACCAAGGGTCAGTTGATCGGAAGCGACCAGTTCAATGGTGCCGTTGACATTCCGTACCGAGTTGGCCTGAATAAAACCGTCCTGGTTCACCACCTTGGCGTTCATAACAATCGTTCCACCGTCGGCGATGAGCCGGCCTTGGTTGTCCACGGAACCGCTGGGCAGCGTGACCGCCATGCTCATGCCCCGGCCATCGGGACGTTCGCTCAAGAGCACGGTCTGCCCCGCTGCCAAGCCGATGGTGCCGCCGGGGGCGCTGATGGCGCCGTGGTTCTCGACGTGGTCGGCGATCAAAAATGCCGAGCCACCCTGGCCGACGTTGATCTGGCCGTAGTTGACGATGCTGGCCAGCGGGGGCGGGCCGTTGAACTCCCAACCGCCGCCGGAATTTTGCGGCGGGATGCAATTCGCGGTGGACACCACCAGCCCGGCGGCGCTTACGAACGAGTTCGGTCCAAAATAAAAGCCGGAGGAATTGAGCAGCACCACGATGCCGTTGGCCTGAAGACTGCCGTAAATCTGCGACGGGTTCGCGTTGTTGATCTGATTCCACACGATTGAGGTGGTGGAAGGCTCCTGAAAAATCGTGGTTTCGCCGGCGGCAATGTTGAAACTCTGCCAATTGAGGAAGGTGCTTTGTGAAGTCGTGGTAACGGTGAGCTGTGAACCGCTGCTGGTGGCTGTGGCGGAACCACCATGCACGGTCATGCCCGTGGGATTGGCTGGCGCGTCCAGCGCAATACCAAGCATTAGAACCGCGGCAACCAACCTGCGGAACCTGGGGTGGCGATACAATCTGCGCATAACAATCCTAGTTTTTAAGTTTAGGGCAATCGCGTGCGACCGTACGTTACAAATTGGTGACATGTTGTTGGTCATGGCATTTAGAATTGGGCGCCAATGCCGAAATAGACGTGAACCCCATCAGATTCCCCAGCGTGACTGATCAAGGGCCAGGCGACCGTCAACCGCCCGTCCAGGTGACTGCCGATGTTGGCGGTCACAGCCCAACCCGCCCCGCAAAATGACTCGTGGCTGTTACTGCCGGACGATGGCTGGGCAAGCAAATAAATCCTGCCATAATCCAGGAACGCCGAGCCGCGAACCCAGCAGGGCTGTTCATGTCCCTCGTTGCCGACCATGCCGATTTTCATGAGGGGCGTCTGTGGCTCAATGGAGAAACGCCATCCGGTGTCGCCATAGGCCTGGCCATCCTGATAGCCACGCACACCTGCCGTGCCACCCATGGCATATTGTTCGTTGCTGATTAACGGACCGTCGGCCCACTGACCGTCGGCATGAAGCTTCACCGACCAGTCTTTGTAAATCGTCTGAATGCGGTTGGCTCCGAGTTGCAGTGTCACATAATGAGGGCGGGCATTTGTCGTATAAGCAACGCTGGAAAAGGAGTGGTCATGAATCGTCTTTGTGGTTGTAACCACATTCGTTCCAGTCGCTGTTACATTCGTTGTGGTTACCTCGGTATTTTCTTCTGAAGAAATCTGGAAAAAATTGAAATTGGCTTGAGCGTTGAAAAAGGTCGTCCCCAAGGTGTCGGGCACAGAGCCGTTCCAGCCAACGTTCAGGGGAAAATATTCCACCGCCGTTGGCCGAACCGACTGAAGCGTGTAAAGCACATTGCCATACTTGACCGCCGAACCATTGTTGGTTGTGCTGACCAGCTCATAAAAAATGTCGGCGTTGGCACTATTGGCCTGATAGTGTTTGTAATCCCCGCCAAAAGTGAGCGTGGAGACAAGCTTGTCCAAGGCCGGCAAGGGCAGGGAGAATTTGAAGCCCAGTCCCTCATTCAGAGTAACATTCTCACCGGCTGTCTGATGACCGAGGGCCACCAGGTTTGTAGGATTCCCGTCAGGAGTGGCACCTATGATTACATTGCGTGGCCCCATTTGAACGCCCGTGTCCGAGGTCGAACGACTGGCGTAGAGCGTTAGTTCCGGCCGTCCGGTGGGCGGAGGCACTTGGAACTGGTGGGTGATTTCGTTGTAACCGAAGCTGCCGGGATTTGCGTCCACCTGCTGCTCCACCGAATTGTAACCGCCGAGCGGCAGGCGATAATAAGCACTGTAATTGGCAATCAACGGATCATCGAAGGGGGTAGTATAATACGGATCACTGTTTTTGAGTTGCTCGGGCGTGAAGTTGTATTGGATGCCGATCTGATGTTCGAGGTCCCAGAGATTGTCATATTGGACGTTCAAATTCGCGCGCAAGTCGGGTGTGCCGGGCGTAGCCTGGTTGTTGAGCTCCAGCCGCGCGTGCAGGGGTAACTGGTCCTGAACTTTGAGTGTGAGTTCGCTGGTGTCCGGCTCCGGGCCGGGACCGATGACGGGATAAATCTGCCGGTCGCGGCTGGCGTTGGCGTTGTCCAGTTCGCGCTGCAGGACGTGCGAGTCGAGCAGCAAGTTCGTGTGCAGGCTCGGCAGGGAGTGCATCACGTTGTTGGAACTGTAGTAGCAGTTGCCGGTGACGTTGATGGCGGCAAGCCGGCCTTCGGTGACCTTCACCTTCACCGTGGCGTTGGTCAATTTCTGTTGGGGCAGGCCGACGGACACGGTGACGTAACCGCGTTCGCGATACGTCTTCTGCAGTTCAACCATCGCCAGGCGAATCCCTTCAAAGCTGGTGTTGGTGCCGAAAGCGCCGTCAACGTTAGTAAGGGCCCGGGCGATGGTTTCCGGCGGAAGAACGGTGTTGCCCATGACCAGGTATTTGGCCACGGCAAATTTTGGCCCGGCGTTTGTGGAAACCACGTGAACCCGCGTGTCTTGTTCCCTGGCATCCAACTCCCCCAGCTTCTGGAACAAAGCCGCGCGCGCCCGGGCCATCGCTTCCGGATCGGTGGCCACGGTCTGATGGCCGGTTGCAATGGGAACGGCATTGGTGACGGCGAGCGTGGCCGGGGCCATTTGCGGCAAAGCCGGTTCGGCAGCCGGCAAGTTTGAGCTGACTTGTGCATGGTTGCCGGAACTGACGTAACGACTGCCGGACACCCAAATCTGGGGATCCGCCGCCTGAAAAACGCTCATCGTAACAATGCCATTGGTGATTTGCTCCTGTGCGATTGCGATGCTCATCGTTGAATGATCCTGATTGCGGTATTCCAATTGCAGGTCTGAGGCCGCCTTCACGATCTCGTCCAAATTGACGTTCGTGCCGGTGTGCTTGGAAAAGATGCGAGTCAGGATGTTAGTAGAAAGCAACATGTTGCTTTTGACTGCATAGGCTCGGACGTTAAAGTGCGGAGCAGCATTGCTCTCAGTCGCGGTTGTGGCATTAGTGGCTGGAAAAGAAACTGGAGAGTGTGGGGAAGCGACCGATTCTTCCGCCATGGCGGTTGGGTTGGTCTGTGCCAAGGCGGGTGACATACAATACAAGACGAGCAGAGCGAACAGGATGCCGACACATGCCACAGACTTCGGAAGATTTTTCCGGGGTTGAAATGGAAGGCTTTTGCGCAGGTTCTGCTGCCGCCATTTACTGGGCGTCATACCAAAACGTTTTTTGAACATCACATTGAAAAGACCGAGGTGCTGGTAGCCGCTATCGTAGGCAACATTGGTTATTTTGGCGTCCGAGTTCGTGAGCAGTTGCCGCGCGCGTTGGAGTCGCCACTCAATCTGGCGCGCGCGCAATGGGACGCCGAATTCCTCGCGGAAGATACGGGTGAAATGTCGTTCGCTGCAACAAAGCTGCCCGGCCAGTTCGCGCAACGAGCATTGGGACAGTTCGGCCTCTGGCATCTGACCGACCAGTTGCCGGAAACGTTCGCGCAGCCTGCCGCCCTCGGTGGGTTCCTTTGTCAACGCCGGCAGCAGGCCGGCGAAGGCGTTCGCCCAAAGTTGCAACAGTCCGCAACGCACGGGCAGACTCTCCCGGTGTGATTGTTCCACAAGTCGCGTGAATCTCTGTGCCAGCGGTTCGCCGGCGGTGAAGATGGAAACGTGCGACGACAGGTTGTTGGGGGCCACTTCGAGTTGATGCCATTCCGCGACCGTAAGCAGGCCATTGAGATATTGCGGCTGGACATTAAAAAATTGCAGTTTCAGCGGATCGAGCTGGCTGGCTCTTAACACCCCATTGCTCTTGCCCGTTGCTATCAGGCAGTCCCCCGGAGAAAGCTGGCGGGCCGCAACGCCCGGTTGCAACCAATAACCGATGCCATCGGCCACACGTACCATGAACCATTCAAAATGGTAGGGAGCCCATTCGCCTGATGGGCGCAAGGTCAGTTCCTGTAGCAGGAGATGTCGCTCAATGGTCACCTGCGCATAAGATTGAAGGAGGCTTGTGACTACTGCGCGTCAACCTCGTGACAATTTTGAAACTACACATTACATTTATCGGACAAAAGCGGCTGAAGGAGACACTTTGCAGACATTGGACGCCCCTTAATCTCGAAATGTCACGGACGGTTGTTGAGAACACTATCAGACGCCGGCTCAATATTTTTTGAACGGTTGCAAAATGTGCCGTTTTGGTTAGATTGGCTGCGTGCAGAAATTTACTATGCTCTTGGGGCTATGCCTGATTGCATTTGGTTGTGCATCCAAACAGCCAACCGTGGCCACAGTATCTCCTGGAAACGTGATTTTTTTGTCATCGTCACCCCCGGACAGCGTGCGTGTCGGATGGACTTCATTTAACGATCATCTAACCTGGCATTACGCTGACGATGCCATGGTGCATATGAGACAGGATGCGGCCGGGAAAGGAGCAAACGTGGTGGTCTTGCTGGGAGTTGATCCGCCCAACCGCACGGGCAATTTTGGACAATTTGAAGTCCACGGTTATCTCGCCACGGTTTATGTCTGGGCAGATTTGTATTATTGTCCGGGGCTGACCAACGCTCCGGTCCGGAAAATGCCGGATGATAAAACCCCGCTGGTCCAACTCGCCTCCACCCGCTCCGCTCCATCATTCTCCACGTTGTTCACCACCACCGGCGCCCGATAGCAATTCATCTCAACCCCCAGGCAGTTGAAATAGAAGGACGCTGGTATCTGAACATACACCAGCGCCTGTGGCGAGTCAGCGGAACGCCTATCTCTCTGTTGCATAGCCATCAGACCACACTTTCCTGATTCCGTCAAAGACGGGACGGAAACAAGCCGGTGACATTTCGGAAAACGACGAAGGTGGCATAATTTCGCTCCCTAATCGCCATCAGGCTCCCTTTCATTCTTGATGTCTTCGGGCGTTGGCTGGGGTGGCCCGGGTAAAATAGAAACCAACTCGAGATCGTAGACGAGGGTTTCGTTAGGACCGGCATTCGGAGAAGTCAAGCCACGCACATGCACCTCTGATTGTGGGCGATTCGGGATTCATCGCTTGACGTCCAAAAGGGTTTCTGCCACTGCTCTGGCCCGCCAGGGTCGAATGACCATGAACATACCAGCCATCACAAAACGGGAGCCGTTGGCGGTGGAGGCCGGCGTGTCCAAGCTGGCCCGCGTGGAGTTTGCGCGGCATCCGTATCCCGCCTTGCTGAAGGAGCCGGCCCATTTCTGGGACGAGATTTTCATCGCCAACGAAGCCTATGTGCTGGGGGAGGTGACGCACCCGCGCATCCGCCGCAAACTGGCGTATGACGCCGCGGCACACCGGCTTTTTCTGGAATACATCGAGGGGGCGACGTTGCATGAGCTGGTGCAGGCGGGTGTCACCCGCTCGAACCCGGGCCGGATGCATCGTCTCCTGCAAAGCGTGGCGGAAACGGTGGCGGATATGCACGCCGGCATCTTTTGCGGACACCCGATCGTCTACAACGATTTGAAGAGCAAGAATGTGCTGGTGCCCGTGGCCACGCCCGAGGAAACGCGGCTCATTGATTTTTCGCACTCGTATTTCGAGGGGAATCTGCCGCCCTTCATCGTGGACAAGAAAAATAACCCGGCGGGCACGGCCAAATATTCGGCCCCGGAGAAATGGGAGGGAGATTTCACGAAGGGTTTCAAGGGCGATGTCTTCGCCTTTGGCGTCACGGCTTATTATGCGTACACGGGAAAACATCCGTTCGACGGCAACAAGGCGCAAATCGAGCGGGCAATCCGGGAGGCGACGCCGCCTTCGCCCCTGAAATTAGGACATGATGTGCTCCGCAACACCGTGGTCATCATCATGGCATGCCTGGAGAAAAATCCCGACCGCCGACCTACCATGGAACAGGTCGCCCGGGTCTATGCCGATGCCGATTCCTTGTTTAAGTAAACCTGCGCCGACAGGTGAACCAACTTTAGGCCTTCGCGTAAACCGCCAGAGCCGCGCACCGAGACACGGTGGCCCGTGCGGCACGCACCTCCCGGTGCGTTCCTCCCGCAAGGGCGGGACGCGTTCGGGATTTTCATCAGGTTGGAGTGCCGTCAGAAGAGGTCTTCCGTCTTGATAAGATGGTATTGTGTAACGACCGAACGAGTTGATGTCAGCCATATTGATCTATGTGATGATTTCGTGATACTGGATGCAACTCCTTGCCGCCCAACAATCCAAAGCCATCCCGCTGCGTCGAGATTCAAACCTTGAGTTGACAAATGGAACTGGCGCCAAGCAAGCCGCCAGCTCCACCGTCAAACCTCATTGAGCGTTTTTTACTACAGTGGCAGTAAACCACACTCCCCCCAATTCCGTCAAAGGCGGGACGGAAACAAACCGGTGACATTTTCAAGTGCGTTAACTCGCCGACCGAGGCTGGAAAATTTGTGACGCCAACGACGAACTGGATTGCGAACCTGTAACCGGCTCTTAATGTTTTCTCTTGAACGCAATGCCAGGTTCCAGGTCAAAATTTTTTGAATTTTATGACGATAAATTTGGAAAAATCACTGTTCCCGCGTTTGCAGCCCGATCAACGCCGACGCGAAATGCGCAACCCGGGTTTCGCCTTGTTGACGGGTCTGGTCATTGCCGGCATCATTGCGATAGTGATGATCATGTTGGGAAAGGCGAAGCTACGCTGATGGCTGGGTGGATTGCGGCGGGTTCGGCCATAGGAAGGTGGGTTTTAAAAATCTCCGATGGCAGCTTCCGGCAAAAAAATCACATTGCGCCCGGGCTGTTTGCGGGTCAATAGCGCTTCTACACTGTCCGTCAGCCAATAATCAACATCAGCCATCGCATCTCGGTCCATCCAGCGCCAGATGAAATCCCGGTCCATTTGCCGGGCGCAACGCAGGAATTCTTTCACCGTCCAGTCGAGTTCCACCGCCTGACCTCTTCCGTCACCGAGCAGGCCGATGAACAATCCCGGCCCCGGGCGGTTCGTCTCTCCGGCGGTCAGGGAATCCAGCCATTGGATCAGTTCCAGTTCGCGCCAGTCCAATGAACTCATCGCGATGACGAGCACGTCGGCATCCGCTACGTCTTGGGTAATCATTTTCCGGATGGGTTCGCTGGTCGTCAGGGAATCCAGGTTCCACATTTCCGTGGAAGTTTTCCATTGCTTCCCGGCCAGCCGGGAGATCTGGCGGGTTGCCCAGCGGGCGCGCACGGCCGCAGGAAAATCCACATACAATGAAAACAAGTGCAGTCTCCCGTCCGCCACCAACTTCGGTTCAACCAAAGTTTCAGTATTCATAGGCTTGAATCCAATGGCAGCAAACTTGAACCTGAATCGTTACGTCCGTATGAAGGTCAGGTGCCAATTCGGGAACTTTTGAACCCGAATTCCAGAATTGAAACTGCGGATTCCTCCAAAAAAAGGCCGGCGCGAACGAATTCGCACCGGCCTTCGGCATAACTGATATCAATTAAACGGCGGTGAAATCTTTCCACCAACCGCCGAGCGCGAATTAGCCATCGCGGCAAGAGGAATAGCTGTGGCGCCTGGACTTCCAGTTTGGGTTGAAACGATTTCGTTTTCGATGCTGCCAACGAGCGGTGAGCCGCCGTTGATCAGGGTTTGGGCATTGAACACACCCATGAAGGTGCCGGGCGTGGTCTGGTCGCCCAACTGGGTCTTCGTGATGTCCTGATCAGCGATCTTGCTCGGGTCAACGGGATGAACCAGAACTTCCAAACCCCACAACGGATAGTAACCAAGGGTGACGGGCGAGTAGTCGTTGGTGCCAGTGTTTCCATTGATGCCTGAGCCAGCAGCCGTCGGCCACATACCATTGAAAGAAACCACTTCGCCCCAGTTGTACCCGCTGCCGCCGAGGGTGTTCACGCTCTTGGCGTCGGAGATTGACAACATGGCAATGGCCTGGTTGGCAACGTTGTTTTTGTTGAGTGTATTTGCGATGTCACCCCCCGCGATATAACCATATCCCCAGTTCATATTTGCATTGTTGAGGCCTGGACCTGCCGTACCGATAACGCCGTTGGGGGAACTACCGTAGCTGGTATTGGCAGAAACGGTGGGATTATAAAAGAAACCATTGGTGTAGTCGTAGATATAGATGCCGACCGGATCGGTGTATTGATAATATTCTCCGGCGGTTTCGCAACGGCGGGTGCCGGAGTCCTTGGTGCGTTGCATCAGATAAACAAACGTGTTGGTGTCTGTAATATGGGCCGTCCAAGCCGCGAGCGGAATGCGTCCCACCGGAATACCGTATTCAAGCTGTTCCCAACTCACGTTGTTGATATTGGTCACTGCGCCAGAGGTGGTTACTGATTTGACCATGACGAAAGGCTGAACACAAACCTGTTCTTCAATGTAGTTGCCCGTCGCCGGGTAGGGAGTGGAAGTGCCGGACGCATCGGAAAAGCCGATCGTGGGGGTGTTCGTGGAATAGGTAGAGCAATTCCCGCCAGCGGTGCCGTCGCAGTTCGGGAAAATAAGCTTGGTGCCTTGTTCCACCGTCTGTAAGCCCTGAATTGAGCCGGTGAAGAGTCCATGGATGGTCAGCGTGTTGCCATTTAAATTTGTGAGTTGACTTATCGGAGTGCCGGTCATTGCCCAAGAGGCCGTTTTGGAATTAAAACTTGATCCTGAGCCACCATGGGCAGCGTCGCCATAGTAAACGGGGGTGGCGGTGCCGGTAGTGAACAGCTTTTGACAAGCGGTATAGACGTTTGCACGGAAGGCCGTGGACCCGGTGACATACACATCAACGTTTCCAGCCAAGAGCGACGGGGCGCCAGCGAGGCCGAGCGCCAATGTTAGGAGTATCGTTTTTTTCATATTATGGTTTTTGTTTTGGTTGATATTGTTTGGTAAAATGATTGGTTGGTTTCAATGGATTGGTTACTGGGCGGTGATGGTGTAAAATCTGACATTGTCCGTGGTTGTATCTGTTATGGTGTGGGTTGCAGTATCACCACTCGTCAGGGTGGCAATGGCGGGCCAGTTGGTCATCGCCGTCCCGGAAGTCAGGCTGTTGGTTGCCCGAAGGGTATAAGTGCCGTAGAGGCCGGCCGTGTATTGGATGGTGGTCGTGCCATTCGAACGGATGATGGAAGCCATGACCGGCGTCGTGCTCGGATACGCCACATAGGTCATCACGCCATTGGTTGAGAGCTCAAAATAGCCCAGCCATTTCCCCAACGCATAACCGCTGGTGGGCGTCATCTGATAAAAATCAGAACGAACCACCGCTCCTTTCAGGGTGAAATTATTGGAGGTGGTATTTTCCGGGTTGCCCACAAAATTGCCGTCGAACTGGCCACCATACGCGCCAGCCAGAGCATCGTGATAACTGTTACCGTCCGTATAATTGGGATTGTCATCACTACTGTCTTCCTCGACCACGGCGGTCGGTGTGCTGACGGGATAGATGTTCTCGTTCAATTCATCCAGCGCACCAGGTGGAATTGTCGCCATGATCAAGGCGGTGCCATACTGGGCACTGGAACTTTTGGCCTGCCACGGGGCGGTCTGCTGACCCAGGGAAGTCCGGGCCTCGGTCACAAACAGCGTGTTGTCACTTAACCAGGTGAAGGCCGACCAACTGACACCGTTGGTGCCAACTGCAGCGAGTTGAGTGCCCGTGTATCCGGTGATGGATATTCTCTGATTGGGGGTTGCATTGGTGAGTGTGGAAATCTGACCAGCGTCAACGACCATGTCATTCCCTCCTTTTCGGAAGCATACCAACACATCTCCAACCGCATAATTGGTGAGTGTGCCCGCCCAGACTCCGCTGGCGGCAACACTTGTGAGCAAAGCAATGAGTCCGACCTTTTTGTTTAGCATATGATTATATTTTAAATTTTAAACGGTTCAAATTTTCAATCTTCTCAACGGCGACATATTAAAGATATTGCCCCCATCTAACCTCCATTAACCGGCCAGTCGCGCTCAGTTTAAAGACAGACGCAGGAAAGGGGGCTGATGATGGTTGTGACTGCGCCAGGGCGCGGGTTTATCGCCGGCAGTTTTGGTGGGAATAGTTTTGATTCCGCCAGTAACCGAAACGTAACGCTCCGTTGAAGGCAGGTGATGAGTCAATCGGCGGAGAGATTTGGCTCCGAGCGTTGAATGGTTTAACGCTATAAACCCGTCCGCGTGTGGACCCATTTTTCGCGTGAGCGATGAGGGAGGTTTTGGGCGAGCACGGCCTCTTGGCCGCGCGCAGCCCGTCAGCCGCGTGAGCGGCAAAACCGACCGAAGTCGGGGGTGGAACAAAAGTGCGAACAGCGACAAAACCATTGCAGACAAAGGACGGTTTAGAATCAGCACCCCTCCCCATGTGGGGAAGGGGGTGGGGATACCCTAATCGGGGGGATTTTCTTCAAGGACAGTTCGAGTTTGTGTCAGAAAGGACCACCATCCTTTGCCCGGAACAGCGCCGGCGGCTCCAAGCTGCGGATGGCAGGCCTTCCATAATCTCAGCGAAGACGGGCCGGCCGTTTTCTGTTTTCCCATTTTTCTTGTTCCATTTGAACGGGCCGCCGCAATTTTTTTGTTTTTTGATCTCCTTTGCGGCAATGATGGAAGACAACAAAATCAGGATTTATGGGCCGTACTTATTTGTTCGAATGTTCCAGGTGCGGTTATCGCGTTTGCGTCGCCGGCGGCGCGGACGAGGGGGAGCATTTCGCCGTTCAGACCATCGCCTGCGCCGATTGCAAGGCGCTCCACGACGCGGTGGTCCGATTCAAGACTTCGCTGCGGCTCAGGGAAAATCCGCCCAGGACCGCGCCGAAATTCGCCGCGGTGCTGAACCGGCTGCCGCCGCGCGGCGCACGCCCATGGCTGAAATTCAAACCGGCTTGTCCCGTCTCGCCCTTGCATCGCATCCGCCTCTGGAAACAGCCGGACAAATGTCCGAGGTGCGGAATTTTTTTGGAGCAAAATGCCATTCCGTTCCGCATCTGGGAATAGACCGTGCTCAGGGCACAATGACGCGCAACTTTTCGCGTTCAACCGAGACGGTCGCGGGCAAATGACCGACCCACTCTCCGTCCAGTTCAAAGGCCGACGCCGGTTCGCCCGTCAATTCAAAGGCCGGCGCGCGAACGCGTTGCACAACGCTCTCCGGCAATCTTCGCCGCACGACAAAGTCCGGCAGGCAGCGCAAAAAAACCAGCCCGTTGACGCGAGGGAAAACACAAATTTCCAGCAGTCCGTCACGCAAATCGGCCAGCGGAAAGATTCCCAAGGGTCCGCCGTACAAATGTCCGTTGCCGATCAAAACCAGTTCACCCCGGATCTCCCGGCCTTCGGCGCGGACAAAGATTTTGGGTTTTTGTTCCCGCAGGGCCTTCAGCCCGGCGATAAGGTAGGCCAGCGGGCCGATTTTTTTCTTGTGCCCCCAGTCCACCAGTTCAATCGTGCGCGCGTCCATGCCGGCCCCGGCGAGCTGGGCGAAGTATTTTTTTTGGCGCGAGCCGTTGGCCGAAAATTCCACACGCGGCAGGTCAATGCGCATTTCGCGTCCGCGTTGCAAAACGTCCCAGGCGCGTTCAATCCGCAAGGGGATGTTGAGTTCGCGGGCAAAAACATTCACCGTGCCGAGCGGAAGCACGCCGAGCCGCGCACGAGCAAAGCCATCCGGCGCGTCGCCGATGCCGTTAAGCGTCTCATTCACCGTGCCGTCCCCGCCGGCGGCGACAATCGAATCAAACCCTTCACCCACGGCTTCCGCCGCGAGCCGGCGCGCGTCCCCGGGAGCGGTGGTGGCCTTCAATGCGCATAGTGAGCCGATGGCATTCAGTTGACGGCGAAAGTGCCGGGCTTTATTGCCGCGGGCCGACGGGTTAAAAATCACACAAATGCGCACGCTCTGAATGATTTGTGGCGGCCGGGCGGTTAGTCGAGGAGAAAACAATGCGTTTGCTTGCGTTCGCCCCGCGTTTCTCCGAAACTGGCCCTTATGAACGATGCGACAAATTGGAAAGTTCCCAAATGGCCCTTTTTGCTCGGGGACGCGTTATTGATGGTCTTCGGTTATTTTTTTGTCCTGCACTCACCCCTGCCGATCCGCCACTGGGAAATTGCCGCCGGCTGCGTCGCCATCGGGGCCATCCTGGGGGTGATCCCGTTCATTCTCGATTATCGAGCGACGGGCCGGGCCTTGGAAGTCAATGCGCTGGGCGCGGTCGCCGAAAAAATTCAAAATTTGGAAAAGCTCGCCGCGCAAATTTCTTCCGCGACGAACCAGTGGGCGAGCGTCCAGGAAAGCGTGCAGGGCAACTCTGACAAAACAGTCGGGGCCACGAAAGAAATCGCCGACCGAATGGCTGAGGAGATTCGGCTGTTCAGCGAGTTCATGAAAAAAACGAACGACAGCGAGAAGGCCACACTCCGGTTGGAAGTTGAGAAATTGCGGCGCGGTGAACTCGAATGGTTGCAGGTGTTGGTGCACATCCTCGACCACGTCTTCGTGCTGCACACTGCCGCCATGCGTTCTGGCGACGTGAAATTCGCCGCCCCGATCACGACTTTCCAGAATGCCTGCCGCGACCTCGCGCACCGCCTCGGCCTCACGTCGTTTGCCGCCGAACCCGGCGAGCCGTTCGACGCCGAACGCCACCAGGTCGCGGGCAGCAAGGAAACGCCGCCGGCCGGCGCGGTCGTCGCTGAAACCATTGGTTCGGGGTACACGTTTCAGGGCCGGCTTTTGCGCCCGGCGCTGGTGCGGCTGCGCGACGGGAAGGCGCCGGCGGAAACGCAACCCCAAAAACCGGCTTCCACCGCGTCACCCGCGCCGGGAAATGCCGGAGGTGGGTTCTCGCTCGAATCGCCGGAGTGAAATTGTCATTGCGCCCCTCGCCCTGCCCTCTCCCCGCCCGGCGGGGAGAGGGTGGCCCTGGCCGGGTGAGGGGGCTGATATTAACAGGCAGTTAAAGCCAGATTTGCACAAGCCCGCTATCGTCCGACTGCCAGGTTCACTGTTTTCCGCGCGGACAAAAAATGCAACCAGCGTTCTGTAACCGGACGCGAATAAATTTTTTCCAGCGCCTGCGCGTAAAGTTTCAGTTGCGGCGCATAGGCTTTGATCTTGTCCGGCAATCCGTCCTGGCGGATTTCATCCGTTTTGAAATCCGCGAGCCAGATTTCCTCCGGCAGCAGCACCACCAAATCCGCCACGCCCTGCACGACAACAAATTCGTCCTCCAATCCCGGTGCAGACTTCGCCCCGGTGATGGCCGCCAGTTCCGCCGGACTGAAACGCGCCGTGAATGCCAGTTCGCGCCGGACGCTTGCCGCTTGCGCGCGAATTTTCTGTCCCGGCCCCGAATTCCAAAACGCCGCAATATTTTCCAGGACCAAGGCCGCACGTTCATCCACTGATAAAACTTTTTTCTGTTCCAGGCGGTTTGCTTCTGATTTAAGAACTGCAACGTTGTTCACGTTTTCCAGCGCGACATGCTGAAGAAACTTGTGGTGCGCCGTGCCGGCGTCCGCCGCCGAAAGTTTGGTGCGAGAATTTCGCCGCGCCGCCCGCGCAAAGTTCCGCGCCGTAAAAATTTGCTCCGCTTCGTCATCCAGTTCACCCGCCGCCTGGCGTCGCAATGCGGTCACCGACGACTTGGCCGCGCGTTGCGTGGCGGCGGCAAACAGGTATTGCCACACCAGCGTTTCCCGAAGTTGCCGCCGGGTTTTGTCATCCAGCGGCGGCAGTTCTTTTTCCGCCGGTTCGTCCAACACTTCGTCCGCCAGCTCCGCGTCCTCCGTCAGGCGCCAGCGCAAATGCGGCCATTCGCCTTTAGTTGCCGTTGCCTTTGTGCCGCCCGTGTATTGTGCGAACCACAGCCCAAGCCAGTCGGCGTAACTTTTTGCCGTGATAATGGCTTGGGTGGTGACTGCCTCTGATTTGATCCAAAGTGACTCCCATTTTTTTTCCGAAACGGCTGCGGTCAAAACGAGCGTATCGCGCGCGCGGGTCAGGGCGACGTAAAGCAACCGCAATTCCTCGCCCCATTGCTCGCGGCGCTGGTGCTGTTGCGCGAGCCAGTGCGGCAGGCTTGGATACTGACGGCCCGTGCGCGGCGGCTTGATGCGCGGACACAGACCGAAGGTCTCATCAAAAATGATTTCACCACGCAGGTCTTGCGTGTTGAACGGCTTGGCGAGATCGGCGACGGCGACGATGGGGAATTCCAGTCCTTTGCTTTGGTGAATGCTCATCAGCCGCACGGCGTTTTCGTCCGTGACCGCCGCGACCTCCGGCTCAACCTCAGCCTCGCGTTGTGCCTCGATGAATTTCAAAAACCGGAACAACCCCTGCCGCTGGAACTGATCGAACTTTTCCGCCAGCCCCAAAAAGCGTTCAACGTTGGCGCGTCGTTGCGCGCCGCGCGAGCGCGCGAGCAGCCACTCGGCGTAATGCGTCTCGGCCAGCACGCTTTCCAGGCATTGCGACAGCGACGCCTGCCGCGCCAATTGCCGCCAGCGGGAAAAATTTTCCAAAAACTTGTCCACCTTGGGAAAGATTTCTGCCGTTGCTTCCAATCCTGTCACACGACCCCCGGCACGTATCACATCGCGCCAGCGATTGAGCGCCGTCCAAAAATGCACATCCTTCGCCGCCAGCCGAATCCGAGCCAATTCGTCGAGCGACAGGCCGGCGAGCGGCGAACGGAGCACGGCGATGGCCGGCACGTCCTGTAAAGGATTGTCGAGCAGTTGCAACAGGCTCAACAAATCCATGATTTCATTGCTGTCGTAAAATCCGCCGCGCTCGACCACGAGCGGCACGCCCGCGCGCTGAAATTCCTTCGCATAAATTTCCGCCTTGCCCGACGGCGCGCGCAGCAGGACCGCCATGTCGCGCCATTCGGCCGGGCGGAATCCTTTTTCATCCGTGTCCCAAATTTCGTGCTTCCCGGCGGCCAGCCGCTTCAGCCGCAGGGCGAGCAGCCGGGCTTCCTTTTCCGTCTCCTGCAAATCGGCCAGGTCGTCATTGCCGGATTCATCGCCGGATTCCGCCTCATTGCGGCCCTTTTTGAAACGCAACAGCAATTCTGCGCGCGGCAGTACATTTTTTGTCGCGCTGAGTTCCGTGCGGCGGTCGGGCGCGCCGAATTGCAGCCGTGCGTCGGTATCATAACGCACGCCGCCGATTTCCTCGCGCATGAGCGGCTCAAAAACGGAATTTACAAAGTTGAGCAATCCCTCGCGGCTGCGGAAATTTTCCGCGAGGGAAATCGTCTGGCCATTATTTCCGCGCCAGCTTTGGGCGTAATCGCGGAAAATTTTCGGGTCGGCCAGACGAAAACGATAGATGCTCTGTTTCACGTCGCCGACGAGGAAACGATTGCCGCCGAATTCGCTTTGCGCTTTTTCTCCCTCTCCTCCCCGAAGGAGGAGAGGGGCGGGGTGAGGAGCCGTTTTCACGATTTTAGCTCCCCGCTCCCCGGCCCTCTCCCCGCTTGGGCGGGGCGAGGGAGATGAATCGCGGCTGAGCGCCTGGATGATTTTGTCCTGCGCGGCGTTGATGTCCTGATATTCATCCACGAAGACGTACCGGATTTTTTGGCGCCAGCGTCCGGCGACCGGCGTGGGCTGGTTCGCGGCAAAATTCCAGAGCAGCTTCAGCGCGAACTGCTCCAGATCGTGAAAATCCAGGACCCCATCGTCGCGTTTGCGCGCGGCGAACCGGGCAGAGAAATTTTGGGTCAACCGCACCAACGCGCTCATGTGGCCGCGCACCCAATCCCAATCTTCCACCAGCGGATCGCGGTCATCCTTCACCGGCGCCAGCGAATGCAAAAACGCCGCCGCATCAAAAAATTTCTCCAGCGGTTTGCGAAGAGCAGTCTTGCGTTTGGCCGGCCAGTTGTCGTCGGCGGAAATGATTTGCCCCAGAATCCCGGCGGCGTCGGCGCGCAAAAAATTATTCGGCAGCCGACGGAGAATGTCCGCCAATTCAGCAGCTTTCTCGTTTGCCGATGGAGCGTCGGCCTCCGGCCCGGCGTGTTTTGAGCTTCGTGCCGTGCCGGAGCCCGGCGCTCCAAGCTTTTCCAAAACCGGCAGCCATTCGTCGCGCCAATTGCGAATGCCGTCGAGCAGCCACTTGCGCCATTCCTCCGGCGCAGGTGACGCGAAGTGTTCGATTTGCCGCGCGAGCCAGCCATCGGCATCAGGGCAGGTTTGCGCGTAATGGTGCAGGCGCAAAACCAGCTGGCGAATCGCCTGATCGCGTCCGCCGCCGTAAATTTGAATCAGTTTCTGGACCGCTTCGGCCAGTTCATCCTGCCCGGCGTAGTGTTCCTGCAGTTCTTCTTCGAGCGTTTCATCGGCCAGCAGACGCGCCTCGCCGGCGTCGAGCACGGCGAGTTGCGGGTCCAGGCCGAGTTCATGGAAATGTTCGCGCACGAGCTTGAGGCAAAAACTGTGGAGCGTGCCGATGTGCGCGGTGTCGAACAGCGCGATTTGTTCCGTCCAGCGCGGATCGTCCGGCGCGGCGCGAAGCTTTTCCTCAAGCTGTTCACGCAGCCGCCGGCGCATTTCGGCGGCGGCGGCCTCGGTGAAGGTGACCACGAGAATTTCCTCGAGCGAAGCGGGCGGCTGTTCCGCGCACAGGCAATGCAGACAGCGCTCGACGAGCGTGTGCGTTTTGCCCGTGCCCGCGCCGGCCATGACCAGCACGTTCCCGCGCGCGGCGACGGCCTGTCGTTGTGAGGGCGTGAGCGAATCGTTTTGGGTGCGCGGCGGTTCCATGCTGCGTTTGCGGTTAAAGTGGCACAGGCGTCTCGCCTGTGAAATCCAAAACACAGGCCGGAGGCCTGTGCCACAATCCGATTTTTCAGCGTGATTTTGCCGGGTGTGCGGAATAAAGTCTGCTCATGGCTTCCAGCTTGCGCCTCAAGGATCAACCCGTCACTGAACGTCCACGCGAACGGCTCGTGGCGCTCGGCGCGGACGCCTTGAGCCACGCGGAGTTGATTGCGATTTTGCTGCGCACCGGCTTGAAAGGTGTGAACGCGGTCGAAATTGGCAAACAGTTGATTCAAAAATTCGGCACGCTTCAGGCGCTGGCACGGGCGTCGGTGGACGACTTGCGGCAGGTGAAGGGCATCGGTCGCGACAAGGCGGTGACGCTCATCGCGGCATTCGCGCTGGCCCAACGGATGGCCCGGGAATTATGCGATGAATCGGAGCCGCTGGATCATCCGGAGGCCGTGGTGCGTTGGTTGCGCGGCCGGAATCTGCTCAAAAACACGGAGACGCTGCAGGTGTTGTCGCTCAACACGCGCCGCCGGTTCATCCGGCTGGATGAAATCACGGACGGCACGCTCGACACGCTGCTGGTGCATCCGCGCGAGGTGTTCCGGAAAGCCATCGCCGCCAACGCCGCCGCCGTGGTGCTCGCGCACAATCATCCGAGCGGTGACCCGTCACCGAGCGAGGCTGACATCAAGGTGACGCGCGATTTGATCCGTGCCGGGCAGCTTTTGAAAATCGAAGTGCTCGACCACGTCATCATCGGCCGTGCGACGCCGGACCGGCCGAAGGATTACGTGTCATTGCGGGAGCTGGGGTATTTTTATTCGTGAGCGCCGGGCGCGGTTTATTTTCCCATCTGACCGCGGGTGACGCCGAGCTGGTTCATCAGCTTCAATTCGCGCCAGAGTTGCGTGCCGGTGATTTCGCCCCGCAAAAGCCGGCGGTATTTTGAAATGGTCTGCGTCACCTGTTCCGGTGTTTCGTTGAGGAATTCCACGCGGAAATGGCGCACGCCGAGTTCCATCATCCGCGAAACATACTCCGCGCCGGTTTGCGCCAGCGCGTTGAACACCGTGTTGCGGCAGCCCACGTCAGCCTTGAGCGGATGCTCCGCGCCGACGCGGTCGCGCAGCTTCACATCATGCACATCGCAGGGGCGGCCGCAGTTCCGGAAATCCGTGCCGTTGGAAAGAAACGCGCAAAACACACAATGCTCCATGTGAAACATCGGCATGTGCTGGTGAATGGTCACCTCGAACCATTCCGTCGGCGCGGCCTGTAACAACGCTTCGAGCTGCTGAAAATTCAGATCGTAGCTCGTGGTTACGCGTTCCAGGCCGAATTTGTTTTTGAAATAATCCGCCGCCAGCCGGTTGGCCACGTTCAACGAATAATCACCAACGCGCTGGTCGTTGGCGAAGAATTTCAGGTGATCGTAATTGCGGACCAGATAGCCATCGGCGTTGCAGGAATGCACCTGCTCCAGCGTCCATTCCTCGCCCGGCTTGAAGATGCGCGGCGGAGCCACAAAAATGACGGGTGACGAGTGACGGGTGACAGGTGACGGGGAATTCACGCCACGCGCCACGCGCCACGCGTCACGGGCCCGCGTCACGGCTTCGCGGTATTTTTTTGGGTCTTCAAATTCGCAGTAAATGGTTGTTACGCCGCATTTCAACGCGGTTTCAAGCTGAGGCAGATTGCGGACCAGGACGATGAGTTCCGTAGCTGCGCTCGTGAGAGCGCGGCTGGAATTCTTCGCATCCCAATCGCTGGTTTTAAAGGAAGTTGGCCGCCGACTTACGTCGGCAGCTACATTGGCGTTCAGCGTCCAGCGTTTCGGCTGCGTACGCGATCGTTCCAGTTCCCCGGCGATTTCTCGGCGCAGACGATTTAATTCGCTGACTGGTAACAAAACCTTGCCCGACAGATTGTTTTTCAATTCGCCAAGTTTGAACGGCGTGCCCCCCAACCGGCCCAGTTGCGCGCGCAAACGTCCGGTCGTGAGCGGCTGTTTTTCGGCTTTCGCCAGCGGCATGGAGGATTCGACTTTGGCGACGTTCCCGAATTCATCGTGTGCAATAAGCGTGAGTGGCCTGCCGGCGACGCCATGCACTTCGATTTCGATTGGCTGCTGAAATTTTGGTGTGTCACCTTCGAAGCTTTGACGCAATCGCCGATCCAGTTCCGGGTCGCTGGTTTTCCACAACCGGTCGCCGACGTGGACGCGCGAGAAATCAATATCGCCATGGCCGAAGCGCAGCTCATTCAGGTGGGGCTTGCTCTCCGCAGCAAGCCGTGTTTTCGGCGCGATAGGGACATCGCGTCCTACCTTCCGGACTTCATACACCCTTCCGCCCTCCTCGTTTTCCTCCGGTTTGCCGGCGTCGAACACCACGCCGTCGCCCGGTTTCAACGGGCCTTCGAGCCGGACGGTCACGCCATCGCGCAGCACGCGCGTGACTTTGCCGAGATACACGCCGCGTTTTTTCCCAAAGCGCGCGTGGACGAGCTGCTGGTTGTTGGTGCCGCCGAACCAGCCGGTGTGCAGGCCGCGCGAAAAGGCCATTTCCATGTCGTAGCGTTCATTCGGAAGGGCGAGCTCCGCGAGCCCCGCTTTTGGGGAATTGGGGACTCGTGTAACTCGCCCCTCCGAAAGTTGATCCAGCGCGTTGCGGTAAATCCGCGTAATATTGGCGACATACTCCGGCGATTTGAGCCGGCCCTCGATTTTCAGCGAAGCAACGCCGGCGCGGATCAATTTAGGCAAAACTTCCAGCCCGGCCAAATCCTGCGGGCTCAACAGATACTTCCGGTCGCCGAGCGGCACGAGTTTGCCATCGGAAACCAGTTCGTAAGGCATCCGGCACGCCTGCGCGCACTCACCGCGATTGGCGGAGCGTCCGCCCAGCGCCTCGCTGGTGAGGCATTGACCCGAATAGGCGATGCAGAGTGCGCCGTGGATGAAAACCTCAAGGGGAAGTGACGAGTGACGGGTGACAGGTGACGAGATCGCTTCGCCAGCAGCGCGAATTTTCTCGATCTCGGCAATGGAACATTCGCGGGCGAGCACGACGAGGCTGCAGCCAAGCTCGCGGGCAAAGTCCACGCCGGCGGCGCTGGTGATGGTCATCTGGGTCGAGGCGTGAATTGGAAAATCGGGCGAGAGCTGCCGGATGAGCCGGCAAATGCCCACATCCTGCACAATCACCGCGTCCACTCCGGCGGCGATCATCGTCCGCAGATATTTTTTGGCGTCGGCAAGCTCGTTCTCGAAGACGAGCGTGTTGAGCGTCACGTAGCCGCGCACGCCGCGCCGGTGGAGAAATTCCAGCAGCTTCGGCAAGTCGGCCCCGGTGAAGTTGTCCGCCCGCATTCGCGCATTAAACTTTTCGAGGCCGAAATAAATCCCATCGGCGCCGTTTTCAACGGCAGCGCGGACGCAATCCCAATTGCCGGCAGGCGCGAGCAACTCCGGCAATCTGCGGATTGCAGATTGTGGATTGTGGATGGATTCAGTTGTGGCCGCGCCGGTCATTTCAGGCTTAACATTTACCATGAAGCCACGACGGGACAAAGCATCTTTGGGCCGTGCGGTATTTTGAACTTGGCAATCAAGCCGAATGAGCCACTTTTACTTCTGTGATTCATCCAACCGCCATCATTCATCCGAAAGCAAAGCTGGATTCGACTGTTCGCGTCGGGCCGTATGTCGTGATTGACGAAGGCGTGGAGCTGGGCGCGCACTGTGTCGTCGGGCCGCACGTTTATCTCACGGGACTGACGACCATCGGCGCGCACAATCAGTTTCACGCTGGTTGTGTCATTGGTGACGAGCCGGTGGACTTGAAATACAAAGGCGAGCCGACGCGGCTGCGCATCGGCGACCACAACCTCTTTCGCGAACACGTCACCGTGAATTGCTCAAACACGCCGGAGGGGGAAACAGTTGTCGGCTCGCACAATTTCATGACGCCTCATTGTCACATCGGGCACAACGTAGCGGTGGGCGATCACGTGATCCTTGGGGGCGGCGCAATGGTGGCGGGGCACGCGGTGGTGCAGGACCGGGCGTTCATTTCCGGCAACTGTCTGGTGCATCAGTTTTGCCGGGTAGGCACGCTGGCACTGATGCAAGGCGGTTCAGGCATCAGCCAGGATTTACCACCGTTCACCATGGGGCGCCGGTTGAACGAGATCTGCGGGCTGAACGTCGTCGGCCTGCGCCGCGCGGGATTTACCGCGGAGCAACGGCTGGAATTGAAGCGGCTTTATCACGCGTTATTCCGCAGCGGGAAAAATTTGCGGGCGGCAATTAAGGAGGCGCAAAAAACATTCACCAGCCCCACGGCGAAAATTTTGCTGAATTTTGTAGCCGAAACGAAACGTGGCGTATGCAGGGACGTCGGTCGTGTGGCCGGGGAAAACGAGGATGAGTAGAGAGGCGCGTATGTATAAAATCCTTGGTTCGGACGGCAAAGAATACGGTCCGGCAACCGCCGGTCAGTTGCAGCAATGGATTGCCGAAGGCCGCGCCAACGCGCAGACGCCAACGCTCGCGCCCGGCGTGCCGGAATGGAAAACGCTCGGTGTGCTGCCGGAATTTGCGGGACATTTCGCGCCGCCAATTCCGCCGGCGATCGGGCCGCTGAAATCCGGGACTTCAACGGCGGGCCAATGGCCCAAAACCAATTTCTTTGCAACAGCAGGACTGATTTTCGGCATCTTGTCGGTGACGTGCTGCTGCTGCGGCTGCCCGTTTAGCATCCTTGGACTGGTCTTCTCGCTCGTCGGGCTGTCGCAAATCAACCGGCATCCCGAACTTTACGAAGGCCGCGGCCTGGCCATTGCCGGGTTGATCCTTTCGGCGACGAGCCTGGTTTTGGGATTCGGGCTGACCTTGCTTAATCTTGCACTCCACCCGGGAAACCTTGAATGGCATTTCAAGTCGTTTTGAACCTGAACCATGCGCGCTGAATCACAATCCGCGCCGCCGAAAATCGCCGCGCCGCAATCGCTCGTATTTTTTACGGTTGTCATGCTGGTGGCGGCGGTTCTGGGTTCGGGCGCGGTTCTGTTTTTCTTCGATCCGGCGCAGCACGGTTTTTATCCCATTTGTTTGTTTCACTCATTGACCGGCTTGAACTGTCCGGGGTGCGGTGCGACGCGGGCGGCGTATCAATTATTGCACGGCCACCTGCTCCGCGCGCTGCAGGACAATGCGCTGTTCGTTCTGACGCTCACAGCGTTGATGGCGCAGGGCGCATGGTTTGTCATGCAAAAGACCCGAAACCGGCCGGCTGCGCTCGTTGTGTCGCCCGGAATGTTGTGGGCGCTTCTCGTCACCGTGTTTGTATTCACCGTGTTGCGGAATCTGCCGGCGTTTGCGTGGCTTTCACCGTAACCCATGGATAAAACGAAATGACGATGCAAGAATACTATAATACGAGGACCTGTTTCTGTTCACTCACATGAGTCAAAGCCCGAAGGAAAAGGCCCCTGCCGTGCATTCGAGCGCGCCGGCTTCGCCGGCCAGTGACATGCCGGGAATGGCGGACTCCCGTTTGCCGGAATCCGAATGCCGGCCAGTCGGATTGAATGACCGCTGGATGGTCTGCGGGGTATGTATTTTTCTGGCGGCGATCACATTTGCCGTTTTCGGGCAGACGCTGCGTCATGACTTTGTCAATTATGACGACGACAAATATGTGTACGAAAATTCGGCGGTTCTCAAGGGCGGGAGCCTGCAGGGAATCATTTGGGCATTTACCCATATCGTAAACTTCAATTGGACCCCGCTGACGGTCATTTCTCATATGCTGGACTGCCAGCTCTATGGGACCGAGGCCGCGGGGCACCATCTGACGAACGTCATCCTGCATATGGCATCGGTCATTGTGCTGTTTCTGGTTTTAAGAGGAATGACGGTCGCACTTTGGCGCAGTGCGTTTGTTGCGGCGGTATTTGCGATTCACCCATTGCACGTGGAGTCAGTGGCGTGGATTGCGGAACGAAGGGACGTGCTAAGCGGGTTGTTTTTCATGCTGACGCTGGCAGCCTATGCCGGCTATGTCCGCCACCAGTGGTCATTGGGCCGCTACTTGATGGTGGCGCTGATGCTGGTTCTGGCCCTGATGTCCAAACCGATGGTCGTCACGCTCCCGTTTGTGCTGATCTTGTTGGATTACTGGCCGTTGAAACGATTCGATCAACCTTGCGGTTGTTTGATTCGATGGCATCTGATTCTCGAAAAGCTTCCCCTGCTGGCTCTTTCCGGCGCAACCTGCGCAGCCACGCTCTTTGCGCAGAAGGAGGCAATCCCATCATTGCCCCCATCTTGGCGGTTCGGCAACGCCCTGGTTTCTTATGTCACCTATTTGAGACAGATGATTTATCCAGCCGGATTGGCCGTTTACTATCCCCATCCGGAAGACAGCCTGGCGCTTTGGAATATTATCATATCCCTTGTCCTGTTACTGGCCATCTCCACCGCTGCCATTGCCACCCGACGGAACCAGCCTTGGTTTTTATTCGGTTGGTTATGGTATTTGGGGATGTTAGTTCCAGCAATCGGGTTGATCCAATCGGGGTTGCGGGCACAAGCGAATCGCTATACTTATCTGCCGCAGATCGGGTTGTATGTTTTGCTGACGTGGGCGGTGGCGGATTTGTGCGCCGGCTGGCGTCATCGCCGCTGGGTGCTGGGCGGCTGCGCCACGGTCATTCTGGTTGCTTTGATTTTTTGCGCGCGCACTCAGGCCGCTTATTGGCGGAATAGTGAAACCCTATGGACTCACACGCTTGCCTGCACGTCTGACAACGCCATTGGCCAATATAACCTTGGCAACGCACTATTAAAAAATGGAAGCGTGGACGAAGCCATCTCCCATTTCCAAAAGGCGCTGCAAATCATACCCGACAACGCGGAAGTCTGCTACAGCCTCGGCGGTGCTCTGCTCAAAAAAGGCAATGCGGGAGAAGCGATCGCACATTTCCAAAAGGCATTGGCAATCAGCACCAATGAGGCCGACATCCACTACATTGGCATTGCTCTCGCCAAGGCTCATGGCGATTATGCCAATACACTCGTCCGGATGGGACGGGACGACGAGGCCATGGTTGAATTTAGAAAGGCCCTGGAGCTTCTTCCCGATTTTGCCGATGCCCGCCAGGGCCTTGCGCTCATCCTTCTCCATAAAGGGCGAGTGGACGAGGCCATTGTCCAGCTTCGGAAGATCTGGGAACAATACCCTGACAAAGCGATGGCTTCTTTTGACCTCGGCAACGCCTATTTCCAAAAGGGGCAGATGGACGAGGCGATGGCGTTTTACCAAAGAGCTTTGCAAATCGAGCCTGACGATGTGTCCGCCCTCAACAACCTCGGGATGGCCTTTCTCACCAAGGGAATGGTGGATGAGGCCATCGTTCAGTTTCGGGCGGCTTTGGCCCTCCAGCCCGACTTTGCACTGGCCCGTACCAATCTAGCTAAAGCCCTGCTTCAAAAGGAGCATCCGTAACCGAAATTGCCATGGTCAGCGCGGTGTTGGATTGCGCCTCGGCCATCCGCCGGATTTTTGGCGGACACAAAAACCTTACCCGGCTAACGAATAAGGCTTGCGTGCGAAAATCAGCCTGTGTCTCGCCAATAAAATCAGGGCGCGCTGACTCGCTCCAATGGCGGCAGTTTCTTGAACAAATTCCGGCTCGGATCAAATTCCATGTCCAACGAGTTAGGTTCAGGATTCAGATAATAAGTGAATGTCAGTTTGCCACCAGCCGCAGCATGATTAAAATCTCCATAAATCTTGCCATATAAGACGCTGATAATGTTTCCTTGTGCGTCTTTCTTGGTTCGTACTCGGAAAAAATAATTCCGGTCTTCTCGATAATCTGAATATGCCTTTTGGATGCGTTCTTTGCATTCGTGTTTAATTAAGACGGGTTCGTATCCATCTGCTGGCGCTTGGCGTGGCTCCTGCCTTAGGCGCGCGGACAAGCTGGCCGTGCTCCGGCGCCGCCGGAACTTTTCGCTTTTGTCGGCGCGCGCCGTCGTGTTCAATCGTTGGCCTATGAGTCTGACACATCCATTGACGACAACGACCTTTGAACTGCCCGGTTACCGCGTGACCAAATCGTTCGGCGTCGTGCGCGGCATCATTGTGCGGTCACGCTCGATCATCGGCAACTGGGGCGCGGGCATCCAGGCAATTTTCGGCGGGAACATTTCGCTTTACACCAATCTTTGCGAACGCACGCGTGAAGACGCCTTCAACCTGATGCTCACCCATGCCGGCGAGCTCGGCGCCAACGCCGTCATCGGGGTGCGCTATGATGCGACCGAGATTGCGGCGGGCATCACCGAAGTGTTGTGTTATGGGACGGCGGTTTATGTGGAGGCGGCGAGGTGACAGATGAAGGTTGAGGGCCGGGGAAGGATCGGTTTACAATCCTCAACTTTCGAGCCTCAACCAATAATTAACCATGTCTGGACACAGCAAATGGGCGAAGGTCAAGCACTTCAAGGGCGCGATTGACGCCAAGCGCGGGAAAATTTTCTCCAAGTTAGGGCGCGAAATCACCATCGCCGCCAAAATCGGCGGTGGCGATCCGGGCATGAATCCGCGCCTGCGCATGGTGCTGCTCAAGTGCCGCACGGCGAACATGCCGCGCGACAACATCGAGCGCGCCATCAAGAAGGGCACCGGCGGCGGGGAAAGCGCGAACTTCGAGGATTTGACTTATGAAATTTACGGGCCCAGCGGCGTGGCGCTGCTCGTCGAAATGAGCACGGACAATCGCAATCGCACGGCGTCGGACATTCGCAGCATCGTGACCAAGAACAACGGCAGCATTGCGACGCCGGGATCGGTCAGCCGGTTGTTTCAGCGAAAGGGGCAAATCATCGTGTCGCGCGAGGCGGCGGGTGAAGATCAATTGATGGAACTGGCGCTCGAAGCGGGCGCGGAGGATTTCAAGGCCGAGCCCCAAGGATATGAAATTCTGACCGAACCGGGAAATTTTGAGACCGTGCATAAACAAATTGAAACGAAGGGCATCAAGTGCGAAGCGGCGGAAATCACGTCGCTGCCTACCATCACCCTGCCATTGACCGATGAAGCAGCCATCGCGGCGGTCAACAGACTGATCGAAGCGCTGGAGGAACATGACGACGTGAAGGAAGTTTATTCCAACGCCGAATTTCCCGAAACGTGACCGGCGCGATCTGAAGCATGAAGGCATTAAGCGCTGACAGTTTTCTCGCGCGGCTGCTGGCCGGGTTGGCGGCGGCGGTGATCCGTCATCCCCGATGGTTTTTCTGGCCGCAAATCGGATTGTTCTTGATCTGCGTGGTTTACGCCCTGCCGAAGCCCTACGGCCATCTCGACTTCGACATGAACCAGGACAACCTGGTCGGGCCCAATCAGAAATATCACCGGAATTTTCTCCGGTTCCAAAAGGAATTTCCACAGCCGGACGACCTGGTGGTGGTGGTGGAGAGCGAAAATCCCGAGAAAAACCGGCAGTTCGTCGAACGCCTTGCCGCCAAAATGGAGGCGGAAACGAATTTGCTCCTTGACGTTTTTTACGCGCAGAACCCGATGATGATGGGCCCCAAAGGACTGCTCTACGGGTCAGAGACGAACCTGATGGAGATGAGAACCATGCTCCAGGCCGCCCAGCCATTCATCCGGCAGTTCACCCAGACGACCAACTTGATTTCGTTTTTTGAACAGATTAACACAGCGTTCCGCACCGCGCCGCGCGAAGCCAATGCCGACACCGACTCGCTGGTCAACTCTCTACCTGCATTGACGCGCATCGTGACCCAGGCCACCGATTCCCTGCAACGGTCCGGCACGCCGCCGTCGCCCAATGTCATCGCCTTGTTCGACACCAGCGGAAGTGGTGTGCTCTCGAATTACATCACCTTTGCCAACGGCCGCATTTTTTTGGTCAAAACCCATGCCCCCAACGCGGAAACCAACCGTGAAACAGCGGGCCGAGCGGCCGCGCAATCCCAGGATGAACTGGACGCCCGCTCGATTGACCGTTTGCGCCAACTGGTCGAAAAAACGCAAATTGAGGTGCCCGGCCTCAATGTGGGGCTCACGGGCGAGCCGGTTCTGGATTACGATCAAATGATGCAATCAAAGAAGGACGCCACGCTGGCCAGCATCGTGTCGCTCGTTTTGTGCGCGCTGATTTTCATATACGGCTACAATGAAACCGGCCGGCCCTTCAAAGCAACACTCTGCCTGATCGTCGGGCTGGCCTACACGCTCGCGTTTGCCGCGCTGACGGTTGGGCATCTGAACATTTTGACGGTCACGTTTGTGCCGATGCTCATCGGTCTGGGGATTGATTACGGCGTGCATTTGATCACGCGTTATGAGGAGGAGTTGCGGCATGGCAAAACGGCGGAAGCCGCGATGACGAAAGCGATGGTTTTTACCGGGCAGGGAATTTTCACCGGCGCGTTGACGACGGCCGGGGCGTTTCTGGCGATGGCGTTCACTAATTTCAAAGGCATCCAGGAAATGGGCCTCATCTGCGGCGGCGGCCTGTTGCTTTGCTTCGTCCCCATGATGACCCTGCTGCCGGTGATGTTGTTGCGGGGGCGGCAAAACGTCATTGACCACCAAGCCACCGAGGACGAAGCCCGGGCACGGATTGAGAACATCTGGCTGCAACGGCCGGTGCTGGTGTTGGGCATCACCGCCGGATTGTGCGTGGCGGCGTTGTTTGGAGCCCGCAAAGTTTATTTTGATTACAACCTGATCAAATTGCAGAGTCCCAGCCTGCCTTCGGTGGTCTTCGCCCACAAACTGGTGGATTCGGCGGATAAATCTCTGCTTTACGGAGTGGTTATTGCCGACTCGCTGACCAATGCGGTTGACCTGGCGGAAAAATTAAGGAAGCTTCCGGTGGTCGCGGATATTGAACCGCCATTTTACGGCGATTTTCTCAAAGATCAGAGCGAAAAACTTAAACTGGTTGGCCAGATCAAACAGCAAATCGCAACCCTTGCGTTCAACCCGCCGGACCTGCGCCCGGTGGATGTTTCCGATTTGAGCCGGACGCTTTACGGACTTTACGGATATCTTGGCAACGCGCTCGACGAGGTGGGAACCAACGAACCGGCTCTGACCCGGCAACTGATTGCCCTGCGGCAGGCGATTGAAGATTTGCGCAAAGCGATGCTGGCGGGCGGCACTTCGGCCCTCGAGGAACACTCGCAAAAGTTGGCGCAGTTCCAGCAGGCCTTGTTTTCCGATCTGATCGGGACTTTCCGGTTCCTGCAACAGCAGGACGACAGCGCACCCTTGCGCGTCGCAGACCTGCCGCCGGCGGTGCATAACGAGTTTGTGGGGGTGACGGGGAAATTATTGCTGCAGGTTTATCCCAAGGACGACGTCTGGGAGCGGGACAACCAGGAAAAGTTTGTCGCCGCCTTGCGGACCGTGGATCCCAATGCCACCGGCCTCCCGGTCCAGTTCTATGAATACGAGACGATGATGAAAGACAGCTTTGTGCAGGCGGCGTGGTATTCCTTGACGGCCATTGCGCTCATGGTGTTCTTCCATTTCCGGAGCGTGGGCGCCGTGATTCTTTCGTTGCTGCCGGTGGCCATCGGCACGTTTTGGCTGGCCGGTTTGATGGGCCGGTTTGGCATTCCCATTAATCTGGCAAACATCATGACCCTGCCGCTGGTCATCGGCATCGGCGTGACAAACGGCATTCACATCCTCAATCGTTTTGCCGAGGAACGCACACCCGGCATTTTGTCGCGAAGCACTGGCAAAGCCGTGCTCGTGTCAGGATTGACGGCCATTGCCGGTTTCGGCAGCCTGATGCTTTCCAAGCATCACGGCTTGTACACTTTGGGTTGCCTGATGGCAACAGGGATTGCCACCTGCATGATTGCGGGACTGACGTTTTTGCCGGCGTTGTTGAATTTGCTTGGCCGGTGGCGTCCGTTAATAAAACAACCCAGCGCCGACAACTCGCCGTCGACACTGGGTCAGGAGGAACCGAGGTAAAACCTCAAGTATGTTAAAAGCATAAAGAAAATTCGCCAGAAGTCAATATCAATGTTAAACCCAACCTCTAACGGCTTGAAAACAAGCAAATCCTGTTTTCAATAACGATAACGCGAAGTGCTAAATATCTTGTCAAAACCTTGTCAAAATTCGCTCTTCCGACTTAAAGGCACGAGCATGTTCACCCGGACCAAAAGATTCATTCATCGCTTGCGAATCGGTTACTTGGGTGTGGCAATCGGTTTTCCATCCGCCGCCTTTGCCGGGGATGGTTTTCGTGCCGGGCCGCTCTTCGATCAATTTGCGCTGACGTTGGATTCGGGTCAACGCACCGAAGCCGCCGGGCCGTTTTTTTATGACCAGCGCAAAGATTCGGAAAAAACATGGGCCGTCCCGCCGCTGCTGTCTTATGACACCGGTCCGGCAACCGAGTCAAAGGAATTCGATTTGGTTTACCCGGTGCTGACTTATGAGTGCTATGGAAGGGAATACCGCTGGCAGCTTGCCCAACTGCTCAGTTTTTCCGGCGGCCAGGACCCGGACGATTCAACCGCAAAACGCTTCACGCTTTTTCCGGTCTATTTTCAGCAACGCTCGCCGAACCTGGAGGAAAATTATACCGCGCTCTTTCCGCTCTATGGCCGCCTCCAAAACCGGCTGTTTCGTGACGAAATTTTCTTCGTCATGTTTCCCCTTTATGGCGAGTCGCGGAAGCGGGACGTCGTGACCGACAATTATCTTTATCCATTTTTCCATCTGCGGCACGGCGAGGGACTGCAGGGGTGGCAATTCTGGCCGCTGATCGGCAGCGAACACAAGGACGTGACCACGCAAACCAACGGCTATGGCGAAACGGAAATCATCGGCGGCCATGACAAATTTTTCGCCCTTTGGCCGGTCTATTTTCGCCAAAACAACGGCAGGGGCACCGACAATCCGGAAAAGTTTCGGGCGACGCTGCCGCTTTACAGCGGGGTTCGCTCTCCCCAACGCGATTCGACCTCCTTGCTGTGGCCGTTTTTCACCTGGATTGACGATCGTGAAAAAAAATATCACGAATGGGAGGGCCCCTGGCCGTTCGTCGTTGTCGCCCGCGGCGAGGGTAAAACCACCACGCGCGTATTCCCTTTGTTCAGCCGTGCGCACAACGACACATTAGAAAGCGATTTTTATCTCTGGCCGCTTTATAAATACAAACGCCTGCATACCGAGGGCCTGGATCGGGAACGCACGCGCATTTTGTTTTATCTGTTTTCGAATGTGACAGAAAAAAACACCGAAACCGGCGCGGAGCGGCAGCGCGTTGATTTCTGGCCGTTGTTCACCTGGCGCCACGATTTTAACGGCAACAGCCGGCTGCAAATTCTGGCGCTGGTCGAATCGGCGCTGCCCAACAACCGGGGCGTCGAGCGCAACTGGTCGCCGCTGTGGTCATTATGGCGTTCGGAGAACAATCCCGGAGCCGGCGCCGCCAGCCAGTCGTTGCTCTGGAATCTGTATCGCCGGGACACGACGCCCGGGTCGAAAAAAGGCTCGCTCCTGTTCGGGTTTTTCCAGTATCAATCGGATTCGGAAATGAAAAAAATACAGCTGTTTTACGTTCCCTTGCTCAAATGGCACGCCTCGGCGGGGCATCCGGCGAAATAAATTATGTTTGAAAACGTCGGCGAAATTTTCCTGTTGTTTTGGCGCACGCTGTTGTCCCTGCCACAGGCGTGGCGGCAGCGGCAGAAGGTTTTTGATCAATTCTACGAAATCGGCAACGCCAGTTTGTTGATGGTTTGCATACTGTCGTTTTTCATCGGCGCGGTCATCGCGTTGCAAACCGGCCCGGTGCTGGTCGAGCGCGGCCTGACCAGTGCCGTCGGCGGCATTGTGGGCATCGCGATGGCCAAGGAACTGGCACCGGTCTTGATGGCCATTCTCATTGCCGGTCGCATCGGCTCGGCGATGGCGGCGGAAATCGGGTCCATGCGCGTTTACCAGGAGATTGACGCGCTGCGCACGATGAACATCAACCCGGTTCATTACCTGGTGCTGCCGCGACTGATCGCCATTGCGGTTGCACTGCCGATGCTGGTGGTTTTTGGCATCTTGGTTGGCTGGCTGGGGGGCGCGGTCATCGCTGACACCAACAGCCACATTGCGATTCCGTTCCAGGCTTTTTGGGCCAACTTGCGCGACGTGGTGGAATTGAAGGATGTGGCCAACGGCGTGTTCAAAAGTTTTTGCTTTGCGCTGATCATCGGGGTGGTCTCATGCCATCAAGGCCTGACGACCATCGGCGGGCCGCGTGGCATTGGCCGCTCGGTCACGAAAGCCGTCGTCAATTCCATCGTCCTGATCGTGATTTTTGATTACATGCTCACGCGGGTTCTGTTGAAATAATGAACGGTTCAACCAACAACCATTCCGGCGTCAGCCTCCAGGTGCGCGGCTTGCGCAAAAGTTTTAACGGGCAGGAGGTGCTCCGGGGCATTGATTTCGAGGTCCAGCCCGGTGAAATTTTTGTCATCATGGGGCCGAGCGGCAGCGGTAAAAGCGTGTTGCTCAAGCACCTCATCGGGCTTGAGCCGCCGGACGCCGGCGAAATCCTCATCAATGGCGAATCCATCCAGTCGCCGGAAATCGCCAGTAAATACCGGCTCGCGATGGTGTTCCAGTCCGGCGCGTTGCTCAACTCGCTGACGGTCGGCGAAAATGTCGGGCTTTACTTGAGCGAGCACCGGCTCAAGCCGCCGGAGGAAATCGCGCGCATCGTCGCCGAAATGCTTGAAGCGGTCGGCCTCAAAGGCACCGAGGACAAAATGCCCAGTGAGCTTTCCGGCGGCATGAAAAAGCGCGTCGCCATTGCCCGCGCGCTGGTCATCGAGCCGCAACTGATTCTTTATGACGAACCGACGAGCGAGCTCGATCCACTTTCGTCCGTGGTCATTGGCGAGGAAATTCTCCAGCTCCAGCAGCGCATTCACGTCACGTCGCTCGTGGTGACGCATGACCGCGACCTTGCGTTTGGCGTGGCCGGCCGCATTGCCGTCATCGACGAAGGCCGCATTCTCACCATCGGCACACCGGATGAAGTGAAGCGCTTTAACAATCCGCTCGTCCAAGATTTTTTGCATGCCGACTTTAAACGCGAACCTTAATCTCAAAATTTATGAAAAATTCACTGGAAACCCGATTGGGCGTATTTGTCGTCCTCGTCATTTTTGCCGCCTTCTTCATCATGGAAACACTCGGCAGCATAGAATCCTTCCACGGGGGCTACCGCGTCAGCGCCTTGTTTGACACCGTGCAGGACTTGAAGGTCGGCAGCAGCGTGAAAATGGCCGGGGTGGAAATCGGCCGGGTCGAAAAAATCGCGCTGGCCGGCAACAAGGTCACGGTCACGATGAAGCTTCATTCCGACGCGGTCGTAAAGACGGACAGCAAGGCAGTCATTAAATTCGCCGGCCTGATGGGACAGAATTTTGTGGCCATTGATTTTGGCACGCCCGCCGCGCCGCGCGCGGTTGGCGGGACGGTGCTCGTCACCGAGGAGCAGCCCGACCTCAATGCCATCATGACCAAGCTCGACGGCGCCACGACCGGCATTCAAAACCTCACCAAAAGCTTCACGCCCGACACCATCAATAATCTGATGGGTCCGCTGATTGATTTCGTCAAACAGAACAGCGGCCACATCGGCGGGGCCATTTCCAACATTGAATACATTTCCGGCCAGATTGCGAGCGGGCAGGGCACGGTGGGAAAACTCATCTACAGTGATGCACTTTACGATTCTGCACTGGTGACCGTTACCAACTTGCAAGACGCCGTGGGCGAGGTGCGCGGCGTTGTTGGCGGGATTACCAATGGTCAGGGCACCATCGGCAAGCTGGTGACCGACGAAACGCTCTACAACGAGACCACCGCGTCCATGACAAACCTCAACCAGATTTTGCAGAAGGTCAATCAGGGACAAGGCACGGTTGGGAAACTCGTCAACGATCAGGAATTCTACAAAAACGCCAAGCTCTCGCTGCAAAAACTGGATAAAATGGCCGATGGTTTGGAAGACCAGGGACCGTTGAGCGTCATCGGAATCATGGCGAACAATTTCTTTTGAGCATTTGCGATATGCGATTGACGATTTACAGGTCGTTCAAAAGTTCAGGTTGCCGCGTAAATCGTATATCATAAATCAAGAATCGTCAGGCCAGACCGAGATTTTTCAAGACCCCCACGGTCGAGCGTGATTTGTTCAGCGTGTAAAAATGCAGCCCCGGTGCACCGGCGCGCAGCAATTCCTCGCACTGTTTCGTGGCGTATTCGATGCCGAATTCCGCGGCGGCTTCGTCATTGCCCGCCAGTTGATCGAGTTTTGAACGGAGTGGCGGCGGAATTTTCGCGCCACAAAGCTGCGTGAATTTCGTGATTTGCGACGCGCTCAAAATTGGAATGATGCCGGGCACGAGCGGCACACCGACACCAAGTTTGCCGGCAACATAATCGCGAAATTCAAAATAGTCGGCGTTGTCGAAAAACAATTGCGTGAGGATGAAATCCGTGCCGGCGTCCGTTTTTTCCTTCAAATGCCGCCAATCAGCGTGTTTGCCGGCCCGGCACGCCAGGTGGCCTTCAGGAAAACCGGCGACGCCGATGGAAAAATCGCCCGATTCGCGGATGAACTTGACGAGTTGCGCGGCGAATTCGAAGCCGCCGGGCGTCGGCTGAAATTCGCCGCCGTCGGGCGGATCTCCGCGCAGCGCGAGAATGTTTTTACAACCCAGCGAGCGGATTTTTTCCAAAAGCTCGCGTACCTGCCCGCGAGTGTGATTGACGCACGTGAGATGCGCCAGTGCGATCAGCCCGTGCTGCCGCTGAATGCGATCCACAATCATCAGCGTTTTGTCGCGCGTGCCGCCGCCGGCGCCGTAGGTGACGGAGCAATAATCAGGCTTGGCCTCAAGCAGGGCGGGGATTTGCTTTTCCAAGAGATGGCGGTCGCCTTCATCGGTTTTCGGGGGAAAAAACTCAAAGGAGATGACCGGCCGGCCGGCCGCCCGTTTCGCCGCGTAAATGTCACGAATGAATTGCATTTGGAGGGCGAATTATTAGCAGAAGCGCGAAGGAAGCCAAGTTTTGATATGTAATTGCACTATTTCGCATTTTTGTAACGGCGCTCTGCGAGAGCGCTGGCGAATCCATGGCGACGGTCACCGCCGCTGCCGTGCAAAAGCAAACCGTAAATGGTATTGCCCGCAACACAGATTGATGAAACAAAAAGCCCCTTCCGGTTTTGCCGGAAGGGGCGAAAGGTTCTAAATTAGATTAGAACTTGTAAATGACGTTCGCGTAGAACCCGACTGCGTTTTTGTGGGCAACGCCGTCTTCATCGTTGAGGCCAAGCGGTACGTTATTACTATTGAGATGATCCCAGCGCAATTCCAGCCGGCTGATCACGTTGGCCCACAGGTCATACTCCACCGTGCCGGTGAGTTCAAACCCGTCTGCTCCGTAATGATTGGCAAAGCTGCCAGAGGGTCCCTCATCATAGGTATAATTATATGATCCGACATCACGGAGTTTCCCATACACATACTCTCCGCGAGCATTGAAGCTCAACTTGTCCGTGGCCTTTAAAGTTGCATACACACCGGCAGCCAAGACATCCCCATAACTGGTTTCATACTCATAATCGGTGGCACTGTCATAATAATCATACTGATACCCGCCGCCATAGTTTTGTGCGTAATCGAAGGCCGCGCCCAACGTCAACTGCTTGCACGGGGTGTTCAACGTTGCACCAACATAGTAGTTGATCTGATCGCCGCCTTGGTGGCCGCCACTGGCACCAATATACTGGTCGTTAAATCCATAAACGATACCGGCATAGAACGATGAACCGGCCGCCCAACCCCATGAACTCGGTGCCGTGAACGTTGCCGAACCCAGGAACGCCTTGTGCCAATCCTGGCTGTGATAATTGTAATAATAAGTATAGGTGTATGCCCTGGTATTAATTCCCGCCATCAAGGTGTTGGCAATGCCAGCCGAGAGGGAGAATTCATCAGAAAACTTGTAAGAAGCCAGGACCCCGGTTAACTCCGTTGGCTCAATCGCATTGCCCCAGGAACGGGTGTAGTTCGGATCGTTGCCGGCATCGAAGGATTCGTAGCCGATGGGCGAGTCAAACACGCCCACCTTCCAGTTAATCCCGTTGCCCACCGGCGTCTGCAACGCCACATACGCCTGCTTGATGGCAAAGCTTTCGCTATAGTAATCATCGCGATTGTTCTGTACCGGGTTGAAGCCAACGGCGTCCGGACCGAACAACAGGTCAACTTGATATCCCGAGGCCCACGGTGATTCATCCTGCGGCTTGGAAATGGACAGCTTCACCACGTCCAGATTGAAACCATCCTGCTTGCCGCTTTGATAGGGGATATAGCCCGCTGGTGAGTTTTGATAACCATTTTCACCCGGGCTCATGGCCCAGTTGAACGAGGCGCTGACATAACCACTAATGGTGGTGTTCGAAAGCGCGGTTTGCACCTGGCTCATTTTTGCTTCGTCTGCGCGCGCCGCCGAGGCAAGACTGACCACCCCGATGGCCGCGAGACCCACTGTCCATTTATTAAACTTCATCTGGTTCCTCCGATGTTGTTTGTTTTAATTGTTTTCTGTTTATTAGTGCCTCTGCACTTCAGGGCAAAAACCTGTTTACCCCGGCACCAAATGGTGCAATTGCAATGAAAATAGGAGAATTCCAAATTTTTTACAACATTTTTTTTAGGGCAATCACATTATTGCAATCCATTTAAAGCCAACGACTTGCATTGTTTGCCAATGTTTCCAATTCAATTATGTGCAGTGATTGTGTGAAGTTCGGGCATTCATAACCATGCCGGTCTTTGGAGGTTATGGATTCTGCTGCATCGGATTTTAGCAAGCCAGACTGGAACAAATTGTGCTTTGTCAGACGGCGGAAACCCAATCGCAAGGTTGCGATTGAGGTGAGTGGTATTACTACGAAATCAAAGATATGCCATCATATGCTTATTCAGCCCGGGAGACGGCCACGGGCCGGGAAATCAACAGCTCGGTCGAAGCCGTAACGGAACAGGCCGCCATTGCCGCGTTGCTTAACCGCAACCTTTTGGTGGTGTCCATCCAGGAAAAGATTTCCAAACGAGGCAAAATGAAGGGCGGCAAGGTGGCGCTGGCCGACCTGGTCATTTTCACCCGCCAGTTGGCGACGATGATTGAGGCGGGCATTGCCATCGTGCAGTCCCTGCAAGCGCTGGCCGACCAAACACCGAACAAGGTCATGCGCGACGTGATTCGGGACGTATGCACGCGCGTTGAAAGCGGCGAAAGTTTTTCCGAATCGTTGCAAAAGCATCCGAAGACATTCAACCGCCTTTACTATTCCATGGTGGCAGCGGGCGAAAAAGGCGGTTTGCTGGCCGAGATTCTCGGGCGCCTGGCCACTTATCTGGAAAATGCCGAACGCCTTCGCAAAAAGGTCAAGACCGCGTTGATGTATCCGTCAGCCGTGACCATCGTGGCGATTTCCATTACGATCTTCCTGCTGGTGAAAGTCGTCCCCACCTTCAAGGAAATTTACTCCGGCTTCGGTGCGCAATTGCCCGGACCGACCCAGTTTCTGATTAATCTCAGCGACCTCATCAAAAAATTTCTGCTCTTGTTTATCGTCGGCGCGGCCGCGGTCATATGGGGTTGGTTGCATTTCATCAAGACCAAACCGGGACGCGTGTTTTGGGATTCCCGCCGCATCAAGCTGCCGGTTTTCGGCCCCATCGCGCATAAAGTTTGCCTGGTCCGCTTCACGCGCACGCTCGCCTCGCTCGTTCGCAGCGGGGTGCCCATCCTGGAAGTGCTGCAAATTGTCTCTCAAACCGTGGGCAACGTCGTCATGGAAAAAGCCATCAAGACCGCCGCCCTCGACATTGAACAGGGCGAAGGCATTTCCGCCGCGCTCAGCAAGAACCCGATTTTCCCCAGCATGATCATCCGCATGTTGAGCGCCGGCGAACAAACCGGCAACATCGACAACATGCTCGAGCGCGTCTCGAACTTTCTCGACGAGGAAATTGAAACCACGCTCTCCGGCCTCATGTCACTCCTGGAACCCATGCTGATTTGCTTCCTGGGGGTGGTCATCGGCGGCATGGTCGTTTGCATGTTCCTGCCGATCTTCAACCTCGCCAACATCGTCAATGGCGGACATTAATTAAACTTGGGACGCGGAACACACAAACCGCCGGCCGAATTTGTTTCGTCCGGCGGTTTTGCTTTTCACACCGAAACCATCCCGGCCGGCCGCGGCTGAATGATTTTGATTTTCGGGTGGCGCGCGCGGATTTGTTCCTCAAACCAGGCGCGCGAATCTTCACCGCCGTGGCCGAGCAAAATCGCCCGCGGCGAAACCTGCCCGACGAAATCCAGCAAATCCGCGCGGTTCGCGTGCGCGGTCAAATCGAAATCCAGCACTTCGCATTTGCGTGTCACGCGGCCGGCGCTGGGGCTGAACGCAAAAGTTTCGCCTTGTTTCGCCGCCTTCAACCGTCCGCCCGGCGTGTCCGGGTCGGCGTAACCAACAAAGAAAATGGACTGCCGTTCATCGCCGATCATGCGCGCGGCGAGGTCGTGCGCGGCGGTGTTTTCGCTCATCATGCCGGCGGTAATCACGAAGATGCGCCCGCCGCCGAGTTTCATTTTTTCCGCCTGGCCCTGTTCCAGCACGATAAGCTCCAGCGATTCGTGCAATTGCAGGTTCGTGTGCTGCCGGTGCGTCCGGTGCGCTTCCAGGTCGTAAATTTCCGTGAACACGCGCCCCAGCCCGCCGATATAAACCGGCTGCGGCGTCAATTTGCCCGCGCGCATGAGCAACGCCAGCAACGCCAGGATTTCCTGCGTGCGCCCCAGCGCGAACGACGGAATCAGCACGCAGCCCTTGCGTTTGAGCGCATGCTGGGTGGCTGCGGTGAGCCTCTCGATTTCACTTTCGCGGGAAAGATGCGGCGGCAGCGCGCGGTTGCCGCGCGTCGTCTCCATGATGAGCACATCGGCCTTCACGTCTTCAAAGCGCGCGGCGCGCAAAATCGTCTGGTCATGGAAACACACGTCACCGGTGTAAAACAGGGTCTCCTTTTTGCCGCGGATCAAAATGCCCGCCGAACCCAGCGTGTGACCGGCATCGAAAAATTCCAGCATCGGTGAGGCGAATCCGGCGTGCGTTTTGTGGAACGACGCCCATTCGACTTCACGATTGTATTTGAAACCCTGAAACACTGGCGCGATGTCATCCACCTCATCGTGCGTGTAGAGCGGATATTCCCGGAGGCCCAGTTCGTCGCGCTGGCGCGTCATTACGTTCACCGAATTGTGCAGCACGCGCTCGACGATGAAATAGCTCAGTTCGCTCATCAGCACGTGCGCCTTGGGGAAATGCCGGCACGCCACCGGCAGCGCGCCGACGTGGTCGTGATGGCAATGCGAAATCGCAATCGCGTCCAAATCCTCATGCCCCGCCTTGCCGAACAACGGCAGCCCTGCGCGGCCTTCGCGTTTCGGGTGCATCCCGGCGTCGAGCAAAATGCGGTGGTCGTCCACCTCCACCAGCCACGCGCTCGCGCCGATGTCTGTGTCGGGATTCAGATTTGTGATGTTCACGAATGAATTTCAACACAAAGACACGAAGACGCGAAGTAAAAAGAATTTTGGACACGGATTGCACAGATTAACACGGATGAATTCCGGTGAAATGTAATCCGTGAAAGTCCGTGAAATCCGTGTCTTATTTTGCCGGATCCCGCCCGCCCCAGTCGCCGTTGTCTAAATCAACGGATGGAGCCAACCCCTTTTTAAAAGCCGCTGTGCCATCGTCATCTGTTTCATTTCGCACAACGGAATTGAGCAAGAAAGATTCGTTCACTTATTATTCGTAACCAAAGGCTCTCGAAAAAAGTTCGAGTTTCTCCAAATAGGGCTCGAGGTGTTTTTGATAATTGTGCCAGCGGCCAATGGCAGTTTTGAAAATCGGTCTGGTCACATCCATGGAAGTGGGAGACCGCACAATTTTATTTCGCGCATGTTCGTTGAAGCGCAATACGCGTTCGTCCCAGTCCACGCCCAAGAAATTCAACACGCGGCGCGAAATGGATTCCAGGTCATGCACGAATTCTTCATAACGGATTTCGATGGCCGGATTTTTCAAGCGCGGCTGCATGGCGCGCCAAAATCCCATCACCGAAGCATATTGCGTCACCGTGCCTTCCAGGGTCAAGTAAGCGGCGCCGACGGCGCTAACGCCCAGGGGTTGCATGAAGCAACTCAAGCACACATCGCGCGGGTCGCGAATGGCCACCAGAAATCTTGCCTCGGGGAAAATACGAACCACCGCGGGAATGGCTGAATTCAGCGCCGGATTTTTGTCAATCAACAACCGGCCGCCGACGGCTTCGCCCAATAATTTCTCGGCGAATTTAAAATAATTTTCGCGCGATTGAAGCAGGCGATCCTCTGAAGCGGATTCCAGAATGGACAATTCCGGCGTTTCATCGGAAAAATTCCGGTGCAACGGCCCGCTCGCTTCTTCGGTGAAGATGAACGATTCTTCCAGCGAAATTATATCATCGTGCGAATCCAGAACCTGTTCCAGCAGCGTTGTGCCCGAGCGCGGATGGCCGCACAAAAGAGTGAAGCGCCGCTGCGGCTGGAATTGCACGCCGAAATCAAACCACCGATGCAAAACGTCCGCGGAAATCATTTTTTCCGTTTCCAGTGTTTTGGCTTGAGTGTGCTGCAATCGCGTGATTTCGTTTACAGCAAACGGACGCAACAGTTTTTTGGCTTCGAGCAACGCTGCCATCGCCTCGTCATAACGTTTTTGATCATCCAGAATCCCACCCAGCTCATACCAGCCGCGGGCCCGCGAATCAACATCCACACCGGGTTTGGATAAGAAAAGTCGCACCTTTGTTTCGGCATTTTCCAAACGGCCGGCCTGACGTTCAAGTCTGGCCTGGACAAACAAGGCCGCAGCGTTTGAAGGGTCTGAATGCAGAATCCGGGCGACGAGCTCCGTTGCCTTTTCAGGACAGTGCTGCTGCTCATATATCCTCGCCAGTTTTATTAAAGCCGCACCCGGTACCTTTTCTCGCTCAATGGCCCGATTCAAATAACGCTCGGCCATTTCGTCATTACGCGAATTGAGGCAATGCAATCCCGCCGCGAGAAAGGCCTCGGCTTTCCAGCCTGAAACCCGAATGGCTTTTTCAAAATACTTTTCCGCGGCCGCATAATCATACCGGCGCCCGTGGGCATTTCCCAACTCGAGCAGAAGACAGGGATCGTTGGGGCTTAAACGGGATGCGCGCTCCAAAATGTCAAAACAGTGCTGATAATTGTGATATTCCCAGGCCCACATCGCATCCCGGAGCATTTTGGGAATTAGATTTTGCGGTGCCGGTAGCGGTCTGTTCACACCGAGGAAAATAAAGGCTGCGAGCCTTTGTGCAAGCGGACAGTTCACGCGGCAGTTCCACGGAAGCAAATCCGCTGATGACCGGCAAAGGGTCCGGTTGATGCGGTTCTATCCGGTCCATCATCGTGCGCAGGGAGAAGACCACCGCCGACTCCACCCGGGCCATGGCTATGGCGAATGCGGCCACGATTGCCCAATGGGCGAAGTTTGACTGATGGGTTTTCATACAGAAGGCAATTTTACATCAGGCATGCCCTTGAGCAGCGCGGAGAGGGTCGGGATGGAATGGCTCATAAGAAGTTATTGCGGTTGCGCCATTCAGACCTGGTCCCGTTGGTACCAGTCGATGTTGCGAGTGACGAAAATGACGATGGCAAGGGCCGCAAACAAACCCGCGGCGCCCAATAGCAACGAGTAATCCTGCAGCTGGAGCGCGACGTAGAGGAATCCATAGATGGCGGCCAGCAGCCCTGCGATGATGGACGACCGTCTGCCGCTCCGGAGCGCCTTCACACTGTAAAACCAGATTAACAGCGTGGTTACGGCCGAGGCCGCCAGGTAAGCCGGGCCGAAGGGAATAAACTCCGAAAGCGACAGCAGCCCGAGATAGAACAAGCAGAACGCCGCGCCGACCAGCGCGTATTGAAACGGATGAATCCTCAGCGAGGACAGTATCTCAAACAGGAAGAATGCCGTAAACAACAGCACGAGAAACAGCACGCCGTACTTGATCGCCCGTTCAACGCTGCGGTACGCATCAATGCCAGCAAGGAAGTCCACCCCAAACAGCGAGCTTGCCACCGAAGTTGCATTCAACCCAGACGGGGAATCCTGGTCGGTCCACTGCTGGGCATAATCGCGCCCATAATAGGAAACCTGCCACGCGGCCTCGAAGCCGTCGCGTGTCACTTTGCGCTCCGACGGCAGAAACGCGCCCCGAAAACTCGGGTCGGGCCAGGGAGATGACAGTTTCACGGTATTCTGAGCTCCGACGGGTGCGAAGCGAATCGCACCGCTCCCGTTGAGGGTTAATTCCAGCCGGAACGGCATTGTCTCACTTTCCCGCCAGCCGCCTACCCGGCCGAACATTCCTGCGGTAAAGCCCCGCAGCTTGCTTCCCGGTAAAAGGGCACACCGATTCGTTCCCCACTGCATTTGCAGGTTTTCCTTCACCCCGCGCAGGTCGGGGAGGGCGAAGGTGACGATTGCGTCGTCCCACAAGACGTTCTGCTCTTCGATCTTCAAGCCGGCGAAATCGGGCCGGGTAAACTGCCCGGACAATTCAAGTTTTCCCGTGTACACCACGGCTTCATAAATCCCGCGACGCAGCCGGCTGGGCTGAATGGCGCCTTCTGTCGCCAGTGCGGCGGGCAGGAAATACGCGTTGGCCACGGCCGTTTCCACCGCCTCGATCTTCTCGATCTTGCCGCCGGCCCCCGGCTGCTCTTTCCACGATTTGAACGAATACCGATACGGCACAATCAGGACCGGACCGATGATGGTCTGTTCGCTCCCCCAGCTTGAGGTGATCCCCGCCACCGCCTCATTCCGTCTGCCCAGTCGCTCCGACAACACGGAGTCAATCATGCCGAGGGGAATGAGCAGCAGCAGAATCAGCAAAGCCACGCCTGCCAGCTTGAAGCTGGTGGCGCATCGTTTTAGGAACGCTGACAGAAAGGGTATTCGAGAGATGTTGAGTTCGTTCATGTTTTTCTCCTTTGGCCGGCGGTTGGTCAGGCGAAGGTGGTGTGGAGAGCTGCTGCGGGCCGGGACTGTTTGGATAGAACCGTCAGCCATTGCTCCACTTCTGCAATTACGTTGTCCGGGGTGGATGTACCCGCCGTAATTCCGATGGTACAGCTGTCCCAAAACCATTCCGGGATCAAATCCGCAGCCGTTTGCACGTGATGAACGTGCGCGCAAAAACGGGAACAGGTTTTGACGAGCCCCTGCGTGTTGTTGCTGTGCGCACCGCCAATAACGATGACCGCGTCACATTTTTGGGCGAGTTCCTGCGCGGCGTTCTGCCGCTGTTTCGTCGGCTGGCAGACGGTATCAATGAAACATACCTCGGACCGCGGAAAGCGTTCCCGCATCAGTTGCACAAGAAACCTGACTTTGTCAACTGGCTGCGTTGTTTGGGCAACGACACCGAAGCGCGGCCGTTCACACAGTCCAGCCACATCATCCTCGTCCAGCACCACATCGAATTCATCGAGGTCGCCGGTCAAGCCGCGCACTTCAACATGATCGCGCTTGCCAATGATGACCGGATAAAAACCTTCGCGTACCAGCCCTGCCAGACTGCGATGGGCAACGTGCACGAGCGGGCAGGTGGCCTCGACCACATTCAGACCGCGTTCGCGCGCTTCGCGCACCGCACGTTCCGACGCGCCGTGGGCCGTGACCATCGCCGTCCGCGAGCCTACACTGGCAGGGTGTTGTGCCAGACGGATGCCCTGCGCGCGCAATTCCGCCAGCACGGTTTCGTTATGGACGAGATCGCCCAGAATGGTCAGCGGCTCCTGTTTCACGGCCCCCAGTGCCAGCGCGATGGCGTCCTTCACCCCGAAACACATGCCCAGATGTTCGGCCCGGATGATTTTCATGTTTATTTCCAAGGTGGGGCGCGATGTCCTCATCGTGCCGCAGGCCGTTTTATTCGCCCGTTTCGCGGCGCGCTCGGAGCGCGCCCCACCTTTCAAAGGTCATTGGTTATTCACTTTGTATCACAAAGTAAAAGACCGCATTGGTTCCCGTTCGTTCAAACATTTTTACTTTGACCGGGTTTGCCGGATGATTTGCTCCAGCAGATTGATGTATTCAGCGAACGCTTTGCGGCCGGCGGGGGTGAGCGAGCAGGTGGTGAGCGGACGGTTGTTTTGATACGACTTGGCCACGGCCACGTAGCCTTCCTGCTGCAACGCGCGGATGTGGGTGGTAAGATTGCCGTCGGTCATGGTCAGCGCATCGCGCAGCTCGGTGAACGACAATTCCGGCGAGGCGGCGAGCATGGACATGATGGCCAGCCGGCCTTTCTCGTGGATTACACGGTCGAGCTGGAGGAAGGGTTCCGGGTTCACGCCGCATTCTTTCCTTTTTCGGTCAGATACAGGTATGCGCCATAAGCCAGGTGCAGCACGCCGAAGAAAAAGCCCATCAGCCAGTGTGCGACAAATTGAAAATCCACCCAATCCTCCATAAGGGCATAAAAAAGGCCACAACCACTAACCATAAAAAGCCACCCGAATAATTTCATCCCGCGAGGCATAAAAAATCCGGCGGCATGAAGAGCGCAGCCATAAAATAAAATCCAAATGATAGCCGAAAAAAAAGCTGCCTTGGCTTCTCTGTTCGCAAAAACAGGGAATGCGCCAAGGCACAGTCCAGCCAACAACGGCGGGAGCAAAGCTTGTGTCACCCGACGAGTTGGTGGTGACCAAAAAGCTTCTTTGTCTTTAAGCGCCTGCTTTCGAGCGATGAGAAATGCTCCAATAACCGCCGCGAACGCTGTTCCCAGCCAAAGCACACCAAATGCACGCGTCGAATTCAAATGACACAAAAGTCCAATCGCCGCCATTAATATGCCCACCGTACCGACGAAAAGCATGATCGGCGCAAGTGCCCGCCGGTAAATGGCGGAACGTTCCATCAGGGTGCGGATGGTTTGCAGATGTTCAGCGGCCCAGTTCGTTTCCATGCCGTTTACTTTGCACTGCAAAGTGATAATTGGCAAGCGGGAAATCGCCTTGATGGGTCGTCCTCGAAAATCAAGCCAACAAATCAAGGAGAAGGACAATGAATGACTAATTCCAAAACCTGAATGACGAAAAAAGCCTGAAGCCCGAACTTTGGCGTAGCGGCGTCTCGGCAGAGCGCCGCCATTCTTCGAAGCTTGAGACGGCGGCGCTCTGCCGAG